>JAZOOS010000001.1:0-135621 GCA_045655185.1 Eubacteriales bacterium
ATAACGTACTCGACCGTCACGGTCATTTTATTGTCTTTGTAAGCGCGCGAGAGGATGTTCGACTCATGGGTACGGTCATTCAGAGCGCTGTTGGCGCGTGCCGATCCAACTTGTTGGTAAGCGGGGAAATACACATGCCCGTCTTGAATGGTTGCGGAATTGACTGCATCACCATTGGCAACCTTGCAGTACTCCCCTTTCGTCGCCGGTCTGAAAACAACGTAATGGTCAAACGAGTTGTACGTGGCGGCAGAGACTCCCATATCTGTAATCGCAATGGGAGTACCGTGCGTATCGGGAGCCCAATGCTCATTCGTCTTATAAAAGTCGATCTGGAAAATGAGACCGCCTTGCACGTAAA
Source organism: Eubacteriales bacterium (assembly GCA_045655185.1). Taxonomy (GTDB): domain Bacteria; phylum Bacillota; class Clostridia; order Oscillospirales; family CAG-272; genus UBA1740. The sequence continues at coordinate 362 of JAZOOS010000001.1, forward strand.
GAGCATTATACTCTTCAACCGTCGTTTCGGGATACGTGACCGTATCGCCTTCTTCCGCCATAGCGGTGAGGAGGAACAGCGGCAGGGCCGTTACAACCATCACGATGGCAAGAAGCATAGAAAGTATGCGTTTTTTCATGTTTTTTTCTCCTTGATAGATTTGTGATTTTAGAGGTTCTTAGCCTTACGAGTTGAAATCGTAAAGATCCCAGATAGAGCCGGAGTTGTCGTTGTCGGCCGAGCCCGTTAAAACGTCGCTCGTTGACAGCCGGATCACCTCTAAAATAGGGGGACGGTAACGCTTTTCCATCACATTTCTCCTTGTTGTTTTGCAAATTTGCACAAAGCATAGCGGCCACCCCTCGGGGGCAGCAATATGAATAAAGCTATAAAAGCCTCTTTACACGAAGAGAGGCTTCCATATGTATATATTAGCAAAGCTTTTTGGGAATGTCAATACGTTCTTCGCTTTTTCATAGAAAACCACAGAATATTTTTCTGCTTTTTGGTTATTTTGGCGAGGTTTTTTAAGAATGTGAATTTTTTGTAAATTCTTTGTTTTTCGGCAAATTCAAACCCGTAAAGAAACGATTTCGCCCAACGTGGGGCAACCGTTCGTTCATTATTACTTATACACCTTTTTGGCCTTTAAGGTATCATACAAAGAGATATAGCTTTCCTTACGGGTAGGGGGGATCCGTCCTTCTTTGACAGCTAGGCGAATCGCACATTCCTCTTCCTTGGTGTGGGTGCAATCGGCGTAGCGGCACCCACCGTAGAAGGGGATGAACTCGGGAAAGGTATTGGGAAGATCGCTAAGGGCGAAGAAATCAAAGCGCAGAAAATCCAACATGCTGAAGCCGGGGGTATCCGCAAGATACCCACCCATTACCTCGTAAAGCTTAACGCTCCTTGTGGTATGGCGGCCCCTTTCGATCTTTTCGCTTATCCTACCGGTCTGCAGAGAAAGATGGGAAAAAAGTCGGTTCATCAAGGTAGATTTTCCAACCCCCGAGGCACCTGCAAAGCAGGCGTTTTTACCGCCCGCAAGCGCGTTTTCTATATAGGAAGAAAGCGTTTTTGTCTCCATTCCCTCCCCAAGGGTAAAGACGGGGAAGCCGCAGGCAACATAGATGCTTGCGGTCCTTTCGGCGTCTTCTCTTGAAAGGTCAGCCTTGGTGATCACGATCACAGGGGCGATACCGTTGTAAACAGCGATCGCCGTCAGCTTATCAATGGTCTCGTACGACGGGGTGGGCGAGGTGGCAGCGGTGACAATAAAGAGATAATCGAGGTTCGCCAGCGGTGGGCGGATAAGGGCATTCTTTCGCGGCAGGCAGGAGGCGATCACCGCTTCGCCTGCCTCAAATTCCAAGGTAACGAGATCGCCGACGAGGAGCTTATCGTCCTTTTTGAGGCTTCCGCGGGCACGGCAGAAGATATGCTCTCCCCCCTCGCATAAAACTTCGTAAAGGCCGCCAAGACCGCCGACGATCTTTGCATTCTCAGTCATATCAGAGATTTCCTCCCGTAGGCGCGATCGTTTCAGGCGGTACCGTGGCGGTAACCGTGGTTTCGGCGGGGGGCGGTGTCTCCTCCTTCCCCAGCACCGAGGAAAGAAGGGCTATGACCAGCAAAAGGGCGGCAAGGGCAGCGAAAACGCCGTAAAAATGATCCCCGATAAAAGTAAGAAGCAGACTTTTCCCCTTCGCTTCCTTGGCTACTTTTTCGAACCTTTTTATATTTTTGGTTTTTTCCGGCGTCTCTTTCGTCTTTTGCTTACGGCCAAAAAGGGAGAAGTAACGTTTTTTCTCGGTGGACTCAAGCAAGGTCTCCCCTCCCGTTTCTTCCGGCGGGGCAACGCGCTCTGTTTCCTCACTGACTGACGAAGAAAGCGACGTGGGGCGGCGCTTGAAGAAGGGGAGCTCGTCCTCCCACACAAGCGGTTCCATTCCCTCAACGTTTTTCGCCTCATCGGTACGGGGAGTCAGCATAATATCTACGGTATCCTCGGCCGAAAAGCTATCAAGGACGTCAAGATTGGAGCGAGGGGCACCAAGATCCCTTTGGGGTATTTCCTTTTCCCTATCGCCAACCCCTACCTCACGCGAAAAATCGTAGAGCGGGCGAACCGGCTTTTTCTCGGGCTCGAACGCAGGGACAGCCGTTTCGTTCTTAAGGTCGTCTATCAGCTCAACCTTCTCCTTTGGGGTAGCCTTTTCGGGTAAGTGGCGACGGGTCTCAAAGAGGCCGGGGAGACGGTCAGTCACGTTGTCGTGCTTCTCGGCGATCCTGCGGTATTCGGAGGCCCCCTCCCCCATCGGGCGAACGCGTCCCGAAAGGGCGGAATCGGGAAGCTTATCGAGAACGCGAATCATCTCAGCAGCGCTGTCAAAGCGCGCGTCGGGATCCTTCTCAAGTGCACAAAGGACGATCTTTTCAAGCTCCTTCGGGATATCGGGATTATAGTAAGTAGGCGGATCGGGTTTTTTGGTCAGCTGAAGCATGGCGATATCGGCCGGCCGCTCGGCGATAAAGGGGCGGCGCCCCGTCAAAAGCTCGTACATCACAACGCCAAGCGAATAAAGATCGCTTCGCTCGTCTACCCCTTTCCCACTCGCTTGCTCGGGGCTGACGTAGTGGACTGTGCCGACCGTACGGTCCGGCATCAGAAAGCTATCCTTTCCGGGTAAGCGCGCAATGCCGAAATCGGTCATTTTGATGCGCCCCTCGGTGGTCAGAAGCATATTTCCGGGCTTTACGTCGCGGTGAATGATGCCGCGGCTGTGGGCGGCGTGCAGGGCGCAAAGCACCTGCCTCGTGGCAAAAACGCTTTCCTTGACCGAAAGGTGGCCGTGATAGCGAAGGTACGCGTCAAGCGGTAAGCCGCAAACGTATTCCATCACGACGTAATTCTCGGTCGGGGTCTCCAAAATATCGTAGACGTTGACGATATTGGGATGAGAAAGGAGGGCAGCGGCGCGTGCCTCGGTCGTAAAGCCGACCGACGAAAGGCGAGAGCCGTCCTTTTCCAACACCTTTACGGCGACGGTGCGGTTGAGAAGCGTATCGCGCGCCCGATAGACGCACGAGCTTCCGCCACTACCCAAAAGCCCCGTAACGGTATAATGCCCCCCTATGGTGGCACCCGATTGATAACGATGCATCGTATTCCCCTTTCCCAACGGTCAAAGCGCAAGCAGCGCCGCCGTAATATTGTCACGCCCACCGCCCTCGTTGGCGGCGGCCAGCAGATAGCCAATGGTTTCCTCGGGCGTCATCTGCTGAATAAGCACGTTCTTTATTTTTTCTTCACTCACCATACCCGTCAACCCGTCGGTGCAAAGCAGATATATATCCCCCGCCTGCTTCGAAAAGAAGTTGACGCGCGGCAATCCCCTTGGCAGGGCGCCGAGGGCGGCAGTGATGACGTTTCGCTTGGGATGGCGCTCGGCCTCCTTCCTCGTAATGAGCCCCTTATCCAAAAGCGATTGGACGTAGGAATCGTCTCGTGTTAGGCGATGGAACTCCCGTGAGCGAAGACGGTAGGTACGGCTATCCCCGATGCTGAGGCTGTATACCCCGTCCTCTCCCACAAGCAGGGCCGAGACGGTAGTACCCATACCCTCGGTTTCGGGTACGGTTTGCTGATAGCGAAGGATCTCGTCGTTCGCGTAGAGGGCGGCGGTTCGAAGAAGGTAAGCGCTTTCCTCGCCCTGCCCCTCCCGCAAAACGCGCAAGAAGCATTCGGCGGCTAAGCGCGAGGCGATCTCCCCGGCCGCGGCGCCACCCATTCCGTCAAAAACGGCGCAGAAGAAGCGATTTTTATGTAATTTTTCGTTTACAAAATAATCCTCGTTATGGGGGCGCACAAGCCCCTTATCGGTGTTGGCGTAAAATCGCATATCAAGCCTCCCCCCGACTTTGGCTGCGGCGAAGCTGGCCGCAGGCGGCGTTCACGTCACTGCCGAGGCGGCGGCGGACCGTAGCCACGACCCCCCGGGCGTTAAGAAGCTCGGCAAAGCGGGCGGCGGCCGAAGCCGAGGGGCCGACAAGCCCCGTCTCCTCCACCTTATTGACCCTTATGAGGTTGACGTGAATGGGCGCGCCGTCCCGCCCGACGGTCGAGCGAAGAAGACTTGCCAAGCGGTAGGCATCCTCGTCGCTATCGTTTTGCCCCGATACGAGCGAGTATTCAAAGGAGATACGGCGCCCGGTTTTTTGAAAGTAGGCGTAGCAGGCCTGCATCAGCTCGCCGATCGGGTAGCGCTTATTGATCGGCATTAAGGCCGAGCGCTTTTCATCGGTCGAAGCGTGAAGCGAGACCGAAAGGGTGATCGGCAGATCCTCCTCGGCCAAGCGGTATATGCCGTCACACACCCCACAGGTGGAGAGCGAAATATGGCGGTAGCCGATATTAAGACCGTCCTTATGGTTAACAAGGCGCAAAAAGCGCACGACGTTTTCGTAGTTATCGAGCGGCTCGCCGATCCCCATCATCACGATGCTGTCGATGCGCTCGCAGGCGTCCTTTGCGGCAGCAAGCACCTGGCCTAAAAGCTCGGAAGCAAAAAGGTCACGCACGCGACCGCCGAGGGTCGAGGCGCAAAAGGCGCATCCCATGCGGCATCCGACCTGGCTGGATATGCAAAGCGAGGTACCGTGGCGGTAGCGCATCAGAACGCCCTCGACGCATTCCCCGTCGTAAAGGCGGAATAAGTATTTCACCGTCCCGTCGATTTGGGAGACAAGCTTTTTTTCAATGGTTGGCAGCCGCCACACCCCCTCACGGGAAAGTCGCTCACGCAAAGATTTCGGGAGGTTGGTCATATCTTCGGGCGGGATGCCCTTGGCGGTATGCTTAAAGATCTGGCCGGCGCGATACGGGGGCTCCCCCCATTCGCGCACGATGGCCTCCCATTCCGAGGGAAGCGTACCGAGAAGGTCGATCATAGGTTTCTCCTTGAAGACGAATACAGTCGAATTTAGGGGGCGAGACGGCGCATTTTCGCCATAAAAAAGCCATCTGTCCCGTGAACATGAGGATAAAGGGTCAGCATGCCGCCGCGGGAAGTAAGCCCCCCTACGGTAAAGTCCTCGGCAATGTAGTCGGGATGGTCGGCTAAAAAGGCGGAAAAGACCGCCTCGTTTTCCTCGGGTAAAAGAGTGCAAGTAGAATAAACGAGCGCACCGCCCACCGCCAAGGCAGAAGCGGCCGACGAAAGGATCGAAGCTTGCAGAGCGGGAAGCTCACCAACCGACGCATCCTCGCGGTAGCGAAGATCGGGCTTTTTGGCGATGACCCCAAGACCCGAGCAGGGAACGTCGCAAACGATGGCGTCGTACTCGCCCGAAAAAGGGGTCGTTGCGTCGTGACAGGCGACCTTGACAGAGGAAAGACCGAGGCGGAGCGCCCCCTTTTCAATAAGGGGCAGCTTGCTTTCGTGCAGATCAAAGGCTTCGACCGTTCCTTGGTCGCCCATCAGAAGGGCGGCGCCGAAGCTTTTGCCGCCCGGGCAGGCGCATACGTCCAGCACGCGGCTTCCGGGGGCGGGGGAAAGGGCAAGGCTTGCCAGTTGCGAGGCGGTATCCTGCACGAAGAAAAGCCCTTCCCCGAAGCCGTAAAGCGCCGTTGGTGAAGCGGCGCCCCAAATGCGGATGCCAACGGGCGAAAGCGGGTCGGCCTCAGCCGAGCAGCCATCGTCAAGAAGGCGTTTTAGCAGCTCTTCCCGCGTGGTTTTTTGGGTATTGACCCGCAAAGAGAGCGGCGGGTGGGTGTTAAAGGCCGAAAGAAGCGCGCGACAGCCTTCTTCGCCAAAAAGCGCGAGAAAGCGCTTGACGAGCGACCGCGGCATCGAATAAAGGATCGACAGATGGCGGACAAGATCGCGCGAAGGGTCAGGCGGGGTAAGAAGCACTTGGTCGGAAAGGGCGGCGCGAAGCACGGCGTTCACAAACCCACGCTCACGGGGATCGCAAGAAAGCGAAACGGTTTCGTTGACGGCGGCGTGCTGTGGGATACCGTCCATATACAAGATCTGGTAAAGGCCCATACGCAAAAGCTGGCGGGTGCGCGCCAAAAGCTCACCGGCTTGACGCTTGGTAAGAAGGCCTATGTAATAATCAAGCGTAAGGCGCCTCTCGGTCACCCCGTAAAAAAGGGCAGTGAGAAGCGCGCGCTCCTTAGAAGAAAGCGAGGAAAGGCTTTCGTCCTGCAAGGCAAGATTGGCGTAAGTGCCCCTCTTTTCTCCCGCAAGGAGGAGGGAAAGGGCGGCACGGCGAAAGTCAGTCACGGCGGTTGGCGTTGCTGACGATCAAGAGCAAGCGGAACAGCTGAGCAAGCGAGACGGCAAGCGCCGCAACGTAGGTCATGGCGGCGGCAGTCAGCACGCGGCGGGCGGCCGTGCGTTCATCCGCGGTAAAAGAGCCGCTTGCCCCGATGGCGGCCATCGCACGGCGCGAGGCGTTGAATTCGACCGGCAGGGTCACCAGCTGAAAGAGGGCGGTCATCGAAAAAAGCGCGATGCCGATATAGGCAATGACCCCCAGAGAGGTCCCCGCAAAAAGCAGACCGACAAGAATAAGGGCAAGGCCGGCCGAGGAGCCGATATTGGTCGAACGGACGATCGCCATACGGACCTTAGCGGGCAGATATTCCTCGGCATGCTGCACCGCGTGCCCCGCCTCGTGCGCGGCCACGCCGCAAGCGGCGGCGCTGGTCGATGCGTAGACGCTTTGGGAAAGGTAGATCGTATCGTCCTTGGGATTATAATGGTCGGTCAAATGACCCTCTACCATTTTGATCTGCACGTAGGAAAGGCCGTTTTGGTCCAGCACCATACGGGCGGCCTCTGCCCCCGTGATACCGGCGCGCGTCGGGAGCTTACTGTACCGCTTGAAGGTGGAGTTCACCTTATACGAGGCGTACAGCGCAAAGAACACAAAGGGCAGAACGATAATGAGATAATAGATATCGAAAAACATGATTTTCTCCTTTTTGGGATTACTTAACGGCCGAGGATATCCCCGATCGAAACCTTGCGGCCGCGAATGAAATCGGAAGCGCGCATCGCGCCCTTCCCTTCGGGCAGGACCGAAACAAGCAGAACGCTCCCGTCGGCGGTCGCCACCTCAATGGCGCCCTCTCCCTTTTCAGAAAGCGAAAGGACGGTACCGGGGGCGGCCTTCGGGGCACCGTTTTCGATGCGCCCGTAAGCATCGGCCTCCTTTGGCGGCAAAGCCTTTACGATCTTCAAGGACTTTCCGTCGGCAAGCGTGGTCACCGCCATGGGGGCGGGGGCAAGGCCGCGAATGCGGCAAAGCACCTCTTCGGTCTTATTAGCAAAGTTTAGTTTACAATCTTCTTTGGTTATCTTAGCGGCGTACGAAGCGCCGTCAAGCGGCTGGGGGGTACGGGTCGCTCTTCCCTCCTCCAAGGCCGAGAGCGCCGAAACGAGGGCTTTCCCACCGATCGAAGCGCATTTTTCCTCGACCGTGCCGAGCGTATCGTCGGGCGTGATCGGGAAGCGGTCGACCGAGAGGATATCGCCGGTATCCAGCCCCTCGTTCATATACATGACCGAAACGCCGCTTTCCCTCTCTCCCGCCATAATGGCACGGGCAATAGGCGCGGCCCCCCGGTATTTCGGCAAAAGCGACACGTGCAGATTAAGACACCCGTAGCGCGGATATTCCAAGACGTAAGAGGGCAAAAGCTTGCCGTAGGCAACGACCACGCAAACGTCGGGCGAAAGCTCACGAAGCAAAGGAAGGGCGGCTTCGTCCTTGAGCGTCTCGGGCTGATAAACGGGAAGCCCCCGCTCGCTCGCAAACACCTTGACGGGGGGCGGGGTCAGCACATAGCGGCGCCCCTGCGGCTTATCGGGCTGGGTAAAGACGCCGACGACGATGTGTCCGGCTTCTAAGATCGAAGCAAGGCACGGCACGGCGATCGAGGGCGTACCCATAAACAGAACGCGCATCAGGTCTCGACCTCATCGGGATCCAGACGGCGGATCATGCTGTCGGTAAAGAGCTTCCCGTCCAGATGATCCAGCTCGTGACAGAAGGCGCGGGCCAAAAGCCCCTTGCCGCGGTATTCGACCTCGTTTCCGTTGCGGTCAAGCGCCTTCACCGTAACGTGCGCGGGGCGGCGAGTGATGCCCCAGGTTCCGGGGATCGAAAGGCAGCCCTCGGCCGCCTCTTGCGTGCCCGAGTAGGCAACGATCTTCGGGTTGATCAGCTCGTAGATCTTGCCGTTCTCGTCCTCGATCACGACGACACGGCGCAAAATGCCGACCTGTACGGCGGCAAGACCGCAGCCCTTGGCGCGGTGCATCGTATCGATCATATCGTCAAGCAGCGTCCGAATACGCGGGGTGATCTCTTCAACCGGGCGACTGACCTTCCGAAGAAGCGGATCGCCGTCCTTTACAATGTTCAGTATAGCCATTTTTTCTCCTTATATGTCGGTGGGATTGCAATCGACCGACAGCGTGACCCCGTGACGCGGGGTGTATTTACATAAAAGCGCGCCGATATAGCGCCGTACCGCGCGATTCAGCTTGCATTTCAGCAGCATCTTCATACGGAATTTTCCCTCGGCCTTGAAGGTCCTTGCCTCAAAGGGACCGAAGATCACCATCGGCTCCTTCGGGCATTCGGCGGCGGCCGAGGCCGTCATCTGTTCACTGAGGGCTCGCGCAGCCTCGCTGACCGCCCCCTCGTCAAGACCCGAAAGCGTCATCTGCACCAGATCGCAGAAGGGGGGAAACAAAAGCTCGCGCCGCAAGGCGATCTCGCGACGGTAAAAGGTGTCGTAATCCTGCTTGCAAGCCAAGGCGATAACGTCGTTATCGGGATTATAGGTTTGAATGAGGGCGCGCCCCGCGACCTTTCCTCGACCCGCGCGGCCGATCACCTGCGTTAAGAGAGAGAAGGTACGCTCGGAGGCGCGGTAATCCGAGATATGCAGCGATAGATCCGCAAGCAGCACGCCCGACAGCGTGACCGACGGAAAATCGTGCCCCTTCGTGACCATCTGCGTGCCGAGAAGAATATCGGCCTTATGCGCACGAAAATCCTCCAGCATGCGGTCGTAGGCTTCCTTGGTAGAGGTGGTATCGGCGTCCATACGCATCACACTAAGGGTGGGATGCATGGCGCTAAGCTCTCCCTCGGCGCGTTGCGTTCCCGCGCCAAGATAGGAAAGATGCTTCGATAGGCAAGAGGGACATTCGCGCGGCATCGCCTCTCGGTGACCGCAGGTATGGCAAAGCAAATAGCCGCCGTCCCCCCCCTCATGGTGCGTTAGGGAAACGCTGCAATTGGGGCATTCGAAAACGTGGCCGCACGCCTTACAGTGCAAAACGGCATGATAGCCGCGGCGGTTGAGAAACAGGATCGCCTGCTCCCCCTTTTCGCCTACCTCGCAAAGCGCCTCGTTAAGCTTGCGGCTAAGGGGCGAGGTATTCCCCGAGCGAAGCTCTTGCCGCAGATCCACGACCTCGGCTTTAGGCAGAGGATTTCCCCCAAAACGCTCCCGCAAGGGAACGAGGGTATAGACCCCCTTTTCGGCCTTATAAAAGCTTTCCAGCGCGGGCGTAGCCGAAGCAAAAACGGCCAGCGCCTTATGATGCGCGGCGCGATAAGCGGCCACATCCCTCGTGTGATATTTGGGATCGGCGTCGGATTTATAGGTATGCTCATGCTCTTCGTCAACGAGAATAAGACCGACGTCGGGAAGCGGGGCGAACACCGCGCTTCGCGTGCCGATCACCAGATCCACGCCCCCCTCGGCAATGCGGCGCCAGGTATCAAAGCGCTCGCCCGCCGAAAGCGAAGAATGGATGACCGCCACGCGGCCGCCGTAACGGCGGCGGAAGATGCCGACGGTCTGCGGTGTTAAGGCGATCTCGGGGACCATCAGAATGACACCGCGTCCCTCTTCGATCACGCGGTCCATCAGCTTCATCATGACGTTAGTCTTACCGCTCCCCGTCACCCCGTAAAGCAGGGCAGCCGAGGCTTCACCCTTCGCATAAAGCGAAAGCAAGCGCTCGTAAGCCTCCCCTTGGGCGCGTGAAAGCACGATGGGGGTAGCGTTCGGAACCGCCTCCCCGTAGGGGTCGCGGTATACCTCGCGCCTCTGTTCGGTGATCCAACCGTTCTTCACCATCGCGAGTAGCTGCTGGCGGTTGACCGAAAGCGCCGCGGCCTCCTCCTCGGACAGCTCTTCTTTTTCAAGAAGCGCCGAAAGGACCGCGCGGTAAGCGGGGCTGCGAAGCTTCGCTTCCAAAAGCGAAGGAAGCGCCGCGGGATCCAGCGGCCGATAGTAGGCCTTCGTTTTGATATGCAGGGCCGCCTTGCCCGATAAGAGCGCGGGCGGCAAAAGAGCCCGCACGGCATCCCCGAACGAGCAAAAGGTGTATTCACGCAAAAAAAGCGCAAGCGAAAAAAGCTCTTCGCTAAGGGAAAAACGCCCGTCTTCGGCCGAAAAGACCGTCTTTAACCCCACAGCGTCCTCTCTTTCCTCAATGAAAGCGGCAACGGCGGGGCGATGGCGATCTCCCTTTCCGAAGGGAACAGTCAAAAGGCTTCCCCTTTTCACAAAGGAAAGCGCGGGCGGCAGAATATAGTCGTAGCGTTTATCGGCGGCGTACGGAACGCCGCACAGATAGACACCGACGATTTTCATTTGTTTTCGGCGTCGGGCTTGACGTGGTGCATCACGTAGCGGCCGCTGACGATACGGTTAACGGCGATCTTGACCGCCTTCTGGTCGCGGTGCTCGCTGTCGATAAGGGCGGCAAGCGGCTTCTCGGTCTCGCGGTTGGCGATCATACGGTCGGCGCGGGTACGCTGCTCAACGTACTCGTCGGTAACCATACGGGCGCACTTGGCGGCCCCGATAACCAGCTCGTAGCGGTTGAATTTTCCTTTGGTAAGCTCGTTGATGGTAGGTTTGATCATGACTCTTTCTTCTTTCTGTATTTCAAATTTTTATTTTTTTTATTCATCGCTTTCGGAAAGGGCGGCAAGGCGCCCAGAAAGCTCTTCGCTAGTCAGCGACGAAAGCAGCAAAAGGTCGCTGTCGCTGATAAGCACGGCGCGGGTCTTTTGCCCGCAGCTGACGTCGACCGCGCGCCCCTCCTCCTTGGCGTCCTGCACCAAGCGCTTGATGGGGGCGGTATCGAAGGAGGCGATGGCAACGATCCGTTCGGCCGCCATCAGGTTTCCGAATCCAACGTCCAAAAACTTCATGCCTTCACCTCACTCGATATTCTGCACCTGCTCGCGGATCTTCTCAAGCTCTCCCTTGATCGAAACGACGAGGTGGGCAATGGCAGAGTTCGACGCCTTGCTTCCGATGGTGTTGGTCTCGCGGTTCATCTCCTGCATCAGAAAATCAAGGCGGCGCCCCGAGGGCTCTTTTGACGAAGCGATCTCAAAAAAGGCGACGAAATGGCTGCGAAGCCTGGCGATCTCCTCGTCAACGGCAATGCGGTCGGCATACAGTGCCACCTCGGTTAAGATCTTATCCTCGGCAAGCGTAAGATCCGCTTCGCCAAGAAGGGTGCGGATGCGATTTTCAAGCTTTTCGCGGTATTGCCCCTTATCGGTCAGCGAAAGCCCCTCGATCTCTTTGACGAAGCCCTCGATCCTATCAAGCTTTTCACGGATATCCGCTTCGGTACGCGCCCCCTCGGCCGCCCTCCGTTCGGAAAATTCGGCCGCGGCCTCGGTAAGGACCGGCAAAAGCCTTGCCCATTCCTCTTCCTCGTCCTCGGCAGCGCGCGCGTAGGTAAAGAGCTCCTGGTTGCGGGCCACTGTCATGGTCGTAATATCATCGGGCAAGGAAAACTCGCGCGAAAGCGTGCGAAGCGCCTCGATATATCCTTTGGCGAGCGCCCCGTCAAGCGAAACGGCGACCGCGGAGGATTCGTGCCGATCGACGGTCACGTATACATCTACCTTCCCGCGGGAAACGATGCCCTTTTGCAAAAAGGCCTTGATCCTTTCCTCAAAGGCAAGATAGGTACGGGGCGCCTTAACGGTACAGTCGAAATAGCGACTGTTGACCGAGCGGATCTCTACGGTTATGTCCTTATCGGCCGCCTCGCTCTTGGCGCGGCCAAAGGCCGTCATACTCTTGATCACAGCTTCTTTTCTCCTCTTTCGGCAGATTTTTCCGATATCACGCGGCTGATCTCGGAAAGGAAGGTATCAATATCCTTGAATTCGCGGTATACCGATGCAAAGCGAACGTAAGCGACCGCGTCAGCACGACGAAGTTTTTCCATCACCATCTCTCCGATCTCACGGGTAGTGATCTCCCCGCTCATACGGTTGGCAAGCTCGCTTTCGATCTCGGCCGCGATGACCTTGGGATCAACAGGGCGCTTTTCGCAAGCCTTGGTGAGCCCCGATTCAAGCTTATACCTGTCGAAGATCTCGCGGGTGCCGTTTTTCTTGACCACCGTAAGCGGTACGGTATCTACCACCTCGTAGGTCGTAAAGCGCTTTCCGCACACCGTGCATTCGCGTCGGCGGCGGATACTGTTATTTTCTTCAACGGGACGGCTGTCGAGCACACGGCTGTCTGGTGCCCCGCAGGCAATGCATTTCATAAAAGTGTCCTTTCTGCGTGCGTATAAATACGCGCGAATTATAATATAACTAATTAATCATATCACATTTTTCAGCACTTGTAAAGTTATTCGGAAAACTTTTTTCACGCCGTCAACGCGTTTTTCAAAAACAAATTCCATGTCGTTAACTAAAATTCAATAATTCGTAAAGAAAACATTTCTTTTTCTTGCAAAAATCCCTTTTTGTTTTTCTTTCTCTTTTTGGCTCGACACCGCTCTTTCGTCTTTTTTCCGTCCCTTTCGCTATTGTGAAGAATTTCTTAAAAATCCGTGTCCGCGCGCTTCGTGCTCTTTCCCCAAAAAGAAGTCTTTTTCCCCACGGCCTGAATCCCCCTTTTCTCTTGACAGAGGCGCCCCTTTCGGCTATAATAAAAAGAGAAAAGCAAATCTTTTGAAGAATGAAAACCCCAGAGGAAAATATGATCAAGATCTTATACGAGGACAAGCATCTTACCGTAGCGGTAAAGCCGCGCGGCACCCTATCCGAGGGGGGAACGCCCGGCAGCATGCCCGCCCTTTTGGAGGAAGCGTGCGCTTCCCGCTTTTATTCGGTACACCGCTTAGACCGCGAAACGGCGGGGATCATGGTATACGCAAAAAGCGGAAAGGTGGCGGGTCTTTTATCCGAAGCGCTTCAGGGCGGCGGTTTTTTGAAGGAATATCTTGCCGTCGTACACGGCGTACCTACGCCCCCGTTCGGTGAGTACCGCGACCTTTTGTTCCGTGACGCGAAGAAAAACAAGACCTATCTTGTTGACCGCAAGCGAGCAGGGGTAAGAGAGGCGACCCTTTCCTATGAGACCCGACAAACGGTTATGAAAGACGGGCATCCCTTCTCGCTCGTTTTCGTACGCCTCGGCACGGGGCGCACGCACCAGATCCGCGCCCAATTTGCGGGGCGGAATATGCCGCTTTACGGTGACGGGCGCTACGGCGGGCGAGAGCGGGCGCCGCTTGGGCTTTTTGCCTATCACCTTTCCTTTAAGCATCCCATCACGAAGAAAACGCTCGACTTTTGCGAGGGGCCGCCCGAAGAGGAAGCCTTTCTTCTTTTTAAAGATCCCAACTGACCGAAAATCACGTATACGTTTATATAAAGGAGACGAACATGGAGCTTTCTTATATTCTTTCCAAGGTTGATCACACCCTGCTTAAGCCGGGGGCGACCGAGGCCGACATTTACGCGCTTTGCGACGAGGGGATCCGGTTCGGCTGCGCCTCGGTGTGCCTGCCCGCATCGCACGTAGCCGCCGCGGTTCGGTACGCCGAGGGGCGCATCCCGATCTGTACGGTCATCGGCTTTCCGAACGGATATTCGACCACCGCCGCCAAATGCTTTGAGGCCGCCGAGGCGGTCAAAAACGGCGCCGACGAGATCGATATGGTCATCAACGTCGGTATGGTGAAGGAAGGGCGGTTTGAGGCGGTGAAGGAAGAGATCCGCGCCGTCAAGGAGGCTTGCTGCGGCCGCCTTTTGAAGGTCATTATCGAAACCTGCCTTTTGACCGATGAGGAAAAGATCGCCCTTTGCGGGATCGTCGGCGAGGCGGGCGCGGATTTCATCAAGACCTCGACCGGCTTTGCGGGGGGCGGCGCCACGGCCGCCGATATTGAGTTGATGAACAAGCACCGCCCCGAAGGCCTTTTGATCAAGGCGGCGGGCGGCATTTCGTCGCTTCTTGACGCTGAGCTCTTTTTGAAGCTGGGTGCCGACCGTCTCGGCACCAGCCGCATCGTCAGCATCGCCAAAAATATGGATATGGGAGAGAAAAGCAATGAGTACTAATACCCCCACCGCGCACATCGCGGCAAGGCCTTCCGATATCGCCCCCGTCGTCTTAATGCCGGGGGATCCCAACCGTTCCCGTTTCGTAGCCGAGAACTTCTTGGAGGGCGCGACCCTCTTTAACAACGTCCGCGGCGTGCAGGGCTATACCGGCACCTATCGCGGTGAGCGGGTCTCGGTTATGGCCAGCGGCATGGGTATGCCCTCGATCGGGATCTACAGCTACGAGCTTTATAACTTTTTCGGAACAAAGGCCATCATCCGCATCGGCACGGCGGGCGCGATGCTGGAAGAGGTAAAGGTACGCGATATTCTGATCGGTATGGCTTGCGCCACCGACACGAACTTTGCTTCGCAATTTCATCTGCCGGGCGCCTTCCCCGCCGTTTGCTCGCCGACGCTTTTGACGATCGCCGCCGAGGAAGCGAAAAAGAGCGGAAAGCGGCACCATATCGGCACGCTTCTTTCAAGCGATATATTCTACAACGATTGCCCCGAGGATATGAAAAAATGGGAGAAAATGGGGGTACTCGGCGTAGAGATGGAGGCCGCCGCCCTCTACTATAACGCGGCAAGGGCCAACCGCCACGCATTGGCGATCTGCACGGCCTCCAACCATCTTATCACCGGGGAGGAGACCACCGCAAAGGAGCGCGAGACCACCTTTACCGACATGATGGAGCTGGCGCTTGCAACCGCCCTTCGCTTCACGAAAGAAGCGTAACTCTGTCGAATTTATCTGTTTGAAAATGAATCAATAAAAGCAAAAATGGCGTTTTTTGTAAAAGCAACTTGTCGAAAAACTCTGATTTTTGCTTTTTTTGATAAAAAGGAGAAACGATATGCGAATGATGGATATATTGGAAAAGGCCGCCGGGGGGCAACCTCTTTCAAGAGAGGAGATTGCCTATTTCGTCAAGGGTGTCACAAGCGGGCAGATCCCCGATTATCAGATCACGGCCCTTTTGATGGCGATCCGCCTTTTGGGACTTAGCGAGGAGGAAACGGTATACCTGACCGACGAGATGGCAAAGTCGGGCGATTGCCTTTCGCCCGAGCGCTTCGGAAGCGCAAGCGTCGATAAGCATTCAAGCGGCGGCATCGGGGACAAGACCACCCTGATCGTGGCGCCCTTGGCGGCCGCCCTTGGCTGTACGGTGGCCAAAATGTCGGGGCGCGGGCTTGGCTTTACGGGCGGCACGATCGACAAATTGGAATCGATTCCCGGCTATAAGACCTCCCTACCGCCCGATGAATTCGACGGCATCGTCAAAAGGGTCGGTATGGCGGTCGTTGGGCAAAGCGGGGCGTTGGCCCCTGCCGATAAGCGGCTCTACGCCCTAAGGGACGTCACGGCCACGGTCGAATCGATCCCGCTTATCGCCGCCAGCATTATGAGCAAGAAGATCGCGGCGGGCGCTTCCTCGATCGTTTTGGACGTAAAGGTGGGAAGCGGAGCGTTTATGAAGGAGCTTACGGCGGCGCGCGAGCTGGCCGAGCTGATGGTAAAGATCGGCCGCGGCTGCGGGCGGCGCGTGCGCGCGGTCCTGACCGATATGGATATCCCGCTCGGCTCGGCCGTCGGAAACGCGTTAGAGGTAAAGGAAGCGGTTTCGATCCTTTCGGGCGACGAGGGCGAAGAGCGTCTTCGTACGCTTTCTGTAACGCTTGCCGCCCATATGGCCTCGCTTTCGCTCTCTATCCCCCAAGAGGAGGCCATGAAAAGGGCCGAGGAAGCGCTTCGCAGCGGCGCGGCGCTTCAAAAGATGAAGGAGTGGGTCGAAGCACAGGGGGGCGATATCCGTGTGATCGACGATCCCTCTCTGCTCCCCGCGGCTGCCTACACCAATACCGTTTTTGCCGAGACGGACGGATACTTCGTCGGTACCGAGGCCTCGCAGATCGGCCGGGCCGCCATGCTGCTTGGTGCGGGGCGGGAAAAGAGCGGGGATGCGATCGACCCGGCGGCCGGGCTCGTGCTTACGAAAAAGGTCGGAGAGGCGGTCTCGGTCGGCGAGCCGTTGGCCGTGCTGCATACCAACGATAAAGAAAAGCTTCTGCCGGCAAGGGCGGTTCTTGCTTCGGCGATTTACGTCGGAAAAGAGAGAAAGCAGGCAGGGCCGCTTATCCTTGGGGTCGCGGAATAAGAGATAAATATCTCTTTTATGTCAGAAAACGGCGGTTTTTGTGGAAATTACCGCCGTTTTTTACTTGACAAATTCGTTTCATTATGATATTATAAGCGGTGGTAAAAAAATATGCGGCTTCGTCCGCGGTACATTAAGGAGGAAAATCATGGCTCATCTCAATGAGGCGGCCGTCGTAAAGATCAACGAGATCTGCGATCGGTACGTCGACGAAAAAACCCCCCTGATGATGATTCTCAGTGACATTCAGACGGAATTCGGCTATATTCCGATCGAAGTCCAAGAGATCGTCTCGGAAAGAACGGGCATTTCGGTTGCCGAGATCTTCGGCGTCGTTTCGTTCTATTCTTTCTTCTCTCTCCAACCGAAGGGAAAGTACATCATCGGTTGCTGTCTCGGTACGGCTTGCTACGTCAAGGGTGCCCAGCAGATCATCGATAAGTTTTCCGAGCTGCTCGGAATCGCACCCGGCGAGACCTCGGCAGACGGGCTCTTCACGCTCGACGCTCTGCGCTGCATCGGCGCTTGCGGTATCGCCCCCGCCGTTACCATCAACGGCAAGGTGTATCCGAAGCTTAAGGTCTCCGACGTCCCCGGTGTCGTGAAGGAATACAAAGAGCTTGGAGGTGCAAACGCATGAGCAAGATTACATCCAGAGAAGAGTTGCAGGCAAAAATGTGCTCCTGCACCGAGACCCTGAAAGCAAAATTTGAGGGTACCAACGGTAAGCGCGCCGTCGTTCTTTGCGGCGGTACCGGCTGCCTTTCTTCCAATTCCGCAGAGATCCTTGCCAAGATCCAGAAGCTGGTCGAGGAAAAGGGTCTTTCCGACCGTGTGACCGTCAACCAGGTCGGTTGCTTCGGCTACTGCTCGCAGGGTCCCTTCGTCAAGATCTTCCCCGAGGATACCCTTTACCGTCTCGTTCAGATCGAGGACGTTGAAGAGATCGTTGAGAAGGACCTTATCGGCGGCGAGGTCGTCGAGCGTCTTCTTTTCGTCGAGCCCGAGACCGGCAAGCCGATCGCGCGTCAGGATGACATCAACTTCTACAAGAAGCAAAAGCGCGTTTCTCTCCACGGATGCGGTACGATCAACCCCGAAAGCATTGATGAGGCGCTTGGCTACGGTGCTTACGCCGGTCTTGCCCGCGCCCTGACAATGGACCGCGCCGACGTTATCAAGGAGGTCCTTGATTCGGGTCTTCGCGGCCGCGGCGGCGGTGGCTTCCCCACCGGCCGTAAGTGGCAATTCGCTTACGCGCAGGAGAACGAGGATAAGTACGTCGTTTGTAACGGTGACGAGGGTGACCCCGGCGCCTTTATGGACCGTTCGATCCTGGAAGGTAACCCCCTTGCGGTTATCGAGGGTATGGCCATTGCCGGCTACGCCATCGGTGCCAAAAACGGTTATTTCTACGTCCGTGCCGAATACCCCACCGCCGTTAACCGTCTCCGCCTTGCCATTAAGCAGGCCAACGAGATCGGGCTTCTCGGCGACAACATCTTCGGCTCCGGCTTCTCCTTCCAGGCGCACATTCGTCTGGGCGCCGGCGCTTTCGTCTGCGGTGAGGAGACCGCTCTTCTGAACTCCATCGAGGGTCAGCGCGGTATGCCCCGCCCCCGTCCTCCGTTCCCTGCCGTTAAGGGTCTTTGGGAAAAGCCCACGATCGTTAACAACGTTGAAACGCTGGCTTGCGTGCCTTACATTCTGCGTGAGGGCGCGGCGAAGTTTGCCGAATGCGGCACCGAAAAGTCCAAGGGTACCAAGGTATTCGCCCTCGGCGGTAAGGTCAACAACGTAGGTCTGGTTGAGATCCCGATGGGTACCACCTTGCGCGAGCTGATCTACGACATCGGCGGCGGCATCCCCGGCGGCAAGAAGTTTAAGGCCATTCAGACCGGCGGTCCTTCCGGCGGTTGCTTGACCGAGGAATATCTTGACGAGCCGATCGACTTTGATAACCTCGTTGCCAAGGGCTCGATGATGGGCTCGGGCGGCGCGATCGTTATGGACGAAGATAACTGCATGGTCGACGTTGCGAAGTTCTACATGGAATTCATCTGCGACGAATCCTGCGGTAAGTGCTCGCCCTGCCGTATCGGAACCAAGCGTATGCTTGAGCTTCTGACCAAGATCACCGACGGTCAGGGCACGATGAAGGATCTTGAAGAGCTTGAAGCGCTTGGCGAAACCGTCAAGACCAACTCGCTCTGCGCCCTCGGTCAAACCGCGGCGAACCCGATCCTTTCCACCCTCGCCCACTTCCGTGACGAGTATATCGCTCACATCGTTGATAAGAAGTGCCCCGCGAAGGTCTGTAAGAACCTGATGCAGTACAAGATCATTGAGGACAAGTGTAAGGGCTGTACGCTCTGCGCGCGTCAGTGCCCCGTGGCCGCCATCAACGGCAAGGTCAAGGAGGTTCACACCATTGATCAGAGCAAGTGCATCAAGTGCGGCCTCTGCCTTGCCTCGTGTAAGTTCAAGGCCATCGTCAAGGAATGAGAGAGGAGATCCGAAAATGGCTAATGTTAATATTAAGATCGAAGGTCAGCCCTACGTTGTTGAAGAGGGCTTGACCGTTCTGGAGGCCGCCCGTGTCTGCGGCTATGAAATCCCCTCGCTTTGCGCCTTTAACCACGGCGAATGCTCTAAGGGCTCTTGCCGCGTATGCCTCGTAGAGGCTACCGGCGCTCGCGGTTTGGTTGCTTCCTGCGTTTACCCCGTCGCCGAGGGTATGGAGATCCGCATCTCCTCCCCGAAGGCCACGGCCGCCCGCCGCGCCTCGGTTGAGCTTCTGCTCTCCAACCACAACAAAAACTGCCAGCAATGCTCGAAGAACGGCAACTGTGAGCTTCTGCACGTCGCGAAGCTGACCGGCGCCCGTGAAGGCATGTTCGAGGGTAGCCATACCCCCGTAACCGTCGATACGCTGACCCCCTCGATCACCCGTGACACCTCCAAGTGCATTCTCTGCGGCCGCTGTGTTGAGCGCTGCAAGAACGCCCACGGCCTCGGTGTTCTCGGCTTTGAGAACCGCGGCTTCTCGACCATCGTTGCCCCCGCCGAAAACCGTTCCTTCGCCAACTCGCCCTGTATCCTTTGCGGTCAGTGCGTCAGCGTTTGCCCCACCGGCGCCCTTGCCGAGGTCTCGGAGATCGAGCTGATCGACAAGGCCATGGCCGAAGGTAAGCACGTCGTCGTGCAGACCGCCCCCGCCGTCCGCGCCGCCCTTGGCGAAGAGTTCGGCATGAAGATCGGTACCCCCGTCACCGGGAAGATGGTTGCCGCCCTTCGCCGCCTCGGCTTTGCTAAGGTATACGACACCAACTTCGGCGCTGACCTCACCATCATGGAAGAGGCCAACGAGCTGATGGAGAGAATCAAGAACGGCGGCAAGCTGCCGATGATCACCTCCTGCTCGCCCGGTTGGGTCAACTATGCCGAGTACTACTACGGCGATCTTCTGCCCCACCTGTCCTCCTGCAAGTCGCCCCACGAGATGGAGGGTGCGATCCTTAAGTCCTACTACGCCGAAAAGAACGGTCTTGACCCCAAGGATATCTTCGTGGTCTCGATCATGCCCTGCACGGCGAAGAAGTACGAGAAGGAGCGTCCTCAGCTTCAGCATGACGGCATCAAGGACGTTGACGCGGTTCTTACGACCCGTGAGCTTGGAAACCTCATCAAGCGTTCGGGCATCAACTTCGCAAAGCTTCCCGACGAAGAATTCGATAGCGATCTTCTGGGTGATTACACCGGCGCCGCCGTTATCTTCGGCGTTACCGGCGGTGTTATGGAAGCGGCCCTTCGTACCGCTTACTACTGGCTGGAAAACAAGGAATACGACAAAGTTGCCTTCGAGGCCGTTCGCGGCTTTGACGGCGTGAAGGAAGCCACCCTTACCCTTGGCGGCAAAGAGATCAAGATCGCGGTTGCCCACGGCATGAAGAACGCCAAGCCCCTGCTTGACGATATCCGCGCCGGCAAATCGCCCTACACCTTCATCGAGATCATGGGTTGCCCCGGCGGCTGTGTAAACGGCGGCGGTCAGCCTTACGTCCGTCCTTCGCTTCTGCCGAACGAGGATCCCGATATTCTCGACACCTACCGCGACAAGCGCGCCGCCGCCCTTTATAGCGAGGACGAGCGCCAGACTATCCGTCAGTCGCACAACAACCCGCAGATTAACGAGCTGTATAAGAGCTTCCTTGGCAAGCCCGGTTCTCACCTGGCGCACGAGCTGCTCCATACCAGCTATGAGGCACACAAAGAGCGCTTCCGCTAAGTTGGACGGCGTCTTTGCGCATAATCGCAAATAAAAAAAGAGGATTCGATGCTTTGCATCGTTTCCTCTTTTTGCTTTGTGTTTTATCTATAAGTCACCGATCTCATCTTTGCTCAATTTTAAGGTCGAAAAACATCCGTTTTTCCCCTTTTTATTATATTTTTTATTTGCTATTCTCTTTTGTTCCCTCTCGACGTACCTTTGTACGCCTTCGGGAAACAAAAGAGAATTTCTGCATCAAACCCGCTCGCCCTAGACGGCGCCTTTTCGCATAATCGCAAATAAAAAAAGAGGATTCGATGTTTTGCATCGTTTCCTCTTTTTACTTTATATCAAACGCAAAAGTGGAAAACTTCTTTTATTTTTTCAAAAAAAGGGTTGACAAACGTCATACTTCGTGATACGATGTATTACAAAAGGAGAGGTATGCGATGGATATTCAATTAAAGCGTGGGCTGCTCGACGTATGCGTCTTAGCCGCCATTAAAAGCGAAGATTCGTACGGCTACAAGATCATCAAGGATATGAAGCCGTATATGGAGATGTCCGAATCCACGCTGTATACGATCTTAAAGCGACTGGAGCAGGGCGGGTTGCTGACGGTATGGACACAAGAGCACGAGGGGCGCTTGCGGAAATATTACCGCATCACCCCGCTCGGCTTACAGAAAATTTCGGATTTCAAAGAAGAATGGCGAGAGGTCATGTCGATCTACCGCTTTGTGACGAAGGAGGAAACGTTATGAATAAGCAGGAGTTTATGACGGAGCTTGAAAGAAAGCTTTCGGGGCTTCCCCAAAAGGAGGTTTCCGAGCAGCTTGGCTTTTTCAGCGAGATGATCGACGATAAGATCGAGGATGGCTGCCGCGAGGAAGAGGCGGTTGCAAGCTTCGGCACGGTCGATGAGGTCGCAAAGCAGATCATTGCCGAGATCCCGCTTACGAAGATCATCAAAGAAAAGGCCAAGCACAGCGGTCGTAATCCTTGGGTGACTGTGTTACTGATCATCGGATCGCCTGTATGGTTTTCTTTACTTATTTCTCTTTTTGCCGTGGTTTTTTCGCTTATAGTCAGCTTATGGTCGGTTATCGTTTCACTGTGGGCAGTCTTTGCATCTCTGGTGGCGGGCGGCCTTGGCGGTATTCTGGTAGGCGCTGTCGCCGCCCTTTTCATCAAGCCGCTTTCGGGGGGCGCCCTGGCTTCTGCGGGGCTTTTTTCGGTGGGGCTTTCGATCTTTGGCTTCTACGCCTTTCTCGCCGCGACAAAGGGGGCCGCTTGGCTGACGAAAAAGACCTTCTTGGGAATTAAGCTCTGCTTTATCGGAAAGGAGAGTGTGTAATGCAAACCAAAACGAAAATTTGGTTATTGATCGCCGCCCTTCTCGTTCTTCTGGGGGGCGTGAGCTTCGCGGTTCTGATGGCGGCAAACGGCTGGGATTTTGGGGCATTAAATACCTCGAATTTTAAGACCAATACCTATGAAATCGAAGAGGAATTCGATAGTCTTTCCTTTAACCTTGATACGACCGACGTCTTTATCCTGCCGTCCGAGGACGGAAGGTGCCATGTTATCTGCCATGAGAGAGAAAATGAAAGTCATACCGTTTCCGTCAAAGACGGGGTACTGACGATCACCCTCGTTGATAATAGCAAGTGGTACGAATATCTTCTAAGCTTCGGCTCGATGAAGATCACGGTCTATCTGCCGAAGGAGGAATACGAAACGCTTACCCTTCGCGGCGATACCGGCGATTATACGGTTGGGGCGGGGCTCCGCTTTGCCTCTGTCGATCACGAGGCATCGACCGGTGACCTTACCGTCAAGGCGGATGTTACGGGGCTTCTCAAAGCACGCCTTAGCACGGGGGATATGAAGATCGAAAATCTTTCGGTCGGCGCTATGGATCTTGAAACCTCGACCGGCGATATCACGCTTTCGTCGCTGCAGACAGAGGGGCAGGTAACACTGGCCGTCGACACGGGAGATATACGGCTGACCGACGTTTCGCTCGGTAGCCTTTCTACGAGCGGTGACACGGGTGATATCCATTGTAAGAACCTGCTTGCCGCCGATGCCCTCTCGATCACACGGGATACGGGCGACGTAAAGCTGGAGGGCTGCCGCGCGGGAAGCATCCGGATCGAGACCTCGACCGGGGACGTGCGCTTTGATGGAAGCGATGCCGACACCCTCTCGGTCACAACCTCAACGGGGGATGTCAAAGGCACCCTGCTTTCCGAAAAGATCTTTTACGCGCGCACAAGCTCGGGCACCGTAAGAGTGCCGACAAGCACCGAAGGCGGCCTTTGCGAGGTTGAAACCTCCTCCGGCGATATTATCCTTTCGGTTCAATAAAAAAAGCCACGGTTCAGCGAACCGTGGCTCTTTTTTAATTGGGTTTATAGAAGGGGGTAACCCCTTCAAGCATTCTTTCGCTTGAGAGGCGGATCCCGTCGGCCGCCGCCCCGATATAGGCAAGCGCCTTTTCCATGACGCGGTAGCCCTCCTTCGGTACGCCGTGCAGGTCGCTGCCGATCGCCGAAAAGAGGTTATCCTTGGCCATACGGCGGAAAGAGCGGCGAACGAAGGGGAGGCAGAACGCCGAGGCGTTTACCTGAAAATAGATCCCCTCGGTCTCCAAGAAAAGGGCACGCTGGTGATCGCGATAGCGGTCGATATGCGCCATAAGCGGCGTAAGGCCGCGCCGTACGATGGCTTCGACCGTTTCCATCAGTCCGCTTCCCCACTCGGTAAAGGGCATTTCAAGCAAAAGGATCGAGCTATCGCCGATGCAAAGCTTTTCAAGCCCCTCCATTTCCTCCAATCCCCGACAAACGAGGACCTCGGCGCCAAGGTAAAGCGAGGGGAAAGCCTCTGCCTTTGGCAAGGCGCGAAGCAGCGCCTCGGCCGATTTTTGCCGTTTTTCAAGAAACGATTCGACCGACCGTTCCTCGTGCGCGTAAAAATGCGGGGTAGCCACCACCGCCGCGATCTCGGCTTCACGAAGAAGCTTCATCTGCGAAAGCGAGGTTTCGATCGTGCGTGAGCCGTGGTCAGCCCCCGGCAAAATATGCGAATGAAAATCAATAAGACTCTTTGTGATCTTCTCTTTTTCCATTATTTCGTACCCGTAGAGCCAAAGCCGCCCTCGCCCCGCTCGGTTTCATCAAGGCTTTCGGATTCGCAAAAATCGGCGGTAAGATAGGGGACGATAAGCAGTTGGGCGATGCGCTCCTTCGGCTCGATCGTCGCCGGTTGGTTACTGTGATTATGTAAGGCCACCATAATTTCCCCACGGTAGTCGGCGTCGGTCACCCCCACCTTGTTGGCGGGTGCCAGCCCCCTCTTGGTAGCCAGCCCGCTTCGGGCGCAGATAAGGCCGACGAACCCCGAGGGGATCGCCATCGAAAGCCCGGTCTTCACCAGATGCGTTTGGCCGGGTAAAAGCGTCAAGGGCTCGGGAAGATAGGCATAAAGATCCGCCCCCGCGGCATCTGCCGAGCCGTAGGTCGGCATAAGGGCGTCGGGATACAGCTTACGAACGGCAACCTTTTGTTCCATAAAAAGCTCCTTTATGATAGGTTAGATACAGTATAGCACATTTTTTCGTCGCTTGGCAAGTTCTTTTTTCTACCGTGCGTCCTTTTCCCAGAAGCGGCGAAGAAGTTCTTTAAGCGAGGGGGTATTGCCCACGTAGCGAAGGCTGTGCCAATGCGAAGGAAAGATCGAACGGTAAAGGGGAGAAGAAAATCGGTCGTCGATCAGGACGACGGCGCCGCGATCGTTTTCCGAGCGGATAACCCGCCCCGCCGCCTGCAACACACGGTTCATACCGGGATAGACGTAAGCGTACTCCATCCCGTTTTCGCTTTTATCGCGGAAATAAAGGGCGATCTGCTCTCGCATAAGGTCGGGAAAGGGCATGCCGACGCCTACGATCACCGCCCCTATCAATCGGTCGCCGAGAAGGTCGACCGCTTCCCCGTAGATTCCGCCGAGAACGCAAAAGGCAACGACGGGATCTTGGGGATCCTCAAAGGCAGAAAGAAAGGCGCGCCTCTCTTCCGGCTTCATATAGCGCCCCTGCGCTTGAATTTTCAGATTAGGGCAAAGCGAGGAAAAAGCGGGCATCAGCGCTTCCATATACGGAAAGGACGGGCAAAAGACCATATAGTTCCCCCGTTTCGCCTCCACCGTAACGCGTACGGCCTCGGCCACCTCGAAAAGACTGTCGCCCCGATCGGTGTACCGCGTGCTGATCTTATCCAGCACGGCGATCGAAAGATTGTCCCGATCGAAGGGAGAGGGGATATCCAAAAGCAGCGAGGAAGCATCCCCGCCCAAAAGATCGCGGTAAAAGGAAAGCGGTGAAAGGGTCGCCGAAAAGAAGACGGCGCCGCCCCCTAAGGAAAGCGCGTGCCGCGCGGGGGTGGCGGGGTCAAGGCATAGCGTCCGTATCCGCACATCCCCCGCCTTATCCTTGGCGCAAAGAAGGCGGAATCCTTCCCCGTACTCGGATAATATGCAAAGTATCCTTTTCAATTCTTGCCTAAAATCGCGCAAAACCCTTTTGAGATCGCCGTTCAATCCCTCTCTTCGGCGCAAGCGGCTCTCAAGCGCGACGTAGATCTCCGAAAGCACAGGAAGCAGCCCCTCGGGCAGCTCGCGATAGAGGTTCCCCTTCTCTTCCTTATCGCCGCCTGTCTTCTCTCCGTCCTCAGCCCGTGGGGCGATCACCTGGCGGAAAAAGCGAAGCGAAAGATCAAGCGAAGATTTCAGCTTTCCCCCCTCGCCCAACGCAGAAAGCGTTTCGTAAAGCGAGGTAAGCGAGGAGAGCGAAAGCTGCCCATCGTACATTTCACGCAAGCGGTCGGGCAGGTTATGCGCCTCGTCGATCAAGAAGAGCCAGGGTCCCTTTGCGGTAAAATAACGCTGCAAGCGGACCATAGGGTCAAAAAGATAGTTGTAGTCCCCGATGATAAGGTCGCAGAAAAGACTGATCTCCAAGGAAAGCTCGTACGGGCAAACGCCGTATTCCTTGGCCTTTTGAGAGACCAGCTCGGGGGTAATGAGATTTTTCTGCTCGGAAAGCAGCGAAAGCGCGGCCGCCTCGGTCTTCGGGCCGCTTTTCGTGCGGTCGCAACGGCTGTCGGCGCGACAAAGCAGCCGATTGGGGCAAAGCTTTTCCTTCGCCGTCAAAAGAATCGTGCGAAGCGCGCCCTCTTTTCCAAGAAGCGCCGCGGCCTCAGCGGCGGCAAGGGCGGCGGTATTCTTACCGGTCAGATAAAAGATCTTATCGCATTTTCCCTCGCCCATCGCGTGAACGGCGGGAAAAAGGGTGGAAACCGTCTTGCCGATCCCCGTGGGGGCGCAGGCAAAAAGCGAGGTTTTTCGCGAAGCGGCGCGATAGACCTCCTTCATAAGGGCTTCCTGCCCCTCTCTTGCCTCCCGATACGGGAAGCGCAGGCGGCGCATAGCCGGCAGGCGGTGCGAGACCCTTGCGATCTCGGGCCCTGCGTAGAGAAAGACCGCCTCGGCCGCCCGTTCGAAGAAACGGGCAAGCGAGGGCTTGCGCGGCGTTTCGGTAACGAAACGGCACGCCCCCGTCAAGGCGTTATAATAGCCGATCTTCAAAACGAGGGGAACGCCTCGCTTGACCTTAACCATAGCCCCCAGCAAAAAGGCTTCTCCCCTTGCGGCCTTTATGACCTCCTGCGAGGGGGAATCGGGATCCCCGTCGATCGAAAACACGGCGGTAAGGGTCAAGACCTCGCCATCGGCTTCAAGCCCATCGGCCTCGCCCTCCAACAAAAAGCTGTATTCGCCCGAGGAAAAAGGGCGGGAAAGCTTTTCGGGGCAACAGAGCCCCAAGGAAGAGCGGGCGGCGCGATCAACGCGGCGGCAAGGGGCAAGGCTTTCAGAGGGCGCCGCCCCCACGTAATGCAAAAGAGAAAAAGCGGTCAGCTCGTAGGTGCTGATCGTGATGATGCCGCTTCCCTCGTCAAAACGCATCGCTTTTCCCCTTTCTTTTTCTTTCGTTTATTGTAGCATATCCCCCCTTCTCTGTCAAGAAAGCAAAAGAAAAGCCGAACGCTTTTTTCGGGGCAATCCGCTTTCCATAGGAAAGCGACGGGGGTTGACATTGCGGCAAAAATCTGTTACAATACCGTTGTTTGACCAAACGATACGGAGATCTTATGAACAAGAAAAATCAATTTCGCGGCAGCGTGCTGCTGATCATTTGCGCGATGTTTTGGGGCTTTGGGTTTGCCGCCCAGGATATCGCCGCCAAGTCGCTTTCGCCCTTTACCTGCTGCGCCACCCGCTATTTGCTTTCGGCGCTGGCACTCCTTTTGGTGGTGACCGCCTTTGATAAGGTCACGAAAAACGGGCGCTCGCTTTTTTCCAAAAAGAAAAATCCGTTGACCAGGAAAGAGCTTTTTGCGGGTATTCTTTGCGGGGTGGCGCTTTTTGCCGCCGCTATCACCCAGCAGACCGGGATCGATTACGGCTCGGGCGCCGGGAAGGCCTCGTTCTTAACCGCCTTTTACGTCATTTTAGTTCCGGTAGTCGGCACGCTCTTTTTTAAGAAAAAAAGCTCTCCGCTTATCTGGGTGGCGGTCTTTATGGCGATCATCAGCATCGGGCTCATCTCGCTCGGTAACGATCTTTCCTTTGCGCTCTCGGATATTCTGCTTCTTTTCAGCGCCCTTTGCTGGTGCGCGCATATTACGACGGTCGATCTTACCTCGGGCGGGTGTGACGGTATCCGCCTTTCGATGGTACAAATGGCGACCTGCGGTCTTTTAAACCTTGTCGCCGCGCTTTTATTCGAGGGGATCGACTTTAGCGGGATCCTTTCGGCCATCTGGTCTCTTCTTTACCTCGGTCTCTTTTCGGGCGCCACCGCCTTCACCTTGCAGATCCTTGGGCAAAAGGAATGCCCCTCGGCTACCGCCTCGATCATTATGAGCACCGAATCGCTCTTTGGGGTGCTGGGCGGCGCTTTGTTCGTTGGCGAGGTCATGAGCGCGCGCGCTTATATCGGCTGCGGACTCTTCTTCATCGCGCTGATCCTTTCTCAGCTGCCCGCGCTTTTGGATATGAAGCGTGAAAGGGCGGCGCTTGCCCCCAAGGAAATCCCCGAGGAAGAAACCGTCTAACCCTACGAAAAGAAAGGAACGGCTATGGAAAAGAACACGAAAAAAGCAACCCTTCTTTTGCTGGTTCAGCTTTTCTTTGCCCTTTTGGCCGGCTTTTTTAAGGAGCCGACCGTCGCGACCCTTTGCCTGTATCTCGGCTTTTTGCTGCCGCTTTTATCGGTACGCCCCCGTCTTTTCCCGAAGGATATCAAGGGTGGGGCGCCGCTTTTGCTGCTTTTCCCGCTCTTTCTGTTTATCAACGCGCTTTCTTCGCTTGCGACCGGGTGGGTCTTCACCGCCCTTTCTCTGCCGCAAAATCCGGTCTTACCCAACCCCTCGATCCCCTTGGCGCTGCTTTTTGACGTTTTTTTGGCCGCCCTTTGTGAGGAGATCTTCTGTCGGGGGATCCTTTATAAGCTCTTTCGGCCGCTTGGCGCGGGCAGCGCGATTTTGGCAACGGCAATCGCCTTTTCCATGATGCACGCCAACCCCTATCAGCTTTTCTACGCCCTTTTGGCAGGACTTTTCCTCGGCTTTGTGCGAGAAGCAAGCGGCAGTTTTTTGCTTCCCCTCCTTTTCCATCTTGGCAACAACCTTGTTTCGCTTCTTGTTGGAAAAGTTGATCCGCTTATCTTCCTTTGCGCCACCCTCGTCCTTTCGGCTGTTTGCCTCTTTTTCTTCCTTCGTAAGCATGCATCGCTCTTACCGAAATGGGGGGAGCTTCGCCCCAAGAATCTCAAATCGCTTTTTACCCCCCCCTTTATTCTCTACCTGCTTTTAATGCTGACTCTTACCCTTTTATAAGGAGCCCTTATGGAACAGAACGAGCTTGATCTTTTGTATATGAAGCGCGCGATCGACCTTTCGCGCGAGGCCGCGGCGATTGACGAGGTGCCCGTCGGCGCCCTGATCGTACGGAACGGCGAGATCATCGCCGAGGCCAAAAACGCGAGAGAGAGGGATAAATGCGCCACCCATCACGCCGAGATCCTGGCGATCGAGGAAGCCTGCCGCAAGCTTGGGGGCTGGCGCTTGATCGGCTGTACCCTCTACGTTTCCTTAGAGCCCTGCCCCATGTGCGGCGGCGCGATCGTGAACGCGCGTATTCCGCGCGTCGTTTTCGGCGCCTTTGATAAACGCGCGGGGGTCTTCGGCTCGGCGATTGATTTCAATACGTTAGGCTTCAATCACCGCCCCGAGATCACGGGCGGGGTTCTTGAAGAGGAAGCAAGAGAGGTTCTTTCCGCATATTTTAAAGAAAAACGCAAAAACTAAGCATACCGTTCCAAAGGGCGCATGCGCCGAGGGCGGCGATACGCCACGAAAAGGAGTACGGTATGAAAATCCTACATCTTTTGACCGATTCTTCCGTGGGGGGCGCAGGTATGATGCTTTCATATCTTGCCCCCCATCTTTCTTCGCATTTCGACCTTTCGGTGGCATTGCCGAAAGAAAACCCCTTGGGCGAGGAGCTAGAAAAGCGGGGGATACGCGTTTTTCGCGTTTGCCCTTCAAACGGCGGGGTCGGCTCTCTTTTGTACGCGCCCCCGCTTCTTTCCTTGCTTCGCACCCTTCGCCCGCGTATTCTTCACACCCACGCCCTGCCCCTATGCCGCCTTATGGGGCGGCTTTGCGAGATCCCCGTATGCCTTACCACCAAGCATTGCGACCTATCCTCCCCTTGGCAAAAGAACGGGGTCTTGCGGCGTCTTTACAACGCCTCGACCGATATGACGGTCTCAACCTCGCTTCATATGCACCGCCGTCTATCCGATATGGGGATACAAAGCGTTTTTATCCCAAACGGGGTCGCGCGCCCTACGCCGCTTTCCGAGGGGGAAAGCGAAAGCTTCCGCCGCGCGATCGGTCTTAAGCGGGGGGATCGGTTGCTTTGCGTGCTTGCAAGGCTCGTACCCGTCAAAGCGATCGATACGGTTCTTTTGGCACTTGCCGAATGTCCGAAAAGCTATCACCTTCTGCTTATCGGGGACGGCCCCGAGAAGGGGCGGCTTACCGCCCTTTCGCACCGCCTCGGTCTTGCGGGGCGAGTGCATTTTTTCGGGTTTCTTAAAAACGGAGCGTCGTATCTGTCGCTTTGCGATCTTCTCATCTGCGCTTCACGGGCATCCGAGACCTCGCCGCTTGTAATCGCGGAGGCCGCGTCGCTTTCCCGCCCCACGGTTGCCTCGGATATCCCCGGACACCGAGAGCGGCTTCGGGGCGGGGGCGGCCTGCTTTTCCCGGTCGATGACCACACAGCGCTCGCCTCTTGCCTGGAAAGGGCGCTTCAACCCCCGCTTTACGAAAGGCTTTCATCCTTGGCGAGAAAGAGCTACGAAAGCGATTTTTCGGATCGTTTGATGGGGGAGCGCTACCTTTCTTTGTATTGGGAACTTCTTTCCAAAAAAAGGTTGAAAAATTCCCTGTCACGTGGTATGATAAAGATATGAAATTGGAATATCTTGAATGTGGAAAGCTGCTTGCCCCTCACGGCATCACGGGGGGCATGAAAATGGAATGTTGGTGTGACAGCCCCGCCGTAGCCGTTCGCCTGCCCGCTCTTTACTTTAAAAAACGAGAGGGGCAATACGAGGCGAAAAAGCTATTGCGCGCTTCGCCGTACGGCAAGGGCGTTCTCGTGTTTTTAGAGGGGATCACCACCCCCGAGGAGGCCGCCCCTTTTCGTATGCAAACCGTGTACGCCAAGCGAGAGGATCTGGTCAAGGACGCTGATACCGTCTTTTTGGCCGAGCTTATCGGGCTATCGGTGATCGATATCGACACGGGGCGTACCTACGGGCGGATCAAGGAAGTGGATACCTCCCGAAAAACCACGCTTTATATCGTAGAAACCGAGGGGGGCGAGGTCATGCTTCCCGCCGTTGATGAATTTATAAAGGAAGTGGACGTCGAGTCGCACGTTTTGGTGCGCCCGATACCCGGTCTTTTCGATGAAATTTGATATTATGACGCTTTTTCCCGAGATGGTCGACGGCATCCTCTCTGCCAGCATCCTCGGGCGCGCCGTAAAAAACGGCTGCTTTACATACGAATGTCACGATATCCGCGCCTTTTCCGAGGATAAGCACAGAAGGGTAGACGATACCCCCTACGGCGGCGGCGCCGGTATGCTGATGGCCGCCCCGCCGATCGTGCGCTGCTTTGAAGCGCTGGCGGAAAAACGCCCGAAAGAAGAAAAAAGACGCATCCTTTATCTTTCGCCCCGCGGAAAGACCTTTACGCAGGAGATGGCGAAGGAGCTTTCGGAATATGACCATCTCGTTTTGCTTTGCGGGCATTACGAGGGGGTCGATCAGCGGGCGCTTGATCTTATCGGGGCCGAGGAGGTCTCGATCGGGGATTTCGTTCTGACGGGAGGAGAACTTCCCGCCTGCGTCCTCGTTGACGCCGTGGCCCGCCTTTTACCCGGCGTACTTGCCGAGCCCGATTGCTATTTGGACGAAAGCATCGCCTCGGGTCTTCTTGAATACCCGCAATATACCCGCCCGCCGATCTACCGCGAGAAGGCGGTGCCCGAGATCCTTTTGTCGGGCAACCATCAAAAGATCGACGCGTGGCGAAAGGAAGAATCGCTTTCCCTAACCAAGGAAAGGCGCCCCGATCTTTACGAAGCCTATCTTACGGCGCATCCGCCGAAAAAAGCAAAAAAATAAACCAAAAAGGAGGAACCCTTTATGCAGGATAAAGAAAAGGCCGTATCGGCGCATACCGAAAAGGGCGCCTCCCTTTCTTATTCCGACAAAAAGGAGAGAAAGCAAAAGGGGCACCGCCCCTCGCGTATCCTTCGCTTTATGAAGGGCTATGAGGAAAGCCGAAAGCAAATGGAAAAGAGCCGGATCCTTAAAGGTCTTTTTCAGCGGGAGAGGCTTCGCCTTCGTTTGCGGCGCCGCGCGCAAAATGCGGTAGTCGCCCCGCTTGGTTCGGCATTCGAGAACGTAAAAACCTCTTTTTTGACAACGAAACTTTCTATATATTCGCTTTTCTTTGCCCCGCTCGGTATTCTCCCCACGCTTCGCTATTTGGTTTGGCCCTATCTTTTTGAGAAAGGCGACGCGTCTCTTTCCGGTGGGCTTGTCGGTATATTCTGCTGCCTCTTTTCGCTCTTTTTGCTATCGCGGCGCGAGACCGTGATCGAGCGATGCGAGCAGGAGGGGGCGATCTCCTATCTCCTTTTCGAAGTGCTTGCGATCAAGCCGCCCCACGTTTTTTGCGAAAAGCCGTTTTCCGCCCTCATCCCCCTTCTCTTCGGCCTCGGCGTCGGCGTCACCGCTTGCTTCGTATCGCCCTTGCTTCTTTTGGGCATACTTTTTCTGCTGCTGTTTTTGCCCGCGCTTTTCAAAAGCCCTGAGCTTGGGTTGATGTGCGCTGCGCTTTTCCTCCCCTTTTCGCCGCTTCTTACGCGCCCAACGGTGTGGCTGCTTGCGCTTTTGCTTCTCACGGCGCTTTCCTACCTCGTCAAGCTTTTTCTCGGCAAGCGTTCCTTTTCCTTTGAGCCGCTGGATCTTCTCGTCCTTCTTTATTCGCTCTTCTACCTTTTCGGCGGCTTCTTTGCGCTGGGTGGGGAAAGCATCGCCCCCTGGCACGGCATTACCTCTTACCTTTTGATCCTTCTCGGTTACTTTTTGCTTGCTAACCTGCTTTCCTCGCGCCGCCTTTTGCTGCGCTTTTGCAAGAACCTCGTTTTTTCGGGATCGGCGCTTGCCTTCATCGGGCTCGTTCAGCAGATCCTCGGTCTTTCGGTTCCCGAGTGGTTGGATCAGAACGCTTCTTATATCAACGGTCGGATCACGGCGTTTTTGCACAACCCGAACGTGCTGGCTTGCTATTTGATCCTTTGTCTTCCCTTGATTTTCGCGCTTTTGACCGAGGGAAAAAACGGGCGGGGACGGCGTATTTTCTCTCTTCTTCTACTGGTTGCCGCGCTTGTATTCACCTGGTCGCGCGGGGCGTGGGTCGCGCTGTTCATGGCGCTTCTCCTCTTTGTTCTCTTAGCCGCGAAAAAGCCCTTTCGTTGGTTTTTCGGTCTTGGGCTTCTTCTGCCGAACCTTTTGCTCTTCGCCCCCGATTCGGTGGCTCGGCGCATCTCGTCGATCTTTTCGGTATTTGGCGGCTCGATCGACAGCTCGGTCTATTACCGCTTTAAGATCTGGCGCTCTTCCCTCTTGCTCTTTTTCGACAACCTGTGGGGGGGCATCGGCGTATCGTCCGAGAACTTCCAAAAAAGCTATCTCCCCTATGCCGTAAGCGGCGCCGAGGTAGCCGAGCATTCGCATAACCTCTTTTTGCAGATCGGAATCGAGATGGGCGTCTTTGCCTTGGCCGCCTTCTTGCTTTTGCTCGTTTTTGCTCTTCGAAAGGTTCTTTCCCCGGTTTCTAAAGACCCCTTGGAAGTCCGCTACCCCGTGCTCGGGGTCGGCGCCTTTTCCTCGCTGTTTGCCCTGCTTGTCTTCGGCATCTTTGATTACGTCTTATACGATTTCCGCATTTTCTTCCTCTTTTTCGCCATGCTGGGTCTACTTAGCGCCGCGGGTCGCCTTTCCAAAGGTCTCTCTCACGAAGCGATGCGCGAGGGCGCCGGCAGCGATTTCGCGGAGGCTGAGATCCGCCTTCGCTAACCCTTTTGGAGTTTTACCGTATGAAATATATTTCCCCTTTGGATGCCGTCCTTTGCCTTGGCGGCATCCTTTTTTGTTCCTTCTGCGCTCTTTTCGTGCGCTTTTATATCCTCCCCCTGCCCGAAGATATCGAGGGGGGCCCCACCTATACCGTAGATTGCCCTCTTTGCGACCCCTTGCTTTACGACGCCGCAACGGTAGGAGACGAGGTGATCGACGCGAAAGAAAAGCTGCCCCTCGGTACCCTTGTGAAGAAAGAGCTTCTTTCGGATGAAGACGGAAAACCCTTTTTGCGTTTGTCGATAAGAGGAGGAAGGCTTATAGAAGATAAACTTCTTCTGGGAAACAAAAGGCGAAGCCCCGGGGATAGTTTATCCCTGCGCCTTCCGCTTCTTCGCATAGACGGCCGTCTTTCGGAGGGTTATACGTGAAGCGCTTTACCCGTTACGATTTGCTTATTCTTCTTTTTCTTTCGCTGTTAACTGTCTCGCTTATTTCGCGCTCGTCTGCCCTTAATCGGAAGGAGGAGTTGACCGTGGAATACACCCTTCTCGTCGAATTTTCGGGGGATATGCCCGAAGCCGATATCCCGCTTTTTCTTTACGGACACCCCTTGGGAACGCTACGCCCGATCGGGGAAAAAAGGGCCTATCTTTCGGTGCGGGGGATACGCCTTGCGAACGGCTTTTTTATGGGGGGAGAGCGCTGGATCGGCGCCAATCTTTCGCTTTCGATCGTGGGGGGTGAAAGGGTCTACGAGGCCCTCGTTCTCTCTCTTTTCGGAAGTTGAAACCTTTTTTAAAAAAATCTCTTGATTTTGTACGCCCTTTCTGTTATAATTTCTATATAAAGCAGAGAGAGGTGAATACTATGTTATCCCGTAACGTAACCATTCGAAACAGTCAAGGGCTTCATGCGCGCCCCGCAACCTTCTTTATCCAAAAGGCCAATTCCTACAAATCCTCTATCTGGGTAGAAAAGGGCGACCGCCGCGTAAACGCGAAAAGTCTTCTCGGCGTTCTTTCTCTTGCCGTTACCAAGGATATGGAGATCACCTTGCTTGCCGAAGGCGTAGACGAGGGGGCCGCCATTGAGGGGCTTTCCGATTTTTTGATCAACGAGCTTTCCGAATAAATTTCGTTCAGAGATAAAAGGGCGGGCGCGGTTTTACCGCACCCGCCCTTTCAAAAACCAAGGAGCCTTATGCAAGAAGAAAGATTGCTTGCCCTGCGAAAAAAGGCCGCTGACCTTCCGCCGACCCCCGGCGTTTATTTGATGAAGGACCAAGCGGGGGAGATTTTGTACGTTGGGAAATCCCGCGCGCTGAAAAACCGCGTCGGCAGCTATTTCGTAGGAAGCCATTCGAGAAAAACCGAAAAAATGCTTGCCCGTGTCTATGATTTCGACACGGTTCTTTGTCATACCGAGATCGAGGCTCTGACACTGGAAAACCTTCTGATCAAAAAGCACGCGCCTCACTATAACATCAAGCTGAAGGACGCCAAATCCTACCCCTATATCAAGATCACCGAGGGGGATTACCCCCGCCTTGCCGTCACGCGCGAAAGAAAGCGGGACGGCGTGTACTTCGGCCCCTATACGGGAATGGGTGATGCCTATGCCGCCTTAGAAGCGGTCAGCCGCGCCTTTTCCCTCCCCACCTGCCGACGCCGCTTTCCCGAGGATACGGGGAAGGAACGCCCCTGCCTTTACGCCCAGATGGGGCGCTGCCTTGCGCTTTGCAAAAGCCTCCCCCCTAAGGAAGAATATCAAAAAACGATCAAGGCGGTAAGGCGCGTGCTTTCGGGGCATATCGGCGCAACGGTTGCCGATATCGAAAAAAGAATGATTGAGGCCGCCGAAGGGGAACGCTTTGAAGAAGCCGCCAGGCTTCGCGACAGCGCCGAGGCGTTACGGCACTTAAAAAACAAACAGCACGTCATTTTCAGCGGGATCCCCTCCTGCGACGCGCTCGCGCTTTACGGGGAAGAAGGGGGCGGCGGATTCCTTTCGCTTCTTTCGGTACGCGAGGGCGCCCTTTCCTCGAAGCGCGATTTCCGCTTTTCGGCCGATGAATGTACCGATCCCGAGGCCGTCTTTTCCTTCCTCGCTCGTCTTTACGAAGAGGAACAGATCCCCAAAGAGATCCTTCTGTCCTTCCCCGCCGAGGAAAGCGATATCGCCGAATTTTCCGAGCTGCTTTCCACCCTATCCGGCAAAAGAGTTTCGGTGCATATCCCCAAGCGCGGCGATCGAAAAAAGCTTTGCGATATGGCCCTTTCCAACGCCCGTCACACCTACGAAAGGCAGAAGGCCGAACAGGTGCGAAGCGAAAAGACGATGATCCGCCTTTCTTCGCTGCTTTCACTGGAGGTCGTGCCCGAGCGGGTCGAGGCCTACGATATATCCGAATGGGGAAAAGAGGAGATCACCGCCTCTATGGTGGTGTTTGCCAAGGGGCGGCTTCGCCCCTCGGAATACCGCCTTTTCAAGATCAAAACCACCGAGGGGGTCGACGATTGCGGCGCGATGAGAGAAGCACTGACCCGCCGCCTTGCCCACCTTAATGACGGCTCGCCCTCGCTTGGCGAAGCCCCCGATCTTATCCTTTTGGACGGCGGGGTTACCCAAGTTCACGCCGTAGCGGAAGTGCTTAACGACAAGGGTCTTTCCATTCCGCTTTTCGGCATGGTGAAGGACGATCGACACAAGACCCGATCACTAACCGACGGCGAAAACGATATCGATATCGCGTCAGACGATGCGTTATATAGTTTTATTTACAAATTACAGGAAGAAGTACACCGATTTGCCGTAAAAAGCGTGCAAAACGCAAAACGCAAGAAGCTTCGCCATTCGGCGTTGGAAACCATCCCCGGCGTTGGCCCCAAAAAGGCAAAGCTCTTACTTTCGCATTTCGGAAGCCTGCAAAGGATCTCTCGGCTCAGTGAAGAAGAGCTTGCCGCCCTATCGGGCATTACCCGTGCGGATGCTTCGGCGATAAGCCGCTATTTTGAAGAAAAGAAGGGAAAGAAAGAAACATGATGCGCATTATTACGGGCAGCGCCCGCGGAATACGGTTGGATACCTTAGAGGGGAACGATACGCGCCCCACCAGCGAGCGGGTGAAGGAAGCGGTTTTTTCTTCCTTGCAATTCGTGCTTTCAGGGCGGCGCGTGCTCGATCTTTTCGCGGGGAGCGGGCAGATGGGGCTTGAAGCGCTTTCAAGGGGCGCTTCCTCGGTTACCTTTGCCGACAGCAACCAAGAGGCGATGGCGATCGTTAAGCAGAACGCCAAAAAGACCGGTTTTTTTGAAAAATGCCGTTACCTGTGCGCCGATTACCGCAACGTGATCAGAAAGGCGGGAGAGGATCGCTACGATCTTATTTTTATCGACCCGCCGTACGCTTTGCATGCCGCGGGCGACGCGATCACCCGTATCCTTGCGGCGGGGATCGCCGAAAAAGGCGCCCTGATCGTTTCGGAAAGCGGCGAAGAAACACTTTTCCCGGACGGCAAGACACCCGAGGGCTTAACGCTTATCAAGAGCGCACGCTACTCGGTCTCCTATATCCACATCTACGAGGTAAGCTGAGATGACGGTTCTTTTGCCCGGCAGCTACGACCCCTGCACGAAGGGGCATCTGGCTGTCATCGAAAAGGCCGCGGCGCTTTACGAAAGGGTGATCGTCGGGATCTTCATCAACCCCGATAAGCGCGGGCTTTTTACGCATAGCGAACGGCTTTCCTTCCTTTCGCTGGCTACGGCGCATCTACCGAACGTTTCGGTGGATTTTTCGGATGGTTTTGTGGCCGATTACGCCAAGGAAAAGGGGATCTCGCTGATCGTTAAGGGAATACGGAACGAAACCGACCGCGCCTACGAAGAAGAAATGGCCGCCTATAACGAAAGGCGGGGCGGGGTCAAAACGCTTCTCTTACAAGCGGACGGTGCCCTTTGCGATCTTTCCTCGACCCGCGTCCGAGAGGCGCTGGAAAGAAACGAGGATATCGGGGATCTTGTGCCGAAGGCCGCCTTGGCCGCGATCCTTTCGGCTTACGCAAAAAAATAACTTGTACTTTTTCGCGCTTTGTGCTATACTTCACATAACACCCGAAAGAAGAGGTTGCTATGGATAAGGATCTACACTTGCTGGAAGAAAAGTTCGTCAGCCGTGAGGAACTCTTTGAGGGGCGGCTGCTTCACGTCGTTCGCGACACCGTTTCGCTGCCCGACGGACACCGCTCTACCCGCGAGGTAATGCTTCACCGCGGCGCGGTCGCCGTTGTCCCTCTATTCGAGGACGGAACCGTCCTGATGGAAAAGCAATACCGCTACGCCCAGGGGCGCATCGTTTACGAGATCCCCGCCGGCAAGTTGGAAGAGGGCGAAGAAGACCTCTTAGCCGTTGCCGCGCGTGAGCTCAAAGAGGAGACCGGCCTTGTGGCCGAGCACTATACCTCCCTTGGCTTTTACGTTCCCTCCCCCGCCATATTAGGCGAGCGCATCGCTTTGTATCTTGCCGAGGGGCTGAGCCTTGGGGAAAGCTCTCTTGACGAGGGGGAATTCCTTTTGACCGACCGTCGGCCGCTTACCGAGCTCGTCGATATGATCCTTCGAGGAGAGATCGAGGACGGAAAAACCCAAGCGGCCCTTATGAAAACCTATCTTTTAAGAAAGAAAAATTGAGATGAAGGAACATTTGCTGCCCGAAGAGGGGCACTTCTACAAGGCCAACCTGCATACCCACTCCACGGTGTCAGACGGACGTATGACCCCCAAAGAGATCAAGGAGGCCTATAAGGCGAAGGGCTATTCGGTCGTCGCCTTTACCGACCACGAGGTCATGGTCGATCACAGCGATCTGAACGACGAAACTTTCCTTGCCTTAAAGGGCTACGAGCTTGCGATCAACGAGGGGCTTGCTTCGGCAGGAAAAGATAAAAGGACCTATCACCTTTGCCTGATCGCCACCTCGCCATCGGTCAAAAGCCAGGTCTTTTTCAATCCGCGCGGCCACTTTTCGGGGAATGCCGCCTCGTACGCAGACCGTGTACGCACGTGCGGTGAACCCGTCTATCAGTACACCTATTCCCCGATCTTCGTAAACCGTCTAATCCGCGCGGCAAGCGCCGCCGGCTTCCTGGTCCATTATAACCACCCCCATTGGTCGATGCAAAAGGAAGAGGATTATCTGCCCCTTGTCGGCCTTACCGGGGTCGAGGTGTTCAACGGCACCTGTACGGCGGTACGCGGCTCGCTGGATCACGACAGCCGTATCTACGACGCGCTCCTTCAAACCGGTAACCACAAAAATCTTCTCCCCATCGCTGCCGACGATAACCATAACGAGGACGGCTTCTTCGGCGACAACGCCGACTCATTCTTAGGCTTTATGATGATCAAGGCAAAAAGCCTTACCTATGAACATATCATCGTCGCCCTTAAAAACGGCGATTGCTACGCCTCAAGCGGCCCCCAAATCAAATCTCTTTACGTCGAGGGCGGGCGCCTTTATATCGAAGGCTCTCCCGTACGCGAGATCGTCTACCGCACGGCCACCCGCCGCGCCGTTCGCCGCCATAAGGCAAACGACGCCCTCTTTACCGAAGCCTCCTTCCCTCTCCTTCGTGAGGACGGCTACTTCCGCTTAGAGCTGGTAGACGAGCACGGCCGCCGCGCCTACACCCCGGCCTATGACGCTTCTCGGTTTGCCATTTCTTAAATTTGTTAAAAAAAAAGAACGCCAGTTGGCGTTCTTTTTGTTTTCTTTTTTAGGGGTTGAGACGGTTGGGGCCGCGGAAGAGGAACATGGAGTCCTTGATGGGAAGGCCGGTGAGGAGCATGGTGAGGCGGTCGACGCCGAGGCCGAAGCCGCCGTGGGGCGGGCAGCCGTAACGGAAGAATTCGAGGTAGAAGCGCACGTCCTCGCCAAGACCCTTTTCGTCGGCCTGCGCCTTTAAGACGTCGTAGCGATGCTCACGCTGGGCGCCCGTGGTGATCTCAACACCGCGCCAGATGAGGTCGTAGCCCATCGGAACGCCGTTTTCGTCACGCATATGATAGAAGGCGCGCTTTTCGGCGGCGTAATCGGTGATAAAGAGGAATTCGTGGCCAAACTTGTCCTTGGCGAGCTTTTCGGTCAAGCGCTCGGCATCGGTGGTGAGGTCGCCCTTCTCGGATTCGGGGCACTCGTATCCATAACGTTCCTTTAGCTCGGCATAGACGTCGGCAAGCTTCATGCGGGGGAAAGGCAGGGTGGGCACAACAACGGGCAGACCGAAGAGCCTTTCGATCTCCTCCCCGTAGGCGGCCTTGACCTCGGCAAGCGCAAAGGCAAGCAGCTCCTCTTCCATCTTCATGACGTCCTCGTACGAGTCAATGTAGCTGAATTCAAGGTCGAAGCCGGTGAATTCGGTGGTATGCTTATTGGTGAAGGATTTTTCGGCGCGGAAGACGGGGCCGGTTTCAAAGATCCGCTCAAAGCCCGAGGCCATGGCCATCTGCTTATAGAACTGGGGGCTTTGGGCAAGGTAGGCCTTGCGGTCAAAATACTTCAATTCAAAGACGTCTGCCCCGCTTTCACTCGCGGCGCCGATCAGCTTCGGGGTATGGATCTCGATAAAGTTCTTCTCCACAAGGAAGCGGCGCATGGCGTTGACAAAGCAGGTCTGCACGCGGAACATCAGAAGATTCTTTTCGGTACGCAGATCGATCCAGCGGTAGTCAAGGCGGGTGTCGATATTCGCGTCGGGCTGCAGGGGCAGGGCCTCGGCAAGCGACTCGATCTTAATCTCCTCGGGCAGCATTTCAATGCCGCCGAGCTTAACGTATTCGTTCAGAACGACCTTACCCGTAACGGTTACGACCGATTCAAGCATCAGACGGTCGACCACCTCGGCAAGGGCGGGATACTTTTCCTTTTCAATGGTCAGCTGCAGCTTACCGCTGACGTCACGGATGACGAGGAAAGCCATGGTGCGCTTGTTGCGGATGTTTTCAACGAAGCCCGAGATACGGCATACGGCATCGGGGGTAATATCCTTTATATACGTTCTATTCATAATGAACCTCCTGTTGTTTTCACTTTATTGTACTTCTTTTCGGGGGTAAAATCAAGGGGGATACGCATTTTTTTATCACGACTTGAAAAAGGCATCCCGGGCGCGAAGAAGAAGCTCTTCCTCGGCCGAAGAAAGATCGGGAAAAGGCAGCGTACACCCCGCGGCACGGCGATGACCGCCACCGCCGAATTCGGCGCAAAGGGCGGCAACGTCCGCCCCCACCGAGCGAAGAGAGAGGCGCAAGGCGCCGTCTCCTCTTTCCCGTAAAAGTGCGGCGATCTCCACCCCGCGGCGGGAACGAAGAATATCAATAGCGCCGTTAAAATCCTCTTCGGTACAGCCGAGCGCGTGGCATTCGCCAAGCGAAAGAGAAAGAAGTGAAAAGCGACCGCCAAAGAATTGCCTTGCGTTTGTCGCGGTATAGGCCTCTGCCTTCAATACCCCCTCTTCCTTGGTTTCAAAAAGAAGGTGATTGACCTTCGCGCCGTCAACCCCCAACGAGAGCAGCGAAGCGGCGATCTTATGGGTATTCGGCGTAACGTTCGCAAAGCGGAAGCAGCCGGTATCCGAAGAGATCGCGGCGTAAAGACGGGTGGCAACGCCTTCGGTAAGCGGCCTTTTCGTAACCGAAAAGAGATCGTACAGGATCTCCCCCGCGGCCGAAGCGCTCCCCACGGTATAATGGGGGGCAAAGGGCGTGGAAAGGGCGTGGTGGTCGATCGAAAGGACCTCCTTCGCCGCTTCAACGGCGGGGGCAAGCCGCCCGCACTGAGAAAGAGACGCCACGTCAACGGTTACGATGCAGGCAGGAAATTCCTCCTTACAAAGCGGGACCCCCTCTGTGAGAAAGGCAAGGCGATCGGGGATCGGATCGGGCGAAAGAAGCGTAGCGTCAATGCCCGCTTCGCGCAAAAAAAGGCAAAGCGCCGCGCCGCTTCCCACGGCATCCCCGTCGGGATTGCGGTGGATAAGAACGGCGACCGAGGGGTAGGAAAGAAGCCGCCTCAGCACCTCGCTTCGTGAAAGCTTTCCCTTCTTACGCATCGGCGTTATCCTCTTTTTCACCGTCCTTCGGCTTGTCCGTTTTGATCTCCTCAAGCAGCTCCGCAATGCGGGCGCCGTGCGCGATCGAGCCGTCGGCGTAGAACAAAAGCTCGGGCGTTATACGCAGATTTAAGGTAAGCGCCAGATGGCGGCGAAGCATCCCCTGGGCGGCGCGAAGCCCCTCGCCCGCGGCGGCACTGTCCCCAAAGGCGGAATAATACACACGGGCGACCTTCAAATCGGGGGCGACCTCCGCCCTCGTGATCGAAACGAAGTTATCCAAGATACGGGGGTCGCGCGCGTCGCGCAGGGCGATCGCCAGCTCCTCGGCCACGGCATCGTTGATTCTTCCTCTTCTGTATTTTGACATATCCTTCTCCTTTTCGGATTTTTTACTCGTTCGGTGAGAGCGCGCGGTATTCGCCCTCGGGGATCCTTCCGCATATCCTTTCGGCGGTACGGCGAAAGGTAGAGGCCTCCTCGGTCAGATAAAAGACGGTCTTACCCTCCTCCTCGGTCTTCGTAAGGCGAGGCGCTAACCGGCGGGCGGCGGCCTTGCCGCAATCGATCAGCTTGGCCTTGGGGTAAAGCGGGCCGATCACACGGGAAAGCCACGGAAAATGGGTGCAACCGAAAAGGATCGCCTCGGGCGAAAAGCTGCCGAGCGGGGCAAGCATACGGATCGCCACCATGCGGGGAATGGGATCGAAGGGATCGGTATACCCACACTCGACCAAGGGGACGAACAAGGGGCAGGCGACCCCACGCAAAGAAAGCCCTCTTCTTTTTTGGTGCAATAGAGAAGCCAGCGTTCCCTTACGGATCGTGGCCTCGGTGCCAAGCAGAGCAATGCGACCACCCGGCGAAGCGCGAAGCGCTTCCTCTGCCCCCGCCTCTAAGATCCCGTAGATCGGAAAGGGATATTCCTTCGCAAGGCGCGGCAAGCACACACTGCTGACGGTTCCGCACGCGACGAGGATCGCCTCGGGCGAAAGGGCGGCGGCCGCATCCAGCATCGCTTCGGCGTAGCGGAAAATGGTTTCCTCCGAATGGGCGCCGTAGGGCACGTGCGCGGTATCGCCAAAATAAGCAACGTCAATATGCGGACAAAGGCGTCTTAGGGCAAACAACGCGGTAAGACCGCCCACTCCGCTATCATATATGACAACCATACTTTACACAACCGCTTCTTCAAGAAGCACGTCGATCAGCTGTCCCATCGTTAGGCCGGCGACCTTATAAAGCATCGGGAACATACTGATATCGGTAAAGCCCGGCATGGTATTGATCTCGTTAAAGATGACCTCGCCATTCTTCTTCACGAAGAAATCAAGGCGCGCAAGCCCGCGGCAACCGATCGCGCGAAAAAGAGTCTTGGCGTATTCCCGCACGGTTTCGATCGCCCGATACCCCACACGCGCCGGGATAAAGATACGCGAGGTGCGGCTTTTATATTTTGTATCGTAATCGTAAAAGGTATTCCCGGGATCGATCTCCCCAACGGCCTGCCCGAAAAGCGCGCCGTTTCGTTCGATAAGGCCGAATTCAACCTCTGCCCCCTCGATATATTCCTCGGCTAAAACCGCCCCGCCAAGCGAAGAAGCGGTATGAAGCGCCGCCGAAAGCTCCTCACGCCCCCTGACCACCGAAGCCCCAAACGAGCTGCCCGAGGAAACCGGCTTGATAAAGATCGGGTAGGTGGGAAGCGCCCCCTCGATTCTTTTGGCGGCCGCTTCGGTGTTTTCACATTCTGCGGGCGAAAGCGCGCAAAAAGCGGCAACGGGGATCCCAACGCTTTGGGCGATACGCTTACAGGCGACCTTATCCATCCCCATGACCGAGGCGCCAACGCCGCAACCGACGTACGGAATACGGCAGCAATCCAAAAGCCCCTGCACGCGCCCGTCTTCCCCTCCCCTTCCATGCAGAAGCGGAAAGGCACAGTCGGGCATAAAAGGGGTATCTCCCAAAATCAAAGCCCTTTGGTTGGGAAGAAAGCCAACCGGAAGAGGATCCTTTTTTTGCCATACGTCCCCCAAAATATCGGCGGGAGTGGCCGTATGAGAGGCGAAGAAATCGCCCTCTCTCGTTATGCCGATCGGCATAACCGTATGTTTCTTGGGAAAGGCCGAAAGCACGGCCGCGGCACTGCGAAGAGAGATCTCGTATTCCTCTCCCGCACCACCGAAAAAGAGTGCCACGTTCATAACATCACCTCGCTCTATTATATGAAAACAAAGCAGGCGGTGACAAAAATTATTTGGTTCGCTCTAAAACGCAGCCCCGAAAGTTTTTCCCGTAATCATAGAAGGGGGTAAAGGTAAGAGAGGCGGCTTCGGCAAGGCGAAACATCGCTTCCTTTTGGTCGTATCCGCATTCGAAGAGGAAAAAGCCGTTCTCGTTAAGA
Source organism: Eubacteriales bacterium (assembly GCA_045655185.1). Taxonomy (GTDB): domain Bacteria; phylum Bacillota; class Clostridia; order Oscillospirales; family CAG-272; genus UBA1740. The sequence continues at coordinate 44,528 of JAZOOS010000001.1, forward strand.
AGAGGCAAAAATTCCATAAAGCGGCGATAAAAGATCAGGCCGTCAGCCCCACCGTCCAAGGCGCGGCGCGGCTCCTTTTGCACGTCGGAGGAAAGGGTACCGAGCACGGCGGTTTCAATATAAGGGGGATTGGAAAGGATGGCGTCAAAGCACCCCCGCGGTGTCTCTTTCAAAAGATCGGTCTCCTCGACCGTAAAGCGGTCACTGACCCCGTAGCGCGAAGCGTTTTGCTTAGCGGCCTCTATGGCCCCCTTCGCAATATCAACACCGACAGCGGTGGTATCCTCCCGTTCGCAAAGGATCGAGATAGCGATCGCCCCGCAGCCGGTACAAAGATCGATAAAACGCGCGCCCTTCGGTAAGCGGCGCACCGCCTCCTCGACCAAGCGCTCGGTATCAAAGCGGGGGATAAGACAATCGCGGTTGACGACATAGCTTTGACGGAAAAAGGGCGCTTCCCCGATGATATAGGCAAGCGGCTCGCCGCCGATACGGCGCGCGGCCGCCTCGGAAAGAAGCGGCGACAGCGATTCGGGATCGCGCCCGAAAAGGCTTCCGTAAGCGATCTTTTCGATATGGGAGAAAAGGATCTTAGCCTCGGTATCGGCCTCGTCGATCCCCGCCCTCTCAAAAAGCGCAGTAAGCTCAGAGAGCTTCATCTTGCTTATCCGAGTCCGCTTCCCCGCCCGCCTCGGCGGTAAGGGTGTCGGACGAAGCGGCCGCCTCTTCCTCGGTCTTCCCTTCGGTAGGCTCAATTTTCTTATAGGCCGCGCGGTCAAAGTCGGGAAAATCGTCGGTAAGCGCGTATTGAAGCGCCAGAAGCGCGACCTCTAACTGCTCGTCATCCGGCTCTCTCGTCGTGATGCGCTGCATCCACAGCCCGGGGGCGGAGAGCGTACGGGTGAGAAGGTTATCGTGCTTTCCGGCATACAGGATAAACTCAAATCCCAGCCCCACGATCAGCGGCAGAAGCGCGATACGCAAAAGGGTATAAAGAAAAGTCGGCAGATCGGGCAGGATCGCATTGATGAGAAAGCCCATCAAGACGCCAAGCAGAATCATCACGAACATAAAGGAGGTGCCGCAACGGGGGTGGAAGCGGCAATACTTTCTCGCCGCCTCGGGCGTTAATTCATCCCCAGCCTCGTAGCAGGCGATGCTTTTATGCTCAGCCCCGTGATACTGGAAGGTGCGGCGAATATCCTTCATCAGCGAAACAAGGTAGAGATAGAGGATAAAGATCAGGATTTTTAGGCCGCCCTCCACGGCGCTTTTCCAAACGCCGAGCGAGATAGAAAACCACGCCTCGATCCAACCGGCGACAGCGCGCGGCAGGGCGAGAAAGAGCATCAACGCAAGCCCCACCCCAAGGATCATGGCAAACACGGTCAACACGTCAAAAAACTGCACGCCGAGGTGCTTTTTGAACCATTTTTCGAATTTCGTCGGCTCCTCAACCTCGCCGTATTCCTCCGCCGATATCGTCAAGCACGAATAGCTGAGAAGAAGCGATTCGATAAACGAAACGATGCCCCGAATGATAGGCAGATTGCAGAATTTATATTTTTTGCGCGCCGAAACGTAGGTCTTTTCGCGTACCACAAGGCTTTTATCCTCGTGGCGGCAGGCGATGGCGCAAAGCGTGCCCGCGCGCATCATGACCCCCTCCAGCAGCGCTTCCCCACCGACCTTACCGAGGCGGGGATTTACCTGTTCCTTTTTCTGACTCATGGATATCCTCCAAATAACGATATGATATTAATATAGTATATCATAAGTATAAAGAAAAAGAAAGACCTCTTTTTGAAGTCTTTCTTAATTTTTATTCACGAAGCCCAAGAATCGGCGCAAGCTCTGCGCCTGCAACCGCGTCCATCACCCGAATCGAACGGTCACGCGCAAAGGAAAGGCGGCGCCCGATCGCCAAAATGACCTCTCTGCTCGGCAAAGGAAGCGAGGTAAGGGCGGCCGCGTTGACACGCAGAGCGCTGAAGGTAAGCGAACAGTAGCGCTCATAGTAGCTTGAAGAAAGGACCGCCGAAAGCCCCAGGGCAAAGGTGAAATCCATTTCCCCGCGCTCAGTCTCGATCACGTTCAGCTTATTCGCGGTGCTGATATAGGCATCCTTCGGCAAAAGGCCCGAGAAATAAACGCCCACCACCAAGTGCCGCCCCTCGGCGCGCGAGGGCACGCGCTTGACGAGCAGCATCGTGCGGTTCGGTTGCTTTAAGGAAGGGATGCGCGGCACGATATACGGCTTCTTTCGTCCCTTAGGGGGAAAGTGCATCTGCCCATCGTAAAGCCCCGCGGGATGAAGAAGAGGGATCGCCCCGTCTTGGCGGCTCTCGCGCATGCATTCGGGGTAACGCGTTTCGATGGTAAGCCCCGTGCGAACCAAAAGGCCAAAGTCCGAAAGGCGGTAAGGGAGTGCGTTCATAGCGCGTATCAAAGCAAAGTCAGATTTCTTTTTTGCCAACAAAACCTTACATTCATCGGTGGACACCGCCATCGAATACGGAATGGGCGGAAGGTCTCTCACCGCGCTGTTACTAACGGCTCGGATCTCTACCTCCGGGGGCGTATCCCCACGGCGGAAGGAGAAAAGAATACGGGGATAGGGGCGCCCGCTCTTCTGGGTATACAGCGCCATAAAGATCAGGGGCGCTATGGAAAGCAAGCGGCAGCGCATGACCGAGGCGCGCACACCGTCGGCAAATTCGCGAGGAAGAAGGGCGGCCATTTGCCCCCCCTCGGCCAGGCGGGCGGCCGCCGCCTCGGTGAAGAGGAAGGCAAGATCGCTCCCGCGCGGGCTGACCCGCTTGCAAAAGGCGTCGGCAAAGCTCCCTTCGGGAATAACGCCCTCGGGTGGGGAAAGAAGCACAAGGTCATAACGCTTTCCGTCGTATGCTTCCCCAATACCGACGGCATCCTCCAAAAAATCCTTTTCATAAACCGTCACAAAAAGGCGCACATTATAATCGTGCTTACATTTTTTCCGAATACGCTCAAGGTTATCCTTCAGCATGGGGAGAAAACGCGTATCGGTTTCGTATGCGTCTAAATAGATACGGGAAACGCCGCCCGAAATGCAGATCTCCTCGATCGCGGCGGCCGAAAGGATACCGGTACCCGCGCCGGGGTCAAGCAGCGTGACCTCTTCCTTTTCCGGAATACAAAGAGAGGCGGCCATGGTGGCGGCGATCTCCTTTTCGGTGAAAAAACGGCCAAGCCGTATCGATTCGGCGGCAACGTAGCGCCGCACGAGCTTTTTGGTGTTGCGAACTGCCAAAGCAAGCATCGGCCGATCCCCCCTCTTTTTTCTTTTATTGTAGCACAGCGCCCCCGACAAATCAAGACCGCTTTCGCCAAAATCCACCCTCTTTTTTCTTTCCCCTTTCTTTCCTTCAAGAAATTTTCAAAAACATCTTGCATTTTTAAAAAGGATATGGTACAATGTTTTGTACTGTAAAGAAAGCGTCTTACGCTCTGTTATAAAGAAGGAAGGAATTACCATGAACGCACTGGATATCGTTTTAATCTCTTTAATGCTTTTGTCCGGCCTTGTCGTGATCGTTGCGGTTTTGCTGCAGCGCTCGAAGAGCAAGGGCCTTTCGGGCACCCTCGTCGGGGGGACCGAGACCTTTTACGGCAAAGAAAAGGGCATGCAAAAGGATAAGCTGCTCTCCCGTATCACGGCGATCGCTTCGATCGTTTTCGTCGTACTTGTTTTGTTGGTCTATATCATTCAGCCCACGTATCAGTACAACCCCGACAACGAATCTCCTGTCGGTAGTGCTACCAGCGAAACCATCAATCTGTAAGAAGAAGGATAAAGGCGGGAATTTTTCCCGCCTTTTCATTATCATGAAAAAGAAAAATACAAAGAAAAGTTATACGAAAAAAGGAAAAAAGGCGACCCCTATGCAAACGCTTGCCAAAAGGCGGGTGGGTAAAGGGCACACGCCCCCCGCCCAAAGCGGCGAGGGTCTTTTCTTCGGCAACCGCAACGGCTACGGCTTCGTTAAGATCGAGGGGCGGGAGAGTGACGTTTTCGTTCCCGCCAAAAAGACGAAAGACGCCTTTGACGGGGATACCGTCAAGATCCGCTTTACCAAAAAGGGCGATCGGTGCGAGGGCGAGGTCCTTTCGGTTCGGGCCGAACGCCGATCGGTCGTCGGTGTGGTCGTAAAGGATGAGGAATGGGGAATCTACCTTCTCCCCGATTGCCCGCGCATCCCCCCCTTGGGTCTTAACCCGAAGGACCGTTGCAGGGTTGGCGACAAAATTGAGGTCTCTCTTCCCCGCTATGGGGAAGAAACCCGCCTTTTGCAATCCTTCGGCCCCGCCAACTGTCGCACGTCAAACGATAAGGCCGTGCTTTCAGAGCTTATGATCGAGAGCGAGTTTTCCGCGGAAACACTGCGGGAGGCCGAAAAAATGGCCGCCCTCCCCCCCTCTCCCGAGGGGCGGGTGGATCTAAGGCGCGAGACCGTCTTTACCATTGACAGCGCGACGGCAAAGGATCTTGACGACGCCGTATCCTTAAAGGCCTTAAAGGACGGCTATCTTCTCGGCGTGCATATTGCCGACGTTTCTGCCTATGTGAAGCCCTATTCGGCGCTTGACCGTACCGCCCATACGCGCGGAACCAGCCTTTATTTTGCCGACCGCGTGGTGCCGATGCTGCCGCCTTCTCTTTCCAACGGCGCATGCTCCTTAAATGAGGGGCAGGATAAATGGGCGCTTAGCGCCCTTATCACCCTCTCAAAGGACGGCGCGATCGTAAGCACCGAGATCGTGCGCTCGATCATCCGCTCGAAAAAGCGGGGGGTATACGCCGAGATCAACGATCTTTTTGAAAAAGGGGAAGAGTCTTCCTTCTTCGAAAAATACAAGGCGGTAAAGCCCGCGCTTCTTCGCATGCGGTCGCTTTGCCGTAAGCTGCAAAGGGCAGGCGAAGCGCGCGGCGTTCCTTCCTTTGAAACACCCGAGGCGATCATCGCCCTTTCGCCCGAGGGGGTCCCCACCTCGATCAAGCGCGCCGAGCGCGGGGAAAGCGAAAAAATGATCGAAACCATGATGCTGCTCGCCAACCGCGCCGTCGCGACGCTTCTGACCGAAAAAGGCATCCCCTGCGTCTACCGTGAGCATGGAGAGCCGCCGCCCGAAAAGGTCGACGCCCTCGTTTCCTTCCTGAAAGCGAACAAGCTACCCGTCCCCCCTCTCGGTAAGGGCGGCAAGCTGACTTTGCCGATGCTTTCCTCGATCATTGATACCGCGAAGGAAAAGAATTGCTCCTCGGCGGTTTCGACGATGGCGATCCGTTCGATGGCCAAGGCCACCTATACCGAGCGGCCGCTTCCCCACTTCGGGCTTGCGATCCCGCTTTACTGCCATTTCACCTCCCCCATCCGTCGGCTTGCCGACCTTGTGACCCACCGCATCATCGGGGCATGCCTTCTTGGGGATGCCGAGCCCCAAAAATACCGCGCCGCCGCAAAACGGGCGGCCGATGCCGCCACCGCGACCGAGCTTCGCGCCCTGGAAGCCGAGCGGCGGATCGAGGCACTTTTCAAGGCCGAATATCTTTCCTATCATATCGGCGAGGTGTTTTCGGGACAGGTATCGGGCGTTACCGCCTTTGGGGTGTACGTAGAGCTCGAAAACACTTGCGAGGGGCTGCTTCCCCTTTCACTTCTTTCCGAGGGCTTCGTCTATAATGAAGAAGCCAAGACCCTTAAAAAGGGCGAGCTCTCGCTTACCCTCGGCACCCCCGTGACCGTCAAGGTTCGCGACGCCGATCTTTCAACCGGCCACGTCACCTTTTCACCGGTCGAATAAGGCTTTTCCTATATACAAAAAAGCGCAAGACGGCTGTCTTGCGCTTTTGCGTTTTTACCGCGAAAGGCTGCGGCTTTCGTGGGCGGTAAGATAGAGGATCTGGCAATCGGGAAGCGAGGAAAGAAGCTTCTTTGCCAGCGAAAGATTTTCTTCGTCCAAAAGGGCGAAGGGGTCGTCAAGGATCAGCGGCGGGCGCCCTTCGGGATAAAGGGCATCCAGCAGCGAAAGGCGAAGGCAGATCTCGATCAGCGCCTGCCAGCCGCTTGAAAAATATCCGCTTTCACGGCTTTTCCCCTCGCGCACAAGCCCCACCGAAAGGTCGGTATCCAAGGTAAAGTCGGTAAGGCTCGGTGAAAGGGCGGCGGCGTAGTGGGCAAAGCGCTCGCGTACCCCCGAAAGATAACGGGTCTCCAAGGCGGTCTTGGCTTCCCCCAGCAGCTTGCGCGTTTTATCCAAGATCTCTTTTTTCTCGCGAAGAAAAGCCAGCGTTTCCTCCCCTTCCTCGATCTCGGCAAGAAGCAGAGGAAGCTCTTCGGCCAGCGCGTTTTCCTTTTCGGCAATCGCCGCTTGGCGCGCCGTTTCCTCGGTCGCGCGCCGTTCGGCCTCGGTAAGCCCACGGTAAAGTGCCGAAAGCTCTTCCTCGGTGGCGTTTATCTCGCTTTCCTTTTCACCCTCGGGGGGCGGTAAGGATGCAAGCGTTTTCTCTTTTTCGCTTATAAGACTTTCCAGCGTTTCCTTCTGCTTCTTTGCTTCCCGCAAGGAAGAAAGGATCAAGGCGGGGTCTTGCCCCAGCGAAGCGTAGGGCGCGAAAAGCGTTTCGCATTCCTGCTTTTTTAATGCATGCCTTTCCTTGGCGCGATCGCAAGCTTCACGAAGAAGCGATAGGCGCATAACCGCCTCGCTCAGCATGGCGGCGGCGCGGGCGTGATCCCCCGCCTTCCCGAAGAAGCGGGAAAGAAGCGTGTCGATCGCTTCGCCAAGTAAAGCCGATTCGTCCTCGGCGGGGGCGACAGGGGGGCATTCTTTTGGCGCCGATTCCTTTTTCGCAAAAAGGAAGGAACCGCCAACGAGCGCTACCGCCAAGCAAAGAAGGAAGGATGCCACAAGCGATGACGTTTTAAAAAGAAGGAAGGAAGCAACCAGCAGGCAAACGCCCAGCGCGGCGGGCAGGAGCTTTGCAAGCAGCCCTTTTTTGTTACCGCTCTCTTTCTTCGGCTCTTCTTCTTTGTAAAGTTTCGTTTTCAATTCATTCTCTTTTATCAAAAGAGTGGAAAGCTTTTCGCAATCTGCTTGGGTGGGAAGCGCCGAAGGATATTTTTCCTCCTCACCCCTTCTTTCAAGAAGCGCATCGTGATACGCGCAAAGAAGCCGCCTTTCTTCCTCGGCGACCGTATACAAATTTCTCTCCTCTTCCTCGGTGGGAAGCCCCATCGTGAAGCGAGAAGCAAGCGCCGAAAGACCTTCCTTTGCCGAGGCGATCTCGCCCCCAAGGCGCAAAGAAAGCTCCTTTTGCCCCTTTTCGGCGTTTTGCTTATGCAGGCGAAGCATAAGCGCCTCGACCGCCTTTTTCTCTTCACCGATCTTAGAGAGAAGCGCCTCTTGGCGTTTTCTTTCTTCCTCGGCCAAAAGGGCGCGCCCGCGGGCGTTTTCCGAGTCGCGCTTTTTTTCCTTTAAGGCGTAAAGCCGATCCTCACCGTCGGCAAGAAGCCCGCCGCGGCCGCGGAAGAGGGCGATCTCCTTCCGCCGATCCTCTAAGAGACGGTCGGCCTTATCGTACGAGCCGAGATCCCAGATCTCCCCCGAAAGGTCGGTAAGCTTGGCGGTAAGGTTCGTAGTAGCCGAAGCGCGTGTACCGCGGCTCGACAAATAAATGCTTTTCAGGAAAGAGTCGGCGTCCACCGAAAGGATCGCCTCCCCCACGCTTTCACCGAAGCAGTCGGTGGGCTTCTCGGTCTCAACGTCGATCACGGCGAACTCATCGGGATCGTAGAAGCGCTCGATACGGTAGATCTTTCCCTCGTTTGAAAGGGTCAGGCTGCCGCCAAAGCGACCGCCGCCCCAGGGGGCGTACAGCTTTCTTTCGTTGTCGGCAAGCGTTTTTTTGCGTTCCCCTTCAAGGCCGTACAGCATCACCTTGATAAAAGAGGCCAGGGTGCTTTTTCCGCTTCCGTTTTTATCGCACAGCTCGTTGATGCCTTCGTTGAATTCGATCCTTCGGTCGGCGATCCCCCCGAAGGCGAGGATATGGCAGGACAGCAGCTTCATAGCTCGGGCTCCTCTCCCCGCAGCGCCGAAAGGCCAGCGGCGATCACGCGGCTCCCGATCGCTTCGGAAAGGCCGCTTGCCAGCACACGGCGGATAAATTCGCCCTTTAAGGAAATATCGTTTTGGTAGTCCTCGGGGCGCAAAAGCAGGCGGCTTTCGTCCTTCACCTCGGCAAAGAAGAAGCGCTCGTTCAGCTTTTTTGCAAGCCGGTCGGTATCCTTGATAAGCCCCTCTTCGAAATACCCCGTAAGCGTGAGTTTGACCATATCGGTATCGGGAAGAGTGGCGACGGCCGCTTCGGCGGCATCCAGAATCGCTTGCATATCGGAAAGGTCGGTTATATCCAAGGAAAGATCGTGAAGCGTTCGGCTTGCAAAGGGGATAAAGCGGTGGTCAATCCCCTCGCCCTCGGTATCGAGAAGAACGAAGCCGCGCTCGCCGCATTCGTCGAAGCCGCGCCCCTCGGGGCAACCGGCGTACGCGTAGATCCCCCGCTTACCAAAAGAGCCGCTTTGGTAGGCATGGTAATGCCCAAGCGCAAGATAATCAATGCCCCTTTCGGCGAGCAGGGATAAAACGATCTCTCCCGCCTTCGGCTTGCCGCTTTTTTTCACCGCCCCATGCAAAAGGACGATGTTTTTGCGCGCTTTATCAAGAATAAGCTCATCGTACGGAATCTCCATACCCGAGAAGCCGTATATATCGCAATCGGGGAAGCTGACCTTCTCAAAACGGTCGCCGAAAAGCGTCAGATTCGCGGGGATATCCTCGCCGTCAAACAGCGAAAGACCCTCGCCGTCGTGGTTGCCCGTCAGCATCAAAAAAGGAACGGTTGGATGAGATCTTATCGTATCCTGAACGAACTGCTTCGCCACGGGCGACGGGGTGGAGCTATCAAAGATATCCCCCGCCAGCAAAAGGGCGGCCGATTGCCCCTCGGCATACGCAACAAGGCGTGAAAAGACCCCCAAAAGCTCTCGCCTTCTCTCGCGGGCGGCGGCCTTCGGCAGATGGGTCTGCATGCGGGCGTCAAGATGCAGATCGGCGCAGTGTAAAAGCTTCATCGCCTTCCCCTTTCTTTTTTTCTTTTATTATAAAGCCGCTTCTTTTTCTTGTCAAGGTTCTTGCAAGGCATTCTTTTTTGTGATATACTTCAATCGAACGAAAAAGCCCGTGAAAGGAGCCCTTGTATGGCCAAAAAATTCGTTTTGTTTGATTTGGACGGCACCATGATCGATTCGCGCCCCGGGATCTTAGAGGGGGTAGCCCACGCGCTTTGCCGCCTTGGGATCAAGATCAGCGCCGCCGAGGTCACCGAAAGCGTCATCGGCCCGCCGCTCTATGACGCCTTTCATAACTACTACGGCCTTTCCGAGCAGGATGCGACGCAAGCGGTCGCCTTTTACCGCGAATATTATAAAAAGGGCGCGCTTTTCAACAACACTCTCTATGACGGCGTTCTCCCCATGCTGGCCTCGTTAAAGGAAGCCGGGCTTTCGCTGTATCTGGCTACGGGTAAGCCGCTTTGCTTTTCGGTGCCGATCACGGAAAAATTCGGTATCGCCCCCTTTATGACCGATTTTTTTGCCACCGGCCTTGACGGAAGCTACGCCGATAAGCCCTCGCTTCTTGCCCATATTCTCGCGACCGCGGGGCTTGACCCCGCTGACGGGGTAATGGTTGGCGACCGCCGCTACGATATGGAAGGGGCAAACGCCAACCGTATGGATTCGGTCGGCGTCCTCTGGGGCTACGGCGACAGGGAGGAGCTCCAAAGCGCCGGCGCCACCTACTTCGCAAAAGACACCAAGGAGCTTACCGAGATCCTTCTTTCATTATAAAAAAAAGAGCAAACACGGCGTGTTTGCTCTTTTATGTTTGCGGTTATGCCAAAACAGGAAGCTTCTCACAGAAGAAGGACCATAAGCGGTAGCGTTAGCGCACTCGCGGCGGTACCGAGCAGAACGAGGCTGGCGGCGCTTTCCTGCCCCTTTCCCAGCATTTCGGCAAAGCTTAGGGTCATGCTGGCGATCGGGCAGCAGGCTAAGATATAGAGGGCCGACTTGGCGACGTTATCAAACGGCAGAATGAGCAGAACCAGGAAAACGGCAAGGGGATATAGGATCTGCTTCGCGCCGACGATCAAGTATTGCATCGGGCGCAAAAAGACATGGCGGGGCGAAGAGAGCGCCAAGCGCATCCCCATAATAATCATGCAAAGTGGGGTTGACATTTCCGCCACCAAAGAGATACCATCATGCAAAAAAGTGGGGACTTGCGCACGCAGAAGGAAAAGCGGAAGCACCACAAAAAGGGCGGCGACCGTGGGGTTAAGAAAGAACTTTTTGGCGCTGATATAGCGCGTATCCAAGGAAACGATCGAGCAAGCAACCGTCCAACCGATGGCGTTAAGGGCGATCGAGCAGACCGTAGCGTAAGCAAGCGCCTCGGGCGCTTCGGGCAGAAGCGCTTTAAGAATGGGCACCCCGAAGAAGCCGTAGTTTCCAAGCGCCGTTGCGATCGTGTAAATGCGGTAGCGCGCATCCTGCATCTTCTTACGGAAGAGGAGGAAGAAGCCGCCGAGCGTTAGGGCGGTCATCAGACAGGTGAAGAGGAAGGCAAGCCCCATCTTCCAAAGGATAGCGGGGTCATAGGGAACCGACATCAAGGTATAATAGGTAAGGGCGGGCTGACAAACGTATAAAAGAAGCTTAACGAGCGGCCCGATCCCCTCTTCCCCAACGAGGCGGGTCTTGATCATCAAAAAACCGGGCACGGCATAAATCAGCATCGTAAGAACGGCTAAAAAAGCCGTGAGCGCAATGTCCATTGACGTATTTCCTTTCGGTTTTGATACCTCACCAGTATAGCACAAAAGAAAAAAAGGCGCAAGGTAAAAAACATTTTTTCTTGCTTCTTTTGGGGGAAGAGGGGGAATTTTACGAAAAGTTTTGCACTTTTCAAAAAAAGGCGATTGATATTGACTTTATTTTGTTATATAATATACTTTGTAAAAATATGCTTATCTTACGGAAAGGAGAGCCGAAAGGGCCGCTATCGCTATGCCGAAAGAAACGCTCTCCTTTGGGGAGATCATACGTCGCAACCTTGCCGAAAACGGCGCGCGGGCGCTTGGCGAGGAGGAAATGCGCCTCGGTCATCTTTTTGACGCGGCCGAGCTGATGATGGCTCGCCTTACGCCGAGTGAGGGTTCGTTTGACCTATCGCCGCTTTTTGCCGAGGTCTCGTTGCTCGTTGAAGCGCCCCTCGGGGGGCAGAGCGCGGCGCGATCCCCCCTGCCCGAAAACCGCGCCTTTTTGTCCTTTTTCGCGGGTAAGCTATCAGCCTTTGACCGCATCGGCTTTACCGAGTGCTTTGCTTCGACCCTTGAGGGACGCCTCGGCCGCCCCTTAACGCTTTACGACTTCCCCGAAGGGGTTGAAAAAAAGCCGAAGAACAAACGGGTGCTGTACGTCAAAAACGCATACGCGGATCTTTCCTTTGACGGCTTTGCCCCGCTTTTGCCGATGGCGCGCCCGCTTTTGCGCCAAAACTTTCGCGCGGTATGTGACGATCTGGAAAACGAGCTCGGCGATTACGCGATCCTTCCGCTTTTATCGGGCGGAAAAGAGCTTCCCGGCGTTTTCTCGCTTCTTTTCGAATACGGCTTTGCGATCGCCTCGCTTATCCGCCCAGAGACCGAGGAGGAAGAGCCTCCCGTCTTTGCCCTTTTGGCGCGCGCGCCCCTCTTGCTTAGCGATGCGGAATTTTTCGGCTTTTGCTTCTTCCCGAAACGGGGGGAGGATACAACGGCGCTCCTTTCGGCGATCGATTGCTTTTCTCTTTCGGTGCAAAAGATCGAGACCCTGCCGACAGCGACCCTGCCCGGTTACCGCGTAACCGTTCGGGGAGATGAAAAAAGGTTCGTTTTATTGCTTACCTATCTTACCCTTTTTGTCAAAGATTTTTCAAGCTTCGGCTTTTATGGCGAAGTAAAGAAAGGAAAAAGAAGTTTATGAAAACATTATCCTTCCGTACGAAGGGCGTTTGCTCTTCCCTGATCGAGGTTTCGCTCACCAACGATGATATCGTCGAGTCGGTCGCCTTCCGCGGCGGCTGCTCGGGCAACACGCAGGGGGTCGCCTCGCTCGTCGTCGGTATGCCCGCCGAAGAGGCGATCAAGCGGATCCGCGGGATCCGTTGCGGCTTTAAGCCCTCCTCCTGCCCCGATCAGCTGGCGCTGGCGCTTGAAGCTTGCATGAAGCAGGAGCCTATGAACGCTTAATATAAGGAGAAAGCTATGAATTACCTTTCCGAATACGAAAGATGGCTGCATTCCCCCATTCTTACCGAAGAGGAAAAGGAGAGCATCCGCCGTATTGATTCCGAGGAAGAAAAAAAGCTGGCCTTCGGGCAAACGCTTGAATTCGGCACCGCGGGTCTTCGCTCGCAAATGGCGATGGGGCCGGGACGTATGAATATTTATACCGTAGCGCAAGCAACGCAGGGTATGGCCAACCTCATCAAGAGGGCGGGGGGCGAGGATCGGGGCGCCGTTGTCGGGTACGACAGCCGCCACAATTCGCCGCTTTTCGCCAAGGTCGCGGCCGAGGTTCTCGTTGGCAACGGCATCAAGACCTATCTTTTTGACGGCCTTCGCCCAACCCCCGAGCTTTCCTTTGCGATCCGTGAGCTTTCCTGCATCGCGGGCATCAATATCACCGCCTCGCACAATCCGAAGCAATACAACGGCTACAAGGCCTATTGGGAGGACGGAGCCCAGCTTTCGCCCGAGCAGGCCGCCATCGTCAGCGCGGCGATCGACGAGGTCGAGGTACTGGGCGGCGCTAAGCAGACGCCGTTTGACGAAGCCGTGGCAAGCGGCCGTATCACGCTTCTTCATGAGGATTTTGACGAAAAATATCTTGAAGCGATTGAAAAAACCGTGATCGACCGCGCGGTTATTGAAGAGGTAGCCGACGAATTAAAGATCGTTTATACCCCTCTTCACGGGGCGGGGCGGCGACTGGTGCCGAAGATCCTTGACCGAATGGGCTTTCGCCATATCTACCCCGTTAAGGAACAGATGATCCCCGACGGAGACTTCCCCACCGTTATCAAGCCAAACCCCGAATATCCCGAGGTCTTTACGCTTGGCATCCGCTTAGCAAACGAGGTGGGAAGCGACCTTATCATCGCCTCTGATCCCGACGCCGACCGCACGGGCGTTATGGCGCGGAAAAAGGACGGCAGCTTCTACCCCATCAGCGGAAACCAGATGGGGGCGCTTTTGCTTCATTATATCATCGGGGCGCGCCGCCGCCTTCACAAATTACAAGAGAACGCCTTTACCATCAAGAGCATCGTTTCGACCGATATCATCACCAAGATCTGCGAGGTAAACGGCATACGGCTGCATGACGTTTTAACCGGGTTTAAGTTTATCGGCGAGGTCATCAAGGCGCACGAGGAAGCGGGGCGCGAGGGCGACTTTATCTTTGCGTTTGAGGAAAGCTACGGCTATCTGACCGGCACCTACGCCCGCGATAAGGACGCCGTTGGCACGACCCTTATGATCGCGGAGATGACCGCTCATTACAAATCGAGGGGCATGACGCTTTGCGACGCGCTCGACGAGCTGTACGAAACCTACGGCACCTACTCGGAAAAAACCACCGAGATCTATATGGAGGGGCTTGACGGGATCGAGCGGCGCCGCCGCGTGATGGCGCGCCTACGCGAGGATCCCCCGAAGACCCTCGGCGGGGCGAAAATCGTTGCGATCGGCGATTACCTTTCGGGCTTTTTCACTGACCTTGTAAGTGGCGAAAAGACCCCGACGGGGCAATCGACGAGCGACGTTCTTTCCTATAAGACCGCCCTTGGCGACAAGGTGGTCATCCGTCCCTCGGGCACCGAGCCGAAGATCAAGATCTACTATCTTGTCAGCGGCAAAGATCAGGACGAGGCCGAAGCCAAAATAAAAGCGTACGAAAGCGACGCGCAAGGATTTTCAAAAGTTTAACAGTAAGAGGAAAAAAACGTGACGGAAAAACAAAAGCATATCAGAAACTTTTCGATCATCGCGCATATCGACCACGGCAAATCGACCCTTGCCGACCGAATTCTCGAAAAGGCGCGGGCGATCGATCTGCACAATCTGGAAGAGCAGATGCTCGACAATATGGATCTGGAAAAGGAGCGCGGCATTACCATCAAGGCGCGCACCGTCAGTTTCCCCTATCACGCCAAGAACGGTGAAGAGTATATCTACAACCTGATCGACACCCCCGGGCACGTCGACTTCGGGTACGAGGTCTCGCGTTCCTTAAAGGCGTGCGAGGGGGCGATCCTCGTCGTTGACGCGACGCAAGGGGTCGAAGCGCAAACCTTAGCCAACGCCTACCTTGCGATCGACAACGATCTGGAGGTCCTGCCGGTCATCAACAAGATCGACCTGCCGTCGGCAAACGTCGAAAAGGTACGGGGCGAGATCGAGGAGATCATCGGGATCCCGGCCGAGGACTGCCCCGCGATCTCAGCCAAGACCGGGCAGAATATTGAGGACGTTTTAGAGCGCATCATCACCGATATCCCCGCCCCCGAGGGCGATGGGGACGCCCCGCTGAAATGCCTCGTTTTCGATTCGTACTACGACAGCTATCTCGGCGTTGTGGTCTACGTACGGATCATCGACGGCTGCTTAAAGGCGGGCGACAGCATTCGCATTATGAGTACGGGGAGTGTATACGAGGTCGTCGAGGTCGGTACCCCCGGCGCCTTTGAGATGAACAAGAAGGATTGCCTTCGCGCAGGCGAGGTCGGGTATCTCACCGCCAGCATGAAGGAGGTCGGCGATACCCGCGTGGGTGACACGATCACCTCGGCCGTTGGGGGGATCGAAGAGCCCCTGCCCGGCTTCCGCCCCGCGCGCCCGATGGTCTACGCCGGTATCTATCCCGCTGACGGGGCGCGCTACGGCGATCTGCGTGATGCCCTGGAAAAGCTGCGCTTAAACGACGCCGCCCTTTCCTACGAGCCCGAGACCTCGGCCGCCCTTGGCTTTGGGTTCCGTTGCGGCTTTTTGGGTCTTTTGCATATGGAGATCATTGAGGAACGGCTTGAACGCGAGTTCAATCTCGATCTTATTACCACCGCGCCGAGCGTTATTTATAAGATCCTGCGCCGTGACGGCAGCGAGATCTTCGTCGATAACCCAGCCGGGTACCCCTCGGGTGACGAGATTGACGTCGCCTACGAGCCGATCGTGCGCGCCAGCATCATTACCCCCACCGATTACCTCGGGGGGCTGATGGATCTTTGTAAGGACCGCCGCGGCGAATACCTCGATATGAAGTATCTTGATACGGGGCGCGCAGAGCTGCACTACGATCTGCCGCTGAACGAGATCGTTTACGATTTCTTTGACGCGCTTAAAAGCCGCAGCAAGGGCTACGCCTCGCTCGACTACGATTTTCTGGAATACAGAGCCAGCCGCCTCGTAAAGCTTGACTTTCTTCTTAACGGCGAGCAGGTGGACGCGCTTTCCTTCATCGTACACGAGGAAAAGGCCTACGGGCGCGCCCGTAAGCTTGCTGAGCGGTTGAAGGACAACATCCCGCGCCAGCTCTTTGAGATCCCGATCCAGGCCGCCATCGGCGGTAAGATCATCGCGCGCGAAACCGTCAAGGCCATGCGCAAGGACGTTCTGGCCAAGTGCTACGGCGGTGACATTACCCGTAAAAAGAAGCTGCTGGAGAAGCAGAAGGAGGGCAAAAAGAAGATGCGCCGCTTAGGCTCGGTCGAGGTAACGCCCGAGGCCTTTATGGCGGTCTTGAAGCTCGACGACGATGCGTAAGATCGGCCTTTATATCCACCTGCCCTTTTGCAAAAGGAAGTGCAATTACTGCGACTTTTGCTCTTACGTCGGAAGAGAAGCCGATATGCCCGCCTACGTCGACGCCCTTTTGCGGCAGGCAAAGGCGGTCCCCGCGCCAAGCGGCTGCGTGATCGACTCGGTCTACTTCGGCGGGGGCACCCCCAGCCTTTTACCGAACGAGGAGATGGCACGGCTCGTGCGCGGTCTTTTCACGCGCTACCCCATTGAAGAGGGGGCAGAGATCACCTGCGAGGTCAACCCCGGCACGGTCGATTACGAAAAGTTTTGTTTACTTAAAGGGCTTGGTTTTAACCGCATAAGCATCGGTATCCAGTCACTTCGCGACAACGAGCTTAGGCTCCTTGGGCGCATTCACACGGCAAGCGAGGCGAAAGAGGCCTTCCTTCTGGCAAGGCAGGCGGGCTTTCAAAACATCAGTGTCGATCTGATGACGGGGATCCCCGACGAGACCGAGGAAAGCCTTCGGGAAACGGTTAGGGGGCTATTATCCCTTTCGCCCGACCACGTCTCCTCGTACGCCCTGAAAATTGAGGAGGGCACGCCCTTTGCCGAAAATCGGGAAAGGCTTAGCTTGCCCGACGAAGAGGGGGAAGCTCGCGCGGCCGAGCTTTCGTCCGCACTGCTCGGGGCAGCGGGCTTTTGCCGCTACGAGATCTCCAATTACGCAAAGCCGGGGAAGGAAAGCCGCCATAACCTGCATTACTGGCGCGGCGAGGAATATATCGGGCTTGGCCCTTCTGCGTATTCCTATCTTTCGGGTCTGCGCTACGGCTACCCGCGCGACCTTGACGGCTTTTTGGCGGGGAACCTCGAAAGGATCGACGAGGAGATCATCGATAAAAAGGAAGAGGAGCGCGAGTTCTTTATGCTGCGCCTTCGCCTTGCGGAAGGAATTTCGGTAAGCGAATACGAAGCGCGCTTCGGGCGAAATTTTCAAAGCCTTTTTGGAAGGCTGCTTCAACAATACGCCCCCTTTCTTACCGTAAAGGATGGGCGCGTGGTGTTAAACGGTCGCGGTATGCTTCTGTCCAATCCCTTGATCGGCGCCTTTTTGGAGGCGCTTGACGAAATTCCAAGGCAGGAAGAAAAATCATCTTGACACGCTTTTTCTTCTTATGGTATAATAACTACAGGAAATACAAGTAAAGGACCGCGCAAGCGGGGTGAAACAAAATGGAAGAAATTCTGGTTGGTGATATCTACACCTTGACCGATGAAGACACGAAGGAAGAAGCCCAATACGAGGTTGTTGGGATCGCAGAGCTTGAGGGAAAGCAGTACGTCGCGATTGTTCCGGCCGACGAAGAGGTCGAGGAATACGCCATCCTTCGCGTAGACGTTGAGGGGGAAGACAAGCTTCTTTCCAGCATCGAAAGCGATGACGAGTGGGAAGCGGTTGCCGCGTATTTCGACAACGAGATCTTCAGCGACATCGATTACGACGAAACCGAGGAATGATTTTTTCCTGCTTAGCGCGTGATAAGGCTTTGATTGGGCCTACACTTACACTATGGGAGCCCGGGTTCCTTTCCGGTGTGCAGACCTCCCGCCCTACGGCGGACGCTGGGAGCTAATAAAGAAAGGATAGGGCACCCCCCTGTACAAACAGGGCTAAGTTCGGCCTTACACGGCTCGGCGGGGTTTTTCTATACCGTAAAGGGGGCTAAAAATGCGATGGGTCTTTGCCCTCGTCTTTTAAGGCTCCCCTATTTTTTGACAGAAAGGATCATAGCTATGGGACTTATCAGAGCCTTGGCGGCAGGCGCTTCGGGCGTTGCCCGTGACCAGTGGCGCGAATATTTTACCTGCGACTCGCTTTCCAATGACGTGCTTGTTGCCAAGGGGCAATTAAAAACCGTAAAGCGCGGCCTTTTCGGCGCGCGCAACAAAGCCAATGAGGACATTATCACGAACGGCTCGGTCATCTCGGTGAACGAGGGGCAGGTGGCCCTCATTGTGTGTGACGGAAAGGTGACCGATTTTTGCGCTGAGCCCGGCTATTTCAAGTGGGATAATTCGACCGAGCCGTCGCTCTTCGGCGGCAATTTCTTCCGTGGAATGGTTGATTCCTTTAAGCGCATCGGCTACCGCTTCACCTTTGGCGGGGATCTTGGAAGCCAGCAGCGCGTGTACTACGTCAACGTCAAGGAGATCCTTGACAATAAGTTCGGCACCCAGACCCCGATGCCCTACGACGATCCTTATTATAAGACCGCCCTGTATATCCGTTATTTCGGGCAGTATTCCTTTAAGATCACCGACCCTTTGGTGTTCTTTTCAAGCATTGCGGGCAACGTTAGCTCCACCTACACCACCGAGCAGTTGAAGGGCGTTTGCGGCGATGAATTTATGACCGCACTTGACACGGCGCTTGCCCGTTGCTCGGCCGAGGGCTTTAAGTTCAGCCAGCTGCCGGTCAAGCAGCGCGAGATCGCCGCTTACATGAGCGAAACGCTCGATAGCGAATGGCGTGAAAGACGCGGCATGGAGATCGTTTCGGTCGCCCTTGCCAAGGTGACCCCCGACGAGGAGAGCCGCCGCCGGATCGAAGAATTCGATACCAACGTGATGCACGCAAACCGTGACGCCATGGCGGGTGGCCTTGCCTACGCCCAGATGGCCGCGATGAAGGAGGCCGCAAAGAACGAGGGCGGCGCCATCAACGGCTTTATGGGCTTTGGAATGGCGGCAAACGCCATGGGCGCCGGCGGTCAAGCCACGCTTTTGCAGAACGCCCGTAAGGAAGAAGCGCCGAAGGGCACCCGTTGCCCGAAGTGCGGCGCCGCGGCCGGCGGCAAGTTCTGCCCCGAGTGCGGAGAGCCGCTCAGCTCTGACGAATGGGCCTGCGCGTGCGGCGCCAAAAACAGCGGTAAGTTCTGCGCCGAATGCGGTAAGCCGAAGCCCGACGGCTACACCTGCCCGTGCGGCTACACCGCCGATAAGCCCTTCAAATTCTGTCCGGAATGCGGGAAGAAGAATTAAAAAGCCTTTCCATCCTCAAGTAAACAAAAAAGAGCAGACACAGCGTGTTTGCTCTTTTTTATGAAGCAAGGATACTTTATCCCTTATATCCCCATACTACGGGACAATTCGAAAAATTCCAACCGTTATTCCATCCAGAGGGCTTTTCCGTTACCTCAGCATAGATCGTAAGGGCGGTACAGTCTCGGAACGCAAGATCACCGATCGAGGTGACCTTTGAGGGAATCTCGATACTCTTAAGATTGCTGCAGCTGGAAAAGACAGCACGGCTGATCGAGGTCAGTTGGCTATTTTCTCCAAAGGCTACGTTTGTAAGGCTGTCGCAATCGCCAAACGCATAATCTCCAATCAAGGCCAGTCGGCTATTCTCCCCGAAAGTCACATTTGTAAGGCCCGTGCAAAATCGGAATGCATAAGCGCCGATCGATGTGACCGATGCGGGAACCTGAATGCTTATAAGGTTTGAACAAAATGCAAGCGCCCCTTCGCCGATCAAGGTAACTGTATCGGGAACAGTAAAGGACGTATTGCTTTTCCCAATCGCATACTGAATCAATCTTTTTCCGTTTTTGGTATACAGATTCCCATCGATCGAGCAAAAAACAGTATTATGTTCTGCTACCGTAATGTCCTTCAGGCCGAAGCACCCTGAAAGTGCAACCTTGCCAAAGGAGCTAACCGATCCGGGGAGCTCGATGCTCGTAAGGTTTACGCAAAGCGCAAACGCCATTTCTCCGATTGAGGTGATTGAATCGGGGATGGTAATGCTCGTAAGCCTTTCGCATTCATAAAACGCGTTGTTACCGATCGATAGCACCGGCTTCTCTTGGTAGAACGAAGGTATAACCACCTCAGTATCCGTCCCTGTATATCCGGAAACGGTATAACTGTTCCCGGCTTCGTTCAAGGTAAAAACGAGCCCTTTGGTATAAGGATCTCCCACAGGCAATACGGGAATAACGGGTGCCGTTGTTACAGGAAGCATCGCAGCCGTTACGGGGGGTAGCATCGCGATTACGGGATCCGTGGTCCATTGCAAGGGACACGGCGGTCGTTTGCACCGTGGCGGTGCCCCCGATGCGAGAAACTTGTATCCCACAAAAACGAGCACGGCAAGCAGGAACAACCATGTCTTTTCCATAGCTTTTCTCCTTCTTTTCTTTTTAAAATAAAAAATGCGCCCGCAAAACGAGCGCGCCGCAAAGCGAGCGCACCCCAAAAGTACGACCGCCATTGCTGCGACACAATCCTTTTCTCTACGCATAGGTATGAAAAAGAACGGAAGTACTATTTTGGCATAGTACACCCATACGTAGAAACATATTCGATTGTGTCGCACCTTTACTTTACCATATTGTGAAATAAAAGTCAAGTTTTTCGCCTAAAAAATGAGAAGATCACACCCATTATAAAGCAGGGTTATAATGAAAGCAAGCGGATAGAAAGGTTAGGTATAATTCAAAATATATTATTTGAAAATTTATATAAGCAATACATTCCATATAATAAAAAGGCCTTCGCCGTTAGCGAAAGCCTTTTTATTATAGCTGCTTTACGAAAGTTTCTCTTCATTTCCGTCTATTTACGGTTTTCCGCACATATCGTCCTTCAATTGCTCCATCAACTCTTCGCAATTGCAAGCGCAGGCCGAGGCGCAGTTTCCGATATCTCTGCCCATACGGCAAAGCTTATCCCTTGTCAGATACACAAGAACCGCGCCCCCCGTGGCCGCCAAGGCGCCGATCAGCATGGTAAGAAACGGGTGATCCCCAAAAAAACCGACCGATTGCTTTTTATTAAAAAACATTTCCTTTCCCCTTTCCTTCTTTTTTCGGTAGTATTCCCGACCCATTTTCTTTTATTCGCTTTTTGCTTTCGCCACTTGAAAAAGAGCAAAGGATATGCTACAATAAAAATATCAAAACAAGGAGGGGCCTTATGGTTTGCTTTTTTTGCCGCCGTGAATTTCAGATGGAAGAAAACGGGCTGATCTGCCCTTTTTGCCATCGAAAAAATTCACTTTCCCCCGAGGTGGCGTCTACCCTTTATCATAAAGCCGTAACCTACGAGCAGGATAAGCGTTTTGATGAGGCCGCGTCGATCTACCGCCTGCTTTACGAGGCGGGAAATAACGACGGATGCGAGGCCTATGCCCATTGCCTTGAATACGGGATCGGCGTGAAGATCGACCTGCACCGCGCCCTTGCCTGCTACCGCCAGGCGGCCGAACGGGGCTCTGCGCACGCTTCGCTTCGTATCGCCCGCATCCTTTCTTCCAATCCTTCGCTTTCCCCGCGCCCCATCTCGCCGCTTTTCTGGTATCGGACGGCGGCGGCCTTCGGCAGCGCGGAAGGATATTATCTTCTGTACCGTGAGGGCGGTCGCCTCGGCCTTTCGGAGGAGGAACGCCGCTTTGCCCTCGCCGAGGCCGCACACAGCGGCTATCGCCCTGCCCTATCGCGCTTGGCTTCGCTTTACCGCAAGGGGGCCTTTGGCACCATCGAGCCCGAGATCGCCCTTTGGTGCTACCGCCAGATCCCGCACGCCGCGCCCCTTTTCCGCTTAACCAACCGAGGCCTTTCTCCCAAAAAGCCCCCGCGCTTCCCACTTGCCGACCATGCATCCTATCTGCTTTTGCTGGGTGAGGAGGCCGCCGAGGAGCGGGCACCCACCGTTTCTCTCCGTCTTTTCTTAATGGCGGTAGAGGAAGGAAGCATCGCGGCGGCGACCCGCGCGGCCGATTGCTATTTAGAGGGCATCGGCGCCGCCAAGAGCCTTGAAGACGCGATTCGCCTCTACGGCATGGCCGAGCGGGGCGGATCGACCGTTGCCGCCTTACAGCTTGGCCGTCTTTTTGAGCACGAGAAGGGTGACCGAAAGGCTGCCGAGCCGCATTACCGCTTCGCCGCCGAGCAGGGCGACGGGGAATACGCCTATATCGCCGCCGAGTTTTATCTTTCGGGCGAGGAAAGTGACGCTGCGCGCCGCGCCATGCCCTATCTGCGCCGCGCCGCGGGTGACGGGATCCTTCCCGCGATCGAGCGGCTTCGTGCCCTTGAAAGCTCGATCAACGAGCTTTATAACCGCGCGCTTGACGCCCAGTACGCAGGCGAAGCGCAAACCGCCTACGCCCTTTACGAAAAAGCCGCTATGCAAGGGCATGCCGATGCGCTTTGCAACCTAGGTACCTGCCGCCGCCGCGGGCTTGGGTGCGTCGCTAACGCGCGTACCGCCGCCAGAGCCTACGAGGAGGCCGTGGAGGCGGGGAGCCTTGCGGCGCGCCTTAACCTTGCCCTTTGCTACAAGAACGGCTGGGGTGTACACCGCAATTTCCAAAAAGCGCGCGCCCTGTTGCGTGATCTGCCCGCCCCGTACGATAAGGATGCCGAAAAGCTTCTGCTTGAAATGAACGAGGTGAAGGAAAGAAAGGCGGCACGCCGCCTGTACGCCGCCGCCTCTGCCGTATACCGCCGTGGCGACGTTGCGGGGGCGATCTATCTTCGCCTTTGCGCCGCCAAAAAGAATTACGCGCCCGCCGCCTTCGTCATCGGCTGCCACTTTGAATTCGGTGATGGGGTGGACGTTGACCGTGAAAAGGCAAACCTCTGGTACGATAAGGCCGCCCTCGGCGGCTTCGAAGGGGGCCGCGCCCGCTTAAAGGGCGGCTTCCTGCGTGAAAAGCGCCGTCTGGACAGCGGTCGCTAAACGCCCCATAGAAAAGACCCTAAAACATTACGTTCAGCCGCCCTTTTGGGCGGCTTTTTTCTTTTCTCTTGCCTAATGGGGGGGAATATGCTATACTGGTATTGTAAAAGGATTTTCACCCAAGGGGAAGAAAGGAGATCGTATGCGTAAATCGTTAATCAAAGCGGGTGTATTGCTTCTTATTATTTGTCTATCGCTCTCCTCTTGCGAGTTTGCTTTGCTTGGTATCGGTTGGCTTCTTTCTCAAGAGTTGGAGGAAGAGGAACCGGTTGCAGGATTTTCAACACAGCCTATAAGTGACGAACAGAAAGCACAAATTGTAGAGAACTTGAACATAACGTTATTAACGGAAGAACCATCTCATAGAATAATCCAATGCTTTGATGTACGTGAAGACGGAAGGATTGCAATAGGAACGACCGGCTTCTTCAAACACGCAATATATGTATATGATTCCGGTGAATTTCTGTACGGTTATTCATTTAAAGGTGCAGGAGATTTTGGCATTGAATGGAACGGCGATTGTATTAATATTTATAGTGTTAGAAGCGATTTGCTTAAAACGGTTTCTCCCCAAGGCGAAGTGGAGGAAATATTGGAAATTCCGTATACGTATGATAACGATAGATATAGTGACTATCTCCTTTATTCTACCGAGAGAAATATTGGAGGCAATAAATATGTAGTGAAAAAGAACGTGGGGATATTTAACTTTTTGGCAGGCTACTCCTACTCACAATTATTCGTTACAGATGACGTCGGTTCCACTTCTATCCTATATGATGCAACGAACGCTCATCTTCTCCATGTCATTTCACTTTTTTCGTTTGTAATTTTAGTTGCAATAGGTGCTTCGATTGGGGTTATAAAAGCATGCCGTGATTATTTTTAATTTTTCGTTTATAGCCTTTTACCGATATACTACTGCAAATATTGAAAAAACAAAATATACACTTTTTACACGACCACCTATACAGGAGGCTTTATGTGCAGAAAAACGCTTCTTTTGATATGTTCATTTATGCTCATATTCAATCTTGCGTCTTGCGGAATCAACCAAGTGTTGGAGCTCGATGAAGGTTCACACTATGTCATCGAGGATGTAAGAGGAGAAGATGGCCTTGAAGGTATATACTATCAAGATAAAATGTATTATATCGATATGTGGAACCTTTTTACTGTTACAAACGATAATTGGAATATCAATGAAGGGGATGTTTTACTTAGTTGGAACGGAGCTCGCTTTGGATACAAAAAGATGTTTTATTCGTATACGAAAGAGGCCCCCTTGTTTATTTATGAAACCGCTTGTGATGATGTGTTTTTTTGTGAAACGTATGACTATACATCTGATAGTTTCATAATAGTCGGCACAGATGCCGAAATCGTATTTTCCGATATAGCCAGTGATCTTTCAGAATACACAAACATGAGTTTACAAGAAGGTGTTTGCATTCAATTGTATTCAAAAAATCACCCGCGCATTAAAATGGAGTTGGAATTGAAGTGTATTGAAAATCAATGGTACTTCTGCTCCGCTTTATCGGGATCCAGCCCTACTTGGACTGTTTCAGATGTTTTTGTGCAATTTCTTTCTGAAAATGGTATTATTTAAAACAAAATTGTTCAGCCGCCCCGTGGGGCGGCTGTTTTCTTTTCTCTTGCCTAATGGGGGGAAATATGCTATACTGGTATTGCAAAGCCAAGTTTTTGATTTCTTTCCCTTACCTAAAATCAAGGAGCAGTTATGAGCAATTGGATGAATTATAGGTGGTCTAATAGAAGAATTTCATTAGACACGACAGATTGGTTTTATAGGAGAAAAAAACACTTTTGTCCTACATGCGAGAAAAGATTAAAATTTATTCGTGTTTGCAAAAAGGTTGATCCTTCATCGAAAGAAGCCTATAAATATGGGGAAAAATTCGGAAACGCGGTGAGAATAGGAAACCGTTGCTTTTCAACGCCGTTTGAAGCCACTTGGAGAGAATTCTATTGTACGTTCTGTAACACGCAATATCCAATCGGTGTTGTAGAAAGGGAAAACAGAAAAAAACTTCCTACTAAACAGCCTAATAATTTTTGGTCTATCTTAGGTTTTTTTGTTGTTCTCGCACTCATACTACTTCTCATAATAAAATAAAAAAAGGGGCGCACCGCCGAAGCGGTGTGCCCCTTTTGGGTTACCCTTTTGGGGTTATGGGATTACGAGTAGAAATCTCCAAGCTTCTGAAGTCTTTCGAATTTCGCCTTGGCGGTTTCCTCAGCCTTTACGAAGAGGGCTTCCGCTCTCTCGGGATCCTGCTGGGCAAGACGCGTGTAGCGGGCTTCACCCTTGATGAAGGCCTGGTAATCCCCGGTCGGCTCCTTAGAGTCGAGCGAGAAGGGATTCTTACCCTCTGCCTTCAGGGCGGGGTTGTAACGGAAGAGGTGCCAGTAGCCGGCCTCAACCGCCTTCTTCATTTCGGCCTGGCAGTTCTGCATGCCACCCTTGATCGAGTGCATTTCGCAGGGCGCGTAGCCGATAACGATGGAGGGACCCGGATACGCCTCAGCCTCGTGCAGGGCCTTCAGCGTCTGGTTCATATCGGCGCCCATAGCGATCTGGGCGACGTAAACGTAACCGTAAGACATAGCGATCTGGGCCAGATCCTTCTTACCGATCGCCTTACCGGCGGCGGCAAACTGGGCAACCTGCCCGATCTGGGAGGCCTTGGAGGCCTGACCGCCCGTGTTGGAGTAAACCTCGGTATCGAAGACCATGATGTTGACGTCCTCACCCGAAGCGATGACGTGGTCAAGACCGCCGAAGCCGATATCGTAGGCCCAACCGTCACCACCGAAGATCCAAACGCTCTTCTTGGAGAGGTACTGCTTGTTTTCAAGGATCTTCGCGCAAAGAGGATTGCCGCAGGTGCAGCCTTCCAGAGCCGAAACGAGCGCCTTGGTGGCAGATTCGTTGGCAGAACCGTCGTTAACGGTGTCGAGGTAAGCGTCGATGGCGGCGATCACGTCTTCCTTCTTCGCTTCCTCGCGAAGCGCCTTTACGTAGCCGATCACACGGTCACGCAGGGCCTTCTGGCCGATATACATACCAAGACCGTGCTCGGCGTTGTCCTCAAAGAGGCTGTTGGCCCAAGCGGGACCGTGGCCGGTCTCACGGTTGACGGTATAGGGAGTCGAGGGAGCGGAGCCACCCCAGATCGACGAGCAGCCCGTGGCGTTGGAGATATACATTCTTTCGCCGAAGAGCTGGGTGATCAGGCGGGCGTACGAGGTTTCGGCACAGCCGGCGCAGGAGCCCGAGAATTCGAGCAGCGGCTGACGGAACTGGCTACCCTTGATGGTCTTGGTGTCGAAGAGCTTCTTATCCGAAACGTTGGCGACACAGTAATCAAAGACCTTCTGCTGGGCGGATTCCTGAGCCTGGGGAACCATCTTGATGGCGATCTTGTCGGTGCCATCCTTGGCGGCCTTGGCGTTGACAGGGCAAGCCTTTACGCAGAGCGTACAACCCATGCAGTCCAGCGGGCTGATGGCCATGGTGAAGTGGAGCCCGTCGCAGCCCTTACCGATCATCTTGGCGGTATACTTGGTATCGGCGGGGGCGGCGGCCTTCTCTTCGTCATTCAGCGCGAAGGGACGGATGGTGGCGTGCGGGCAAACGAAGGAGCAGCTGTTACACTGGATGCAGTTTTCGGGGATCCAGGTAGGAACCGTAACGGCAACACCGCGCTTTTCGAAGGCGGCAGCGCCCTGCGGGAAGGTACCGTCAACGTACTTCTCGAAGGCAGAAACGGGGAGAGAATCACCCTGCATTCTGACAACGGGATCAACAACGTTGTTTACGAAATCAACGAGGTCAGCACGCTTGCCGCTGAACTTGGCGGCAGGGGCGTCTTCACCCGCGCTTACCCAAGCGGCGGGAACCTTTACCTCGTGAAGCGCGTCCTTACCCGAATCGATGGCCTTGTGGTTCAGGTCAACGATATCCTGACCCTTCTTGAGGTAGGACTTGGTGGCCATGTACTTCATGTACTCGATGGCCTCTTCGGCGGGAAGGATGTTGGCAAGGGCAAAGAAGGCAGACTGAAGAATGGTGTTCTTAACCTTGGCGTTACCGAGATCGATGGCGAGCTTGGTGGCGTTGATGGTATAGAAGCGGATGTTATTCTTGGCGATCGCCTGCTTTACCTTGTTGGGCAGGTTGGCTTCCAGCTCCTCATCGCTCCAAGCGCAGTCAAGCAGGAACGTACCGCCGGGCACGACGTCGGAAACCATGTCGTACTTGGAAAGGTAAGCCTGGTTGTGGCAGGCAACGAGGTTGGCCTTGTTGATGTAGTAAGAGGACTTGATGGGCTTGTCAC
Organism: Eubacteriales bacterium; assembly: GCA_045655185.1. GTDB lineage: Bacteria > Bacillota > Clostridia > Oscillospirales > CAG-272 > UBA1740. Next base: position 71,588 of record JAZOOS010000001.1, read on the forward strand.
CGAAGCGCAGGTGCGAGATGGTAACGCCACCGGTCTTCTTCGAGTCATACTGGAAGTAGGCCTGGATGAACTTATCGGTATGGTCACCGATGATCTTGATCGAGTTCTTGTTGGCGCCGACCGTACCGTCACCGCCAAGACCCCAGAACTTGCAGCTGATGGTGCCCTCGGGCGAGGTGTCGGGGGCGGCCTTCTCGGTAAGCGAGGTGCCGGTCACGTCATCAACGATACCGACGGTGAAGCCGTTCTTCGGCTCAGCCGCGGCAAGGTTCTCGTAAACCGCGAAGATGCTGGCGGGGGTGGTATCCTTCGAGCCGAGACCGTAACGGCCGCCGACAACGCGGATGCCGGTGCGACCCTCTTGCGCGAGGGCGGCGATAACGTCAAGGTAAAGGGGTTCGCCAAGCGAGCCGGGCTCCTTCGTACGGTCGAGGACCGCGATCTCCTTAACGCTTGCGGGAATGGCCTCGCAAAGCTTGGAGGAAACGAACGGACGGTACAGGCGGACCTTGATAAGACCGACCTTTTCGCCGTTGGCGTTCATATAGTCGATAACCTCTTCGGCAACGTCACAGACCGAGCCCATCGCGATGATCACGCGCTCGGCATCCGGGGCGCCGTAGTAGTTGAAGAGACCGTAATTGGTACCGATCTTTTCGTTGATCTTGTTCATGTAGTCTTCCACGATGGCCGGGAACTCGTTGTAGTACTTGTTGCAGGCCTCTCTGTGCTGGAAGAAAATGTCGCCGTTCTCGGCCGAGCCGCGAAGCACGGGGAACTCGGGGTTCAGCGAGCGGTTGCGGAAGGCGTTGACCGCATCGGTATCAACGAGGTCTTCCAGATCCTTATAATCCCAGACCTCGATCTTCTGAACCTCGTGCGAGGTACGGAAGCCGTCAAAGAAGTTCAGAACCGGAACGCGGCCCTTGATGGTGGCAAGATGGGCAACGGCGCCAAGGTCCATGATCTCCTGCGCGTTGGTCTCGGCAAGCATGGCAAAGCCGGTCTGACGGCAGGCGTAAACGTCGGAGTGGTCACCGAAGATGTTCAGGGCATGGCTGGCGACGCAACGGGCCGAAACGTGGATAACGCAGGGCAGAAGCTCACCCGCGATCTTATACATGTTGGGGATCATCAGAAGAAGACCCTGAGACGCGGTGTAGGTGGTGGTCAGAGCGCCGGAAGCCAGCGAGCCGTGAACGGCACCGGCGGCACCCGCCTCGGACTGCATCTCGACGACCTTAACGCGATCGCCGAAGAGGTTCGTAGCAGGCTGACCGAGAATGTTCTTGTTCGAAGCACTCCAGCTGTCGGTCACCTCTGCCATGGGGCTGGAAGGGGTGATGGGGTAGATGGCCGCTACCTCGGTAAACGCATACGATACGTGCGCCGCCGAAGTGTTACCATCCATAGAAAGCTTTTTTCTTTCCATTTTTGTTTCCTCCGTTTTATATTCTTTTTTATTTTGAAACTCAAAATCCGGGGTGCTTTCGCACCACCTTGCATTTTAACATAAAAAATAATAAAAGTAAAGTTGTTTAAGACATTTTTTCAACAATATTTTCAAACTTTTTTATGACAAGCCTTCATTCGCTTGACAAAAGAGGAAAAAACCGCTATAATATCAAGGTATAAAATGAAGGCCGTTTGGCATACTGAAAAGGAATTGCTTATTATGTTGGGACAGGAAAAGGTAATCTTCTCGGGGGTACAGCCCTCGGGAAATCTGACCATTGGAAACTACCTCGGCGCCATCCGTAATTTTTCGGCGTTCTCCGAGGAATACCGTTGCTTTTATTGCGTGGTCGATTCGCACGCCATCACGGTTCGCCAGATACCGGCGGAATTAAGAAAGCGGACCTACGAAACGCTGGCGCTTTATATCGCTTGCGGGCTTGACCCCCAAAAGAACACGCTTTTCGTGCAATCGCATGTCCCCGCGCACTGTGAGCTTTCCTGGATGCTCGGTTGCCATACGATGTTCGGCGAGCTTTCGCGTATGACGCAATTCAAGGATAAAAGCCAAAAGCACGCCGATAATATCAACGCGGGGCTTTTCACCTACCCCGTTTTAATGGCCGCCGATATCCTGCTGTATCAGACCGACCTCGTGCCAGTCGGCGTTGACCAGAAGCAACACTTAGAGCTGGCGCGCAATATCGCCGTGCGCTTCAATAATCTTATGGGCGAGACCTTCACGGTGCCCGACGGCTATATCGCCAAGACCGGCATGAAGATCATGTCGCTGGCCGACCCCACCGCCAAGATGTCAAAATCCGACCCCAACCAGAACGCCGTCGTGCGTATCCTTGACACGAAGGACGAGATCCTGCGGAAATTCAAGCGCGCCGTGACCGATTCGGGGAGCGAGGTTCGCTACGCCGAGGGCAAGGACGGGATCAACAATCTGATGTCGATTTACAGCTGCTTTACCGGCAAGGATTATTCTTCGATCGAAAAGGAATTTGAGGGTCGCGGCTACGGCGATTTCAAGATGGCGGTTGGCGAAGCGTGTGCCGACGCGCTTGCCCCCGTACGGGAAGAGTTTGCAAGACTTTCGGCCGACAAGGGATACCTTGAATCGGTTATGCGCGAGGGCGCCGAGACCGCCGCTAAGGCCGCCGCCTACACGATGCGCAAGGTGCGCAAGAAGCTGGGCTTCATCTCGCTATAAGGTAAACAAAACATAACATTTTTTAAAAAGGAAAACGGGTACTTACCAAAAAGGGGTACCCGTTTGTTTTTTGCATGGAACTCTTTTTTTCTTTTGCGCTTCCCCTGCTTTTAGGGGGGCTTACGGCGCCCTTTGCCATACGGCTTTCACACGCCGTGGGGGCGGTAGATATCCCCGGTGAGCGGCATATCCACAAGAAGCTGACCCCCCGTGGCGGGGGGCTTTCGCTGGCCTTTTCCTTCTTTGTCGGCGCGCTCCTTTTCTTGGGTGATATCCCTCTGCTGGCGGCCGCGGTAGCGTGCGGCGCCCTGCTCTTCGCCCTTGGGCTTACCGACGATATCATCTCGCTCTCCCCGCTGACGAAGCTTTTTTGCGAGGCGCTTTTCTTCTCGCTCGTGCCGCTGTTCGGCATCCGCCCCACAGCGCTTGCCGTAACCCCCTCGCTCACCCTTTCGCTTTCCCCGACGGCGTCCTTTCTTTTTACCGTCTTTTTCCTTTTGCTGATCACCAACGGGGTCAATACGATCGACGGGCTGGATACCCTCTCGGGCGGCGCTTCGGCGATCAGCGCCCTTGGCGTTTTGATCGTTTCCCTGCTTTCGGGTAACCGAGAGGGCGCCGCGCTTTCGCTTCTTCTCCTTGGGGCGCTTCTCGGCTTTTTGCCCTATAACCGCCACCCCGCGACTCTCTTTCTCGGGGATGGGGGCGCGCTTCTTCTCGGCTTTCTTTTGGGGCTTTCGGGGCTTACCGTCTTTCCCCGCGCGATACCGCTTTTCCCCCTCTTCCTTTTGCTTCTTACCCCGCTTTTTGACCTCTTCTTTTCCTTCTTCCGTCGGCTTTTTCGCGGAAAAAGCCCCTTTACCGCCGATCGCTCTCACCTGCACCACCGCCTGCTTTCTCGGGGCGTTCCCTACCGCCGCGCGGTCTTTTTGCTCCATCTTCTCTCGCTTTTTGGGGTCTTTCTTTCGATCCTTCTTCTCTTTCCGCTTGCTTGATTTTCTCTTTTTTAAAAGAACCCCTTGAAATTTCAAAAAAGATATGCTATACTGTCCTTCGGTAATAAGCCGGTGTGATGGAATTGGCAGACGTGCCGGACTCAAAATCCGGTGGTAGCGATACCGTGCGGGTTCGACCCCCGCCACCGGCACCAAAAAAGAGCAACTGAAAAGTTGCTCTTTTTTGTATCCATTGCGAAAGCAATGGCATATCATCAGCTCCAACGGAGCTGGATATCATCAATAACGGCAAGCCGTTATTGTATATCATCAGCCGCAGGCTGTATCCCTTTCGCAACGATGATATCCAACGCTTTGCGTTGATGATATGCAAAACTTCGTTTTGATGATATACAACGGCGGGGCCGTTGATTTTTCGCCATCTCCCCCCCAAAAAACGCCCCCTCTTGCTTTTTTTGTCGAAAGGTGATATAATGAACGGTATGTAAACAAAAAAGGAAGCCGACCTTATGGCGGCGCAACGGATATGAAAAAAGATTTAGGCTCGGCTTTTAAAAGCCGCAAGATCCAAAGGCCAAACCGATTGCTGGCATTTTTCGTTATGCTCGCCATGCGCCTGATATGCCGGCGGCGCGGGGTGGAATTCGTTTACGACGAAGAATACCGCGCGCTTGGAAAGCGGCAAATGGTGTTCCTTTGTCAGCACAAATCCACGCTCGACTATATTTACGTTTTCGCCGGGCTTCGGCGTAATGACGTACACGTTCTGTGCGGCTATCAGAATATTTTTCAGCGCTTCGTCTACACCCTAATGAAAAAGCTTGGGGTGATCGCCAAGCTTCTTTACCAGCCCGACCTTTCGGCCACGATCCAGATGCTTCAAGCCGTACGGCTGGGGGATAGCCTTGTGATCTTTCCCGAGGGGATCCAGTCGACCAGCGGCTCTTGCCATCCCATAAACCCCGCGACGATGTCGCTTCTTGAAAAGCTGCGCCTGCCGGTCGCCCTCATTACCACCGAGGGATCCTATTTCGCAAGGACCCGTTATTCCTCCGATCTGAAACGCGGAAAAATCAAGGTTACCTTCCGCAAGCTGTTTGACGATACCGACTTTGATACCCTGCCGCGCGACGCGCTCTCTGCCCAGCTTCTGGAAAGCTTCCGCTACAACGAGTTTTCGGACAGAAAGGGCGAAAAGGTCCCTTTTTACGGGAAAAAGCCGAATATATACGGCCTTGAAAACATCCTCTACAAATGCCCGCATTGCCAAGGCGAAGGCTGCCTTTACACCGAAGGGGAGCAAATGCTTTGCCGCGCCTGCGGCTTTACGATCTCTATGGACTGCTACTACGATATCCACGAGGGTAAGTACCCCCTTCCCTTCCAAAATATCGACGAGTGGTATAAATGGCAACGTAAGCTTTTGTCGAAGGAAGTGCAAAGCCCCGACTTTATTATGCAGGTACACGCCCAGCTCGGAAAGATCAATACCAAGCATCTCGGCAAAAACTTTTCGCTGGTCTATATCGGAAAGGGGCTTTTGACCCTAACGAACCAAGGTCTTCGCTACCAAGGAACGCGGCAAGGGGAAACAGTCGATCTCTTCTTTGAGGCCAAGGCGCTGTATTCGATGACGATGTCGCTGCAATACGACTGTGATATTTATTATAAAAACGAGCATTATAACTTTAAACTCACCGAAAACGAAAAGCTGATCGCCAAATGGATGATAGCCACCGAGGAGATCCATAATTTATACGACGAGGCTTGGAAAAAAGCGAGCGACGAGGTATACGGTTATGCGGAGTAAAAAAGAACGGCTTATCGTTTTGATCACGCTTTGCGCGCTGGTCTTTATCCTTCTTTTCTCGATCTTTAATTGGGAGGTCATCTCCTTTTTATTCAAGCAAGTGGTAAGCGGGGCCTCTATCGTAAAGGAATACGTGCTTTCGCTTGGCTTCGTTGGGGTGATCGCCATCACCCTCGTTATTGTGGCGCTCTTCTTCTTTCCGGTTATCTCTTCTATCCCCTTGCAGCTTGCATCGGCGGTCAGCTACGGGCTGCCGCTTGGGATCCTGCACGTGGCGCTTTCAATCTTTTTAGCCAGCCAGCTGGCCTTTCTCTTCACAAGAAGCGCTTATCTTTTAAGCTCGGAAAAACGGCGGCGCGAGCATCAGCTGATGGAGGAGAAGATCAAAAACAGCAAGCGAAGCATTTACGTTTTTCTGTTTTTGGCGTACCTTGCCCCCTTCGTTCCCTTTTTGCTGATCCATATGGTAGCGGCCAGCAGCGGCATGAAATGGTGGAAGTACGCCCTTATCACGCTTCTGGGGCCCTTGCCTGATATCGTAGTGACCCTGTGGGCGGGCGTGAAGATCACCACCTCCTCTTCCCCCCTGACCTCGTATATCATTCTTTTGGTCATTATCGTTTGCGTAGTCGCCTCTATCACTTATAAAGAAAAGATCATTGATTTTATTTTTGCGCCCAAGGAGAAAAAAGATGAATGATACAAACAACGAGCGTTTAAGCAATGACATTAAATTCGGCTTAAAAAGCTTTATCTCGGTATGCGCGATCCTACTCGCCATTATGATCTTCGTCGGGATCCTGACCTACATCATACCGACGGGTCAGTTCGCCTACGATGAAAACGGCGCTATTATCCCCGATTCGTTTTCGTTTATCGAAAGCGAGACCCGCCTGCCGGTATACCGCTGGTTTTCCGCCCCGGTCGAAGCCCTTATCCTCGGGGAAGGAAGCTTTAATATCATTCAGATCATCGCCGTGCTTTTGGTACTGGGCGGTACCTTTAAGGTGCTGGATCTTACCGGGGGGCTATACGCCGTATTGAAGATCCTTGTGGATCGGTTTTATCATAAGCGCTATCTTTTGATCTGGGCGGTCACCCTCTTTATGATGCTGCTTTCCGCCTTCTTCGGTCTGCAGGAGGAGCTTCTCATTCTCTTCCCGATCTTTCTTTCCTTCGCCAAGGCCATGCATTGGAGTAAGCAGCAAGCCATCAGCCTGATCCTCATTACCACCGGCGTTGGCTTTACCACGGCCCTATTTAACCCCTTCACCGTCGGCATCGCCTCGGATCTGGCGGGGCTCAATATCTTAGACGGCTTTCTTTATCGGCTTTTGATCTTTGCGGTTTTGTACGTCGTCACCTCGCTTTACCTCGTCTTTATGGCCAAGCGTGACGAAAAGGCCGGCATCCTTTCCGATACGGACGAGGAATTCGTACCGCTTTCCGAGGAAGAACGGCGGGGCTACGCCGAAAAGGCCAAAGGGATCCTGATCCTCTTTGCCACGGCGGTGGCGGTGCTGGTGCTTGCGTCGGTCATCCCCCCGATCGCCGACCTCGGTCTTTCGATGGTGCTTATGGCGCTTGTGTTCGTTGGCGGTACCTTTATCATCGGAAAACGGGCACTGGGAAGCGTAAAGGCGACCGGCAAGAGCTTTCTTTCGGGCGTTCGCGATATTTCGCCCTCTATTGTGATCATCCTTTTGGCCTTCAGCGTGAAATACATTGCCGAAAACGGCAACATCTTACATACGCTTTTCTATTATTTCCAATCGTTTACCGCTTCGCTTTCCCCCTATATTACCGTCATTTTGCTTTATCTTCTGGTTCTTCTGTTTGAGTTTTTCATCCCCGGATCCACGGGCAAGGCCTTTTTGCTGATCCCACTTCTGACCCTGGCGCCCCTGCCCGGCATCAGCAAAAACGTGATCATTCTGGCCTTTTTGTTCGGTGACGGCTATACCAACGTGCTATTCCCCACGTGCAGCACGCTTGTGGTGGGCCTCGGGCTTGCCGAGGTCAGCTACATTGATTGGATAAAGCGCACGGGGCTTTTCCAAATCCTTTTGTTCCTTTTCTCGGTCGCGTTTTTGCTTTTGGCCGTCCTTTTGGGCGTATAAGGCATTCCCCCATTTTCCCCCGTTACATCAAAAAGAGAGCCGTCGGCTCTCTTTTTTTCGTCTTATTTCAAAGCTTCTTTTCCCGCAGGATCGCAGGGGGCTTCCGCCTCATCGGCGGGGGCGACCACATCAAAGTTCCCCTCTTCGCACATACGCCCCAGCTCGTTGCAGCGGTCGCAAAGGCGGCGTGCCAGCGCCTCGTCCCCCTCTCCACGCTCTAAAAGCGTACTGAAAAGCACGGGCGCGTCGATCACGTGGGTGTTGGTCTTTTTGTGGTAATAGGTAACGTATAAGGGCAGATCAAGCCCGCGGTGATAGGCGTGCTTTAAGAGCGCCAGAAAGCCGAGGTGAAAGCCCTCTAACACATCAAGATACCCCTTATCCGAGATCTCGGGAAAGATCACGATGTTCTGCCCGTTCCGTAAGCTTTCGTCGCTTTCGCGCAGGGTACGCAAAAAACGGGTATCGTGATAGGTGGAAATGAGATTCAGCCCCTTGTAGAAAAGATAGGTAAGTGGGGTTGCAAGCAAGCAGTAGATCCGCGCCAGATGCAGGTTCCAGCCCCTTTTTTCATGATAAAAAACGCGGGTCTGATAGCTATACATGCTGAAAAAGCCGCTGTTCATCTCCGAGGCGCCCCAAAAGCGAAGCGGCTCATCCATATACAGCTCAAAGGAAAGCGGTGCCGAGGTTCCGACGTGGTTGCTTAGGATGACCGAGGGGGCCTCGATCTTCTCCCCGAGATATACGAAATTGGTTTTCTTTTTAAACAGCTTCATAAATCCCTTATAGCCGCGAAACCAAAGGGAGCGTTTGTTTCTCATACCGTATACTCCTTCCGAAAAAGCTCCTTTTTCGACAAGTATAGCAGAGAAAACGAAACCGAAAATAAACAAAAGCCGGGGGCTGTCGCCTGTAAGCATAACCGCAAACAAAAAAGATGCGTTGTTTTTTCGCACAGCTCCTCTTTTTCACATCTTCGTAATTTGATTTTGTTTTAAGGATGAAAAACTGCGTTTTTCTCCATAAAGAATTATACTTGTTTGCTATCGCCGTTTTCGTTTTTCGACGTACCACTTACGCCTATCAAAACGAAAAACGGCAATTTCTGCTCTACATCCGTGCGCCCCAAAGGGGGCTTTTATATGAATTATTTATGCGGCAGGCATACGGTAAAGACGGTCATATCCCCCCGACGGTCGCAGAAAACGCGCCCGCCGTGCAGGGAAACGATCTCTTTAACGATCGAAAGGCCGATGCCGTTCCCGCCCCCCATACCTTGGCGGGCGACCTGATAAAACTTGTGAAAGATCTTTTCCCTCTCCTCGGGGGGGATCTCGGGGCCTTCGTTGCAAACGTGTACCATGATCCCCTCGTCCCCCTCGTCGATCTCGACCGAAAGGGCACCCCCCTTGGGGGTGAATTTGATGGCGTTATCAAGAAGATTGACGAAGACCTGGCGCATCATCTCCTCGTTGGCCTTTACGGTGCATTCGGGGAAATCCATCGAAAGCGCAAGTCGCTTCTCGCGCCACACGCGCTCAAAAAGCAGGACCGAGGTGCGCAGCTGCTCCGAAAGGTTATAGGATTCGATGCCCGACAGAACTCCCTGATTTTCAAGCTTCGAAAGGTTCAGGACATTGGTGGTGATCAGCGAAAGACGGCCAAGCTCCTCCTCGATGATCGAAAGATATTCTTCCTGCTTTTCCTTGGGCAGATTTCTTTTTTTCATCAGCCCGACGAGCCCCTTGACCGAAACGATCGGGGTCTTGAATTCGTGGGAAAAGTTATTGATAAAATCGGCGCGCAGGATCTCGATATTCTGCAATTCCTTCGCCAAGGCGTTAAAACGGTCAAAAAGCTCTCGCGTCCGTTCCCGCCCCGCAAGCTCCAGCCGCACGTCATAGTGCCCCTCGGAAAGCATCATCAGCCCGTCGATAAGACGGCTGAGCGGAGAAAGCAACGCGCTGCCGACGAAATAGGAAAGGATCGTGCCGAGGATGATACTGGCGACCCCACCCATAAGAACGGTCAGAACCCCCGAGCTTGCGATCTCGGCCTCGTTGAAAAGATTGATCCGTATCAAGAGGAATTCAAGGCCTATCATGATCCCCGTCGCCAAAAGAAGCGTTATACCGACGACAAAGGAAAAATAAAGGCGCATCCTTCCCTTGGTCTTTCTCAAATAAAGGGTTTCTTTCTCCTTTTTCATCCCCGTATCACCGCCTTATAGCCAAGCCCGCGTATATTCTCGATCTCGATCTCGGGAAAAGCCTCTAACCGATGGCGCAAGCGGCCGATATGCACCGTGACCGTTTCCCATCCGCTTTCGGATTCCACCCCCCAGATCTCGTTCATCAGCTGGATCTTGGTAAAGATCTTATCGGGATAGGAAAGCAGCTTATAAAGAAGCATAAATTCCTTTTGCGGAAGCTCTAAAACCGCCTCGCCGCGCTTTACTGTGAAGGAATCGTAATCGACTACGCACTCCCCCACCGCAATGCGCCGCCCGTTAGCGGCGCCCGATCGAGCCAGAAGCGCGCGGATATGCAAAACGAGCTCCTCGGCGTCAAGCGGCTTTGACATATAATCGTCGATCCCCGCCCGAAAGCCGCGCTTACGGTCCTCGGGTAGCTGCTTAGCAGAGATCATCAGGATCGGTAATTCGCGGTCACAAAGGCGAAGCGCCTTGGTAAACTCGTACCCGTCAAGGCGCGGCATCATAATATCCACGATACAAAGGTCGATATGCTCTCTTTCAAAGATCGCCAGCCCCTCTTCCCCATCCGCGGCGCAAAAAACGGTATATTTTTCAAGCTCTAACGCTTCTTTGATAAAAAAGCGGATATTCTTATCGTCGTCAACAACCAGAATACGGAACATACGTCTTACCCCTTTCTTTTTCCCTCTAAGTATACCACCTTTTTCTTTATAAAGCAAGCGCCGAGGGCGAAACGAAAAAATGAAAGAGCCCTAATGGGCTCTTTTCGAATCATCTCTTTCTCTTATAGATTGGGAAAAGCGAACGCGTTTCGCTTCTGTATTCGGCGTAGCCCTCCTTTTTCGATTGCCGCCCGTCGGCCATCGGGATGCTGATGAAGAGGAAAAGCAGGGTATTAAGCAGGGCGCCAAGCAAAAGATTGGGGGCGCCAGACGCCGCAAAGACCGAAAGCCCCACGCCCCACCACATCAGGATCTCGCCAAGGTAGTTGGGGTGGCGCGCGTATTTCCAAAGCCCCTCTCGCATAAAGGGGGTCGGGCGGGTCTTGCGGTAGCGCTTCATCTCAATATCCGAAACCGTCTGCAAAAGGACGGCGATAAGCGAAAGCAACAGAAGAAGCGACACATAAAACGGCGCTTCTACCCGACCCGTGATCGCGTACACCATCGGCAAAATCGCGGTGTAAACGACGAGGGTTGGCACCAGATGGATACCGAAGAAATTCACAAAGGGATAAAACGATCCCGTGTTTTCCCGCAGCTGACGATAACGCCAGTCTTCATACGCAAAGCTTTTAAACTCGCAGATCCAGTTCGCCGTTAAGCGGACGCCCCAGATGCAAACGGTGAGAAAGACCGCAAGCGAAAAGGGCGTAAAACCGTAAGAAAGGGCGAAAAAGCCGCCGATCACAATGGGCTGCACGCTCCAATACGGGTCATAGACCGAGGCGTTACCCAAAAGCAGGCTGAAAAGAAAAACAAAGGCCGTAGCCCCAACGTCAGCCAAAAGAAGATTGATATAGATCGAATACGGCAGGGCGCGGTAAAGAAGGAGACCGACGGCCGCCGCCGCAACGTAAACAGCCGCGATAACCAAGAGGGCTCCCGCGCGGCTTTTGGGTGGATTCATATTTCGTCACCTTTCGTCTTTTTTATCTCTTTTTTACCACAAAAGGGCAGGCTTGTCAAGCCGCCCTTCCCTTCTTAAAATCATTATAAGAGAAAATCAACATCTTGTGAATGTCATTTTCCCATTGTAAATATGCTTTAATAAACTTATTAAACTAAATTACACTTGCGTTGCGTTTGGGATATGGGGCTTTCGCTCCTTTTTTCAAAAGCGCGCTGAACCTGCGGGTTCGGGAGGGGATTTATGAAACATCTACGAAAAGCCGGCGCCGTTCTTCTGCTTGCGACGCTTTTGCTGGTAAGCACCCTGCTTTTCAGCTCTTGCGCGAATGCGGACGGCTCTTGCAAGCACATCTTTGCGGATGCCGATTGTATGACGCCCAAGATCTGTATTCTCTGCGGCGTTACCGAAGGCGAGCCCGCGGGACACACGGGCGGGAAAGCCACCTGCTCTTCGCTTGCCGTCTGCAAGAAGTGTGGGGAAAGCTACGGCGAATTCACCGCCCACGCCCCCGCTGAGGATGACGGCGATTGCACCACCGCCATTTACTGTACGGTTTGCAACGCCGTTACCACCGAAGCGAAGGCCGCCCATACGCCCGATGAAGACGACGGCAACTGCTTAACGGCGGTCTATTGCACCGATTGCGACTGTGTCGCCATCGCCGCTAAGAGCGCCCATACGCCCGACGAGGATGACGGCGATTGCACCACGGCGGTCTATTGCACCGATTGCGACTACGTCGCCATCGCCGCCGAAGAGGCGCATACGCCCGATGAAGACGACGGCGATTGCACCACGGCGATCTATTGTACCGAGTGCGATCAGATCGTCATCGCCGCCAAGGCGGGGCATACCCCCCTTGCCGACGACGGGGATTGCACCACCGCTATTCACTGTACGGTTTGCGGCACAGTGACCACCGCTGCCAAGAGCGCCCATACGCCCGATGAGGATGACGGGAACTGCTTAACGGCAGTCGATTGCACCGAATGCGACTGCATCGCGATCGCCGCCAAGGCGCAGCACACCCCCGAGGCCGATGACGGCGATTGCACCACGGCTGTAAAATGCACCGAGTGCGAGAAGATACTGACCGAGGCGATCGCCGCCCATACAGGGGGAACGGCAACCTGTGAAAAGCGGGCGGAATGCAGCGTATGCGGCAAGGAATACGGAGAGCTTACCGCGCACGAGGGTGAGTTGGTTTGGATCAAGCATCTTGATTTGCATTATCGCGTATATTCCTGTTGCTATTCACCGACATCCGAGCCGGAAGAGCATACGGTGGTTGGCGGAGCCTGTACGGTATGCGGGTTTAATCCTGCCGTAACCGTGCCTTCGTTGGAGGTGTTGCCCGGGGATACGCAGATTTCGGTCGTTATTTCCATAAAGGATAATCCCGGTATAGCCGGACTGATGCTGACGGTTCAGTATGACGAGGATGTCCTTCATCTGACGGGGACCGAAGGCGGAGACGCGCTGGAAGCGTTAACGTTTACCGCCCCCGAAACGCTGAGAAGCGGGTGCTCTTTCCTGTGGGATAGTGTGGAGATAGCGGATAAGGACATAAAGGACGGAGAGCTTCTGCGGCTTACCTTTGATGTTTCCTCCGAAGCCCCCGAGGGAACGTATAGCCTCCTTCTGAAAATAAGAGCCTATGATAACGAATTGCGCCCCTTTACCTTGCTTATTGAAAGCGGTACTATCGTAATCAAAACCAACTAATCATAAGGAGAGAAGAAATGAATCGTAATCATAAGGCCAAAAGAGGTCTCCTAAAAAGAACACTGTCGCTTTTGTTGGTTGCTTGTATGATGTGCGGACTGGTGCTTCCGTTAACCACAGTGGGGGCGCATGCCGCTACCGCGGCGGAGCATACACAGACAGGCACCGTCATATCAAACGATTATCTCAAAGCTTCCGCAAACCGCGAGGGAAAGCTCTCGCTTTATACTACCGGCGGTAACCCCAACAGCAATACGGATAACAACCAACGCCTTCTCTATGGCGATTTGGGCTCCGGATCGTCCAAGACGGTACTAAATATAGACGGTTCGACCAAGGTTTTTAGCGGCACCCCTTACGTAACTCCGGACGGGGACAGCCTTTATATGAAAGACACGTACGGAGGCGTGCTCATAGAGTGCTATATATCCTTCTCCTATAACACTTATACCGCAAGATACGATACGATTGAGTATAAGTACGTATTCACAAATACCACCGGCAGTGTTAAGCAGGCCGGAGCCCGTATCTTTTTTGATACGATGCTTGGCTCAAACGACTCGGCCCCCTTCAGAATATCCGGAGAGAACGTAACGACTCACAGAAGCTTTTCCGGGGATAATGTTCCTCAGGTTTGGCAGGTGTTTAATTCCTATACCAATTCTACGGTTGTAGCCAGCGGAACCTTCTATAACGATATAAGCGAACGGCCTGACATGGTTCAGTTCTTGAATTATGGCAACGGAAGTCACGAGGGTTGGAATTGTTCCGGCTCCGGAAGTATAGGAGACAGCGCGGTTAACATTTACTTCAATCCCAAGCCTCTTCAACCGGGTGAGAGCAGAGAGATAAAGACGTATTACGGTCTTAGCCAGTTCGTTCCGACGGATCAAGAAGAAGAGGATCCTCCGGTTAACGAACATGTAAATCTTAATATCTCCGCATTGGCCCCGATGGAGCTTCTTAAGAATGATGACGGTACCGCATATCTCGGTAACCCCTTCACCTTCAACGGTGGAATACAAAATAGCGGTAATATCGTCGCAGAGAACGCGGTAGCTGTTATAACGCTTCCCGAAGGACTCAGTGTAGACAATGACACGATAAACCTTGGAAACATTTCCGCGGGCGGCAACGCAACCATATTTTGGCGTATCACCGCGGCTGATCGCGAAAACGATGCAACGCTGCAGTATTCCGTAACCTACTATGCAGACGGAGTTGAGCCGGAAACCGCCCAATATACGATTTTCGTGCCCTCGCTAAGGCATAACCATGCATACGTAGAGGTGGAACAAAAAGATCCTACTTGCGATGAGCACGGTTATATAAGCTACGAATGCTTATGCGGCGAAACGAAGTTGGAAATTATAAGAGCTCACGGACATAGCCTTGTAACAACCGTTGAAGAGCAGGTCACCTGTACGTCGAACGGACTTATCATTGACCGCTGTGTAAACGACGGCTGTGATTATGAAAAACGCACGGTTATTCACGGCGAGCATAATTACTCGATTACCGAAAGACAAGAGGCCGCTTGCGAGACCGACGGTTACATCGAGTACACCTGCGCTAACTGCGGAGAGAAGAATTACGAATATTTCGAAGGAAAGCACAATTACGTCGAATCTGCGAGAGTGGAGCCGCAGGTAGAGGTCGAAGGAAGCATTACGTATACTTGTACCGAGTGCGGTGCCAGCTACGATATCGCGCTTCCTGCGCTTATCCCGGTTCTGAAAAATTCCGCGGTGCTTCTGATTCAGGATTCGCTTCCCTGGGCAGAGAATGTAAACACCTCGCTGCTTGAGCTTCTTAAAGAAAGAGGCGTGGTATCCTCCTACAACATTATTAACACGAACGCTCTTGCAAGCTTTGATCTTTCTCAATACGGCGTGGTGATGATCGCGAACGACCAGTCCTCCGCTATGTACGGAAGACTTGCCGCCAACGCGGAAAAGCTTGAGAATTACGTAAGGGCGGGAGGAAATCTCATTTACGGTGCTTGTGACCAAGGATGGGGCGGCGGCGGCTCTATTTCGCATGCCCTCCCCGGCGGAGTTACAACCTCCAATTATTATAGCGTGCACAACTACATCGTAAATGGCCTTCACCCGATCGTAACCGGGGTGTATACCGATAACCGGAGCCTCAGAGACGAGCTTCTTAAAGGAAACTACTGCAGCCATACCTATTTCAATACGTCAACTCTTCCCGAAGGAACCGGCATCCTTCTCCGTGACGCCAACGGGAACCCCACGCTTATAGAGTACAATCTCGGTGACGGTACGGTCATTGCCTCCGGTCTTACATGGGAGTATTTCTATGTAAGAAGCCATTACAACATGAGCACGAACTATTCTAAATATGTGTATGACGATCTTGTGACCTATATGGTTTATACGTCAAACACCTGTGAGCATAGCTACGAGGTTGATGAAACCGTAGAAGCAACCTGCTTGGAAAACGGATATACAAAGTACGTTTGCTCGCTTTGCAATTACCAATATATGGGGGATATCGTATTTGCGAACGGACACACCCCCGGTGAATGGATCGAGGACGAGGCGGCTTCGTGCCTCCCCGGCAGCCAACACAAGAACTGCACGGAGTGTGGAGAGCTTGTTGAAAGCGGAGAAATTCCTCCCGTTTCGGAGCATACGGCGAGCGAGTGGGTGGTAGATATTGCGCCTACCGCGACCCAAACGGGCCGCAGACATAAGGGATGCACGGTCTGCGGTGCGGTTCTGGAAACCGAGACCATGCCCATTCTTGCCATGCTTGTGATTGAGAATGTGGAAGCCGCGGCCGGGCATACGGTGCGGGTAACGATCGATGTTCAAAACAACCCCGGTATCATAGGGGCGGTGCTGACCTTGCACTACGATTCCGCGCTTACGCTCGTAGGGGCGGAGGCCGGTGGTGCCTGGAGCAGCCTTACCTTTACCAATCCCTCCGAATTTTCCAATCCCTGCAATTTCGTTTGGGACGGTGTCAACAACGACGATTTCAGTAACGGATCGATTCTCGTGCTTACGTTTGAATTGCCTGCGGGGGCAGATGTCGATACGGTATATAACATCAGCGCTTCTTATACGAGCGGCAATATGATCAATGCCGATCTGGAGGCGGTCGATATGGAAATCGTAGACGGCTCTATCACGGTTATTGATACCGAGGGGGACGTGAACGAGGACGGTGTTGTTGATGTTGCGGATGTAATAACGCTGAGACGTTATCTTGCGGGCGGTTACGATGTGGTAATCGACACGGTGGCTGCCGATATGGATAACGACGGTAGCATCACCGTGGCAGACATTGTTTTGCTTCGTCGCTTTTTGGTCAGATAAGATCGAGGCTTCAGCCCCTTGATCATAAGACCGAGAGCATGAAATCATAAGAAAAAGGGGCTGAGCCCTTCGCTTAATTAAAAGCTTTTGACTCAGCCCCTTTTTCTTTTTGTTTACATAGGGTTTTCGTAAAGATTTCTTCGCCTAACGCTTTTATTTGGTCAGCGTAATGGCGTAGAGGAATTCGAGCTGCTCGCCCACCACGAAGTACCGGAAGCACACCTCATACGATCCTCCCTTTTCGCGGTCCGTAAAATGCCAAAAGCACAAAAACCAAAAGATTTCAGCGCCTTTGTTAAATTACCGGATCGTATTATAAAATCGAGTTGCGCGGCCGCTTTCATAGATAAAAGCGAAAAAACGGTCTTCTCGCGCATACGTATAATTATATGCTTTTAAGGAAGAAAGTCAACCCTTTGCCCCTTTATTTGTAAGATATGCCAAAATCAAGAGAGGTTTTTGTGCCTTTTGACCCCACGAAAGAAAGCTTTTCTTGACTTCCCTCTCGTCTTATGCTATAATAAGTGCCGTAAGAAAAAAGGAGTGTCTTTTATGCCCGAAAACAACTCGTCCCCCCCCGAAAGAAGGGCGGATATCTTTGATAAAATTCTTTTGCTTCGCCCTTTTCGTAAGCTTTTGCCCTTCTATGAAAGACACCGCGAGGGGTTGCTTTACCTCTTTTTCGGCGCGCTGACCACCGCCGTCAGCTGGGGGAGCTTTCTCTTCTTTCATTCGCTTCTCCTATGGAACGAGCATCCCGCCAATATTGCGTCCTGGGTGCTTGCCGTTCTATTTGCCTTTTTCACCAACCGCCGCTGGGTCTTTACCGCTGACGAAACCAAGGGCAGCCGTTTCCTTTTACAGCTTCTCTCCTTTTACGCGGGGCGGCTTTCGACCCTTGGGGTACAAGAGCTTTTGTTGCTCGTCTTTTCCACGCTACTTCACCTGAACCCGATTCCCGTACGCGCCGTGTGCGAGGTGGTCGTTCTGGTCCTTAACTACCTCGTCAGCAAATTCTTCATTTTCCGAAAGAAAAAATAATCATACAAGCAGAAAGAAAAGCCAAAACAAAACGGCGACACATTGCAAAAATGTGTCGCCGTTTTGTTTGCGGTTATGCTAAAATTTGAAGCCCGGGCGCGCGGATTTAGAGCAGAAATGACCGTTCTTTGGGGGGATAGGCGTATACGATACGTCGAACCCAAAGAACGGTTATAGCAAACAAATATTATTCTTCGGGAAGAAAAACGAATGTTTTTCAACCTTAAAATAAATATAAGGGGGCACCGAAGCAAAAAGAAAGCCAAAGAAAAATGGTGACACACTGTAAACCGATGTATCACCATTTTGTTTGCGGTTATGCCGAAATCCGAAGCCCTTAAAATTGAATGCGCTCTTCGATATAAGCGCGCACATCCGCAATCGGAATACGCACCTGCTCCATGCTGTCACGCTCACGAACCGTGACGCACTTATCGTTCACGCTCTCAAAGTCGTAGGTGATGCAGAAGGGCGTACCGATCTCGTCCTCACGGCGGTAACGCTTACCGATCGAGCCGCTTTCGTCAAAGTCAACGGGGAAATACTTCGAAAGCTCCTCGTAGATCGGCAGGGCCTCGTCTACCAGCTTCTTGGAAAGCGGGAGGACCGCGGCCTTCATTGGCGCCAAGGCGGGATGCAGGCGAAGCACGGTACGCACCTCGTTTTCACCGACCTCTTCTTCGTCGTAGGCGTCGCAAAGCACCGAAAGAACGGTTCTTTCAACACCAAGGCTGGGTTCAACGACGTAAGGGATGTAGCGCTCGCCGGTCTCTTGATCGAAATAAGTCAGATCCTTGCCGGAAACCGTCTGATGCTGGGTAAGGTCGTAGTCGGTACGGTCAGCTACGCCCCAAAGCTCGCCCCACCCGAACGGGAAGAGGAACTCAAAGTCGGTGGTGGCCTTCGAATAGAAGCAAAGCTCCTCGGGGCTATGGTCACGCAGACGGATATTCTCTTCCTTTAAGCCAATGGAAAGCAGCCATTGGTGGCAGAAGTTACGCCAGTAGTTGAACCATTCAAGGTCGGTGCCGGGCTTGCAGAAGAACTCAAGCTCCATCTGCTCAAACTCGCGCACGCGGAAGATGAAGTTACCGGGGGTGATCTCGTTACGGAAGGATTTACCGATCTGACCGATCCCGAAGGGGAGCTTACGGCGGGTAGTACGCTGTACGTTCTCAAAGTTCGTGAAGATACCCTGCGCGGTCTCGGGGCGCAGATATACCGTGTTCTTCGCATCCTCGGTAACGCCCTGGAAGGTCTTGAACATCAGGTTGAACTGACGGATATCGGTGAAGTTATGCTTGCCGCAGGTGGGGCAGGGGATCTCGTTGGCGTCTACAAACTCCTTCATCTCGGCGTGGGTCATCGCGTCAAGGGGCTTCGAAAGCTCCAACCCCTTTTCGGCAATGAAATCCTCAATCAGCTTATCGGCACGAAAACGCTCGTGACATTCGCGGCAGTCCATCAGGGGATCGGAGAAGCCGGCAAGGTGTCCGCTGGCGACCCAAGTCTGGGGATTCATCAGGATCGCGGCGTCAAGACCGACGTTGTAGCGATTCTCTTGGACGAACTTCTTCCACCAGCAGCGCTTAACGTTGTTCTTCAGCTCAACGCCCAAGGGGCCGTAGTCCCAAGTGTTGGCAAGGCCGCCGTAGATCTCAGAGCCCGCGTAGATAAAGCCGCGCCCCTTACAAAGGGCAACGATCTTGTCCATTGTCTTTTGCGTGTTTTCCATACTTCTAACCTCTTTTATATATCGTTTTTTATTTTTCCGATCAAACAGCCGTCTCGCATCCCCGTGGGGGTCACGAAACGGATGGTACCGCGCGGGTCACCCTCCCCTTCGGCAAGCACCGAAAGGAACGAATCGGTATGACCCGAAAAAGAACCGCCCTCGCAGCTCTCAAACAAAACGGGGAGCGGTGTTCCCCGATCGATCGCCCTTTGTAAAATACCGTCACGCATCCTCTCGCCAAGCGCCGTAAGGGCGGCGTTTCTTTCCTTCTTCTCGGAATTGGGAACCTGCCCCTCAAAGTCGGCCGCGGGCGTCCCCCGCCGCTTGGAATAGGAGAAGATATGCATATGTAAGAAGTTTGCCTTCTCGGCAAAGGCCATCGTTTCGGCAAAGTTTTCTTTACTTTCGGAAGGGAAACCGACGATAATATCCGCACTTAGTTGCAGGTTAGGGATCACGGCGCGCAGCTTCTCGATCGATCGCATAGCCGCCTTGGCGGTATAGCGGCGGCGCATTAAGCGCAGCACCTCATCGCTCCCGCTTTGCAACGACAGGTGGAAATGCGGCATCAGCTTACGTAGGCGCGAGGCGCGCGCGATAAATTCATCGGTCAGGACCTCGGGCGTCAATGAGCCAAGGCGCAAGCGCTCGATCGGCAACCGATCGACCTCTTCCATAAGGTCGATGAGGCGATACCCCCGAAGATCGCGGCCGTACGAAGCGGTCTCGATCCCCGTAAGAACCACCTCACGCGTCCCCCCCTCGGCAAGGCGCTTGACCTCATCACAGATCTCCTGTGGGGGGCGGGAGCGGACCGGGCCACGTGCCGCCGAAATGGCGCAATAGCTGCAGCGCCAGTCGCACCCATCGGCGATCTTGACGTAAGCGCGGGTACGGGGGTGCGGGGGATGCATGATCCGCATCGGCTCGTAGGTGGCCCCTTCCAGCGGGGCGACCGACAGGGTGGGCAGGATCTCTTTCCCTGCATCCCGTAAGGAAAGAAGCCGCAAGGCTTCCTCTGCCGTTTTCATTTTATCGGCGGTACCGCTGACATAGGATACACCGGGTATCGCGGCAACCTCGTGAGGACTTGCCTCGGAATAGCAACCGACAACCAGGATCACGGCGCGGGGGTTCTCGCGGATCGCGCGGCGGATCGCCTTGGCAGACTTTCGATCGGCCTCGGCAGTCACGGTGCAGGTATTAATAAGAACGCAATCGGCCCTTTCCCCTTTTTCGGTATCGCAAAAGCCGAGAGAAAGCATCCTTTCACGGATCGCCTCGGTCTCATATTGCGAAACACGGCAGCCAAGCGTCAGAAAAGAAGCGCGATATTTTTGCCGTTCTTCCATACGCTCCCCCCAACAGTCTATCATTCCAAAGGATTATACCATATTTTTATCTTATTGTAAAGGGCTTGCTTCATTTTCCCCAAAAATTGTTGGCAAAAAGGACCGAAAAGAGGGCTTTCGCGAGAACGGCATAAAAAAAGTGCCGCACAACTTGTGCGGCACAAGGAATTTTCAATTAGTCGGCAATGACCGTATAAGCAACGGCGCCGTTAAGACCGGCAAACATCGAGCCCATCGGGCGGCTCATGATAACGCTGTCACCGGTGGAGACGAGTTCGATGGTTTCGGTTCCGTCGACGATCGTGACCGCAGCGCCATCCTGGGTGTAGGTATAGGATTCAATTTCAGGCTCCTGACCCTCTTCGGTCATCGTGACCGTAACCGTACCGTTAGCGGCAAAGGCGATAACCTGCGTGCCGCTGGGGGCCATTTGGTTGTAGGATGCTTCGAAAGCGCTGAGAATATCGGCCTCTTCGGTAAGAGCGGCGCCTTCTTCACCCAGCATCATCTTGATGGAAGCGAGCGTAGCCGTCTTATTTTCAGCGGTAGCATCGTCAGCCCATTCAAGCGTCATCGGGCCCATTTGGTAGCTCTTACCCGCAACCGAAAGGCTGGTGGTGGGGGCAACGGTCGTGGTATCAGTAGGCGTATCGTCGCAGGATGCCAAGGCGAATACCGAAAGCGAAAGCATGGCGATCACCAGGGCGAGGGAAAGAATTTTTTTCATGATCTGATTCCTTTCAAAATGCAAAATTTCGAAGCCCTTTGGGGGCTTCTGCTTTTATTATAGTCACGCTCTCTATCGAAATTGACATTTAGTGAATGCCATTTTGTCCTTTCTGACACAATATAATAAATTTGTCAATCACTGAATGTCAAAATAGAGGTGAAGCATGTTCAAAAACAAGAACGAAGGAAGAAACAATCTGTGCGGCGAAAGCATTCGCAGGCTCCGGTTAAATTATCCCACCAAGCTTTCGCAAAAGGGGCTTGCGGACAAGCTGCAGCTTATCGGGATAGATGTAGATAAGAACGCCATTCAACGGATTGAATGTGGGAAAAGGTTCGTGACCGACATTGAGTTAAAAGCCTTTGCCGAAATATTCGGCGTAAGTCTTGATCATCTTATTTAACATTTAAGTCTGTTGATTCTTTCAAATAAAAGAGGACAGAGGGTTTCTTTCCCTGTCCTCTTTCCCAAAAGAAGGCCTTTTTCTCTTGAAAAAGGGGGAAAAATCAACTATACTGTATAAAAAGAGAGAAAGAAAGGAGAAAGGTATGGAAAATACGCACCCTCACGAAAACCATCGGGCGCGGCTTCGGCGCCGTTACCTCTTAGAGGGGCTTTTCCATTTTGAGCCGCATAACGTATTAGAGCTTTTACTCTTCTATGCGATCCCCCGCCGTGATACCAACGAAACGGCGCACGCCCTTCTTTCCCGTTTTGGGGATATTGACGGTGTTTTGGCGGCCGACGAGGCGGCGCTTTGCGGGGTAAGTGGCGTTGGGGGCAGAACCGCCGCCTTTCTTTCGGCCTTTTCCGAGGTCTCTCTTCTTTGCGAAAAAGCGAAAAAGGAAAGCAAGCGCTATCACCGCGTGGGAGATATTGGAAGACTGTGCGCCGAACGCTTTCGGGAGGTAGCGGAGGATGCCGTTCTTTTGCTTTTCTTCAATCAAAAGCAAGAGCTGATCGGCGAAGAATTGATCGAAGGAAACCTTCATTCGGCCTCCTTTTCCCCTCATACGGTTTCGGCCCACGCCCTTTTATCGGGCGCTTCTCACTGCGCCGTAGCGCATAACCATAAGGATGCCCCTGCTCTGCCAAAGGCGGAGGATTTTGATATTACGCGGATCCTTGCCGAATCCTTAACGGCGGTCGGCGTTCCGCTTTTAGAGCATTTTCTGATCGCGGGCGACCGTTTTTCCACCATTCTATACCGCTATTCGGGCGGAACACCCCAACAAGCGCCGTTTTTCGATCGGGTAAACGAGGAAAAAGCCGACCTCTCATCCCCCGAAGAGGAAGCGCTCGCCTCGCTTCTTCGCTTCACGGGCGAAGAGGAGGCCGCCGCCCGCCTTTTGTCGGCATTTGGCCATTTACGCAGTGTTTGTACGGCGGGCGTTGGCGCCCTTATCCGTAAGGGGCGCTTAAAGCAAGCTTCGGCGATCCTTCTTTCGCTCGTCGCAAGCGTTGGGTCCTATCGGGCAAGCCGCGCCCCCGCCCCGAGCCCCACCGACAAAGCCGCGATCGGGCAATACCTTTGCCGCCTTTACCGCTTTGAAAGGGACGAGGTCCTACGCCTCGTCTTCTTCGATAAGAACGGACGTATGCTCTCGCTTGCGACGCTTTCCGTGGGGAGCCTTAACGAAGCCGGTATCTCCTGCCGCCGCATCGCCGAGGACGCCTTCTTCGCGGGCGCCCACACCGCGTACCTCGCGCACAATCATCCGAACGGGGACGCAACCCCCTCGCTTGAGGATCATTCCGCCACCGAGCTGGCGCGGGCCGCCCTATCGGGTGTCGGGGTCTCGCTTTTGGGGCATTACGTGATCACCGCCGACGATTACCGCCTTTTGGATTGAAATGTTTTCTTTACATATAGCAATTTTTGCTCTGATATTATAGTCATTTTTCGGCATTATCTCTCTTCACGGCATCAAAGCGGCGCCGCGCCCTTCTCAAATGGGGGGCGGGGCGCCTTCTTTTTTCTTTTTTCGGCTTAGCGCGAAAAAAACAAAAAATACCGCTTTTCCCTTGCAATCGGAAATATTTTCTGTTATACTATAATCCGTGTTTGTTTATATATTTACTTTTATGGAAGCAAAAAAATGCTTCAGAAAGGGAATTCTGGGATATGAAAAGCAAAATCCAAGCGCTTCGTACCGAGTTTGAGGCGCGCCTTTCGGGGGTCACGACGCCCGAGGCGCTCGACGAAATTCGGGTCGCCTTTATTGGAAAGAAGGGGGCTGTCACCGATCTTTTGAAGGGGCTGCGCGAGCTTTCGGTCGAAGAAAAGAAGGAGGCCGGTCAGCTGATCAACAGCCTTAAAGAGGAGGTCGAATCGGCGCTTGCCACCGCCGGCAAGCAGCTTGCCGAGGAGGCGCTCTTGCGCGCCATTCAATCGGCTAAGCACTATAACCCCACCCTGCCGACGGGGAAGGATCAGGGCTCTTATCACCCGATCACCCTCGTTCAGCGCGAGCTGGAGGAGATCTTCTCGGGTATGGGCTTTACCGTTGAGGATTATCAAGAGATCGTAAACGACTACCAGTGCTTTGAGGCCTTGAATATCCCCAAGCATCACCCCGCCCGCGATATGCAGGATACGTTTTATCTGGAAAACGGTCAGCTTTTGAAGACCCAGACCTCGGCTGCGCAAAACGCCATTATGAAGAAGTACGGCGTGCCGCTGCGCGCCATCTTCCCCGGCCGTTGCTTCCGCAACGAGGCGACCGACGCCTGCCACGAGAACACCTTCTTCCAGATGGAAGGCATGATGATCGACAAGGATATCTCGATCTCTAACCTCATCTACTTTATGAAGACGATGCTCAGCGAGGTCTTTGCTCGCCCGATCAACGTACGGCTTCGCCCCGGCTTCTTCCCGTTCACCGAACCGGGATTTGAGCTGGATATCAACTGTCTGATCTGCGGCGGTAAGGGCTGCCCCTCCTGCAAAAACAGCGGTTGGCTTGAGCTTTGCCCCTGCGGCATGATCCACCCGAACGTTCTGCGCGAGGGCGGCATCGATCCCGAGGAATATACCGGCTTTGCCTTCGGGCTTGGCCTTACCCGTCTTGCGATGATGAAATACGGCGTCAAGGATATCCGCGACTTCAACAGCGGCGACCTTTCGGCGCTTTCGCAATTCGTCAGTGAATAAGGAGGAAGCGATATGATACTGTCTATGAACTGGATCGGCGATTTCGTCGATCTTTCGGGGCTTGACAAAAAGGCCCTTATTCACCGCTTTACCCTCTCGACCGCCGAGGTCGAGGACGTGATCGTCAAGGGTGAGGATACATACGGCGTCGTCGTTGCCAAGATCGTATCGGTCGAAGAGCATCCGAAGTCAAAGAAGCTTCACCTTTTGAAGGTCGATACCGGCGACGGCGTGGTAGACTGCGTATGCGGCGCCCCTAACGTGCGCGAGGGTATGACCGTCGCCTTTGCCAAGGCGGGCGGTATGGTCGCGGGTCACCCCATTGAGGAAGCGGTGGTAGCCGGTTATCCCTCCTTCGGTATGTGTTGCTCGGAATCCGAGCTCGGTATCAGCGCCGACCACTCGGGCCTTTTTGAGATCCCCGACGACGCGCCTCTCGGAACCGATCTGAAAAAGCTTTACCAGATCGACGATATTCTTTTTGAGGTTGATAACAAATCGCTTACGAACCGCCCCGACCTTTGGGGTCACTTCGGCATCGCGCGCGAATTTTCGGCCATTGCGGGCCGCCCGCTTCGCGCCCCCACGCTTGCCAACACCGAGGCTTATCACGATCTGCCCCCCGTACCGATCGAGATCTACGATAAAGAGCATGCCTTCCGTTACGTCGGCGTGAAGGTGGAGAATATCCAGATCAACACGAGCCCCGTAAATATGCGCATCCGCCTTTTCTACTGCGGCTCGCGCGCCATCAATCTTTTGGCCGACCTTACCAACTACGTAATGTTGGAGCTTGGGCAGCCGATGCACGCCTTTGATCTGCGGCGCGTAGAAAAAATCGAGGTCGCCCGCTTCTCTTCTCCCTTCACCTTCCAAACGCTTGACGGGCAGGAGCGTCCGATCGACGAGAACACCCTGATGATCTGCTCGGGTAAGACCCCGGTCGCCGTAGCGGGTATTATGGGCGGCCTTGCCTCGGAGATCGAAAACGATACCACCTCGTTGCTTCTTGAAAGCGCTTGCTTTGACGGGGTCTGTATCCGTAAGACCTCCTCGCGCCTTGGGCTTCGTACCGACGCCAGCATGCGTTATGAGAAGATGCTGGATCCCGAGCTTTGTCTTACCGCCACCGCCCGTTTCTTGGCGCTTTTGTTTGAGATCGACCCCGGCGCCTGCGTCATCAGCGCCGTGACCGATAATTACGTATATCATTATCCGACCATCACGCTTTCGATCGACAAGGCGTACGTTGACCGTTATACCGGCATCGATATCTCGGCCGACCGCATCGCCGAAACGCTTTCGGCGCTCGGCTTCGGGCTTGTCCGTAAGGGCGACAGCTTCACGGTTACGGTTCCCTCGCACCGCGCGACCAAGGACGTGACCATCAAGGCCGACCTGATCGAAGAAATCACCCGTATCTACGGCTACGATAACTTCGAGATCTTCACCGCAAAAAGCAAGCTGAACCCGGTTCGCTGCGAGGTCTCGGCGAGCGATGACCGCCGCGCCAAGGATCTGCTTGTGAAGCGCTATGCGATGCACGAGGTCCATTCCTATATCTGGTATGACGCCCCCAAATGCCGTGAGCTTGGCATCACCCCCGACGAAAACGTAAAGATCATCAATCCTCAGACCCCCGATACCGCAACGCTTCGCAGCACCATGATCCCCTCGCTTCTCCGCTTCCTTTCCGAAAACCGCGGCAAGGCCGAAAGCTACGGCTTCTTTGAGATTGGCCGTGTGGTAAAGGGACTTCGTAAGGACGGTGATTGCAACGAACGCAAAACGCTCGGTATTGCCTATTACAGCCGCGAAATGAGTGAGGAAGCCGCCTTCCTTCGCGTACGCGATATGGTGGTCGACCTCTTCCGCTCCTTAAAGCACAAGGAAGTCGAATTCCTTCCTACCTCCGCCTCGCAAAGTTACGAGCATCCCGTGAATACCTTCACGATCGGGAACGGGCAAAGCTTCGTTGGCCGTATCTCGGTTCCGCATCCGACGGTTCTGGAAAAGATCGACAAAAAGGCGGGCATCGCCTTTGCCGAGATCGATATGGATAGCTTCTCCGCGATCGAAGCCGCGCCCATTTGCTACCGTGAGCATTCGCGCTTCCCCGGCATTGATATCGACCTTTCCTTCCGCGTTTCCTCGCTTGGCAGCGTCGTCTTCTCGAAGCTGCAAAAGGCGGCGATGGCGGCGGGCGGCGAGCTTTTGCAATCGGTAAGCCTTGCCGACCTTTACGAGCGCGAGGATGGGGCCACCCTGACGCTTCGCCTTTCCTTCCTTTCACCCGAGCGTACGCTCACCAAGGCCGAGGTCGGGCCGGCGCAGGATGCGGTAATCGCCGCCCTTTCCCCCTTTGGCCTTGCCTTTGAAGCCATCTAAAGCTTCATATATGATTTAATATAAAAAGAGGGGCTATTACCTTTAGTGAGCAAGAGAAAAAACACATTGTGGCTTTCCCTTGAAGCTCTTGCCTTATCGCCGTCGTGTGTCGTTTTGTTCGGCAAGCGTAGCTTGTCTCCAAACCTCGCACTGGGGGCGACACCGTTTGGCAAAACACCTTTACCGTTTTGCCCGCACTAACCAACGGATAGGGAAAAACGAAGCAAATGAGAATGAGCGCGCTTTGACCGTATTCTCGGGAAGATCATAACCGCAAAAAAGGAGCTATACTGTTTGACAGTATAGCTCCTTTTATTTTTTCGTTTCCTATTTTTGCTGCCTTTTGAGCAGGGCTGAAAACAAGATTTTCAGCCATTTTCTATTATTTTGTTTACTATCGCCGTTTTTTTGACCTGTCGCCGTCGTGTGTCGCGAACTATCGCCTCTTCCTGCCGGCTTAAAAGCCGTATCGGTATAAAAGAGCGCGGATCTTTTGCGGATCGGCGTCCGAACCCTTTTTTTCCAGCAGGGCGCGCTTGGTGACCTCAAAATCGATCTCACCCGCCGCTATGGCTTGGGTAAGCGCTTCCTTGATATCCGCTTGGGCGTAGCCCTTGCTAAGCAAGGTCAAAAGGATCTTGCGCTGCCCCCACAGCTTGCGGTTGGCTGCGCTGACACAAAGGCGGTACACCTGATCCTTTTCGTCGATATATCCGCGTTTTTTCATCGCTTCGATCGCTTCTTTTGCCGAAGCCGCGGAAAAACCGCGCTTCTTTAGCTTTTGCGAAAGTGCTTTTTGGTTGTTATCCCCAAAGGAAAGAATGCGAAGGGCGGCGGACTTTGCCGCGTGCGCCTCGGAAAAGGCACGGATCCTCTCTTCACACGCCTCGTCTAAGGGGGTACCGGCAAGGGGGGAACCGACCGCCTCGTATTCACTTCTCGTTAGGCGGCAGACCTCCTCCTCTCCATCCTCCCCCATAAGGGTAAGCAGAAAGGGAACCTTTTCGGTTTGCTTGACCGAAAGCAGAGTCTTCATTATTCGGAAAGCTCAAAATCCCGCAGATCGAATTCCTCTTCCTCCCCTTGGGGAATAGCTTCGTCGGGATCGAGGCTCTTATAACGCTCTTTGACCTTTTCTTCAATTTCTTTCATAAGGGCGGGATCGTTTTCGAGGAAAGCAAGCGCCTTTTCCTTTCCTTGCCCGATTCGCTGGCCTTCGTAGGAGAACCACGAGCCGCTCTTTTCCAAGAATCCAAAGGAGATACCAAGATCCAAAAGCTCGGTGGCCTTCGAGATGCCCTTACCGTAGAGAATATCGAATTCGGCGGTCTTGAAGGGCGGGGCGACCTTGTTCTTCACGACCTTGCAGCGAACGCGGTTGCCGTAGACCTCGCTTCCGTTTTTCAGCGATTCGGCCTTGCGGATCTCAATACGGACCGACGCATAGAATTTCAACGCGCGACCGCCGGGGGTGACCTCGGGGTTGCCGTAGACGACGCCAACCTTTTCGCGAAGCTGGTTGATAAAGATGACGACGCAGTTGCTCTTGGAGATCGCGCCCGAAAGCTTACGCATGGCCTGCGACATCAGTCGTGCTTGAAGACCGACGTGCGAATCACCCATATCGCCGTCGATCTCCTGACGCGGAACGAGTGCCGCGACCGAGTCGATAACGATGACGTCAATAGCACCCGACATCACGAGCGCCTCGGCGATCTCCAGCGCTTGCTCTCCGCAATCGGGCTGGGAAACGAGAAGGTTATTGATATCCACGCCAAGGCGTTTGGCGTAGACGGGATCAAGCGCGTGCTCAGCGTCGATAAAGGCAGCTTCGCCCCCGTTCTTCTGTGCCTCAGCCACCACGTGCAGGGCAACCGTGGTTTTACCCGAGGATTCGGGCCCATAGATCTCGATCACGCGCCCCTTCGGCACGCCCCCGATCCCAAGGGCTAAGTCAAGAGAAAGCGAGCCGGTGGAAACGGCGCTGACGTTCATCGCAGCGTTTTCCCCCAGACGCATAATGGTCCCCTTGCCGCATTCACGCTCGATACGGGCGATCGCGGTTTCAAGGGCGGCCTTTTTATCGTTGCCGCCAAGGGCCTCGGTGTTGGTCTTTTTGGTTGCCATATATTTTTTCTCCTTTTGATAATGTACGTTAGTTTGGGGCACCCGAAAGATGCGCCCGTGCCGCTCTTTCCACCCTTTCGCAATCGCTGTCGGTCGGCCCCTCTTCTCCAATCGGAAGCAAGAGAATATTCGGCACGGCACGAAACCAGGTCAGCTGACGGCGGGCATAGCGGTGTGTAGCAATTTTGATCGCTTCGATCGCTTCTTCTTCGGTGCATTCGCCCCGTAGGGCGGTGGCGTATTCCTTGTAGCCAATGGCTTGGCTTGCGGTCGTACCGCCTTCCAAATACCCGTTTTCCATCAGCCATTCGACCTCGCCTTTGAGTCCTGCCTTAACCATTTCGTCTACGCGGCGGTCGATGCGGCGATGAAGAGAGGCTCGGTCGGTGGGGTAAAGGCAAACGGTAAGAAGAGAAAGGGCGGGGGGGATTTTCTTGGTTTCCTCGTCCCACTCGCTTTTCGTTTTTCCCGTCGTTTGATAGACCTCCAAGGCGCGCAGCGTGCGCCGTAGGTTGTTCGGATGAATGGCGACGGCAGAGCGCGGGTCTAACAGCGCAAGGCGGCGGTGCATTTCTTCTCCCCCTACCTCTTCTGCCTCCTTGGCTAAGGTCTCCCGTACAGCGGGGGGCGTTGGCGGCAAAGAGATATGGCGGCCGCTTCGTGCCGCTTCGAGATACAGGCCGGTTCCCCCGCAAAAGATGGGGGGCACGCCTCGCTCGGCAAGATCCCCCACGATGCGTTGTGCCTCCTCGGCGTAATCGGCGGCGCTATAGGGGGTGTTCGGTAAAATGAAATCAACGAGGTGGTGAGGGATGGCTGCCCGCTCTTCCTCGGTGGGCTTAGCGGTGCCGATATCCATATAGCGGTATATCTGCATCGAATCGCATCCGATGATCTCGGCGCCGAGACGTTTTCCCAATCGGATCGAAAGGCCCGTCTTGCCCGAGGCGGTCGGACCTACCAGCGCGATGGCGCGGGTGCCCCCCTCTTTATTGTAATGTTTTGTTGTCATTAGTTCTTCTCTAAGAAATTTAGAACCTCATCTGCGTCGGGAACCGAGGCGGCCTCACCCACACGGGAGACGGTCAGAGCCGAAGCCGCCGCAGCGTACGCGCAGGCGGGTAGAATGTCGTTTCCGACGCGCAGATACTCCAGCACCATTGCGCCGAAAAAGACGTCATCGGCGCCGCGGGAGTCTACCTGCTTAACAATATAAGAATTGACCATGTGACAGTAGGTGCCGTTGTAAACGAAGGCCCCACGCTCCCCAAGACGGATCACATAATAAGTGGCCTTCACCTGCTTTTGCATTTCAATGACCGCTTGCAAGCAGCTTTCGGCACCCGCCGGGCGGATTCCCGTCATCTTGACGGTGGCGGCCTCGTCGGTCGAAAAGACCTCAAGAGTTGGTAGCGTTTCGGGTAAAACGGCGGTGGAAGTAAAGTTGTAGAAAAGCGGAATGCCGCGTTCGGCGCAAAGCTCGCCTACGTATTGCTGCATCCGTACGGGTAGCTCTCCCGAAAGGCAAACGGCATCGGGAGAGGAGAGAAAGGCCTCTCGGACCTCCTCGGGCAGAAAGATGTCGTCCGCCCCCGGGAAGAGAAGCCGGTCGCTGACCTGGCCCGAAACGATCGTGGTGACGAGAAAGCCAGTCTGTTGGCTTTTATCTACGTGAAAGCAGGAAAGATCCACTCCCGAGGCGTCAAGCAGACGAACCAAGCGCTTTCCGCCCGAATCGTCGCCGCAACGCCCACAGAAAACACTTTTTCCGCCAAGCTTTGCAATGGCGATGGCAGTGGTCTCGCCACGCCCGCCAAGGGTGGTTTCGTATCCGTCTCCGATGCGGAAGCTGCCGCTGCTTTGCGCGGATACAAGAAGCGATAAGGACAAACGGCTGGAGCCAAAGGTCAGAATTTTTTCGTTAGGCAAGGCAGTCTCCTTTCAGGTAAATATGCTTGGTGGCAGGGCAAAGTGATTCGGCTAGCTTGGCCGTCCTTTCGTGGCAGGTAAACAGAATACTTTGGATCCCGTCGCCGGAGATATCGCAAAGCGCTGTAAGCGCGCTTTCGGTACGGCGGTTATCGAGATGCGAAAAGCTTTCGTCAAAGCAGATGGGCGGCTTTTCGTCGTAGAGCATATCGAGCAGCGCCATACGAAGCGCCATATAAGCGAGATCCTTCGTGCCGTCACTCATAAAGCCAAGCGCGCGAGTCGTATCCTTGTCCCGGTAGCTCATACCCAGTCGGTTAGTGACGTAGATATCATCGTAACGCCCGTTGGTCACTCGCTTCATAACGCGGCGCAGATACCGCGAAAGACGGGGAGAAATCTCGGCACGCAAACGGTCGCTGGCGTTTTCAATGGCGTCAATCGAGAGGGTATAGGCGCGAAGCTTACGGCGAAGCACCGCGATGCGGTCCTCGGTGTCCGAAAGCAGCATGCGGAGTTCGGGGGGGGATTCAGCGTTGCGCTGGTATTCGCGCAGCTCATCGGACAAAAGGTTATACTGATGACGCAAGCTTTCGCAATTTTGACGATAGTATTGAAGCCCCTCTTCGATGATGCGGTAATTGATCTTTTGCATCGCTTCCCTCTTTTCGGGGGATACCATGGCGCGGATCGCGATCTCGTTTTCGCCCTTCAGCTCGTTGCGAAGGGCAAGGACCTTGCCTCTTGCCTCGGCGCAAAGGTCACAAAGCCGTCTTTCCTCAGCAAGAAATTCGCGAACCTTGCCGCTTAAGGTTCGCATGACTTCATCCTGCGAGCCCTGTAAGGGAAACTTGTTCCATTTTTCAGCCAGTACCGAAAGCTCCTCCTTAGCCTGCAGAAAGTTCTGCTTGGAGATATCGAGATTTTCTTCAGCTTGACGGATGCTTCCCTTTTTTTCCTCCAGCGCTTGCATCGTGTGCGATACACTTCGCAGCTTGCAAAGCAGATCCCCGCCCGATGCAGCCTCAAAATCGGCGCAAAGCGCGCGGATCTTCCGCAAAGCACGTCCTCTGGAACGGAAGCAGGCAAAAGAGAAGGCAGCCGGCGTCAGCCCGAAAAGGACGCAAAGAGCCGTCGTGGGAGAAAGCATCAGCGGGCGTAAAAAGATCGCGCCGAGGGTAAGGATGGAAACCGAAAGAAAAAGAGTGACAAATGACCATATACGCAGATGTGTCTGTCGCTTATGGCTTTCATAGTATTGCTTTTCGAGGTAATCGGCGCCCCCAGCCGCCTCGGTCTTATGAAGAAGCGCTTCGGCCTGGGGGGTGATCAGCGCTTCGGCCTTCTTTTGGGTGACCTTTTCAGCCGAGCGTTGGTAATTCTGCCGCGCGATCTCGCATACTCGCTCGGCCGTGCTGATCGAAGTCAAATACTCTTCGTTCGGAAGGAAATCGCCGTTCCGATTGGCCTGCCGCAGGGCGGAAAGCAAATCTGTATGGCGGGAAAGTATATTTTCTGCCTCATGCAAACGATCATAGGCGCATATCTTTAAATAGTTGTGATAGTTGTGGTTGATCTCCTCGAGACGGTCGCGCTCGGCCTCAGCGTTTTCGATCTTATGCCGAAGCTTATGTAATTCCTTCTCGGTGTGCAGAATCTTGGCGTTCATACGCATCGCCTGCGCCAAGCGAACCTGAAGACCATCAGCTTGCGTTTTCAGCTCGTGAATAGCACCGCCGTGCTCACCGGGGTGCATTAAAGAGTTTTTCGCCTCGAGCAGCGTCCGAAGCGCGCGCTGCGTGCTTACCTTTTCATCCCCCGAAAAGAGCAGGTTTTCCATCGCCTGCGTCATCTCCCCCTCGTTAATGCGCGAATCCGATACCTGACTGATAAAGGCTGTGTTAAGATACACGGTCTCCGGCACCTCAAAAAAGGCTTCCCCCGGGAAGGAGCGGATAGAACAGGGGGCGTTGGTATCTAAATCAACGATCTGGCTAAATTCACGGTAGCCGACGCGCCCTGCCTGTGGGATCGCCGTGGTAGAGCGAAGCAGACGGTAGCGTTTTCCGCTTTGCAGGCGGATGACCATCTCCCCGCCCGCCTCGCGGCTTTCAAAGGCGATTCGCTTTTCGCGCTCGGTCATATCGCCGGGGGCAGCGTTGGAGCCAAAGCCGTAAAGCATATAGCGGATAAAGGCGGCAAAGGTGGATTTTCCCGATTCGTTCGGACCGCTGATCACCGTCAGCCGCTCCCCCAACTCGCAGGAAAGGTCGGAAAGGTTCCCAAAATGGTCAATTTTGATCGATTCGATGATCATTCCTTACCTCTCAGTCCCCGAAAGGAAGAGGATGGCCCGTTCGATGGAATCCTTGGCGTTATACCATGGCTCCTCCCCGTATCGGTAATCGAATTTTTTGCAGAACCAGGAAACATCACCCAAAAGGGTGGCAAGATATTCTTTAACGGGGCGCATGACGGCCTCGTTGAAAAGCAGAAGCATTTTTTTCGAAAGGTTTCCTTCTCCGCGCTCCAAAAGACGCCGGGTGTGAGGCAGGCAGAAATAGGGCTGGCCCGAAAGCTTTTTGCGAAAAGCCTCATCCTCTTCAAAAAGAAGCACGACCGTGCTGAGCATGCCTGAAAAATTATGCTCGATCCGTTGGCAAATATAGCAGGAGCAGTCCAATTTTTCGGCGGTCTTTCGAACCTTATCGCTTTTCGAGGTGAAAAGCGAGGCAATCCCCTTTCCCTTAAAGCTTTTTTCGATCTCGGCAAGGTGGCTTTCGAGAATAAGTCCGAGCCCCAAGCGATTTTTCTTTTTGAAAAGCTTATCGAAATGAGTACCGCAAAAGCCAAGCTCGTTGGTTTTTATGCGTACGTCGGGCTCCATCATCGAGCCACCGAGGATCAATTCAAGCTCATCCTCTTCGAGTTTATTGTACAGCGTGCAAAGGGGACATCCGCAACCGGGATCGGCCAAAGAAGCATCAAAGGCTTCATTTACAGGAATAGTATAGATTCGTTCCATGGCGGGCGTCCTTTCTTTAGATTCTCACCCGTTAATATTTTTCTTTTTCCTCTTGACAAGAGGGCGGCGAGAATGTATAATATGTGTGTAGTCTATTTTGGAAAAGAAAAGCAATTTTGAAAGTGAACCTTTTCAACAATTATTATAGCATAAAAAAGTAAATTTTCAAGGCTTTATTTTTTAAAAATAATATCGTTACCGATCTTTGGGGAGGTCTTTTATGAAAAGTGTTTTTAAAAAAGCATTCGTGGTTCTTTTCGTTGTTCTTCTGGCGACGAGCATGACCTCGATCTTTGCCTTTGCGGCAGAGGAAAATTCTACTGCAAACCAAAGCCTTATGCATATCCTCAACGCGCGGTTTGAGAGCTGGAGCGTTAAGGTTCCTTCCATCGCGGCTCTCGCTATCGGTGTTGTTGGTCTTGTGCAGTGCCTGTTCGGCTATAAGCTTATTCGCTTAGAGCTGTTCGTAGTCGGCTGTGCCGGCGGTGCCTTCGTCGGGTACTTCGTTCTTTCTTCGTTCCTGCCCGGTCTTGCCATCAATACGCCGATCGTTGCTTACCTTTTGATGGCTTTGCTCGGTCTGTTCTTCGGCTGGCTGGTGTTGCGTCTGTTCCGCTTTGTGATGTTTCTTATCATCGCGGCCGGCTCGTTCGTTGTCGGCAGTGCCGTCATCACCCCCATGCTTGCTTCCTTCGCTCCCGCCCTTGCTGCGGTTCCCATGATCGTTACATTGGTTTCGGTCGTCGTCAGCATCGTCATTGCGTTCCTGATCCTCAAGGTTCGCCGTCCGGTGCTCATCGTTTTAACATCGTTGCTCGGCGCTTTACTTTCGGGCTTCTTGGCCTTCAACATTTTGCTGTACCCGATGGTCAAGGTTTCCTTTGTGGTTACCGCTATGGTTACGGTCGTGGGCCTTGTTTTCCAGTTCCGCGTTGGTCGCAAGTCCTCTCCCTTCGGTTTCTCGACTGCGATGATTCTTGGCGGCCTGATCGCCTCATCCGCGAACGGGGACAGAAAAGATTATAAGCATATTTAAGCCGTTTTTGGCGTCGAAAAAAACAAGCGGGTCTCCCCGCTTGTTTTTTTGTGAAAATACAAAAGGAGGAAGGCCCTTTCTATGAAAGAACAGTTTGAGAACCAAGAGTTTTATAAGCCCCGTGTCGTCTTTCCCTTCGTAGAAGCGGGGATGGGGCATATCGCCCCCGCCACCAGCCTTGCCGACGCCTTTGAGAAAAAATACGGCGCCTATACCGAGGTCGTGCGTTCCTCCTTCTTTAACGAGCAAGAGAATCCCCGCCTTCTGGCCTTTGAGAATATGCTTCGAAAAAACGTGCAGGCGGGCAACAAAAGCTCGACCTTCGGCTTTTTCCAGCTTTCCTTTATGTATGCGCTCGGGTGTCATCTCACCTCTTTTTTCGTGATGTATTGCGTTAGAGGCGCGGTAAAGCACGGCCTTCGCCATATGAAGGAGGTCAAGCCTGATATGATCGTTTCGACCCACTACTCCACCACCTATCTTGCCAAGCGGGCAGGGGTCAGCAAGATCAACGCCCTGTATGTGCCCGACGCCGAGATTATACCGCTTTGCCGCTATCCCTCGGATCTTGTGATGATCTCCTCGGAGAACGGATACGAATATAACCTTTCGCGCTTTCCTCGCCGTTTTAATAAGGATAATCTTGCCCTCGTTCCCTTTGCGATCCGCAAGGAGGCCTTTGCGTGTGAGGGCGATAAAATGGCCGCCCGTGAAAAGCTTGGGCTTGCAAAGGATCGCTTTACCGTCGTACTCTTCGACGGGGGCTACGGTCTCGGAAACGCCGGTAAGGTCGCCGAGCTTTTGGCGAAAAGCGATCTACCCTTAACGGTCATTTGTATCTGCGGAAGAAACGAAAAGCTTTATAATCGCCTACAAAAGATCTCCCCGTCGCCGACAGTCGATTTCCGCCCCTACGGCTTCTCCAATCAGGTGTTAGAGCTGTTAAGTGCCGCCGACCTCTTTATGGGAAAAGGGGGGGCCAGCTCGTTGGCAGAGGCGTGCTTTTTCGGGCTTCCCATGATCGTTACCAGCACGGCCAACCAAATGGAAAAGCATAACGCGGCGCAGTATACCGAACGGGTTGGCAGCGCCTTGAAGATCTGCAATCCTAAAATGGCTTTCCAAAAGGTGAGGGAGCTTTGCTGTGACGTGGCACAGTACGAGAACTTGGCCGAAAAGGCAAGGGCGGCCCGCCCCCTGTTCGGCTCTGAGGAAACGGCTGATCTTTTGTTTCTTCGCCTATGCGAGAAATATCCGCATCTTAAACAATTTATCAAGGAATAAGACCCAAGGGCGCACGGATTTAGAGCAGAAATACTACTATGCTGCGAAAATGTCTTTGACATTTTCGCAAGCGGTTCCCTCCGCACAGATACGGTCAAAAAGCCGCGATAGTAAGCAAATAGTATAAAATGGTTAAAATCTTGTTTTCATCCCTGCTCAAAAGGCAACAAAAATAGGAAACGAAAAAATAAAAGGAGCTATACTGTTTTGACAGTGTAGCTCCTTTTTGTTTGCGGTTATGATCTCCTCACGGATATGGTCAAAACGCGCGCTCATTGTCATTCGCTTCGTTTTTCCCAATCCTTGGGTTAGTGCGGGCAAAGCGGTAAAGGCGTTTTGCCAAACGGTGTCGTCCCAAGTTCGAGGTTTGGGGACGAGCTACGCTTGCCGAACAAACCGACGCACAACGGCGACAGGGCAAGCGCTTCAAGGGAAAGCCACAACGTGGTTTTTCTCTTGCTCACTAAAGGTGATAGCCCTTATTACGAACCCGAAGAAGAGGAAGAAGAGGAATTGGTTTCTTCCTTGAAGGTAACGTTCTTCATCACAGCCTCCGAGACCTTCTCGTAAAGCATCTCAAAGAGAATGCCCTGCTTGCCGCCGTACTGCCCCAGCACCTCGTCAGTCGTGATGGTGGTTTCGTAGTAGACAGTATAATAGTCCGCAAGGCCCTGCAAGCGCTCGTTATAATCGTCGCGGCGCTCCTTGCGCGTTAAGGCAAGCCCTTCCTGCTGCACGACATAGTAGAAGGACATATAGCGCTTAGCCTGCTCCTTGGCAAGCTTGGTAAGCTCGGTTTCCAGATCTGCCGTGCTCTCAATTCCAAAATACTCACGGATAAAAGCGTTTTCACCGCCAGTATAGCTGCCGTAGCTTTGAATATAGTAATTGTAAGAAGCCTGCGCCTCGGCCTTCATCGAGCTCTTCTCGTAATCAACCGCCCCATCGGGATACATCACGACCTCGGCACTACCCATGATCGCGTTCCACATTGCGGTGATCTTGGATTGCTTGTCGGTATCCTCCTTCTGGGTTTCGAGCATCTTCTTTACATAGGCGGGGAAGGCTGCCTCGGCACGCTCTTCCTTCGAAGCACTGCTCTTATCGGTGGGAACGTAGGGAAGCAGATCCTCGGTGAAATCCAACTTCAGGGTCTCGGTGATAAACTTATAGTCAGCCTTGGGAGCTGTGGCGCGTCCACGGATATAAACGTAGAAGACGGCCTCCTTACCTTGGAGATCCTCGGCATCGTAATCATCGGGGAAGCTAACCGTGATCGGGAAAGCGTTATCCTCGGAAACCACGCGATAGACCGTCAGCTTGCTGATGCTGACAGCCTCGGGCACAAGGTCACCGGTCACGTCAAAGTTCTCGTTAAAGGTACCCGAAACGGTATCCCCCATCGCCTTATCGACAAGGGCCGCACGCACGGCGGCCGAGAAACGCGAATTCTCGTCGTTCAGCGCCACACGCTCGGTGGTGGTAACGCTCTTATTGGTTTCGGGGTTGGTATAGGTATAGGTGAGATAGACCGCACCGTCTGCCGCTACTTTACCGCCCGCCGGCTTATAGCTTTCGTAGTAGGGGCCGACGGCAGCACCGATCAGCGCTTCCTCAAAGCCGGGGATAAACTGGCCGGAGCCGATCGTCAGCTGGGTGGGGTTTTCATCGGTCATATTGCTGCCGCCAATAAAATCCTTCCCGTCGATCTGACCGCGGTAAAAGATCTGCACGATATCGCCATCGGCAACCGTTCCGCTGGCTGCGAAGCTGGTCTGCACGTTCTGGGCAACCAGCTCGGCAATATATTTTTTAACGTAATCGTCATCCACCGTATCGGCCGGCTTAAAGCTTACCGTGATGTCCTTATATTTGGAAGCATCCAGACGAATAAAATTCTCAAGCTTCATAGTTTCGTAAGGGAAGGGATAGGTCGAACGGGCGTTCTTGATCCCCTTGATGCCAAAGACGACACCGGTAACGATACCGCCCAACAGAATGGCACCCATAACGATGAGGGCAACAAGCCCCTGCTTGGTGCGGAAAAAGGGCACCTTTCCCTTTTTCACGTTTTTCTTACTGCTCATATTTTTCTCCTTGTTCGCTTTTTACGATGGGCGAACGGCGGCGGTCGGCTTCCTCGGTGGCAAGCTTATCGCACCGCTCGTTCTCGGGATGACCGTCGTGACCCTTCACCCATACGAAGGTGACCCGATGCACCGAAAGAAGCGAAAGTAGCCTCTCCCAAAGATCGGGATTTTTGACTTTTCCGCCGCGGAAGCCGCTCTTTTTCCAATTCTCGACCCAGCCCTCGTTAATAGCGTCAACCAGATACCGAGAATCGGAATAAAGCGTCACGCTACAGGGCTCCTTCAAGGCGGAAAGCCCCGTAATGGCCGCCAAAAGCTCCATGCGGTTATTGGTGGTGACCTCTTCCCCGCCCGAAAGCTCTTTTCTGGCCCTTCCGTATTGCAGGATCACACCGTAGCCGCCGGGACCCGGATTGCCCCGGCATGCGCCGTCGGTGTAGATCTCGACCTGCTTCATCAATGCTCTTGTCCGCCGTCTTCGGTCGCCGAATTTTCTCTCGTGAAGACGACACCGGGGAAATCTCCGTCGGTCAAGAACAATTCGCCCACCTTTTCAAGGTAGACAGCGTCGCGGATATAGCTCTCAGTCAGAGCAGAGACCGATTCCTTGGCCGCATTCTTCGCAGCCAGCTCAATCTGATCCTTACTCATTTCCATCAGGCCGTAGTTAACATAAGCCTCGTAGGTCGAACGGTAGTAAGAGACCATGTTCTCCTCAGCTCTTTGCAGATAACCCTTACGTTCGTTGCGATCCATCGTGATCCCGTTGGCCTGCGCCAGCGAGTAAAGAACCAAGCGGCGGGCAATCTGCTTTTTGGCATCGGCCTCAATGAAGCCCTTGATCGAGGATTCGATATCGGCCTTGCTCATCGCCTTCACATCACTCGAAGTCTTACCGTACACCTTAACGAGGATATATTCCTCGGCGCTGTTGTAGGTCTTCTGCAGGGTGGAAGCGCTGCTGCCGCTGTGGTATTCGTACTTGTAGTTATTAAGTGCAGTCTTATAATAGCTTTCGATCTCGCCTTCGGGATAGCCGAGGATGACCGAATCATCGCCCTCGGTATACTTCTTATAAATATCCTGCCAAAGCGCATCAAGGATCGTGGCCTTGTAGGTATCGTTTGTCTTCAGGTCCGCGATATACGTATCGCGCAGTCTTTCAAAGGTATATTTCTCAAAGGCCTCGGCGTAGGCTTCATCGGTCGCGGTCAGCCCCTCTTCGATCTCAAAGCCCTTATCCTCGCTTGTCGCAGAGTTATCCGAGGCGGCAAGGGCCGCAACGGTATCCATGTTGAGCGAAAGCGTCTCTTCGACGAGGAAACGGAACTCGACCGAGGACCCCTTGTCGATCTCGACCTTGCTTCCCTTGTTGTTCGTGATAGTGATGGCCTCGGGCGTACCGGCGTTATTATCATCCTTTATCCAGGACATAACGTAGCAGGAGGCGTTGAAGGAGGATTCGAGCTTACCCTCAAAGGTCACGTTGGTTTGCTCGGTGTGATCCTTCGCAGCGTATACAGGAATGGTGAAGGAGAAGCTTTCACCGTTCTTCTTTCCTTCAAGCGCCGTCTTCAGGGCAGAAACGAGCGCGGCGTTATCGTCGGTGCCGGTCTTATAGTTTTCGATCAGCTCGTTCGAGGCGTTATACGCTGCGGCGTTCTCGGTGGGACGGTCGGTCTGGAAGAAGACGCTCTGTTCCTTGTAGAAGGTCTGCGTGGCCCCGTTACCGTCGGTATAGGTGCCCTTCAGCTTAATGACCAGCGTATCGCCCTCGTTGTAGGGGGCACTGTTCGTATCGTTACGCGTGATGCTGCCAAGGGCGGGCTGCCCCTCTTTCCCCTCGGGAACAAAGTTGCTGTCCAAGATCTTATTCTCAAGGAACTGGCAGAAATCGCCCGCGCCGAGACGGAAGACGTAGGACTTATCCTTATCGTTGAAAAGAGTCGAGGAAGCGATCAGCTCCTTCGTGGTGGTTTCCCCTTCGGTCTTGTACTGATAGAGCTCATAGTACATATAGATCGCGTGATTTTCCTTCATCGCAACGTTACGCTTAGCGTAATGGCTGGCGTTTTCAAGCTTGGTAAGAAGCGTATAAATCTCCTTATCCACATCGTCGTCGCTGATATCGGTCTCCACTGAAAGATTCATATTCTTGATATCTTCCAGCTTGATGCTGCCGATATAGGGGGTAAGATCCTTTTTATCATAGCGGAAGCTATGATCAAGACAGGCCCACACGATACCGAACACGATTGCCGCCAACAGGACCGAAGCCGTAACGATCACAGCGATCTTCTTCTGCTTGTGCCCCATCCGACTTAAAAAGGTGCTTTGGGTTCTTTGGTCTTTCATAGTTTTGTCCTCTTGCTTTATATATTTTTAAAATTAATACCGTTTATCGGGCTCGGGGATCTTCCCTGCCATAAGCGCCTCTATATCAGCGGCCATCTTTTCCGGCTCATCGGCCGTGATATAGAAATAGGCACCGGGTGTCGCACCCTTCTTTCCCACCGAAACCAAAACACGCCGCTCGGTGTAAGGATAGAAGGTGTAGACATATTCGTTTCCGTTGGTAAGGGTCACGGAGAACGAAAGAATGCTTTCCC
Organism: Eubacteriales bacterium; assembly: GCA_045655185.1. GTDB lineage: Bacteria > Bacillota > Clostridia > Oscillospirales > CAG-272 > UBA1740. Next base: position 112,573 of record JAZOOS010000001.1, read on the forward strand.
CTTCTGCGATAAGGGAATCGACGGTTTCCTTCGGAACGTCGCCGTCGTAATAGGTGGAGGTAAGGGTTGCATACATCCTTAAGAAGGCTTCCGCGTTGATCTCGCGCCGCTCTCCCTCTCCCTCAGTAAGATATACCTTATGAAGCGAGACACCGCCGTCTTCTTCATTTTTCTGATATAGATCAAAGGTAAAGTTTTTGACATAATCAAGATAGGTGAAGGAGAAGACGAGCTTTTTAACATCGGTGCTCTTAATTAAAAACATCTCATCGGCAAACCAATAAGAGGTCGGCTTTTCAACAAAGGAAAGCTTTTCCGCAGAGACCTCAGCTACGATATCGTGCAAAAGGCTGCCTACGTAATAGGTGCCGTTTTCGGTCATCTCGCTGATATATAACTCGTTTCGCATAAAGGTCTCAAAGATATAATCGCCGGGCTTTTTCGGGTCTTCTTTATAGGAGGTGGGAAATTCGTAATACACGCGGTGAGCCGAAAGCCCGTATTTCTCGATCTTCTCGGCACTAAGCCCCAAAGAAACGGTTCGTATCCCCTCCATTGTGCCCAAGGCCTCAAGAACGTCCATATAATGGCTCGTATTCGGAACATACGGAAGCATCGAAGAGGGGGCGGTAATGGCATAGGTGGTGCCGAAGAGGAAGCTGTCTCGCTCAGACTTGTTCAAGAAGTTCATGGAAACGAACAGCTTTTCAACGCGCAGGATCTCGGTAATGCGGTGCGTTACCGTCTTGCCGCGCCACGCTTCGGGGATCCCCTCGTCGTCGCTTCCATAGGTGATATCGACCGAAAGATCGCATGCCCCCGCACTCCTTCCCACAAGAAGGGTGCGAAGCGCCTCGCGACAGGTCCGCATATCAAGCGTCGAAATCGCCGGCTCGTCGCTCACCCCATCGACGGTGGAGGAAAAGCGCACGGTAACGGCGTCCTCGGCCGTAACGGGTATAAGAGCATTCGACCAAAGCGAAAAGTTCTGAGCGTAGAAATAGGCGTAGGCGTACGGAAGCGTCACAAGGATAGGCTGAACGAACGAGGAGACCTCGGCCTTCGCCACATCTCCGATTCTGGTTACCTGACTGACGTAAATTCCGCCGTATCCTTCACGGCGGATATAATATCCGTTCTCGGTTACCGCCTTATCACCGACGTACACACGCTCAATATGTCCCTCAAGCGTCTGGATCTCGTAATAAGCGGGGTTATCCTCGGGAGAGAGCCCATATTCCTTTAATATCTCATTGTCGAGGGTATCGCTTCCCTCACTCTCGGCGCTGTCCACGATCTTGGGCAAAACGTAGGTCGTGCCCGTGCCAACGATCAGTGAGGCGAATTCCTCCTCGTCGTATTTCACGTGGGCATAGGGGATATAGCTGTCCTTCCCCTCCTCCTTTACCAAAAGAACGAAGGGAGAGGTTTTATCGACCGTTGCCCCCTCAGTGGCGGGCAAGCGGCAGAAGCTGAATTCACCGCTGTCGTTATAGACGGTAATCGCGTGGATCTCGTCACGCGGGATACGGAAAAGGCAGAGGCGGTTTCCGTATATATCCTCACCGGGGCCGGTCGTAGGCGGCGGGGTGGTTTCGACCGTTTCACTAAGCGGCCTCACAATGGCGAAATATACAATAAGAAGCAGCAAAACCGCCGATAAAAGCGAAACGAGAATGATGTTTTTCTTATCTTTCATTCTATCCCTCCTTTATCGGTATCGACGCTTAAGGCACACGAAGGCACCGAACATCACGATCGCTATGGGAGGCAGAAGAAGCACCACCGTCCACACCGCCTTGGCGGCCTCTGTAAGACCGTGGTACACCAAAACCCGTTTGCCAAGCGTCTGGTCATATTGGGTCACATCCTCGGCCGACAAGGCATCCACCGTCAGCCGCTTGCCGCCGTACATCTCCGTGTTGGCGTTAAGTCCACCAAGGCTGTCACTGGCGTAAGCATCGGTACGGCTAATGCTTCGCACGACCGAAAAGAGAACATCGTAGTTTCCGTAAGCGCGATTTTCAAGATATTCGGTATCGGAAAGGCTCGTACCCGCCGCTGCAAAAACATAGGAGAAGCGGCTTTCGGCATCCTTTTGATATTTACGCATGCTGATCGAGGCCAGGGTGTAATCCCCCTTCGTATCGGTCACTTCCCCCTGCGCATTGTAGCTTTGCGCCTTCGGGGAAGAAAGAAGCAACGGCGAGGTGGCCTCGGAAACCCCTTCCGACACGTAGCGTTGGTCGCTTTCCCACGTACAGGTGAGACGTCCCGATCCCGCTATAACGGTATGGGGCGCGGTCGCAAGACTACCGACATCACTGTAAAAGGAATGGCCGATGGGGTACTTTTCTTCGGTGGGGTAGGTAGCGATCAGCTTGCTTCCCATCGCCCCTTCTCGGTCAACAATGGCGTTTTCGCTATCGCGTACAGTTTCCCCACTCACATAGTGAATGCCCCATTCCTCCATATATTCTTCCAGTACGGGAAGGCTGATCGAGGGATCCTTGAATACCATCAGCGAGCCCGCCGTATCGAGATAGCGGTCAATTTTTTCAATGGGGCCCACCGTCCCAAGCTGAAAACTTCCGTTTTCGGCCCCCGCCGTCTTATAATCAACCGTCGGACCGTTGAGAACAAGAAGCACGCAATCGGCAGGGATCTCTTCTCTTTCAAGATCCAAGAACTTGACCGAAAGCCCGCATTCGACCAAAAGATCGTAAAAAGCGTAGGTGCTTTCGTTATGGGGCGCATCCTTATTATCGGGATCGTAGACCTTTTCTCCGTGCCCCACCGTAAAATACGCAACCGGTCGGTTGACGGCGGTGATCGATAAGAGTGCCGTCGCCAAGCGGTATTCTCCGTCAAAGGCTATGGGCGTTTCTCCCGATTCCATATAGCTCCAAAAGGAGACCGCGGAAAGAATGCGGTAACGTTTTTCACAGCTGACGATCACCTGATCCCAGTTGATCGCGGAAGCCGAGGTCGTGCGGTATTCCTGCACCTTGGTGGGATCCTCCGCCACGTTATAGGTCTCGACCTTGATATTGGGCATGTGTCTTTCGAGGGCACGCGCCATGATATAGACGTAACGGGTCTTTTGATTTTCAAGTAAGGTGTCGGGGTCGGCACAGAAGATGATCTTGACCTCGTCCTCGATCTTTTCGACTTCCTCCAAAAAGGCCTTTGTTGGCGTATACAGCCCGTTCTCGGTCAGGTCGATATAGGAATTGAGGGAGAGCTTAAGCCAATTGGTGCCGATGCCAAGCAAAAAAGCGACAATCAGTATAAGCGCCGAAAGCGCGATATGAAGCGAACGGCTTTTCGCTTTTTTCCCTTTCTCGGTTTTTTTCTTTTTCATGATCTCTCCTTAACGGAATTTGCGACGCGCAAGCACGATGACCCCCACAGCGCTAAGCGCAAGAGGCAGCAAAACGACCAACAAAACGGTATAAAGTCTTGCCGTTTGCATGGTCAACCCCTCTAAGAGTGAGCTGTTTATCGTAAGAGCGGTCGTACCCAGCGGAACCGTAGGCGCCCCCGCCTCGTGAAGAAGCGCAAAAACCACCGCGCGGTTCAGATAGGTTGAAGAATTTAAAACATCGTTGGCCGTAAAATAAGCACCCGAGGAAAGGATCACGCATCCCCCCTCCTCGTTGCCCGTGTAGCAAGAGCGAGCCAGAACGGCGTACGAGCCCCCGTCGTCTACCGTCTCACCGCCCCGATAAAGGCGGGCGGTGGGAGAGGACGTAAGGATCGCTTCGGCGGTGTACCCCTCGGCCGAAGAAAGCCGAATGCGCGAGGATTCGCGCGTAATGGGATTCCCGTCAAGAAAGCTGCCGATGCGATTCTTGATCGAAGCGGCAGACGCGTTATCGGCAAAATCGGTGATCAAGGTAAATTCATCGGAAGTAATGGAGTTTTCACGGTCCTTAATGATCTCGTCGGTCGCGCTAAGGCCGCACTCTGACAAAAAGGCTCGAAGCTTTGATAGATCCCCTTTTCCGTAGGGGTCAAGCGAAACGAGAAGGCTGCCGCCTCTTTTGACAAAAGCCTCTAACCGATCCAGCTCCGAAACGGCACCGCTGCCTTCGGCGGCACGGTTAAAATCGTAAAGCGGGTTGGCAATGACGATCAGGGAAATATCCGCAGGGATATCCTCATTAAGATCGACCGTCGTGATATCGTATCCCGCCCCGTGCAGCAGCGTATAAAAGGCGGGCAGCTCGGCAAAGTTTTCGCCGTGAGTGGCGGTATAGGCGGCCTTTACCGTTTCCTCCCGCAAAACGCGCCCGATCGAAGAGATCATTCTCTCTTCCCCGATATACGAGGTAATGACCTCTTGGTCGTTAAGGACGAAGAAGGTCGAAAGCGTTTCCACGCTATGCCCCTTTGCCGACTTGAAGATAATACTGTCGGTCGTAATCGGGACCTCCGTTGTCACCCCATTTTCATCGGTCGAGGTGCGGTAGGGCTTTACCTTTGACGGATGAAGATAGATATTGACGGTCTCCACCGTTAAAAAATCAAGCTTTTCGGAAAGCTGAAGCGCAGTGTTATACGCAAGAGAAGAGATCTTGTCCGTCAGTAGATTTTCTTCCTCATCGCAAAAAAGGATCGTAACGGGCTCGCTTACCCCTGCGAAAACGGCCTCGGCCGCCCCACCCGCGGTATGCTCATACCTCTCACCCGTATAGAAATACCATTCGTAACGGGTGGCCAAAGCGTTGATAATGACATTGAAAAGCACCAGCGCCACCAAAAAAACGGCAATATAGGCGGCAGAATATCCGCCCTCTTTTTGTCGCCGTGTAAATTGCAGTCTCTTCACTCTTTACCCCCAACGCCGTCTGTCGTACACCCGCATCGTAAGAAAAAGGAAGGCGGCGCTGACCGACAGGTAGTAAACGAGGGCGGAAATATCAAATACCCCTTGGGTAAAGTTCTGGAAGCGTGAAAAAACCGAAACAGTCGAAAGAATAAAGCGAAGCCAATAAGCAGGAATGAGGGTATTAAGAAGGCTGATCAGTAAAAAGGCAAGCAGGATCGAAACCGTGCCGATTGCGGCCGCCAACTGATTTTCGGTCAGGGCCGATACAAAAAGACCGACGGATACGAAGGTCATTCCAAGAAGCAAAATGGCCAAAATATTCCCCAAAAGCACGGAAGCCAAGATCTTACCGTATAGAGTAAGGATCAAAAAGCTGCAAGAGGAAAAAAGCATACAGCCCGCAAAAAGGGTATAGGCGGCTAAAAACTTCCCCATCACCATACCAAAGATCGAAAGCGGGGCGGTAAGAAGCAGCTGCTCGGTTTTCTGCTTGCGCTCCTCGCTAAACAGCTTCATCGTCAGAAGCGGTATGAGAATAACGAAGAGAAAGAGCATATAGGTAAAATAGCTACCAACATCGGCGCGCATCGAAAAGAGTGTGGTATAAGCAAACACCGCCCCCGAAAGCAGCAGAAAGATCGCGCAAAAAATATACCCGACCGGCGTTTTGAAATAAGCCTGCAGTTCTCTTTTATATACAGCAAACATAGTGTATCCCCTTATTTTTTCGTCTTTTCGTCCCGATCAACCAGCCGCAAAAAGATATCTTCAATATCCATACCGACACCTTGCAGGGAAAGGATCGGCCATCCGTGCTTCGCGCAGATGCGGAAAACAGCGCGGCGTACGTCGACCCCACGGTCCCCCTCAATCAAGATCTCTTCCCCGTCCGGGCCGCCCGACGCAAAGGCATCAGCCTTGGCGATCCCCGCCCCCTCGCGAAGGGCAGAAAGCACCTCTTTTTTGTTGCCGTCGATGATATAGCGGTAACGTGGACGGTCAGTAAGCGTTTGCGAAAGAATCTCGGTCCGCTCGTTCACCAAAAGGTGGCCGTGATCGAGAATGACCACCCGCTCGCAAACAGCCTGCACCTCGGAAAGAATATGCGTAGACAAAATAACGGTATGCCGCTTGCCAAGCGAGCGAAGCAGGCTGCGGATCTCAATGATCTGCTTAGGGTCAAGCCCGACCGTCGGCTCGTCAAAGATCAAGACCGGCGGGTCTCCAACAAGAGCCTGGGCCATACCGACACGTTGCTTATATCCTTTGGAAAGGTTGCGGATAAGCCGTCCCCTCACCTCGTAAATACGGGTGGCCCGCATAATGTCCTCAAGGTGTGCCGCGCGATCCAGCGCGCAGCCCTTCAGCTCGTAGGTGAAGTTGAGATACTCTTCAACCGTCATATCCGGGTAAAGCGGTGGCTGCTCAGGAAGGTACCCAATCTTCTTTTTGGCTTCCTTCGGATCCTCGAAAATATCAATGCCATCGATGAGGGCGCGCCCACTTGTTGCGGAAAGATACCCGGTCAGAATATTCATGGCGGTGCTTTTCCCGGCACCGTTCGGTCCCAAAAGTCCGATCACCTCGCCGCGACCGATCTCCAGCGTCAACCCATCCAGAGCGCAAAGAGAGCCGTAACGCTTGGTAAGCCCCTCAATTTGGATCATCGGTACACCACCCTCGGTCTTATTTTTGCTTATCTTGTTTTCCATTCCGTAGGCGGCTTTGGCCGCTTCCTTTCCATTCATTATTAACCGCGCGCAAATGCATTAAATATAAGTTATAATATTTAAATACATATTATTCGACTGCAATAGTATAACACAAGATTGTGAACGTCTTGTGAATAGGAAGCGTTTTCTGCTTGTTTTCAAGGAAAAATCCGTGTTTTTTTCAAAAAAGAAAAACGGCCGCCGCCGTTTTTCCTCCGCCAATTTAACCTCCTCTCAATTTTTTAAAATGTTTTCTTTACAATTTTGATATTTATACGCCACATCATAGAGAAAATCCTCGTATACGTCGGCTAAGCCGCAGGGCGTCACCCTTCCCCTTACGATTTTGCGAAAAAAGCCGATGACCGTCGCCTTTTCGCAGGGTATGAAAGCGATCTTTGCCCGTCTTTCCTTCACCCGCCCCCTTGCCCGAAGGGTGATCGCGGGCGGCCTTTCCCCATCCCAAAGGGTCAGCGTATAAAGGACCCGTATTCCCGAAAAGCACACCCTCCTTTTGATTTTTCTTTTCATGTGTATTCCCCTTCTTTCTCTGTTTTTCTTGGTTTATTTTAGCAAGAAAGAGGGATACGCGCGCGTCAATTCTCACCTCCCACACGCCTCGGTATTTCCAAATTCTTCCATTCTCTCGCTTTCATGTACTTTTCTTTCACTTTTTATGCAAATAACTGCAAAAATGCGGTTTAATATTCATTCTTATCCAAAGAAAGCCGTTTTCTTCCAGTAATTGGAAGGTGTGGTATTTTCTTTGTAAGGAAATCGTATTTCTTTCCTTGTATAATGGAAACGGCACCTTACGTATCGTCTTTTTTGGTAAAAGCGTGCGACGGGTCGCTTTTTCTCGGTTCTTCTTTTTTTGCCTTTACTCCATTCAGCATGGCAAAAAGCGGGCTGTTTATTTTGCTTCATTTTATACATAGGAGGTACTATGCGCTTTCTTTCTCCTCTTCAGGACTTTTGTCGCCACCCAACAAGGCGCGCACTCACTACGCTTCTTCTTGGGGTGATTCCCCTACTCTTCGCCCTTTTTTATCTTTCGTATACGGGGCTTACGGCGGGGGACGAATACCTTCTTTGGCTTCATCTTTTGCCGGGGGCGCTTGACTCAGTGGCGATCAGCCTTTTGCTTTTGCTCGGCGGCGCCTTTTTACTGGATTATTCCGAAAAGACCGACGGTACATAACCCGCTTTTTATCCCTATCCCACGAGCCTGCCTAAGCCGGCGGACGTGGGATATTTTTTTGTAAAAAGCGCCGATTTCGCTTGACTTTTTTATTTATCCGACGTATAATGATTAACGTGTTAACGATTAACCGATTAACGAAACGGAGAAAGCTATGGAAAAAACATCCTCCTTCCCCGAGATCCCCCCACCGAAGGGGCCCACGATCGAGGCCGTGCATCTTTTTCTTTTAACCGACCGTATGCACCGCCGCGCCATGGAAGCCAACCTTTCGGCGCTTGGGATCCACCGCTCTCAGCATCGCCTTTTGTTGCATTTGGCGCGCTGTGGGGGCGCCGCCTCGCAAAAGGAGCTGGCAAGCTATTTGCAGATCAGCCCCGCGGCGGTGACCGTCACGGTGAAAAAGCTGGAAAAGAACAAGCTTTTACGCCGCACGGTATCCAAAGAGGACGGCCGTTGCAAGGGGCTTTTGATCACCCCGCTTGGGAAAGAGGTCTTAGAGCGCTCTTACCAAGCCTTTTCCGAAACCGACGAGATCATGATGCGCGGGATCTCGGAAGAGGAGCAAAAGAATATGATCGGGCTCTTTCTGCGTATGCAGGAGAATTTGCAATCGCTTCTTCCCGAACGGGAAAGCGAATCCCAAACGGTAAGCAAGGAGGAATGTTCTAAATGAAGCGTTGGCTTTCTTACGCTGCCCCATATAAAAAAAGCTTTATCCTGGGGCCGCTTTGTATGATCGTAGAATCGGCGGGGGAGATCGTTTTACCCCTTTTGCTGCTTAGAATCTACGGGCGTGTAGAGGCCGCGGGCTCTCCCGCTGCTGCCACATCGGATATCTGGTTCGTCGTGGGGGTCGCCGCCGCGATGATCCTGCTTTCGGTCCTGATGCTTTTCGGCGGCGTGGGCGGCGCTTATTTCGGCGCGCGCGCCTCGGTCAGCTTCGCGGCCGATCTTCGTACCGATATTTATAAGGCGGTACAGGGCTTCTCCTTCGCGAATATCGACCGCTTCAAGACCGGCTCGCTCATCACGCGTCTGACGAATGACGTCACCCAGATGCAGAACTTTATCAATATGCTGCTTCGGATGTGTCTAAGGTCCCCTGTGATGCTCGTTGGGGCAATTATTATGTCGATAACGCTTTGCCCCTCTCTTTCGGTCGTACTTCTTTTCGCTGTCCCGCTTTTGACGCTTTTACAGTTCTTTATTATTAAGGTCGGCTTTCCGCGCTTTTCCGCGATGCAGAGCAAGATCGACGGGCTCAACTCCACCGTTCAGGAAAACCTTTCGAACGTACGGGTCGTTAAATCCTTCGTAAGAGAAGAGCACGAAAAGGAAAAGTTCGCCGTCGCCAACGAGAATCTGATGCGCTTCAATATCCGCGCGATGAACGTCATGCTCTTTACTCAGCCGATGATGATGATCATCATGAACGGTACGACGCTTGCCGCCCTTTTGCTTGGCGGAAACATGGTGATCGGCGGGGGGCTTGAGGCCGCGACGCTTACCACCTTTTTAAGCTATCTTTCCCAGATCCTTTTCTCGCTGATGATGATGACGATGCTGTTTATGAACAGCTCGCGCGCCTTAGCCAGCGCCAAGCGTATCCGCGAGGTGCTTGACGAGAAGATCACGCTCACCGACGAGGGGGCGTCCTTCCCCGAAAAATGCGTTGAGCGGGGCGAGATCGAATTCAGAAATGTTGGCTTCCGCTATTATAAAAATAATAAGGAAGCGGTGCTTTCGAATATTTCTTTGCATATTCTTCCCGGCGAAACGGTCGGCATCATCGGCTCTACGGGGTGCGGTAAATCCACCCTTGTTTCGCTTATCCCCCGTCTTTACGATACCGACGAGGGGTGCGTGCTTATCGACGGGGTCGACGTGCGGGATTACAGCCTGACAAGGCTTCGAGACGGGGTCGGTATGGTTCTGCAAAAGAACATCCTCTTCTCGGGCAAGATCTCGGATAATCTGCGTTGGGGCAGCACCGATTCGAGCGACGAAGAAATGCTCGCCGCCGCCAAAAGCGCGCAGGCCGATCTCTTTGTATCCACGATGAAGGAGGGATACGATTCGCTTCTCGTACAGGGCGGGCAAAACCTTTCGGGCGGGCAAAAGCAACGCCTTTGCATCGCGCGCGCCCTTCTTAAAAAGCCGAAGATCTTAATTCTTGACGACTCGACCAGCGCCGTCGATACCGCCACCGAAAAAAGGATCCTTGAAAGCTTCCGCCGTGAGCTTTCGGGCTCGACTAAGCTGATCATCGCCCAGCGTATCTCCTCGGTAAAGGATGCCGACCGCATCGTCGTGATGGACGGCGGGCAGATTACCGGTATCGGCACGCACGAGGAGCTTCTTACAAGCAACGAAGCGTATCGCGAGATCTACCAGTCGCAGCAGGCGGGAAAGGAGGCACGCTGATGGCACGTTCCTTAGAAGAGCTGCAAAAGCAGTATAATACGGCGGCCGCCGATAAAAAACGGGGGCCGGGTCTGCATCGGGGCGGCCCCGGCGGACCGGGCGGGCCCGGGGGCCCCGGCAGAGGTTCCGGCGGCAAGCCGAAGCATATGAAAAAAACGCTTACCCGTCTCTTTTCCTATCTTGGGCGGGATACGGTCTTCTTTATCCCCGTCTTCTTCTGCCTTTTGGTTTCGACCTTCTCTACCCTTTCGGCAACCTATCTGCTTTCCCCGATCCTTGACCGCCTTGCGGGGACGTCGGTCGAAAGCGGCAACATAGCGGGTAATATCATCGCCAATCTTGCCGATCGGCTATCAAGCGGCGGCTCGCCCATCCTTGCCTATCTTACGGCGGGCGCGCTTCTTTTAGGGGCGGTGTACCTCATCTCGGCCGCTTGCACGTATCTGCAAAGCCGCCTGATGCTCTATATCTCCCAGCGCGCGCTCTTAAAGCTTCGGCGCGATCTCTTCGAGCATATCCAAACGCTTCCCCTCCGTTATCACGATTCCCACCCGACGGGGGAAACGATGAGCCGCTTTACCAACGACGTCGATAACATCGGCGTCATGCTCGACAGCTCGATCGTCAGCGTCGTATCGGGGTTAGCGACGGTTGTCGGTACCCTCGTCTTTATGCTGGCCACCAACCTCGTCTTAACGCTCGTCACGGTCATCTTCGTGCCGATCTTTGCCTTTGGCGGCTTGGCTATCGCCAAAAAGAGCCGTAAGTATTATACGGGTCAGCAGGCCGCCCTCGGCGCCGTCAACGGTTATATCGAAGAGACGGTTTCGGGGCAGAAGGTCGTCAAGGTCTTTAACCACGAAGCCGAGTGTATTGAGGAATTCTCGACCCTTAACGCAGATCTACGCGAAAAGCAGATGAAGGCGCAATTCTACGGCGGCATTATGGGCCCCGTCATGGGCAACCTTTCCAAGGTCAGCTACGTCTTAACGGCGGGGCTTGGCGGCGTGCTTTGTATTTTGACCGCCACGGGCTCGATCGCCTCGACAAGCGTCCTGGCCCTTACCTTCGGCGGTCTTTACGCCTTCGTCAACTACACCAGCCATTTTGCGCGCCCCGTCAACGAGATCTCGATGCAGATGAGCGCGGTCTTCTCCGCCATGGCGGGGGCTGAGCGCGTGTTTACGGTGCTGGACGAGGAGCCCGAGATCGCCGACAAAGAGGGGGCCGTTCCGATGCAAGAGATCCGAGGCGAGGTCACGCTTTCCGACGTAAGCTTCGGCTATCTGCCCGATAAAACCGTGCTTTCAAACATCTCGCTCTCGGCAAAGCCCGGGCAAAAGATCGCCTTCGTCGGCTCGACCGGCGCCGGCAAGACCACCATTACCAATCTGCTCAACCGTTTTTACGATATCGACCAAGGCACGATCACCATCGACGGGCGCGATATCAAGGACTACACCCGTAAGACCCTGCGTGAAAACATCGCCATGGTTTTGCAGGATACCCACCTTTTCTCGGATACGGTGATGGAGAATATCCGCTACGGCCGCCCCGACGCCACCGACGAAGAGGTGATCGAGGCCGCCAAGACCGCCTCGGCCCACAGCTTTATCACGCGGCTGGAAAACGGCTATAACACCCAGCTTTCGGGGGACGGCGCGGGGCTTTCCCAGGGGCAACGCCAGCTTCTCAACATCGCCCGCTCGGCCTTATCCAAGGCCCCGATCTTAGTGCTTGACGAGGCAACCAGCTCGGTCGATACGCGAACCGAGCGGCATATCGAGCGCGGTATGGACCGCTTGATGAAAAACCGCACCACCTTCGTTATCGCCCACCGCCTTTCGACGGTACGCAATTCCGACGTCATCTACGTGCTTGACCGCGGCCGTATCATCGAATCGGGCGACCACAACGAGCTTCTCGCCTTAAAGGGCCGCTATTACGAGCTGTATACCGGCCTTAAAGAATTAGACTGACGCAAAGTTTTCTTTACCAAATTTTGGGGACTCTACCGTGGAGAGAGTCCCCTTTCTCATGTCGGTAGAGTGTCGTTTTTCCCTCTACCGTGGGGGCTTATAGGCGTTCCCCTCATCTTTTCTTAAGTAGATTGCTTTTTGGGAAAAGCCGCGGTATACTGGGGGTGAAGAAACCGCGGCCCATCCGCCGCTATAAAGGAGAATAAATATGACCCCCGCCCTGCAAACACCTGCCTACACCAACAAAACCGCCACCATGCCGCGCCTTTTAGATCTTCTTACCCCGATATATCCCACCTATTGCGGCTCTGACAAGTGCCTAAGCGTGGGCGGCGCCTTCTCGCTGATCCTTAACGCGGCGGCCGCCCACAGCGAGCTGATCGGCACGGGTTGCGAGGATATGAAGGAAAGAGGTCTTTTCTGGTTGATGGTACGCAGCCGTATCCGCTTTCACCGCCGTCCTTCTATGATGGAGGAAGCTAAGCTTACCACCTGGCCGGGGCGCCCAGGGCATTTTCTTTGCGACCGTTACTATGCCCTCGCCAAGGGAGAGGAGCTTCTTGTCGAGGCGCGCAACGAATGGGCCGTGCTGAACCGGGAAAGCGGAAAGCCGATCCGTACCGAGCATATCTATCCCGATGGCTTTACCACCCTTGACGCTTCGCTTCTTTCCGAGCCCTTTCGCCGCATGCGTGACGATTTTCGGGAGGAGGAAAAGGCTTGCGAGGTCGCCGTCAAGCCGTCGGATATTGATTTCGGACGGCACGTCAATAACGCCCTCTACCTAAAAATGCTGACCGATAGCTTCACGCTTTCGGAGTGGGAGGCAATCGAGCCCCGCGAGGTCGAGGTGCAGTACGTGACCCCCGCCCTTGAAGGGGAAACGCTTTCGGTCTACCGAAGAAACGAGGGCGACGGCTTTTCCTTCGCCATACGGAAGCCGGACGGAAAATGCGCCCTGCTTGCGCGCTTTATAACCGAATAAAAGAATGTACTTTCAATAAGAAAAGGACGGAGAACAAAAAGTGTTCTCCGTCCTTTTTTGATACCCGCATTTTCATTAAAAAGAGCAGGAATATTGCCTTATCTCCTAAATAAAGCTTTCTATTTTTCCAAATTCCCCATCTGCAAAAGGAACGAAAACGAAAATTCGCACCCCTTGAAAAACGCTTTTTTCACAAAGATGGCTTCCATATCACACAATGCATCTACGTATTTTTCCACCGCAGCTTCTTGCTCCTTATTAAGCAAAGAGCTTGCTGCTTCATGGAATTCCACCGTCTTTTTTGCAAGCCTTCTCTCCTCATCCGTATCCATTGCGGCACATTTTTCAGAAAAATATTCATCCCATAGCTTTTCAATCGCTTCCTTCATGTTTCATCCCTCCTTTTATAGTTCAAAAGCAAACTAAAAACAGTATAGTTCATATGCGAACTAAAGTCAAGACTTTTCAGTTCATTTCTGCTATAATTTTTAAAAAATATAAGGCGGTGAAAAATGAACGCATATCAAAGGCTGAAGGATCTTCGAGAAGATATGGATAAAAGTCAGGAAGAGATCGCAAAAATTATAGGTACCAGTCAATCCTATTACGCTCAATATGAAAAGGGAAAAAGAGCCATTCCGTTTGAGCGCATGGTTATTTTGGCAAAATATTACAACGTTTCTCTTGACTATCTTGCGGGGCTTATCGACACACCGAAAAGGCTTACGTGAAATATATTCATGAAAGGGGCTGACCGTTTTGGTCGCCCCCTTTCTTTTCTCGGGGCTTTAGCGGTTGACAAAATCGCCCTTCTACTTTATAATGGAGAAAACAAAGCAGAAGGGAGAAAGGCATGAAGGCTCTGATCGCGATGAGCGGCGGCGTTGATAGCAGCGTGGCGGTGCATCTTACAAAAACCGCGGGCTACGAAGCGCTTGGCTGTACCCTTTTGCTGTGCGAGAGCGGAAAGGATGGGGTAGGCGATGCCTGCCTTGTTGCCGATGCCCTCTCGATCCCGTTTTCGGTCTTTGATCTGCAAGAAAAATTCAGAGAAGAGATCATTCTCCCCTTTATCGAAAGCTACCGTCGGGGAAAGACCCCGAACCCCTGCGTGCTTTGCAACCAAAAGATCAAGTTCGGGTGGCTGTTTGAGAAGGCCGAGGAGCTTCTTTGCGATCTCCTCGTAACGGGGCATTACGCCCGCATTGTGAAAGAGGGGGATCACTTCCTTTTAAAAAAGGCGAAGGACGAACAAAAGGATCAAAGCTACATGCTGTATAACTTAAAAGAAAGCATGCTTTCGCGTATTTCCTTTCCGCTTGGGGAATACACCAAGGAGGAGATCCGCGCTTTGGCCGAGGGGCTCACGCTTCCGAATGCCAAAAAGAAGGACAGCCAAGACATTTGCTTTATCGAAAACGGGCGCTACGCCGAGCTGATTGAAGAGACCTACGGAAAAAGCCCGATCGGCGATTATATCGACAAAGAGGGAAAGCCGCTTGGGAAGCACCGCGGCCTCGTCCACTACACGGTCGGTCAGCATAAAAAGCTGGGGATCTCCTTCCCCACCCCGATGTACGTCCTCTCGCTTTTGCCCGAAGAAAACCAAGTAATGCTGGGGAGTGACGAGGAGCTCTATACGACCGACGTATACGTTCCCTCCTTCTCGTTTATTTCAAGCGAGGGTGCCCCCGCCAAGACCTTTCGCGCAAGCGCCAAGATCCGCTACCGCCAAAAGGAAGAGCCCTGCACGGTAAGCGTTGAGGGGGAAGGCGTTACCATTCGATTCGACCGCCCCCAACGCGCCGTCACCCCCGGCCAAAGCGCCGTGCTTTATGACGGGGACACCGTCCTCGGCGGCGGGATCATTCAATAAATGCGAAACGGATGCACAAATGGAAGACACCGGGCCGTCCGGGAGGTCGGCCCCTACAAGAAGCACGGTAGAGAACGCGTCCCTAACGCTTCTTTTTCGGTAGGAGGCAACGTCCTCGACGCCCCGTCCCTTACAATATTCGATAAAACAAAAAACGGCACCCCGCGAGGTGCCGTTTTTACTTATAAAGGATTATTTATAAAGGGTAAGGTTATGTATATGCGTAACCGAATACTGCTTTTCCCATACGATACGGACGGGGGTATCGGCGCCCTCGCCTTCAAGCGCGGCGCGCATAAAGACTTCGCCGTCGCGAAGAACCGTCAGCATACCGTCTTCCTTGATGATATCGTAGTGCTTTCTCTCGCGAGAGGGGGTAGCAACGCGCTTTTCACTGATCACGCGATCCTCTTCCCAAAGGGTGAAGAGCTCACCCGACGAGGAGCATTGCAGCGTAACGCCGCCAACGCCGATCGCGAAGAAATTACCTCTTCCCTGTCTTGTGGTCGCGACGTGGGTAAGATCGAGCGAAAGGCAGAAGCTTTCCTTGGTGGCGTAGCTCTTTTTAGTCGAAAGCTCGCCGTCGTAGTTGGGATAGCGAAGAAGAATGTTCTTGAACTTCGGCTTCACCGCCTCGGTAAGCCCTGTCCAATGCTTCGGGTTGCAATCCACCCCGTTGAAGAGCAGCTCACGACCGGCCGAGGCCACGAAGGGCTCGCCCTCGACCGTTACGGTCGCATGGCGGAAAACGCCGCCCGAAAGCGTGATAGCCTTGATTTCGCAGCTGCCGACGCCGCGCGCGGTCACCGTACCGTACTCGTCAACCGTGCAGACCGCCTCGTCCGAAGACGACCAAGCGATGCTTCCGATCGGAAGATTGATCGGCAGGGCCTTCGCCGAGAAGGACTTCGAGCGACCGGGGGCAAGCGTTACGGGGGCAAGGTCGGTCATCATACCGACGGGGAAGATCTCCTCGGTATCCTTGATGCCCCGTTCGTTCATCTCACGCAGGCGGTTATTGATACCCGCAAACCACAGGTTGGCGATCTTGCGGTTACCGCCCTCGGCGGGATGCCCGTCATCCACCGGATAATCACCCTTGGCCTCGGCGGGCGTGCCGCGGCGGTTGAAGTCCAGCACGTAGAATTCGCGCCCATAGCGGCGGTGATAGCCGTCGGCGTCAAAGGAGGTTAAAAATTCGTTGACCGCCGCGTTCTTATAGGGGTTCTTACGGCGGCGCCAATAGGTAGAGGCGAATACAACGAGGGCGGGGTTGATGGCGTACAGCTTATCAAGCAGCGCAAGGTAACGCTTGCCGATATTCTCAAGATCAATATTGCGGTTTACGTCGTTGGTGCCGATCATAAGCAGAACGACCTCGGCCTCTTCAACTGCGTGGCGAAGAGCCGCATCGTTCAGGCGGGCATAGATCGAATTCTCGATCCCGTCTCCCGCTTCCCCGATCACAGCGCCGCAGTAGCCGGCGTGATGGCGGTATTCCTCGGGCATACGGAAATCGGCCGAGCAGCAGGGGCCGATAAAGCTGAACGCAATATCCGCGCCCGTCAAAAGACGGAAGAGCTCGTAGCGGTAGCCGCTGGGGTTGCCGTCGCCGCAGGTCAACGAATCGCCGAGGCAGAGGATCTTTACCTTGTGGTTCATAAGGGGTTGCTTTTTCATGATAAAACTCCTTTCGGATACAAATTAATCAACAGAATAGCGCTTGATCTCATCGGGGTTATAGGGAAGCGTTTCAATTGGCATGCGCTTACCGTAATTTTCTTGGTTTACCGTAACCGCCGAAACCTCGGCCTCCACACGCCCGTTCAGGGCGTCGCCCGCCGCGTCGGGGAGAAAGTCGGTGAAGAAATCGGCGTTCATGCTCTTCAGATACGGCGCGTAATCAAGCGTATAGCCGAAAACGTAGCGAACGCCATCCGCGGTTTCGACCCTGCGAAGCTCGCCGACCTTGACCTCTTTCGCCGCCTTCTCGACCGCTTCACCGCCGATCATATTGGTGAAGTTCGTGTCGGCCGTCGCCTTATCGTAGATATACACGCCGCCCTCGTAGATCGCGTGCAGGGGCTCGTGAGAAGATTTGATAAGCTCATCAAAGCGGGCTTCGGTCAGCGTGCTTTCTTCTCCGATAAGCGGGGAAAGCTCATTCTCCGCGTTCGTAGAAAACGTCCAATCCTCAAAGCCCAGCGGCTTTTCCTCAACACCGCCGCCGTCCTTTAAGACGACCTTCTTTTCTTCGTTAAGATACAGGATCTTCACGCGCTTGTAGTGCGCCTTAAAATAATCCTCTTTTTCGCCTACCGTCATGGATTGGCCGTCATTTCCGTAAAGATAACTATACAGAAGCTCGGCCTTCAATTCGAGAATGGCGCATTGCTTGAGGGCATCCTCGTCGGTGTGGTATTTTTCGAGCAAGAGGGCAAAGGCCTCGCGGTCGCCCCCCGTCGCGTACTCGTATTCACCCTCGAGGTACTCACTGATCTTCGCGCGGTCAGCGCTGCCCATCGTCACGCCCAGTCGGTCGAAAAGAACGCCGGCGACAAGCTTTGCCTTGATCGCCTCGTCGATCCTTTCGGTGATAAATTCTCCCCAGGTCCTTCCTTCCTCCCCCTTTACCGTGCAAGGGGCTTGCCAGGTCGCCTCGCTGTCGCTCCCCAAGCCGTAGGTGACCATATAATCGGTCTTTAACGAGGAAAACCAGAAGTGGTACATTTCGAGTGTCAACGGTACCCCGTAATAGGTGAAGACCGCCTTTTTGGGGCGAAAGAGAAGAAATCCCCCGCCGACAAGAAGCAGCGCCAAAAGAAGCGCTATTCCCGCGATGAGAAGCCTCTTGGCTTTCTTTGAAAGGGGTGGGCGCGCTCCGCGCCCGTTGGTTTTCGTTTGATTACTCATAGTTTTTTCCTATCCGTATTTTTAAGGGATATAGGCGCTAAGGATCGATGCCGCCGTCTTAGCGGCATCCTCGCCCGCCTTTAAGCGATAGCTGACGTAAGGGGTGCTTCCCCCACTGCACATACGAAGCCCGGGGAAAGCGGCAAACGCCTCACTCCACGCGCCAAGACAAAGGGTATCGAAGCTAAAACGAAGCTCACCGCCCCGCCGCTCTACCCGCTTGATGCGCGCCGACGACGCCAAGGAACGGGAAAGCGCGATCAAAAGAAGGTTCAGCACCTGCTTCGGCGGCTCGCCAAAGCGGTCACAGAACTCGTCAAGAACGTCCTCTCTATCCTCTTCGGTCGCGATCAGCGAAAGCTTCTTATACATATCGATACGGTGCGCCGAGGAAGCGATATAGCTCTCGGGGATATAGGCGTCCAGCGAGAGATCCACCGTCGCCTCAAAGGGCACCTCCTTCGGGGTTCCCTTTTCTTCAAGCACCGCCTCGGAAAGAAGCCGTACATAAAGCTCGTATCCCACCGAATCGATATGCCCGTGCTGCTCGGCCCCCAACAGGTTGCCGGCGCCGCGGATCTCCAGATCCCGAAGCGCGATGCGGAAGCCCGCCCCGAACTCGGCGTACTCGCGTATGGCCGAAAGCCGCTTGTCGGCAATTTCGGTCAGTGCCTTACCCGGTCGGTAGGTGCAATAGGCGTAGGCCTGGCGCGTGCTTCGGCCGACCCGCCCGCGCAGCTGATGCAGCTGGGAAAGACCCATGCGATCGGCGTTCTCGATGATCAGGGTGTTGGCGTTCGGCAGATCGACCCCGGTCTCAATAATGGTCGTACAGACCAGAATATCGACTTCACCGATCAGCAGCGAATGCCAGATCTCTTCGATCTCCTCTTTATCCATCTGCCCGTGCGCGACGGCAATACGCGCCGAAGGCAGGGCTCTTTGCAGCTTATCCGCCACGTGGTAGATGGTTTCGATCTTATTATAAAGGTAAAGCACCTGCCCGCCCCTTGAAAGCTCTCGCCGCAAGGCCTCGGCGACCAAGGTGTCGTCATGCTCCATAACGAAGGTCTGCACCGGGGAACGGTCCTCGGGCGCCTCGTCGAGTATCGACATATCCCGTATCCCGTTCATCGCCATATTGAGCGTGCGGGGAATGGGGGTCGCCGTCAGGGTCAGAACGTCGACCGAGGCGGCCATTTGCTTGATCTTTTCCTTTTGTCCCACGCCAAAACGCTGCTCCTCGTCTACGACCAAGAGCCCAAGATCGCGGAAGGCGACCTCTTTACTAAGCAAGGAGTGCGTGCCGACGATGATATCGATCTCTCCTCTTGCCAAGCGGCGCAGGATCTTATCGCGTTCCTTCGGCTTGCGGAAGCGCGAAAGCATTTCAATATTCACGGGATAGCCGCGCATACGCGAAAGCAGCGTTCCGTAATGCTGCAAGGCCAAGATCGTCGTCGGTACGAGGATGGCGGCTTGCTTGCCGCCGACCACCGCCTTAAAGCAGGCGCGAAGGGCCACCTCGGTCTTTCCGAAGCCAACGTCGCCGCACAGCAAGCGATCCATCGGGCGAGGGCGCATCATATCCGCCTTGATCTCCTCGATCGCCACACGCTGTGGCTCGGTCTCCTCGTATTCAAACGAGGCGGCGAAGGCGCGCTCCATGTCGCTGTCGGGCGGAAAAGCGTAGCCCTCCTTCGCCTCTCGTTCGGCATAAAGGGCGATCAGCTCCTTCGCCATATCGCGGGCGGCGGCCTTAGCGCGAGCCTTGGCTCTGCCCCATTCGCCCCCACCGATCTTATGCAGGCGTACCGTGCCGTCCGATCCCCGCTCTCCGATATAGCGGGATACCATATCCAGCTTATCGGCGCGCAGAAAAAGCTTTTCCTCCCCCGCGTATTGCAGGGTGATATAATCGGCGCTGACACCGCCGACCGTCAGGGTCTGCATACCGAGAAAGCGACCGATGCCGTGCATCGCGTGCACAACGTAATCGCCCTCGTTGAGTTCAAGATAGGAAAGAACGCGGTCTCCGACCCCGTTCTTTTTGCCGCTGAAACGGGCACGGCGACGGCGGGCGCGCAGCGGCGTGCCGTCGGGAACAAGCGTTAAGAGCGCCAAGCGCGAATTGGGCAGCTCAAACCCTTCGCCACACCCCTCGGCGCATAAAAGGATCTGCCCCTTTTCGGGTAGGAGCTCTTCCTTCCCCGCGGTGATAACCGAAAAGCCCTCTTTGCGTAGCTCCTCGGCCTTCTCACCGACCTCGGCCTCGCTGCGGCAGGAAAGGATCACGCGATAGCCCCCGTCGCGGTAGGCGGCAAGGTCGCTTGTGAGTAGATCCTCTTTTCCGTCGTAGGAGATGACCCTTCGGCAAGAAAAGCCGAAAAGTCCCAACAGGCGCATGCCGGGAACAGGACCCCCGAAGGTGTTGCAATATACCGTGAAGTGCTTATCGAAGAGCGCCTCGATCCCCGCCTTATCGGCGTGCGAGGCAAAGCCGCCTTGTAAAGTATTCTTTTCAATAAGAGCCGCTTCACTTTCAAGACAGAGCGATGCCGCCGCTTCCAGCTTGGCAAGCGTATCCTGGCGGTTCAAAACGAAAACGCAGGGCTCCTTGCCCTCAAAATAGGAAAGAAGCGTTTCTTTTTCGGGATAGATCAGCGGCAAATATTTGTCGGCGAAGGGGAGCTCGCCCTCCCCGTCGATCGCGCTAAGCTCGGCGTTATAGGTATCGAAAAGGGCGCCGCTTGCACCCTTTCTTGCCCCTTCGATCAAGCGGCGGAGCTTTTCTCTTGCCGCGGCATCGGGGATCACCTCGCGAGCCGGAAGGATCGAAGCAAACGCAAGCGTATCGGTAATACGCTGGCTCATCGGATCAAATCGATTGATGCGGTCGATCTCGTTATCGAAAAATTCAATGCGGCAGGGCCCCTCTTCACGGCTGGCGCAAAAATCGACAATACCGCCGCGGTGGGCAAACTGCCCCGCCCCCTCGACCGTTGGAACCGAGACGTAGCCCGAGGCGGAAAGAAGAGCGCAAAGCCTTTCGGGGGTACAGATATCCCCCGCCGCAAGCGTAAGCATTCTTTCACGCAAAACGTCACGCGGAGCGGTATAAGAAAGGGCGGCGTGGGGGGTGGTGATCAAAATCGGGGATGTGTCGGTAAGGAGATAGCCGAGTGAGGCAAGGCGCTCTCGCTCGATCTCGTGAGAGGCGGTGATGTTATAATACACCATCTCGCGCTCGGAGAAAAGATGCGCCGAAAGATAGGAAAGCCGCAGATGAAGGCGGCGCGCCGTTTTTTCGTCGGGCGCAAGAACGAGGATCGGCTTACCTTCCTCGTGCAGCTGCCGAACCCCCTCGCAAAGGAGAAGCTCGCACGCCTCCCCCGAAAGCCCGGTCGAAAAGACCGGCAAGGGCTTCTTGGCGGCCGCCCCCTCGGAAAGAGCGGCAAGGAAATCCCTCGCTTCCTTTACCGTAAGCAGCGCCGCGGTACGGATATCGGCCATATCAGCGGGAATAGCGGTTTAAGGCCGCCTCGCTCTTCCCTTCGATCCAAAGCGTAAGCGCCTCGTAGATATCGGGATAGCGTTCCTCGGTGTTCTTTTTATCGGTCTCGCTCATTTTGCCAAGCACCCAATCGACCAAGGGGTATTCAGGGGTTGGTTTAT
This sequence comes from Eubacteriales bacterium, assembly GCA_045655185.1. Lineage (GTDB taxonomy): Bacteria > Bacillota > Clostridia > Oscillospirales > CAG-272 > UBA1740. The sequence continues at coordinate 134,175 of JAZOOS010000001.1, forward strand.
TGCCAACGCCGATCTTCACACGCGGAAAGGCTTGGCTGCCCAGATGCGCGATAATGCTCTTTAAGCCGTTATGCCCCCCCGCCGAACCGCTTCGGCGCAAGCGAATGCGCCCCGGCTCGAAGCTGATGTCGTCATAGAGCACCAATATATTTTCGGGCGGGATCTTATAAAAGGCCGCCGCCTCGCCAATGGCGATGCCCGATTCGTTCATAAAGGTCTCGGGCTTCATAAGCAAAACCCGCGCGCCGGCAAAGGTCGCCTCGCCGACGAGCGAATGAAACTTCGCCCGATCAATGCTCACGCTAAGGCGCTTTGCGAGATAATCGATCGCGCGAAAGCCCGCGTTATGCCGTGTATCGCGATACGTGGCGCCGGGGTTTCCAAGCCCCGCGATGATCCAGCTGATCGGCTCGCCCCGCTCGGCGCTTTTACTACCGATCTGCTTAAAAAGCTCAAATATATCTGCCATAGTTCTCCTCAGTATAGGGGATTCCCCTCTTAGGCGTGCCCCTCTTGCTTCTCTTCCTTTACAAGGATCAATTCCTTTGCGTAGGGGAGCGAGAGGATCACGTCGCAAAGCGTATGCCACTCGTTCAGCTTGTGACTCTTACGCGCATAGTAAATATTGATCAAGGTTTCGTAGTTTACGGTGACCGTACGAAGCTGGTTATAGCTCGACGGCAAAAGCTGAATGATATCGTTCCAATCGGCCTTGTCGCGCGTTTGCACGAACGAAAGGCGCTTTTCTTCCAAAAAGGCGATCAAGGCATCCAGCGCCGCAAGCGCGCCCTCGCTCATCTTATCGTGGCTGAAATCGTCACGCTCGAAGGGCTTGGCGTGGATCTTATGCATCGTGGAGGTGGAGTTGGCCACCGTTGCTACCTTGTAGGTATCGAATTCCTTCCACCAGTAAAGCGGTGCCGTGATATCCAGCGACACAAAGATCTGGCGCAGATACTTGCGGTGATCGCTCCCCGCCATGGCCAAGCGGCGGCAAAGGTCAAGGTCCGAGGGGCCGAGAATATAGTTGCCCTTTTCGTCGTACGCGCTGTCAGACTTTGCCCAGCTGTTCATGGGGTTGCGGGCCCCCCGTACCGCGTTCTCAAGGTTCATCACCGAAACCTTTTCGATCTTGATCATAGTATTCTCCCCCTTATTCGAATATAGGCGTCAAAGCGCCCCAAGCCCCTTTGGGGCTTTCTTTCTTATAAAAAGGATACCATAAAATCAAATAAAAGTCAATAAATCCGCCCCAAAAAATCCCCCGTTTTTCCAAAAAATCTTCCAAAAAACCACCCTATTTTAACAAAAAAGAAAGTTTTCTTTACATTTCAATCTCGCCACTTACCGCCCCCCTCTCTCCCTTATGCGAAACCTGCCGCAAGAAAAGAAAAGAACTTCTTTCTGTGCCACACCCCCGGGGCACATAAATCCAAAACGCCCTCGC
>JAZOOS010000002.1:0-16061 GCA_045655185.1 Eubacteriales bacterium
TTTAAGGCTCGAGAGGTCACTTGTAGACTACAAGTTTGATAGGTCGTAGGTGTAAGCGCAGTAATGCGTTCAGCTGAACGATACTAATCGACCGATGGCTTGAACTGCTTTGCAGTTCGTCTCGATTTTGAGTCCGTTAACCTACCCATTTGTTCGGTTTTCAATGGCTGTTTGCCATAAACCCCGCAATATTCCTCCTTAGCTCAGTTGGCAGAGCACCTGACTGTTAATCAGGTTGTCGCTGGTTCGAGCCCAGCAGGGGGAGCCAAGAAAAAAGCAAGTCGAGAGACTTGCTTTTTTCTATCCAATCCGAAGGATTGGTATGGAATCACCCGCAGGGTGTATGGAATCCGTCGCAAAGCGACGGCATGGCATCACGCGTCAGTGTGTATTTCTCCTTCGGATTGATTACATACATCACTCCGTGATGATTCCATACAAGGCTTTGCCTTGATTCCATACCGCAGGCAAGCTGCGGATTTCATGCAAGCTAAGGCGCGCTTGTGCGCCCTACGCAAACCGATTGACACGTTTTCCGATTTTGTGCTATAATAAATCCAAGAAAGGCGGCGATATGTTGAAAGAGAAAAAAGATATTTTTAACGGAAAAATCAAAAAAGAATATTTTCCATATATTCTTGTATATATGATCTTTTTTGTTCTGCTGTTTGTGGGAGCAGGCTCGTTATGTATATATGCTTCCGTTTGGGGTATGACGTCCAGTACTTCGGGCGAACGCTTGTTGATTGCCGCTTTTGGAGGGATTGCTTTTGCACTTGCCGGTATTTATGTATTTCTTGAGATGCTTGTCATTCGCAGATTTCCTAAGCATGAAAAAATAAGAAGAATTCTGTTCAATTCTGATATTTATTTTACTGGTAGCACCTCAAATGAGTATTTCGGGGAGAGCAGAACGGTTCGCGGACGCATAAACAAGGCCGCCTTTGAGGTCGTTACGGCTTTTGCGAAAGAAGAAAAAAGAATGGGAAACAAGAAGCCCGTTCGGTATACCGTTTACAGTGCGCTGGTGCTTATCATGGCTGTGTTGGGGCTTGCAAACCTTATTGCTATGCCGTTGTTGTTTGAAAGCGGTGCGTTCTTTTCCAATATGTCGCAGAATGGTTTTTGGCTTTGCTACATAGCTGTCGCTTTTGTTTGTATTGCACTCGCCGTTTTCTTTCTTATCTGTGCTTTCAAAGTGGGAAAAACGGCGGCATTGGAAAAGGATAAATGGGGATATAAGTTATACACCGCGCTCGTAGATATTTCTGTCCGTCGGAACAATAAAAAGCTAAAATTTTGGTACAACATAGATCAACTTGAGCAAATCGAGAATTTAGTGGAATCTGCATCCGAAAACGCCGAACTGAAGCTTGAAACAAAGGGAAATAAAATCGTTTCATTCACGGTTGTCGACACGGTGAATAATCGTGTAAGGTTTACGGGATTGTTTCTATAAACAAAGATTCATTTCTCTTGGTGTAATTCAGAAAAAAGCACTTGCTTCGGCAAGTGCTTTTTTCAATGAAGCGCACCTTAAGACTGTATTTTTATGTTATGGCCGCAAAGCCTTACACTTCTGTGCGAGGCTTTCTTTTTTCACGGAAAAGAGCTGTATCTTGACAAGGGCCAGCTTTTTGTGTTATGCTGAATGTGCAAAAATCATCGGATCTTTCGTTATGAGACCGATGAACGGCATAAGGAGAAGCATATGAAAAATTTTGAATATTTCGGCGTGATGATCGACTGCTCCCGCAATGCGGTGCCTAATCTTGCGGCCTTGAAGCGCTTTATCGGGATTATCGCAAAAATGGGGTATAACTGCGCGATGCTGTATACGGAGGATACCTACGAGGTTGAGGGGCAGCCCTATTTTGGCTACAAGCGCGGCAAATACACGATTGCCGAGCTTCGGGAGATTGACGAATACGCGGCCTCCGTGGGGGTGGAAATGATCCCTTGTATCCAGACCTTAGCGCACGTGAACGCGCTTATGCGGTGGGGCGTATACACCAAGATCCGCGATTGCAACGATATTCTGCGCGCGGGGGATGAAGACACCTATGCGCTTATTGACTCTATGTTCGCAAGCCTTTCCAAAGCGTTTCGTACCAAAAAGATCCATATCGGTATGGATGAAGCGCACATGGTCGGCCGCGGCCGATACCTCGACAAAAATGGGTATCAAGACCGCCACGAGGTCCTGCTTACGCACTTGAACCGCGTTTGCGAGATCGCGCGTAAATACGGCTATGAGCCGATGATGTGGAACGATATGTTCTTCCGCATCAGCTTGGGGCGCTACTATATCCCCGAGGATCAGCGCGGGACCTTCCACTTTTCCAAGGAGGTATGCGAAAGGGTTCCTTCCGATCTTTCGGGTGTGTACTGGGATTATTACAACACCGATCCCACGCGTTACGACGCCATGATGGAATGCTCCCTGGAGCTTTTCCCGGGGCGCGTATGGTTTGCGGGCGGCGCTTGGTGCTGGGGCGGCTTTACGCCTCACAACCGATACAGCATACTCTGCAACACGGAAGCGATCCCCGCTTGTATCCGCAACGGTGTGAAAAACGCCATTTTCACCATGTGGGGCGACGACGGCGCGGAAACCCCGATCTTCGCCGTTTTGCCCGCTTTGATGCACGCGGCGGCGCTGGCGGAAGGCCTCTCGGACGAGGAAATGAAGGAAAGGTTCTTCAAGATCACGGGCGTTCGGTACGACGATATGCTGACGCTTGACCTTCCCAACTATATTTACGGCCCCAACGAGGAGATCGGTTCCTCCAACTATCCTAAGAACCGACTGTATAACGATCCCTTCCTTGGTATTGAGGATAAGAATACGGAAAAGCCCGTGGATCCCGCTGTTTTCGCAAGCTATGCAAAGATCCTTCACGAGCATGCGGCAAAATATCCCGAATTTGGCTATCTTTTCAAAACGCAGGCAACGCTTTGCGATATTTTGATCGATAAATTCAACCTCGGTATTCGTACGCGCGCTCTCTATGAAAAAGGGGATAAGAAGGGGCTTCGCGCTCTTGCCGTGGGCGAGTATACCGCCTTTGCGGATAAGTGGGAGGCGTTCTACGAGGCCTTCCGTTATCAGTGGGAAAGCGTAAATAAGACGTACGGCTTTGAAATGCAGGATCTTCGCCTTGGCGGGCTTCTTGTCCGTATGAAAAACTGCAAGCATAGGCTTCTTGATTACGCGAACGGAAAGATCGAAAGCATTGCGGAATTGGAGGAGCCCGTGTTTCGGCACGACGGCGGTACCGTTGGTCAGTGGCACCATGCCTTCTCCGCGAATACCATTGCGATGAACTACGTTTGTATGTAACGCATAAAAAAGCAAGTCTTGCGACTTGCTTTTTTTCTTTCTGCTCACCCCGCGGGCGTCTCACCAAGCGACCGCTTGCTTCGCAAGCTGCCGCTGCTTCCCGCTTCGCGGCCTCCCCGCGGATATGGTCGAAAGTGCGCGCTCATTCTCATTCGCTTCATTTCTCCCTATCCTTGGGGTATCGTTTCGCGAAAACGCAAGATTTGCCTTTTCGCTCACTCACCCAGCAGGGGGAGCCATATGAAAAGACCTTGTAATCCCAACCGTTACGGTTTAGATGCAAGGTCTTTTTGTATTCTAAATCCTTCATATGTCAAGGGATTTGCGGTATTTCGACATTAGATTTGTCTAATAACCGTTTTTGAGATTTTCTCTGATTTTTGATTGCAAATAAAAACAACTTCATTTTATAAACCAAGCTGTTCAAGATTTTTGGACAGCTTTTCTTTTATAGTAGTCTGCTTCGTATTTGTTAGGTGTGCGGTATCCGATTGTTGAGTGAGGGCGGTCATTATTATAGAATTCCATAAATTTTGTGATGAAAGGGAGTATATCTTTTTCAGAACGGTAGTCTTTTCGGTGACATAAGATCTTTAATGAAATGTTTTGGTGGATAATAAAATTATAATATGATAATAATTGTTATGCGTTGCATAAGGTTAATATATTGACAAAACAAAGAAATCATTGTATAATCGAGGGGTAAATATATGGTTTTTGACTTTGAAAGAAACGGAAGTGATATGATGAAGGTTTTTATCAGCTGGTCTGGTGAGCTTAGCAAAAAGGTAGCTTTAATTTTTCGTGATTGGCTACCTACTGTAATTCAAGCAATCGACCCCTTTGTTTCGTCAGAAGATATTGAAAAAGGGGCTCGTTGGAATACAGATATAGCGCAAGAATTGAAAGAATCAAGTTTTGGATTAATTTGTGTAACAAAAGATAACCTTAATTCTCAATGGCTCAATTTCGAGGCGGGGGCATTGTCTAAATCTATAGATAATAGCTATGTTGCCCCTTTGCTTTTTGATTTAAAGCCTTCTGATTTAAAGGGATCTCCGATATCACAATTTCAAGCAACTTCTTTTTCCAAAGAAGATATGAAGAGATTAATTGAAACCCTCAATAAAGCAACGGGAAATTCTCTTAATGCTACAAGAATAGATAAAGCTTTTGAACTTTGCTATCCTGATCTTGAAAAGAGTATTACTGAATTGCAAGAAGCCTCTTTAGAAGAAATGGATGATACAGAGGTAGAAACAAAATCACATTTGGATCCTAATATTCTTGAAGAACTTTTAGAAACATCTCGTAATACACAACGATTATTAGGAAACACAGATTCAAAACTATATGGCAACATTGATCAAGTGAATAAAAAAGTTGATGATGTTATTGAAAAAATAGACAAACATTATTCTCTTGAAATGCGACGTTCTTCAAGAAAAATGAGTCCGATGATTATAGAAGATCTGTTGTTTTCGGCACGAGAGAAAATGGATATATTTCCATACAACATTTTAATTGTTTTATCGGTATACAAGGAAGATTTTCCTTGGGTATATGAAGCAGGAAATGATCTCGTGAAAACAATTGATTCGAAAAACTCAAAACAGGCAAAAATAGATGCGATAGCTAAATTTGAAAGGATCATAGAATATACCTACGAGCTTCCCGTATATAGAGAAATGTCCCCCCTGAGAAAAGATTGTTTTATGCTTTTGAGGCAATTGCCCCGTATGTGTTTTGATATGGTTGAAAGAGTTATGTGAGTTGTAATTTTGTCCTGTAACCACAAACAAGAACGAAGCGTTCGCTTCGTTCTTGTTTTATATCAAATTCGCAAGAATTTGATTATCATGTCGCGCAGCGACTATCATTTGAGCGAAGAGAGTCTTAAAAACTATGTGTGCGCGAATTTGAATGATAGCTTGCCGTGTTTGCATGATACGGTACGGGTAGCATTTTGGAATATCGGGCACTTTAGCGGCGGCAGTAAGACATCTACTATTTCATCTGATGAATATGATTCTAAACTTTTAGAGTTTAGGGATTTTATTTATAATGATACGATTAACCAAAACCAGATGCCGGAATTGGTTGGAAGGGATCATCGACGCTACGCAAAAGCGACCGCGTGAGCGGCTTCGCCCCGATGAGAACGAGGCGTGGGACCCCAAGAGCTTCGATCTGCAATGCGGCGACCACTGCGCCCGTTAATGGCGTAGGTATGCCCCGATCTCGTTATTATTACGGGCGATCTCGTATACGGCTCGTTTGACGACGCGGGAAGCGTTTCGGGCAACGGCAATTATACGGTCGCATCGCGATTGGAAGCGGCTCGTTCGCGTGCTCCATATGCTCGATTCCAACGGCTACCTTGATAGCACCGACTCTTCCGTGATCAATAAGGCGGGGCTATATCCCGATCAGCTTGCACTGCTTGCTGAGAATACCGTCCGTATCCGTCGGGCGCAAAAAAGACAGGTTCCCGCCTTTATGGCCTTTCATATCCCACTTGATTGCTTCCGTGAGGCGGAAAGGGCCAAGGGGTATATAAAAAGTGAAGGGAATACCTATGCTATCGGCGTAGACATGCCCGCCAAGGCCCCGATGGTTGAGCGTTTTTGTCCACGGCGAATAAGAAAACAGGAACCCAGTCTTTGATTCGGTTCTTTTTTGTGGTGTTTTGCCTAAATACGGTTGATACGGGCGCCGATTTATGCTATAATGACCGCAAGAGGTGCACGCACAAGTTGCTTATACCGATAAGAGATGCTTGGGGGGGATCCGCACCCTTTGGGCGTTTTAAAAAAGAAAAGAACGAAAGGAAAACGGTATGGAGCCGAAGGATTATACCGTAACAAAAATCGAGGGCGAGTACGCGTATCTTCGCGCCGAAGGCGGAGCTTATCACGCCCGCGCTTATGGAAAAATGTGCAGCCTTCGCATTGACGGGATGACCGTGAATTTTTCCGACCGCTTACAGGCGTATTCGGCCAACGCCAGATTTACTTGAAAGAGGTTTTACGATAATGGATTTACCAAAGATCAGCTATACGCTTTTGGACAAAGAGGCCCTTGTGGTCGCCACACTTCGCCGCGGGGAGCACGAGACGCCCGTGTGGATCCAAAGCCGTTGGGAGGAGGGCGAGTATGCCTTCTACGTCCGCAAAAACGGCTGCGGTCACTGCTGTGTCGCTATGGCCGCCCGTCTGTTCGGTGTTCCCGACGTGACGCCGCACAGCGAGTACGAGCATTGCCTTTCCCTTTTCGGCGAGCCGTCGCCCGAAAAGAACGACGGTCACTTTTTAAGCGCGCTTGGGATCGCGCGCTCGCTTCGCGCCTTTGGTGTTAAGGCCGAGGCATACGGCTATCTGCCGAACGAGCAGGAGGCGGTCACCGAGCGGATCTTGGCGGCGCTTCGCGAAGGGAAGCTGGTGGTACACGAATCCTTCCCCGTGAAGCCCAATAACCCCTTTTCTACGGGAGCGCATTACGTCCTTTTCTTCGGCCTTGACGAAGAGGGGCGTGTGTTGGTCGCCAACAGCTCGCTTCGCGCCAATCCCCCGGTGCCGGGGATCGGGGCGGTTCCCCCCTCGGCGATCACCGATTCGCTGTTGGCGGCGGGCGGGGTGATCGGCCCCGACGACAGCTGGGGGCGCGGCGGCGGCCGCTTGACCGAGAACGCGGGCTACGTGATCGTAGGGTGATAAAATGGAACCGATCTTGATCAAGCAGCCGAAGGAGCCGGCTTTTGCGGGCTGTGACTTTGTGTTGCGCTTTTCCGAGGAAAGGCCGATACGCGTTTTACAGCTAACCGATATGCAGGTGATCGACGCTTCACAGCGAAGAACGCCGGGGCGCCTTCGCCCCGATGAGATCGCGGCGTGGGATCCTAAGAACTTTGATCTGCAATGCGGCGACCATATCCGCTCGCTTATGACCCAGGCGCGCCCCGATCTTGTGATCATCACGGGCGACCTTGTCTACGGCTCGTTCGACGATAACGGACAAACGATGGATTGGTTCTGCCGCTTGATGGATTCGTTCGGCGTATATTGGGCGCCGGTGTTCGGCAACCACGATAACGAATCGAACAGGGGGGTCGATTGGCAGTGCGAGCGGCTTCAAAGCTGCCGTTATTGCCTCTTTCATCGGGGAGATGTCACGGGGAACGGCAACTATACGGTGGGGATCGCCGTGGGCGATTCGCTTCTTCGCGTGATCCATATGCTGGATTCAAACGGCTGTCGGGCGGGAAGTGACCCCGCCATTCAAAGGGCCCCGGGGCTTTACCCCGATCAGCTTGACCTGCTTGCTGAAAAAGCCGTGAAAATACGCGCGGCGCAGAAAAAAGAGATTCCCGCCTTTATGGCCTTTCATATCCCGCTTGATCTTTTTCAAAGGGCGGCGAAGGAAAAGGGCTACGCCAAGGATAGGGCCGATACCTTCGTGATCGGTGTAAATAGACCCGCCAAGGATCGGGATTTCGGCTTTTCGCTTCGTGCCCCGTATGAATGTATCCCGACCCAAGACGGCTTTGTCGACTTTTTGCACACGGTAGGCGTAGATGGGGTGTTTGCGGGCCATGTGCATAACAGCTGCTTTTCAATTTCCTGGCGGGATATCGTATGGACCTTCGGCTTTAAGAGCGGACAGTACGATTTTCACGTCCCGTATCAGATCGGCGGCACGCTGATCACGCTAAGTGGCCCAGCCTTTTTTGTACAGCATCTGCCCGCCCTTGTGCCTTGTCGGGCCTTTCCCTCGGATGATCGAACCTTTGAGGGCTTTTTTACCCAATCAAAAGAATAAAAGGAGTTATGTAATGGTAAAAGCGTATACCGATAAGATAAAAGGAAAGATTGTTTCTTCTTGCGAGAAGGTTTTATGGAATAAAGAGCCGAAGGGAGCCGAAAAGCGTTCGACTATGCTGAAAAACGAGCGGTTGAATTTCCAGCTCGCGTTTTTTAACGACGCGCCCCCCAAGCGGAGAAACCGCTTGGTCGTCCGAGGAGACCTTGCGCCCTACGTAACGCTTCGATCGGTGGAAAACGTCCCTCACGTTTATACGGCGCAGGAGGCCGACGATTATTACGTGGGGAAAGAACCGGGGCTTTACCCCGATCTCTTAAAGCCGCTTGGCGATCTTGGGGTGGTCTTGCCCGACCGCCAATGGAAAAGCGTGTGGGTCAGCCTTGAAAAGAAGGACGGCCTTCCTGCCGGTAAGCATACGCTTTCCTTTGACCTTGTGAGTGAGGCGGGGCAGACGGTGCTGTCGCTTTCTTATACCGTTGAGGTTTTGGATCTGAGCTTGGCGGAAAGCGACCTTAAAATGACCAACTGGATGCATTACGATTGCATCTGCACCTACCATAAGCTGAAGCCGTTCAGCAAAGCCTTTTACGGTATGCTGGAGAAATATCTGCGTATATACGTGGACTGCGGCTTTACCCTTCTGCTGACCCCGCTTTTCACCCCGCCGCTGGATACCGCTATCGGAAGCGAACGGCCGACGGTACAGCTGATCGGCGTAGAGGTTACCGAGGAAGGCTATCACTTTGATTTTGAGGAGTTTCGCCGCTTCGTTGCCTTTGCGAAGAAAAACGGCATCAAGTATTTTGAGCTTAGCCATCTCTTTACGCAGTGGGGCGGAAAATGCTGCCCGAAGATCGTAGCCAAAAAGAACGGGCGACTGCAAAAGATCTTTGGCTGGGAGACCCCCTCGGATTCGCGGGAATACCGTGATTTTCTGCGGGCGTTTTTACCCGCGCTTTATCAACAGTTGGTTGAGCTTGGGATCGAGAGCATCTGCTATATGCACCTGACCGACGAGCCTTCTTCGGATGGCATCGAGGCGTACGCCGAGTGCTGTCGATTGGTAAAGGAATTCATGCCGAGCATCCCAACGATCGATGCTTTAAGCAAGCCGATCTTCTTCGAACGGGGGCTTGTGGATATCCCGGTTCCCTCGATCCATCACCTCGATCGCTTTGAGGGGGTTGCGTTACGTGAACGCTTTGCCTATTGCTGCTGCTTCCCGAATAACGGATATTATTCCAACCGCTTTATCAATATGCCGGGCGAACGTACCCGTATTCTCGGTATGCAGCTGTACAAAAACGAAACGCGCGGCTTTCTGCATTGGGGCTTTAACTTCTATTATTCGGTTCTCTCGCTTGAGCCGATCGACCCCTACGCCGACACGAATGCGGGCGGTATTTTCCCGGCGGGAGACGGCTTTATCGTCTATCCCGCGGATGAACCGCGCTATTCGCAGCGCGCCGAGCTTTTGAAGGAGGCCGAGCAGGATTACAGGGCCTTAAAAGTCTTAGAGAGCTTTGCGGGGAAAGAGGCGGTCATGGCGCTTTTAGAGGAGGCGGGTGTGCGCGGCTATAACGAATTTCCCCACGGCGCCAAGGCCTTTATGCGCTTGCGAAACGAGATCTGTGCCCGCTTAAAAGCGTATATCGGATAAAGCCCAACGAAAGGAACGAGTATGGAAATAAAGGATTACACGGTTTTGCGAATTGAGGGCGAATATGCGTATCTTCGCGCCGACGGGGAGAGCGAAGAGCTTTTTATCGCGTTGGCGCTGCTTCCGCCGGGTGTCGATGCGGGCGCCCGCTTGCATTACGAGGCGTTTAGCTATACGGTGATCGAATAAAAAGAAGGCCCCGTTTTTCGAAACGGGGCTTTGCTTTGGCGATGCACGTATGTTTAGGGGGCTACAGTATATAATGGAGAAGAGGGATACTTGGCGTTGCCGTTCATCGGCAATCTTCAAAAGCCCCGATATCTTTAACAAAAATGCGCCGTAACCCTTTACAAACCCCCAAAGTGGGTGTATAATCGAAGTGTAAATAAAAAACGATCGATAAGGAGAAAACCATGAAGCTGATTATCAAAGACAATTATGATGCGATGAGTGAGTGGGCTGCCGAGCATATCGCGGCTGCCATTAACGGCCACAAGGAGGATCGCCCCTTCGTTTTGGGTCTGCCTACCGGCTCCTCCCCTCTTGGTGTTTATAAAAGACTGATCGAGATGAATAAGGCCGGCAAGATCACCTTTAAAAACGTCGTCACCTTTAATATGGACGAATACGTAGGGCTTCCGAAGGAGCATGACCAGAGCTATTGGTACTTCATGCACGATAACTTCTTCAACCATATCGATATCCCCGCCGAGAACGTAAATATTCTCAACGGTATGGCCGAGGATCCCGAAGAGGAATGCAAGCGCTACGAGGATAAGATCGCCTCTTACGGCGGCATCGACCTCTTCCTTGGCGGCAGCGGGGTAGACGGGCATATCGCGTTTAACGAGCCCTTTACCTCTCTTACCTCGCGGACCGGCGTTCGCGCCCTGACCGAGGATACCCTGATCGTGAATTCCCGCTTCTTCGGCAACGACGTGAACAAGGTCCCGAAGACCGCCCTTTCGGTCGGCGTTGGCACGGTTTGCGACGCGAAGCAGGTCCTGCTTCTCATCAGCGGGCACAACAAGGCGCGTGCCCTTCGCCACTGTGTAGAGGGCGGCGTTGACCACGCCTGGACCATCAGCGCCCTGCAACTGCATAAGGACGGCATCATCGCCTGCGACGAGGCCGCCTGCGGCGAACTGAAGGTCGACACCTACAAGTATTTCAAGGAAATCTACAAGAACGAAAAATAAGCGTTCCCATAATAGAGAAAAGCCGCTTTTGCGGCTTTTTCTTTTTTATCAAATACGAAAGCCGCCTTAGATAAGGCGGCTTTTACTGTTCTGCTTCTAACTCTTGCGAGGTGAAGATCTCATCGTCCAAAAAGGCGGGGAGTGACATGTGGAAGCCCTTGGCAAGCAGCATGACCGTGCTTAACGTGACGGTTTTGTTTCGCCCGTTCATGATGCACTGCATGCTTCCGTGCTGGATGCCCGATTCCTGCTCTAAGCGGTATTGGGTCATATTCTTTTCGCCGAGCAGCTTCGTGATGCGCTTGGCAACCGCGTCGTTTACCGTCAAGCCCTCGCCCTCCCGTTTAAAATGTTCCGTAGGCTTGCCTACATATATATTGTAGCAAGAAACAGAAAAAATATAAGAAGGTGTACCTACATACTCTTGATTTTTTCTTCGCCTCGGTATAATATGTAGGTATACCTACATACGGGAGGACGGTTTATGGTTGTAACCTTTTGCGGACATGCCTATTTTCAAAGAACGGAAGAAGTTGAGAAAAGAATGTTTTCTTTTTTTGAAGAGAAGATCGGGGGGCGATCGGCGGATATGTATTTGGGAGGATATGGCGATTTCGATTGCTTTGCGTATGACTGCTGCCGAAAATATAAGAGGATAAATCCTCAAATCTCGCTTGTGTTCGTTGCGCCGTATCTGACACTTGATTATCAAAAAAATCATTTGAGCTATCAAGAAAAAAGATATGATTTTACTCTTTATCCCCCCATTGAGGATAAACCGAAGCGATATGCGATCATTCACCGGAACCGATATATGATCGAAAAAGCGGATTTTGTGGTAGCGTATGTGTCACACGATTGGGGCGGCGCGTATGCGGCGTATGAATACGGCAAAAGGAAGGGCAAGGAACTTTATAATCTTGCCGATTTTAAAGGATAGGTTTTTCCTTGACATTCGGGGAAAGTGGGGGTATAATGGGGGAAAGAACACAGTGAAAGGCGAGAAAATGGATAACCAATGCTTGTTTGATGTGATTGACGAATTGTATCCCGAATACCTTCAGATATGGGAAACGGTATGCAATATGGAAAGCCCCACTCTGGATAAGACGAGGGTCGACACCGTGGGAAACTTCTTTTTGAAGATTGGGAAAAAGCACGGTTGGGTGTGCGAGAGCTTTGAAAGCGAAAACGGAAACGTTGTGTGCCTTACGATGAACCCATCGGCTGAAAAGGAGGCCGTTTCGCTTTCCGGGCATATGGATACGGTGTTTCCCGTGGGGACGTTTGGTAGTCCCGCGGTTCGTACCGACCGGGAAAATATATACGGCCCCGGCGTTATTGACTGCAAGGGCGGGTTGGTGATGGCCCTTCTTGTGATGGATGCCTTGGAGAGGGTCGGCTATCGGGAACGGCCCATCCGATTCCTTTTGCAAAGCAACGAGGAGTCGGGCAGCGGACAGGCGGAGTATAAAACGATCGAATATATCTGCCAAAAGGCAAAGGACTCTCTCGCTTTCTTTAACCTGGAGGGGATCCCGACTTGGGGCGACGTATGTGTGCAGCGCAAGGGCATTTTGACCTATGCTGTTACGGTGACGGGAGTCGAGGCCCATTCCGCCGCCTGTGCCGAAAAGGGGGCAAATGCCATTGCCGAGGCGGCGCATAAGATCATAGAGCTTGAAAAATTCAAGGATAAAGACGGGATCACCTGCAATTGCGGCGTGATCAGCGGCGGCACCGTGCCGAACACCGTGCCGGGGCGGTGCGAGTTTTTTGCAAACTTCCGCTTCGCAACCGACGGGCAGCTTCAGCAGATCCGCCAAGCGATGCTCGACCTGGAAAGAAAAGCTTACGTTTCGGGCTGCAAAACCGAGATCGAGGTCAAGGGCTTCCGCCCCGCAATGGAGCCGGTGCAACGTAACCTCGCCCTTTTGGATCGGGTCAACGAGATTCTTTCGGCGTGCGGGATGGATTCGGTAAGAGGTGTTTCCCGTACGGGCGGCTCAGACGCCGCGCAGATAACGGTGGCAGGCATTCCTTGCCTTGATTCCTTCGGTGTGGTCGGCGGCGGTCTTCATTCGACGGACGAATACGCCAACAAGGAATCGCTTCGTTTGGGCGCCCGTCGCTTGGCGTCGGTCTTAGTGAACCTGTAAAAAGCGAAGCTGAGCTTGCCACGGTGCAAGAGAACGGTTTTTTTGGTGGATATGATGCAATGAAGAAAAAGCGGATAAACCGCCGAGCCGCCAAAGGATGCCGTGGCCGATTGCGGGCCTATCAGCAAGATTTTGAAGAAAAGCTTGAATAGGTATTGTCTTTTTGGGTCGGCAAGGATACGCATCCGGCTTCCTTGAGGAAACGATCGACCCCGAATAAAGAAAGGGAAAGAATATGAAAAGCGTATGTGATATTCCTTATAAAGAAAATTTGCAGCTTGATCTTCATCTGCCCGATGAGGGGGCCTTTGATCTTTTCGTCTATTTTCACGGCGGCGGCTTGGAGCATGGAAACCGACGGGTGCCAAGCCATTTTGCCGAGGGCTTTTGCAAGCGTGGCGTGGCGGTGGCCTCTGTTGAATACCGTATGTACCCGCAGGCCAAATACCCCGATTTTCTCGTCGATGCGGCGGCCTCGGTCCGCTATCTTTTTGATCATATCGGCGAGTACGGGGAATGCAAGCGGATCTTCGCCGGCGGCAGTAGCGCGGGGGGCTATATCTCGATGATGCTGTGCTTTGACGGGCAGTATCTCGGCGCCTACGGGCTTGACCCTACCGATCTTTCGGGCTATATCCACGATGCGGGGCAACCGACCGCGCATTTCCGCGTGCTGAGCGAGAGAGGGCTTGACCCCAAGCGCCTGGTGGTAGACGAGACGGCGCCGCTTTATCATATCGGCTGCTGCGAAAAATACGCGCCGATGATCTTTTTCGTTTCGGATAACGATATGTTCGGGCGCTTAGAACAGGTTCGTTTAACCGTCAAAACGCTTCACCACTTCGGTCATACCCAAAATGTGTACTTAAAAGAGCTGGTGGGCAAGCACTGCGAGCATACCTTTAAAAAGGACGAGGCGGAAGACAGCGTTTTTGCCGAGCTGGTTTCGGATTTCATAAAAACTGTCTGATAAGACGGTAAATAGAAAAAAGCACTTGCTAAGCAAGTGCTTTTTTGCATAGAGCGCGGATCTTTTTACGGCCGCAGGCCCATACCGCCCTCCAGCGTTAAGGTCTCGCCCGACATATACTTGAAGTCGGGGGAGGCGAGCTGGACGCATACCCTGCCGATCTCGGTCTCGCTGTTTCCGAAATGACCCATCGGGGGCATCTTGACGTTTGCCTTGAACGCCTCGGGATTATATTGCTGCCATTTTTCCAGCTGCGAGGTCCAGGCCAGGGGGCAGACGACGTTGACGTTGATGCCGTCGGGTCCCCATTCGGTGGCGGCCACACGCGAAAGGCCGCGGATGCCCTCCTTGGCCGCGGCGTAAGCCGATTGGCCGAAATTGCCAAAAAGCCCCGCGCCCGAAGCAAAGTTGATGACCGTGCCGCGGGTTTCCTTCAAATAAGGATAGCACGCCTTCATATAAAAGAAGGCCGAGTAAAGCCCCGAGTAGATCGCCAGATTAAATTGCTCGACCGTATGGTCGGCAAGCAAAACGCCCGAGGCCGAGGCCTGCGCGTTGTTGATCAAAACGTCGATACGGCCGAATTCACGGTAGGCCGCCTCCACAACCGATTTTGCGACCTCCTCGCCGTTCTCGTTTTCGTTGATGTCGGCTTGCATAACGAGGACCTTCACGCCGTAAAGCGCTTCCAGCTCTTCCTTCGCGAGGGTAAGCTTCGCCATATTGCGCCCGGTCAGAACCAGGTTGGCCCCCTCTTTGGCGTAGGCGATGGCGATTCCGTATCCGATCGAGCCGGCAGATCCATCCTTCAAGGGCTCAGCCTTGCCGCCCCCCGTGATGATCGCAGTTTTCCCTTTTAAAAAATCCATATCCGTTTTCCTTTCGTCTTTTTATGGTTTCATTATACCGCTTTGCGGGGGAAAATACAAGAGGAAAGTGAAGGGCGGCGTTTTTTGAGCGCCTCGGCCACGGCGGTGCAAGCAACCGCCTATATGAATAGTTATCTTTACATTTTGCCACAAATTACATTTGAAATCGGGCAAAAAGTATGGTATAATGCATACGAAGGGCGATGGCCGATGGGCAAATCGCGCTTCAAAAAAGCAAGGAGGTAGAGTTGATGAAGAAAATATTTGCGTGCGCACTAAGCGCTTTAATGGGATTTTTGATGCTGGCGATAGGCGCCTCTGCCGCCACCCAACATACGGTGGTAAGGGGCGACACGATGTGGAAGATCGCCGTAAAATATCAGGTTGGGCTCAGCGAAATGAAGGCGGCAAATCCCCATATAAAAAACCCCGCCCTGATATACCCGGGTCAGGTGCTGACTGTCCCTTTGACCGATTCGTCTGTTGTCAGCTATGAAAAGGAGGTCGTTCGCCTGGTGAACGAAATCAGGGCTCAAAACGGCTTAAAGGAGCTGACCTATAACTGGGAGCTTAGCCGTGTCGCGCGGTATAAATCGCAGGATATGAAGGACAACGGATATTTTTCGCATACGAGCCCCGTATACGGCTCTCCCTTTCAGATGATGAAGAGCTTTGGTATCACCTACCGAAGCGCCGCCGAGAATATCGCGCGGGGGCAAAAGAGCCCCGAGGCGGTGGTAAACGCCTGGATGAATTCTTCGGGGCACAGGGCGAATATCCTGAACCCTTCCTTTACCGAGATCGGGGTCGGATACGTGGCCGAGGGAAAGTATTGGACGCAGATGTTTATCGGGAAATAAAGGGCTTTACCGCCCCCCAAAAACACAAAAAGATCGCACGCATTAGCGTGATGTCTTTAACGGACAAATCACGCTAAACTATGATTGCCCTTGCGGGCAAGTTATGAGTTATGAAATGCTTACGCATTGTTATGATTGGCTTCGCCAAGTTACAGGTTAGTAGGGCAATCATATCATAAC
>JAZOOS010000003.1:0-51165 GCA_045655185.1 Eubacteriales bacterium
AACAACGGTTATGGTCGTTGGTTTTGTAAACTCCAAACTTATGACCTTAAAGCAGGCGATCCACGTTATTATGGGTGCCAACATCGGTACAACCGTTACAGCATGGATATTGAGCCTTAGCGGTATTTCGGGAAGCAATATGTTCCTGAAGCTTTTGAAGCCGTCTTCTTTCACACCTATTCTTGCTCTTATCGGTATCATTTTTATAATGTTTGCAAAGAGCACAAGAAAGAAGGATATCGCCGTTGTACTGCTTGGATTTGCAACTCTTATGTTCGGTATGGAAACAATGACCGATGCGGTTTCGGGACTCAAGGATATTCCCGCATTTCAGGAAATGTTCCTTATGTTCAAGAATCCCATCCTCGGCGTTCTCGTTGGTGCAGTGCTTACCGCTATCATTCAGTCAAGCTCAGCTTCTGTCGGTATCCTTCAGGCACTTGCGGTGACAGGCGCTGTTTCCTACGGCGCGGCGATCCCGATCATCATGGGACAGAACATCGGCACTTGTATCACCGCTATAATTTCTTCCGTGGGTACAACTAAAAACGCAAGACGTGCGGCGCTTGTACACTTATCCTTTAACGTAATTGGTACTGCTGTGTGCCTCGGCGCTTTCGCCGCTGCTAAAGCCTTCTTCGCTCCCGCAATTCTAAATGAAGCTGCAAACTATGCGGGTATTGCAACTGCACACTCCATCTTTAACATTGTGTGCACCTTGCTCCTTCTTCCTATGTCCGGACTCCTTGAAAAGCTTGCGTACAAGCTCATCCCCGATACTGCACAGGTTGAAAAGGTATCCGAGCTTGACGACAGACTTCTTGTCACTCCCGCAATTGCACTCGAATGTGCGCATAACCTCACCTTTGATATGGCGAAGATTGCAACTGATGCTTTAAAAAACAGCATCGAATGCCTTGGCGCTTATGACAAAGCAAAGGCTGAATCAATACGTGAAGCCGAAGATAAAACCGACCATCTTGAAGACGTTATCGGCAGTTACCTTGTGAAACTCAGCACCAAACAGCTTAATGAAAACGAGGGTGCAATGGCATCTATGCTTCTTAAGGCAATCGGTGACTTTGAGCGTATATCCGACCACGCTGTGAATATCCTTGAGTCCGCAGAAGAAATGCGCGAAAAAGGTATCGTATTCTCTGATAGCGCCAAAGTGGAAATGGATTCGCTGTGTGCGGCTACTACCGAGATCGTAACTCTCTCTTATAGTGCTTTTGTAGAAAACAATGCTGAACAGGCAAACGTCGTTGAGCCGCTTGAGCAGGTTATCGACGATCTGCGCGACCAGATCCGCCTTCGCCATACGCTTCGCTTGCAAAAGAACCTTTGCTCGATCGAGCTTGGCTTTATCCTTTCGGATATCTTAACCAATTACGAGCGTGTTTCCGACCACTGCTCGAACATTGCGGGATGCCTGATCGAAATGGATAAGAACGAGGACCTCGACGTACACAGCTACCTGCGCGGAGAGAAGGCGGGCGAGGATTTTGCCCGCCAGCAACAGGCGTATGCCGAAAAGTACGCCCTCGGCGCCGCTTATATGGATTGATAAAAGAAAATCCCCTGCCAATTAGCGGGGGATTTCTTTTCTTTTTCGGGGAAAAGGTTGCAAGCCCCCCTTTCCGTATGCTATAATGACGCTGATAAAATAAGAAGAAAAGAGAAGAATAAGGATGAAAACGGTTCTTGTGACGGGGGCTGCCGGAGGCATGGGATACGCCACCGCGAAGCGCCTGATAAAGAAGGGCTGCCGCGTGATCGGGCTGGATATTGCCCCCACCTGCGATCTGCCCGATTATTACCCCTGCGACCTGACGAAAGAAGATGCGATCGCCGCCGTTTTTGCTTCGGTGGCCGAAAAACAGGAAAAGATCGACGCCATTCTGCATTTCGCGGGGATTTACCGTATGGGCTCGCTTGTCGAAATGGAGGAGGAGAAGCTTCTTTCGATCTTCTCAATCAACCTTTTCGGCGTATACCGCGTTAACCGGATCTTTTTGCCGCTTTTAGAAAAGGGCGGCCGCATCCTGATCACTTCAAGTGAGCTGGCGCCGCTGTGGCCGCTGCCCTTTACGGGGCTTTACGGCATCACCAAGGCGGCCCTTGAAAAATACGCCTTTTCGCTCGCGATGGAATTAAATCTTCTTGGGATAGGCGTTTCGGTTTTGCGCCCGGGGGCGGTCAAGACCCCGCTTATCGACGTAACGACGAGCGAGATCGACGCTCTTTGCGAGAAGACCAAGCTGTACCGCGCCAACACCCGCCGCTTTAAAAGGATCACCGATTCGGTGAAGGGGCGGAACGTAAGCCCCGAGGCGGTCGCCAAGCTGGCTGAGCGTATCCTGTTTGCAAAGCATCCGCGCTTTCTGTACAGCATCAACCGCAACCCGCTTCTCATTTTTTTAAGCCTTTTACCGAAGCGCTTGCAGCTTTTTATTATCAAAACCATCTTAAAGACCAAGTAAGAAAGAAAAATATGGTTACGAAAAACGATATTTTCGCTATGCTGGAAGCGTGCGGCGTGAAGAGGGACGACGCTGTTACCATTCATACCTCGCTTCGCGCGATCGGGCCGATCGAGGGGGGAGCCGACGGGCTGATCGACGCCTTTTGCGAATACCTCTCAAAGGGGCATTTTCTTGTGCCTACCCATACCTGGGGGGTGGTAAACGCGCAAAACCCCGTCTACAACGTCAAGGAAACCGTACCGAATATCGGTACGCTTGCGCGCGTGGCCGCCTTCCGAGGCGATGCCGTTCGCTCACTTCACCCGACCCATTCGCTGGCGGTGTTCGGCAAGAACGCTGAAGAGCTGGTAAGGGGCGAAGAAAAAAGCGCCACGCCCTGCCCGCGGGGCGGGCTTCTTGACCGCCTTTACGAAATGGAGGGAAAGATCCTTCTTATCGGCGTGGGGCACGAGCGAAACACTTATCTTCACGCGGTAGACGAGCGCCTCGGCATTAAAAACCGCTTAAACCCCGAAAGCTACGACGCTACGGTGATCGACGGGGATGGGAAAAAGCACGAGATCCTTGGGTATCGCGGGCATAAAACGATCGGTCTGCCGATCTGCTGCGCCGCCTATTACCCGAATTACGAGCCCGCCTTCGATGCTTACCGCGCGGTTACCTACGGGGCGCTTGGGGGTGCTTCAGTGCGGGCTTGTGACGCGAGGAGAATGACCGATATCGTGCGCGAGCTTTGGCGGGTGAGTGATCACGATCTGTGCTTCGGCACCGAAGTGATCCCCCCTGCCTACTACGAAAATCTTTCGCTGTAAGAGGAAATAATGAAGATCTTTACCGTTACGCTTTCCCCGGTCATCGACCGCTACGCCACCTGCGAAAGCCTGATTCCCTTTAGCGAGCATACGCTGACCGACGGGGGGCGCTTTGCGGGCGGAAAGGGGCTTAATACCGCCCGCGCTCTGCTTGCCTACGGTATGCCCGCCGAGCCGCTTTTGGTGCTGGGCAGGGAAAATAAAAAGGAATTTTTAGACCTTTTGCCCCGGGAGCTTTTGCCCCTTTTGATCGAAACCCGTGGGCGCGTGCGCGAAAACCTGACGCTTGTAAGTGACGGGGGGCGTGAGACCCGTCTTTCCTTTCGGGCGCCTTGCGTAGAGGAAGGGATCCTTGACCGCGTTTTTCGCGTTTTGAAGGAAAGAGGGGCGAAGGACGCCTATATCTCGATCGGGGGAAAGTGCCCCGACGGGCTTTCGCGCTCGGCGCTCGTTGATTTTGCCCTTCGCTTGCAAAAAGAGGGGGCGCGCCTTTTGATTGATTCGCGCTCTTACGACCGAGAGATGATCGAGGCGATCAAGCCTTATTTCATAAAACCGAATGAAGAAGAGATCGCGGCTTACGGCTTCGGGGCGGTTTGCGATCTTTCTTCGGCCGCCGAGGCGGCCAAGGGGCTTTGCCTTTTCGGTTGTCAAAGCGCGATGGTAAGCCTTGGCGGGGCGGGAGCGGTGCTTGCTTCTCCCGAAGGCTGCTTCGTTGCCAAAGCGCCCACGCTTACCCCACGATCGACCGTGGGGGCGGGGGATAGCGCGATCGGGGGATTCCTTTACGCCTCGGTGAAGGGGCTTGGCCCGAAAGAGCGGCTTGCCTTTGCCGTCAGCTTCGGCAGCGCCGCCTGCCTCACCGAGGGGACGACGCCGCCCAACCGAGCGGATATTGATAAATTTTTGTCTACTATCGAAGTTGAAAGCATTTGATGTAAAGAAAACGATACAAAGGAGAAGGGCGTGGGGAAGCGAGTTTACGGGATCCTCGGAAAAGAAGAGGTGTTTTGCTACACCCTTTCGGAAAAGGATATTGAGGTCGATGTATTAAGCTACGGCGGCATAATTGCCGATATCCGCGTGCCCGATAAAGAGGGGCGAATGACCTCGGTCGTTCTCAAAAAAGACGGCCTTGGCGCCTATCGAAGCGATACGGCGTATGTCGGCGCGCTTGTTGGCCGTTACGCCAATCGCATCGCGGGCGGCGGCTTTACGCTTAACGGCGTTTTTTATCCCCTTACGAGGAACGAGGGGGAGAATACGCTGCACGGCGGCAAGGAGGGCTTTCACCGCAAAAACCTAAAGGAAGAAGCCCTTACCGATCATAGCGTTACGCTTCTTTTTGACAGTCCCGACGGGGAGGAGGGCTTCCCCGGACACCTAACGGGGGGCGTTACCTATTCGCTTTCCCCCTCGACCCTTTCGATCGAATATAAAGCGCTATGCGACAGGGATACCTACGTAAGTCTTACGAACCATACCTATCTGAACCCCCACGGCGAGGGGAAGACGACCGACGGGCTGTTGCTTTCGATAAGCGCCGACGCCTATACCCCGGTCGACGGGGCCTTGATCCCCACGGGCGAGATACGAAGCGTTTCGGGAACCCCCTTCGATTTTCGTTCCGCGCGCCCCTTTCTTGGCGATCTTTCGGGGGACGAGATGCTTGCAAAGCGCGGCTGTTATGACGAAAACTTCGCGCTTTCGGGGCAGGGGCTTCGCCGCGCGGCGACGCTGTATTCGCCCGAAAGCGGGATCGAGGTATGCCTTCTTACCGATCGCGCGGGGCTTCAGATCTATACGGGTAACCCCTATGGGGTCGCCCTGGAGCCGCAAGCCTTCCCGAACGCTTGCAACGAGAAAGCCTTTCCCACGCCGCTTCTTAGGGCGGGGGAAGCGTATACCGCGTCGGTCCGCTACGTTTTTTCGGTCCAATGAACGTGAGGCCTTGACTGAAAAGGCCGAAGGAGAAGAAAGAAGGAAGGCCTTGTGCATAAATCCTGACAAAAAAGGGATATGCTTAAAAAGCATATCCCTTTTTGCGTTTGCGGAAAAAGCAATCCAAGAGTGCGGAATTGAAAAAAGGGGAGCCTTGTTTTTTTGCATAGGCTGTGGTACAATATAAATAATATAAAAAGGTGTTATAGATCATCTTTCGGGAAAGGGAAGCGTATGTTTGATGTTGCGGTTATTGGGGGTGGGGTCATCGGCGGCACCATTCTTAGGGAGCTGACGAGGTACCGACTTTCGGTCTGCCTTTTGGAAAAAGAGGGAGACGTCTGTATGGGTCAAAGCCGTGCCAACAGCGGGATCGTCCACGCGGGCTTTGACGCCAAGGAGGGGAGCTTGAAGGCGAAATTCAACCTTCTCGGAAACCGTATGATGCCGAGCTACGCCGAAGAGCTGGGGGTCAAGTACGAAAACAACGGCTCCTTGGTCGTGGCCTTTTCCGAGGAGGAGCTGCAAACCTTAGAGGCTCTTTACCGCCGCGGGCTTGCGAACGGGGTCGAGGGTCTTTCGATCATCGGGCAGGCGGAGCTGCGGGAAAGAGAGCCGCATATCAGCGAGCGGGCGCTTGGCGCGCTGCTGGCGAAGACGGGCGGCATTATTTGCCCCTATTCGCTGACGATCGCCGCCATCGGCAACGCGATGGATAACGGTGCGTCTCTTTACACCGACTTTGAGGTTACCGCGATAAGCGGCAAGATGGGTGCCTTTTCGATTGAAAGTGCCGATGGGAAAAGGGTAGAAAGCCGCCTTGTCATCAACTGCGCGGGGCTCGGGAGCGGAAGGATCGCTTCGCTTGTCGGAGACGAGATCGCGGTTTCGGGGCGGCGCGGCGAATATATGCTGCTGGATCGGGAGAGCGGCGATTTCGTGAAGCATACCCTCTTCTTTACCCCCACCGAAAAGGGTAAGGGGATCTTAGTCAGCCCGACGGCCGATAAAAATCTGCTTTTGGGGCCGACCGCCGAGCCGATTGAGGACGGCTCGACCGATACGACCGAAGTGGGGCTTGCCTCGGTGCGCGAAAAGGCCGCCGAAATGGTGAAGGATCCGCCTCTTTATAACGTTATCACCTCGTTTTCGGGGGTCAGAGCCTATTGCGATCGCCACGATTTTATCATCGAGGAAAGCGAAGCGACCGAGGGGGTCGTTCATTGCGCGGGCATTGAATCGCCCGGTCTTACCTCGGCGCCCGCGATCGCCCAATACGTGGTCGAAACGCTTGTCGGCGCGCATCTTCCCTTGGAAAAAAATCCCGATTTTTGCGGCAAGCGCGAAAGAGAGAGCTTCTTTAAGGAGCTTAGCCCCGCGGAAAAGAACGCGCTGATCAAAAAGGATCCCGCCTACGGGCGCATTATCTGCCGCTGCGAGCAGGTGAGCGAGGGGGAGATCGTACGGGCGATAAGGGAAAACCCGCCCGCTATGAATATCGACGCGATCAAGCGCCGCACAAGGAGCGGCATGGGGCGTTGCCAAGGCGGCTTTTGCCAGCCGCAGGTGGCCGAGATCCTTGCCAGAGAGCGAGGTATTCGGTTGGATGAGGTCACGAAAAGCGGCAAAAATTCGAAGCTCTTAGAGG
Source organism: Eubacteriales bacterium (assembly GCA_045655185.1). GTDB lineage: Bacteria > Bacillota > Clostridia > Oscillospirales > CAG-272 > UBA1740. The sequence goes on from JAZOOS010000003.1 coordinate 6,888, forward strand.
GGGTCACCAAATGAAAAGCGCGTATCAGCTGATCATCATCGGCGGCGGCCCTGCGGGGCTTGCGGCCGCGATTTCCGCCTACGACGAGGGGATCCGTGACCTCGTTATTTTGGAAAGAGAAGAGAATATGGGCGGCATTCTCAATCAATGCATCCATAACGGCTTTGGTCTTCGCCGCTTTAAGGAAAGCCTTTCGGGGCCCGAGTACGCCGCCCGCTTTATCGATGAGGTCGAAAAAAGGGGCATCGAGGTTCTTTTGGGAACCACGGTCCTCTCTCTTACCGAGGATAAAAGGGTCACCGCCGTCAACGCCGCCGAGGGACTGTTTACCATAGAGGGAAAGGCGGTCATTTTGGCGATGGGTTGCCGCGAAAGAAGCCGGGGCGCCTTGAATATCGCGGGCAGTCGCCCGGCGGGCATCTATTCGGCGGGCACCGCCCAGCGCTACGTCAACGAAAAGGGCTATATGCCGGGCAAAAGCGTCGTGATCCTCGGTTCGGGTGACATTGGCCTTATCATGGCGCGCCGCATGACGCTTGAGGGCGCTACGGTGCACGCCGTTTGCGAGATCATGCCCTATTCGAGCGGGCTTCGCCGCAATATCGTACAGTGCCTTGACGATTTTGGGATCCCCCTGTATCTTAACCATACGATCGTTGGGATCGAGGGGAAGGAGCGCGTTACGGGCGTGTATATCGCCGAGGTAGACGAGAATCGCCGCCCCAAGCCCGAAACCCGTCGCTATATCGCGTGCGACACCGTGCTTTTCTCGGTGGGTCTTATCCCCGAGAACGAGCTGACGAAGGAGGCGGGCATTCCGCTTTCCCCGCAAACGCGCGGCGCTCTCGTGTATCAGAGCCGCGAGACCTTACGGGAGGGTATTTTCGCGTGCGGCAACGTTTTGCAGGTGCATGACCTTGTCGATTTCGTTTCCGAGGAGGCCGAGCTTTGCGGTCGCTATGCCGCTTCGTATATCCAAAACGGCAAAAAGGAGCCCGATCCGCTTTCGGTCACGGCGGGCGAGGGGATCTCCTACGTCGTGCCCCAGTGTATCGATAAAAACATCGGGGGGCACGTAAAATGCTTCTTCCGTGTGAAGGGGATCTACGAAAACTGCCGTATCGTAGCCAAGTGCGGCGACAAGATCCTTGCCGAAGCCAAAAGGGCGACGGTCGCCCCCGGCGAAATGGAAACGCTTCTCTTGAAGGAGGGCGCGATCCGTGAGGCTACGGGGACGGTCACGCTGAGCTTGGAGGTTTTATAATGGAAAAGAAAGAATTGATCTGCATCGAATGCCCGAAGGGATGCCGTATTACGGTGACCCACGAGGGGGAAAGCATCCGCGCGATCGAGGGGAACGACTGTAAGCGCGGCGAAGCGTACGCCCGTGACGAGGCGATCTGTCCCCGCCGCGTACTGACGACGACGGTCCGCGCGACCGACGGGCGCATGGTTCCCGTCAAGACTGCCGCCCCTATCAAAAAGGAAGAGCTCCTTTCGGTGATGGAGAAGATCAAGGATCTTCGTATTTCCTGCCCCGTTTCGATCGGACAGGTCGTTTACCCCGCTATCAGCGAGAATATTGACCTTATCGTAACGAGGAATATGAAATGAAGGACTATTTTGGGAAAGAGCTTACTCCTCTTCGGGAGAAAAAGCTTTATTTGTTCGATATGGATGGGACCATCTATTGTGAGAACCGCCTTTTCGAGGGGGTTCTTTCAATGCTTGCCTCCATCAAGGAGCGGGGCGGCCGCTATGTCTTTATCACCAATAATCCGACGAAATCCGCAAAGGATTACCGCAAGAAGCTCACGGGAATGGGAATCTTGGGGCTTACCGACGAAAATTTCTTCACCTCGGCGCAGGCGGCGATCCTTTTGATGAAGGAAAAGCACGGAAAAGACCTGATTTACGCGCAAGGAACGGCCTCGTTCCTTACCGAGCTTCGCGAGGCGGGGCTTTCGGTCACCACCTCTTACCAAGAGGGGATCGGGGCAATACTCGTCGCCTTTGATACCGAGCTGACCGCCGAAAAGCTTCGCACCACCTCCTACGTTTTAACGAAGTGCGACGTACCCTATTATGCCACCAACCCAGACTGGGTGTGCCCCGTCGATTTCGGGTATATCCCCGATTGCGGCTCGATGTGCTTTGGGCTTGAAAAGGCCACGGGGAAGAGCCCATTTTATATCGGGAAGCCGAAGCCGACGATGGTCGAGGTAGCGATGGCGAGCTTCGGTGTATCAAAAGAGGATACCTTGGTTCTTGGCGACCGCTTGTATACCGACATCGCGGCAGGGCAGGCGGCGGGGGTGGATACCGCTTTGGTTCTTTCGGGAGAGGCTACCCTTGATGAAGCTCTTGCCGCCGAAAAGAAGCCCACCTACCTTCTTGATTGGGCGACCGATATTTTTAAAGAGTAATGTTTTCTTCACAAAAAAGACAACGGGTCCTGCGCGCCTCTTGGGGGGCGCGGCTCGGGCCGCCTTAACGGCGGCTTTGACGAAGAGCGGTGTTCGCGGCGCGAAAAGCAACCAACGTTTGTCGACAGAATACGGAAAAAAGCGGCGAAAGGCGCCGTTTTTTTCTTTTTCGCAACGGGGGGTTGTGAAAAAAATCAAAATGCGATTGCTTGCATAAACTGAAAAATGGTATATAATAGAAGCGAGAAACTTTTTTGAGAAGGGGATTTTTATGACGATCGGTGAAAAAATAACGCATCTTCGTACGTCTTCGGGGATTTCGCAGGAAAAGCTTGGCGAAAAGCTTGGGGTATCGCGCCAATCGGTTTCCAAATGGGAGATGGATCAGGTTTTGCCGCAGCTGGATAAGATCTTGCAGATATGCGATATCTTTTCGATCTCGTGCGACGAGCTTCTTCGCGATAAGCTGGCCGTCAACCGCGATTCCCGCAAGAAAAACAAATATTTCGGGACCGACGGCTTCCGCGGTGAAGCGAACCTTTCGCTGACCTCGATGCAGGCCTATAAGGTCGGGCGCTTTTTGGGGTGGTATTATTCCTCCCCCCTTTCGGGCTGTCAAAGTCAAAGCTATCGTCCCCGCATCGTGATCGGGAAGGATACGCGCCGCTCAAGCTATATGCTGGAATATTCGATCGTGGCGGGCATCACCGCCTCAGGCGCTGACGCCTATATGCTGCACGTGACGACGACGCCGAGCGTTTCCTACGTCACGCGGCTTGAGGAATTCGATTGCGGGATCATGATCACCGCCTCGCACAATCCCTTTTACGACAACGGTATCAAGGTCATCAACCGATACGGCGAGAAGCTCGATGATGAGGTGACCGACCTGATTGAAAGCTATATCGACGGGGATATGGCTGCCCTTGGGATCCTTGACGAGGATCTGCCGCTTGCCAAGAGAGAGCGCATCGGCGCGATCCTTGACTACGTATCGGGGCGTAACCGCTACGTCGGATATCTCATTTCCCTGGCTTCGAATTCCTATAAGAAGCTTCGTATCGGCATCGACAGCGCCAACGGCGCCTCTTGGATGATCGCCAAGGCGGTCTTCGACGCGCTCGGCGCACAGACGGTTGTGATCGGGGCAGAGCCCGACGGGTTCAACGTAAACGAGAACGTCGGCTCCACTCATCCCGAAAAGCTTTGTGCCTTGATCAAGGAAAAGCATCTCGACATCGGGTTTGCCTTTGATGGGGACGCCGACCGTTGCATTGCGGTGGACGAAAATGGGAATATTGTAGATGGGGACGCCATTATGTATATATTAGCGCGTCGCTTGCACGACCGCGGTATGCTCAACGGCAACACGCTGGTCAGTACCGTGATGTCGAACAGCGGTCTTGTCAACGCCCTGAAAAAAGAGGGTATCCATACGGTGCAGACAACGGTCGGCGATCGCTTCGTTTACGAATGCATGCAGCAAAACGATTACAGCCTTGGCGGAGAGCAATCGGGCCATATTATTTTAAAGAAATATGCCACGACCGGGGACGGCATTCTTACGGCCATTATGCTGTGCGAGGAGATTTGCGATCGCAAGAGCAGTCTTGCTAAGCTCGCGGAGCCCGTGGTTCTTTACCCACAGAAAACCGTGAATGTGCGCGTTAGAGATAAGGATGCCGTGATCGGTGATGAAGCGGTAAAGGCTGCCTGCAAAAGGGCGGAGGGGATCATTAACGGAAACGGTCGCGTTCTTCTTCGCAAAAGCGGGACCGAGCCTTGTGTGCGCGTGATGGTCGAAAGCGAGAGCGAGGCGCTTTGCGACGAGCTTTGCGAAAGCATAGCCTCGGTGATGAGAAAGGGCCCCTACGCCTACGAGGGGTAATATAAAAATCGTGCTTGGGAGGAAACGAGATGAATTTTATTGAGGTACCAACCTATCGGGAAATGAGCGAGCGTGCCGCCAACATCATCATGCAGGGCATCTGTGATAAGCCCGATTTCGTGTTGGGGCTTGCCACCGGCTCTACCCCCATCGGCACCTATCAATGGTTGGCAGACGGCAACCGCATGGGAAAGGTCGATTTTTCTTCGGTTACGACCGTAAATCTTGACGAGTACGTAGGTCTTCCCACCGACAATCCGCAAAGCTACCGTTATTTTATGAACGATAAGCTCTTTAACCACATCAATATCAAGCCGGAAAACACGCATGTTCCCAACGGTATGGCGAAAAATCTCGCGAAAGAGGGTGAGCGCTACGATAAGCTGATCGAGGAGCTTGGCGGGATCGACCTGCAGCTTCTCGGCATCGGGGTAGACGGACATATCGGCTTTAACGAGCCCGACACGGTGTTCGTGAAGGCTACCCACGAGGTGGTTCTGGACGAATCGACCATTCGGGCCAATTCCCGCTTCTTCAAGAGTGAAGCCGAGGTGCCGAAGACCGCTATCACCATGGGGATGCTTTCGATCATGAAGGCCAAGAAGATCCTTTTGATCGTGAACGGCGAAAACAAGAAAGCGATCCTCGATAAGGCCCTCTCGGGCGAGATCGACCCCCACGTCCCCGCCTCGATCCTGCAGCTGCATCCCGAGGTAACCGTCATTTACAGCCCCCAATAAATCGGGGCTTCGTATTTGCGCATAACCGAAAAGGAAGGGATTATATGTGTTGTGCATATAGTCCCTTTTTTCATCTTCGGTTTTCTTCTGTTTTTAAGGTTGAAAGCCGTTGGCTTTCTTCCATTTTGGATCATATTCCTTTTCTATCGCCGTTTCCTCTCTCCGACGTATCGTATACGCCTCTCGGTCGGAGAACGGCGATTTCTGCATCAAATCCGTGCGCCCGCTACGGCATCTTTAGTCATAACCGCAAATAAAAAAGTTTTCATCGGCCTTTTTTCTTTTTGGCTTTGTGGTTTCATTCCCAAAACTTATTATTTTCATCCGCAAGATTTATGATCTTTAGGCCTTTCTTGGAGGCTCTTTCCAGCCATTTTCCGCTGTTTGAAATTCTGTATTTTGCATAAGCAATCAAAATGGAAGAATTGTTTATAAGCCAATTGTTTCTTTTTGAGATCGCAAATTTGGGAAGAGCCGTTTCAAGTCCTGCCGGGAAAAGTGTTTCGCCCTGATTTTCGGAAATCACTTTTTCATCAAGACGGGAAAGAACGATGTCAAAACAGATAGTGGGTCTCTCTTTCTTTAATTCCCGCAAAGCGCACTGCGCGTAAAAATCAAAAGAAACGTTGTTTCCAACCAAAAATTTTTCAACACGCTCCTTTTCTATTACATACAAAATGGCTTCCTTTAATGAAAGTTTGATTTTGTTCGGCGCATCTCGGTGACCGATAAAAGTACAAGTCATAAAAGCTCTCCTTTTTTGTGGGATATATCGTATATTATACCACAAAAAGGTCAAAAATGCGATATATCCCACACGATATATCGCGTTTTTTATTAAAATAACAGTAGAAAGAAGAAAGGGGGCTTCCGATGAACACAAAAGAAGCGATCGCCAAACGGATCCTTGAGCTTTGCGAAGAAAGGAATATGGCGATCAATGCGCTTGCCAACGCTTCGGGTGTTTCACCCTCGACCGTTTACAGCATGCTGAACGAAAAGAGCCAAAATCCCGGCGCCGTTTCGCTTAAGAAATTGTGTGACGGCTGGGAGATCACGTTGAGAGAGTTTTTCAATAGCCCGCTTTTCGATCATTTGGATCAAGAGATCAAATAAAAAGAGGAACCGATGAAAACATCGGTTCCTTTTTTATACAGTTTGATCGGGGATATATTCCATAATATCTTCGATTTTGCAATCAAGGGCGGCGCAAAGCTTATCAAGCGTTTTGGTTTCTATATTTTCGTTGGCTTTTAAGCGTCGTACCGTTTTGCTGTCGATCCCGCATTTCTCGCGAAGCGTATAGGTGCTGACACCCTGTTTTTTCATAATATCCCATAATTTATCAAAAACGATCATTTTTATAACCCCCTTCTTGACAAATATCATTATGGGGGTTATAATCTTTTTTTGTTAAGGGGATATAATCCCCACAAACAAGCTTTCGCCGTTGCGGTGTCGGTCTGCTGAAGCCAATCGTGGAAAAGGCTTCGTTTTTTGTTTGCTTTTTCTTGTATTTTCTCTTTTCCTATGCTACAATAAAGAAAAAAAGAAAGAGAAGCTATGAGGATTTTGATCGTTCGCCACGGCGAACCGAATTACGAGATCGATTCCTTGACCGAAAAGGGCTGGCGCGAGGCTGATTACCTTGCCGAGCGGCTGGCAAAGGAAGAGATAAAGGCCTTTTACTGCTCGCCCTTGGGGCGTGCCCGCGATACGGCGAAGGCTACGCTTGCGCGGTTTGGGAAAGAGGCGACCGTTTGCCCTTGGCTTCGCGAGTTCGCGGGGTATATCAAGGACGAAAAAAGCGGAGAAAAGGATATCCCGTGGGATCTTTATCCCGATGAATGGACGAGGATACCGGAGCTTTACGATAAAGATGCTTGGCTTTCTGCCCCCTTGATGCAAAGCGGGGACGTAGAGGAAAAATACCGCTGGGTCTGCCGCGAGCTTGACGCGTTTCTTGAGGAATACGGCTACCGCCGAGAGGGAGGCGTCTACCGCGTTTTGCGTGAAAACGCCGACACGGTCGTTTTCTTTTGCCATTTCGGGGTCGAATGTGTGCTGCTTTCTCACCTGATGAACCTATCCCCCGTCATTTTATGGCAAGGGCTGTGCGCTCTGCCAAGCTCGGTGACCGAGGTGGTGACCGAGGAGAGAAAAGAGGGGATCGCCGCCTTCCGCGTGCTTTCCTTCGGCGATCTTTCGCATTTGTACGCAAAGGGCGAGAAGCCTTCCTTTGCCGCACGGTTTTGCGAGCTGTATTCAAATAAGAACGAGCGCCATTGAGCGCAATAAAAAAGGGGTAAGACCCGAAAGGAACTTCTATGAAAATTGCATTGATAGCCCACGACAAAAAGAAAAACGAAATGATCGAGCTGGCGATCAAGTATAAGGAGATCTTAAAGGATCACGAGCTGTTTGCGACCGGCACCACGGGCACGCTCGTCATGGGGGAAACCGGGCTTTCGATCACCCGTATGAAAAGCGGTCCGCTCGGCGGCGATCAGCAGATCGGCTCGATGATCGCGGTGGGGCAGTTAGACCTCGTGCTCTTTTTACGTGATCCGCTTACCGCCCAGCCTCACGAGCCCGACGTATCCGCCCTTTTGCGCCTTTGCGACGTGCAGAACATCCCGCTTGCGACCAACTACAAAAGCGCCTGCATCATGCTTAGCCGCTTAGCCAAGGGCGGGCTGTAAGCGCCCAAAAACACCGAAAGGAAGAAATGAAAATGGAAAGAAAAGAGTGGTTCGGCTACGAATGTGAGGAATTCCTTTTTGACGGATTTGCCGCTGCGGTCGTTTTCCCGAAGAAGGCGAACGAAAAAAAGAATTTCGTCTTAAAGACCGAATACCGTGACGCCTTTCCCGAGGCGGCGGAGCTGCCGCTTTTGGAAGCGGGCTGGCACGTGTGCTTCGTGAAAAACAAGGATCGCTACGGCTCGGACGAAAGCATTGATCGGCAAGCGCGCTTCGTTGAATACGTGCAGCGCGAGTACGGTCTTGCCGCGCGTTGCGTTCCCGTCGGTATGAGCTGCGGGGGGCTTATCGCCGTGAAGTTTGCGACCTCGTATCCCCACCTTGTTTCTTGCCTGTATATCGACGCGCCCGTTGTCAATTATATGAGCTGCCCGCTTGGCTTTGGCGATTCGGAAATACATAAATGGGAAGAGATCATGGGCGCCCTTTCGCTTACCAAGGCAGAGCTTCTCGCTTACCGCGATATGCCGCTTGACCGTATTCCGATTCTCATTAAGCATAAGATCCCTCTCGTTATGGTTTCGGGGGACAGCGATAAGTCCGCCCCCTACCACGAAAACGGCGTCTTTATCGAAAGGGCCTATAAGGAAGCGGGCCTGCCCTTTGCGCTTTACATCAAGCCGGGCGGCGCGCACCATCCGCATGGGCTCCCCGATCCCAAGCCTATCGTCGAATTCATCCAAAAACACGCCGATTGAATAAATTTCGCCATACATCAGCGAAAGCATCCCATCGGGTTGCTCGACGTAGGCATCTACGCCGTCGCGCCCCTCGCTCGCTTTGCTTCGTCTTGCAAAATTTCTTCGGCTCGGCGGCGATTGAATACATTCCGCATAAAAAAGGCGCCAAGGCATAAGCGCGTCTAACCATTTTTAAAGGAGAAAGAGATATGGAAAGAAAAGAGTTTTTCGGCTTTGAGAGCGAGGAATTCCTTTTTGAAGGGATGCCCGCGGCGGTCGTTTTGCCGAAGAAAGCAAACGAAAAGAGAAATTTCGTCTTAAAGACCGAGTATCGCGATGCCTTTCCCGAGGCGGCGGAGCTGCCGCTTTTGGAAGCGGGCTGGCACGTATGCTTCATCAAGAACGAGAACCGCTGGGGCGGGGAAGCGGATCTATCCCGCAAGGCGCGCTTCGTGGAGTTTGTTCAGCGCGAATACCGCCTTGCCGAGCGCTGCGTTCCCGTCGGCATGAGCTGCGGGGGGCTTTTTGCCGTGAAGTTTGCGACCTCGTATCCCCACCTTGTTTCCTGCCTGTATATCGACGCGCCCGTCGTCAATTATATGAGCTGCCCGCTTGGCTTTGGCGATTCGGAAATACATAAATGGGAAGAGATCATGGGCGCCCTTTCGCTTACCAAGGCAGAGCTTCTCGCTTACCGCGATATGCCGCTTGACCGTATCCCGCGCCTTGTTGAAAGCCGTATCCCGATTGTTATGGTCTCTGGAGACGCCGACACCGTTGTTCCCTATCACGAAAACGGCGCCTTTATCGAAAAGGCCTATAAGGAAGCGGGCTTACCCTTTGCGCTTTATATGAAGCCGGGCGGCGACCACCATCCCCATGGGCTCCCCGATCCTGCGCCTGTTTTGGCGTTCATCAAAAAATACGCCGATTGAATAAATTTCGCCATACATCAGCGAAAGCATCCCATCGGGTTGCTCGACGTAGGCATCTACGCCGTCGCGCCCCTCGCTCGCTTTGCTTCGTCTTGCAAAATTTCTTCGGCTCGGGTCTGATTGAATAAATTTCGCCATACGCATGGCTCTTGCCCTTCATCAAATAAAGAGAAAAAGGATACCAACCTTGTGTTGGTATCCTTTTTTGTAAAGAAAACATTTCTTTTAGTCGTCGCACAGCGTGGCGGCGATGACCGCCTTGATGGTGTGCATACGGTTTTCGGCTTCTCTGAAGACGATCGACTGCTCGCTTTCGAACACCTCGTTCGAAACCTCCATCGCGTCGCGCCCGAAGCGCTCACCCATCTCGCGGCCGACCCCGGTCTTTAAATCGTGGTAGGCAGGCAGGCAGTGCATAAAGACGGTCTCCTTCTTGCCGGTCAGAGCCATCATCTTGGCGTTGACCTGGTAGGGGGCAAGATCGGTAATACGCTCTTCCCATACCTCGATCGGCTCACCCATGGAGACCCACACGTCGGTATAAATGACGTCGGCGCCCTTAACGGCTTTTTCTACGTCGCTTTCAAAGCGAAGCGTGGCGCCGCTTTCCTTGGCGATCTGTTGGCAGGTGTCGATCAGCGCTTGATCGGGGAAGTATTTTTTCGGGCAGCAGGCGGTGAAGTTAAGCCCCATCTTGGCGCAGCCTACCATCAGCGAATTGCCCATATTGTAGCGAGCGTCGCCGGCGTAGACGAAGTTAAGCCCTTTCAGCTTACCGAAGGTCTCCTTAATGGTCAGAAGGTCGGCAATGATCTGGGTGGGGTGAAATTCGTTGGTAAGTCCGTTCCAAACCGGTACCTTCGAATAAAGCGCCAGCTCCTCCACGATCGCTTGCCCGAAGCCACGGTACTCAATGCCGTCGTAGATCGAGGCGAGCACGCGCGCCGTATCGGCGATGCTTTCCTTCTTCCCGATCTGCGAGCCCGTGGGGTCAAGGTAGGTGACCCCCATACCGAGGTCGTACGCCGCTACCTCAAAGCTGCAACGGGTACGGGTGCTGGTCTTTTCAAAGATAAGGGCGATGTTCTTGCCCTCGCACAGGCGGTGGGGGATCCCCGCCTTTTTCTTTTGCTTTAAGTCGGCGGCAAGATCGACAAGACCTCCGATCTGCTCACTTGAAAGATCCAAAAGCTTTAAAAAATCTTTTCCCTTTAAACCTAACATATCATTCCTCCCGGCAAACGGCCAAAATAACCTTTATCGCCTTTATAAGCAGCTCTTTTTCAATATTCAAGGGGGGCAGAAGCCGCACCTTGGTTTTCGCGGTCAAAAGAAGCACGCCTTTTTCACGGCACTTCGCCAAGATCTCGGCGGCGGGCTTTTCGGTTTCGATCCCGATCATAAGGCCAAGCCCCGTTACGCTCTTGATGCCGGGCTGACCCCGAAGGGCGCTGAAAATATAATCGGATTTTTCCTTGACCTCGTTAAGAAGCGCTTCGTCGATCCTTGAAAGGATGCTGTAAGCCCCCGCCGAAGCGATGGGGTTGCCCCCAAAGGTCGAGCCGTGCGTGCCGGGGGTAAAGACCCCTTCGACCTTCTCGCCGAGCATCGTCGCCCCCAAGGGGAGCCCTCCGCCAAGACCCTTGGCGGTCGAAACGATGTCGGGCATCATGCCGTATTGCATATAGGCGTAAAGCGTGCCGCTTCGGCCGTTTCCGCATTGCACCTCGTCGGCGATCAGGAGAATATCCTTTTCCTTCGCCACGCGGCACATCGCTGCGACGAATTCTTTATCCAGCGGCAAAACGCCGCCCTCTCCGCGCACGATCTCAAACAGTATCGCCGCCGTCTTATCGCTGACGGCGCCAAGGAGCGCCTCCTCGGTCGCTTCGATCGAAATAAACCCTTCGGTCAAAGGAAGGAAGTCCTTGTGAAAGCTATCCTGCCCCGTGGCGGCAAGGGTTGTGATCGTACGGCCGTGAAAGCTGTTTTTAAGCGTGATGATCTCGTAGCAGCCCTCGCCCTTTTTCTCATAAGCGTATTTACGGGCGGCCTTGATCGCGCATTCGTTCGCCTCGGCACCCGAGTTGGAGAAGAAGACCTTCTTCATTCCCGTTCTTTGGCAAAGCAGCTCGGCAAGGCGGGCGCAGGGCGCGGTATAATAAAGGTTTGAGGTGTGTTGGAAGAGTGAAAGCTGCTCGGTGACAGCCTTGATCCATACGGGATCGGCGGTGCCGAAGGTATTAACGGCAATGCCGCTTCCCATGTCGATATATTCCTTGCCCTCGTTATCGTAAAGGAGAGAGCCCTCACCTTTTACGATCTCTACGGGAAAGCGCCCGTAGGTCGGGGCGATATACGCTTGGTCTAAAAGCTTCGTGTCAGTCACGGGGACCTCCTTCGAACATCGTGCCGATACCCTCGTCGGTCAGCGTTTCGATAAGGATCGAGTGAGGGATTCGCCCGTCGATGATAAAGACGCGCTTGACCCCCTCCAAAACCGCGTTGCGGCAGCATTCGACCTTCGGCAGCATACCGCCGACGATGATCCCGTCGTCGATCAGCTTTTGCGTATCGTCTACGTGGATATGCGAAATAAGCGTCGAAGGGTCGTTCTTGTCGCGAAGGATCCCCGCGATATCGGTAAGCGAAATAAGGCTCTCGGCCGAGAGGGCGGCGGCGATCTTGGCGGCCGCGGTGTCGGCGTTGATGTTGTATACGTTTCCGCTTTCGTCACAGCCGAGTGTGGCAATGACCGGGATATAGCCCTTTTCGAGCACGTCAAGGATCGGCTTGGGGTCGACCCCCGTGATCTTACCGACGTAGCCGAGCTTCTCGTCCTTTACGGTCGCTTTGATCATATGGCCGTCAAGCCCCGAAAGCCCGATCGAGGAGCCGCCCTCACATTCGATAAGGTTCACAAGCTCCTTATTGATCTTGCCGGCTAAGACCATCTGCGCGATCTCTACGGTCTCCTTGTCGGTGACGCGCAGGCCGTTGACGAACTCGGTCTTTTTACCGACCTTTTCCAGCATACCCGTGATCTCGGGACCGCCGCCGTGGACTAAGACCACCTTGACGCCGATCAGCTGTAAAAGAACGATGTCACGAACCACCGAATCCTTCAGCTTTTCGCTGGTCATGGCGTTGCCGCCGTATTTGACCACCAGGATCTTCCCGGTGTATTTTTTGATGTAGGGAAGGGCGTTTACCAGAATACTCGCGCGATCCGCGTTCGAAATCGTCATAGCTTTTCCTTTCTCAGGTACGGTAGTCACCGTTGATCTTTACGTAGTCATAGGTAAGGTCACAACCGAAGGCCGTGGCCGAAAAATCGCCGTCGTTAAGCGAAACGTCGATCGTGATCTCGGGGCGAAGAAGGATCTCCTTCGCTTTTTCCTCCGAGAAGTCAACGCCGCTTCCGCCTTGGCATACGAGGATGCTTCCGGCGTCCGAAACAAAGGAAACGTCGATCTTTCCGATATCGACCGAAGCGCCGCTGTATCCGATCGCGCAAAGCACGCGCCCCCAGTTGGCGTCGGCGCCGAACATGGCGGCCTTGGTCAGCGAGGAGCAGATGACCGATTTGGCAACCGTTTTGGCACTTTCTTCGTCCTTGGCGCCCGAAACCGAACATTCAAGCAGCTTGGTCGCGCCCTCGCCGTCCCCGGCGATCGAGCGGCAAAGATACACGTTAACCGTGTTTAAAGCCTTCATAAAGGCCGAGAAATCCTCGCCCTCCTCGGTGATCTCGGCATTTCCCGCCATGCCGTTGGCCAGCACCGTGACCATATCGTTCGTGGAGGTATCCCCGTCAACGCTGATCATATTAAAGGTATTCTTGATATCCGAGGAAAGCGCCGCCTGAAGCATCTTCGGGGAAATGGCGCAGTCGGTCGTGATAAAGACGAGCATGGTCGCCATATTGGGGTGGATCATGCCCGAGCCCTTGGCGATCCCGCCGATCTTACATTCCTTCCCGCCGACGGTGAAGGAAACGGCGATCTCCTTCTTTTTTAGGTCGGTGGTCATAATGCCCTCGGCCGCAAGGTCGCTGTGCGCGCCAAGACCCGCGACCAGCGCGGGGATCCCTTCGGCGATAGGGGTGATATCGAGCGGTTGGCCGATAACGCCGGTCGAAGCCACCACGATGTCGGATGCCTCGATCTTCATCGCCTTCGCCAGCAGGGAACAGGTTTCCTCCGCGATCTCGATACCGTTGGCGTTGCAGGTGTTGGCGTTGCCGCTGTTGCAGATAACGGCCTGCGCCACCCCGTTTTGAAGGTGATCCTTGGTTACCGTCAGCGGCGCGCCCTTCACGAGATTCTGCGTATAGACCGCCGCGGCGCTTGCCGGAACCTCGCTGTAAATAAGCGCGAGGTCGCGCTTGGTTTTGTTTTTGCGGATCCCGCAATGGATCCCGTTGGCCGAAAAGCCCTTTGCGGCGCAAACGCCGCCTTCGATGATATTCATAGCTTTCTCCTTGTAATGCTGCGTCTTAGATGCAAAGATCGGTAGCGTCGTCAAGCCCCAAAACGAGGTTGAGACACTCTACGGCAGCGCCCGAGGCGCCCTTGCCGAGGTTGTCGTAGCGGGCACTGAGCAGGATCCGCTCTTCGTTTCCGAAGACCGAGATCACCATATTATCCTTACCCGAGAGCCCCGCGGCCGACAAAAGCCCGTCGGCATCGACGGCGGCTTCCTTGTAGGTAACCAAGGGGGTATTGTAAAGCGATTCGTAGACGGCCTTGATGTCCTCAACCGTTTTCCCGTCGCAAAGGTCCGAAGCGAAAAGTGGGACGGTCACTTCCATGCCGCTGTAAAAATCCGAAACGATAGGGCAGAAGATGGGGGCGGCATCAAGCCCCGTCAAAGCCACCATTTCCTTAAGGTGCTTATGCTTTTGGGTGAGCGCGTACTGACGCGGCGCGTCAAGAAGCGCGGGGCGATCCTCCCCCTCGTATTCGGCGATCATCTTTTTGCCACCGCCGCTGTACCCCGTTATAGAATGACAAGTAAGCTTTACGCTTTTGTCTACTATTCCCGCTTCGATAAGCGGCTTAACGAGGGCGATAAAGCCGCTGGCGTGGCAGCCGGGCACGGCGATGCGCTTGGCGCCCCTGACGGCCTCTCTCGCTTTTTCGGAAAGCTCCGGAAAGCCGTAGACCCACTGCGGGTCGGTGCGGTGGGCGGTGGAGGTATCCAGCACCACGGTATGCTCGTTTTCGATCATCGAAACCGCTTCGATCGCGGCTTCGTCCGGCAGGCAGAGAAAAACAATGTCTGCCTCGTTTAATATTTCCTTACGGGCGGCGGGGTCCTTGCGCTTCTCCTCGGGGAGGGTGAGCAGCGTAATATCCGCGCGCGCGCCAAGCCGCTCGTAGATGCGAAGGCCGGTCGTGCCCGCCTTTCCGTCGATAAAGACCTTTTTCATGCTAAAAACTCCGTTATATACGCGATCTGCTCTTCGATCGATTTTTGCCCGGTTCCGCCCGCCGAGATGCGGGTCTCAACACAGGTATAAAGATCGATCGCCCCGTAGACGTCCTCGTCAATGGTATCGCAGAGCGCGCGGTATTCTTCAAGCGTTAAGGTGTCAAGCACCTTGCCCTTTTCGATGCACAGCGCCACCGCTTGTCCCGCGATCTTGTAGGCCGTGCGGAAGGGAAGCCCGCGCTTAGTGAGATAGTCGGCAAGGTCGGTTGCGTTGATAAAGCCGCGCTTGGCCGCCGAAAGCATATTGTCCCGAAGCACCTTCATGCCCTCGATCATCGGGGGGAAGACGCCAAGGCACATCTTTACGGTGTCCACCGCGTCGAAAATAGCCTCCTTATCCTCCTGCATATCCTTGTTGTAGGCAAGAGGCAGACCCTTTAAGACGGTAAGCAGCGCCATAAGGTCGCCGTAGACACGCCCGGTCTTGCCGCGCACAAGCTCGGCAATATCGGGGTTCTTCTTCTGGGGCATGATGCTGGAGCCCGTGGTATACGAGTCGTCAAGCTCCACAAACTTGAATTCCCAGCTGCACCAGAGGATGATCTCCTCCGAGAAGCGGGAAAGGTGCATCATCAGGGTGGCGAAGGCCGAAAGCAGCTCCAAGCAGAAATCGCGGTCGCTGACCCCGTCGATGCTGTTTAAGGTGTACCCGTCAAAGAGAAGCTTTTGGGCAACCGACAGCCGATCGGTGGGATAGGTGGTCCCTGCCAGGGCACAGGAGCCGAGGGGGGAGATATTCATTCTCTTCTTGGCGTCCTCAATGCGGCCGATGTCACGGCAAAGCATCATGGCGTACGCCAAAATATGATGGGCAAAGGTGATGGGCTGGGCACGCTGCAGATGGGTATAGCCCGGCATAATGGCGGTCTTATTTTCCTTGGCCTGCGTAAGAATGGCTGCGATCAGCTTTTTGATCAGCGATACGATCTCGTCGGCTTCGTCACGCAGATAAAGGCGGATGTCTACCGCCACCTGGTCGTTGCGGCTTCTCGCGGTATGCAGCTTTTTCCCAAGGTCGCCGATGCGGCGGGTAAGCTCGGCCTCAACGAACATATGAATGTCCTCGGCACAGGGGTCGGGGAGAAGCTCCCCCGACTCCATATCGCGAAGAATCCCTTCAAGACCCTTGATGATCCCGTCGGCCTCGCTGTCGGTCAGGATCTTGCATTCGGCCAGCATCGAGGCGTGCGCCATCGAGCCGCGAATGTCCTGACGGAACATACGCGCGTCGAACCGTATCGACGAATTAAAATCGTCAGCCGCCTTGTCCAGCGCCTTCTGGAAGCGGCCTGCCCACATTTTGTCCATAGCGTTTCCTTTTCGGTTTATTTCTTTTGGTTTTTGGCGTTGACCTGCGCCTGTACCGAGATCGGCAGACCCCACAGGTTGATAAAGCCCTTGCTGTCCTTCTGATCGTAGACGTGGTCTTCACCAAAGGTCGCGATCTCTTCGCTATACAGCGACCAGTCGCTCTTGGCGCCGGCCTTGATCATATTGCCCTTATACAGCTTGATGCGGACGGTACCCGTCACGTGCTCCTGCGTTTTGGTAACGAAGGCGGAAAGCGCCTCGCGCAGGGGGCTGTACCACTGGCCGTTATACAGCAGATCGGCAAAGGTGATGGCAAGCTCTTGCTTCTTGTGCATGGTCATCTTATCAAGGCAGAGCGTTTCAAGATAGTTGTGGGCGAAATAAAGGATATCGCCGCCGGGGGTCTCGTATACGCCGCGGCACTTCATGCCGACCAAGCGGTTTTCCACGATGTCAAGAAGACCGATGCCGTTCTTGCCGCCGATCTCGTTGAGCTTCAGGATGATCTCCTTCGCGCTCATCTTCTCGCCGTCAAGCGCTGTGGGAACACCCGCTTCGAAATCCAGCGTAACGTAGGTGGGCGTATCGGGCGCTTCAATGGGGGATACACCCATTTCAAGGAAGCCCTTTTTCTCGTAAAGCGGCTCGTTCCACGCGTCTTCAAGATCCAGACCCTCGTGTGAAAGATGCCAAAGGTTCTTGTCCTTCGAATAGTTGGTCTCGCGGTTGATCTTCAAGGGGACGTTGTGCGCCTCGGCGTACTCGATCTCCTCTTCGCGCGACTTGATATCCCATTCACGCCAGGGGGCGATGATCTTCATGCCGGGGGCAAAGGCCTTGATCGCCAGCTCAAAGCGGACTTGGTCATTTCCTTTACCGGTGCAGCCGTGGCAGATGGCGTCGGCACCCTCGGCCAAGGCGATCTCGGCCAAGCGCTTACCGATGATGGGGCGGGCAAGGGCGGTACCGAGGAGATATTCCTCGTACTTGGCGCCGGCTTGGACGGTGGGGATGATGAGATCGTTCACGAACTCGTCGGTCAGATCCTCGATATACAGCTTCGAGGCGCCGGTCTTTAAGGCCTTTTCCTCTAAGCCCTCCAGCTCGTCTGCCTGGCCGACGTTGCCGGAGACCGCGATGATCTCGGGGTTATCGTAGTTTTCTTTTAACCACGGAATGATGATCGAGGTGTCAAGACCACCCGAATAAGCCAGTACTACTTTTTTGATCTTCTTGTCAGACATGATATGTTCCTCCGAAAATGAATAATAAATTTGTTTGCAGATTGAATATGCACCAAGTATAACACAGAATGAAAAAACATTCAATAGGAAAAGCCGCAAAAACGCGATTTTCTCTGTTTTATATATAAAATAAAGGAAAGGCCCTGCCCTTTTCGGCATTTCACCGAAAGCGTATGAATAAATTATCGTAAAATCTGAATATTATTCAAAAATTTGCAAAAAACCGAATTTTTAAGGGTGCGTAAAGCCGCCGTGCTTGGTCTTTCCGATGGCGGTTTTGGGAAATTCGTCAAGAAATACGATCGCCCGAGGGTGGGCGTATTTCAAAAGCTTTTCTTCGAAAAGGGAAGAAAGGCGCGCCGTTATCTCTTCCTCACTCTCCTCGGCGTCCCGCCTTTTGATGAGGAAAAGGACGGTGTGGGGCGCGGGGTCCTCGAAAAATTCAAGCGACGCGTCGGCAATCATCTCGTCATCGGTCGCCAGCCGTTCGATCTCGGCGGGGTAGATATTCATGCCGCTGATCTTGAAAAGACGCTTTTTTCGCCCTTTGAGATAGAGGAAGCCGTCCTTCAAGAAGCCGAGATCCCCGCTTCGCACATAGGGCTCTTCCCCTAAGAAAATAAGCGTTCCCTCGGTGGCCTCGGCGTCGCGTCGGTAGCCCGTCATAAGGGTGTCGCCGCCTATCAGCACCTCACCGACCTCCCCCTCGGGAAGCGGGGAAAGCGCTTCGTCAACGATTTTGATTTTTATGCCGGGCAGCGGACGGCCGACCGAAAGGGGGCGAGCTTCGGATTTGGTGTTGACGGCGCATACCGTTACGGTCTCGGTAAGCCCGTAGCCTTCAAGCAGGCGGCAATCGACCCCTCTGTTTTTCATTTCCCCGTCGAAGTCGGTAAGCAGAGAGGGGGGGACGTTATCACCCCCGACGAAGGCGTGGGTCAGCGAGGAAAGATCGGCTGTTTGAAAGCGCTTTGCGTTCATCAGCTTCCGATAGAGAAGCGGCACGCCGATCAGAAGCGAGACCTGCTTCTTTTTGATCAGAAGAAGGGCTTTTTCGGCGTTGAATTTCATCATAAGGACGACGCACGCCCCGTTTTGAAGCGGCGCGTGAATCCCCATACCGAGCCCGAAGCCGTGAAAGGTGGGAAGCACCGCCAGCATCCCGCGGCCGCAAATATCGCCCTCGGTGATCGCGGGGACCTTTTCGCCTAAGGCCGTGATCGCGCGGGCGGAAAGCGAAATGACCTTCGGCGTACCGGTCGTGCCGCCCGAATGAAGCAGGATCCCGTCCGTAAGCTCCTTTTCGGGGGGCGCTTTATCGGGGCGCGCGCGGCGGTAGTTGTCCAGTAAAAGAAGATCCTTTCCGCGCGGCTTCCTGTAAAGGAAATAAAAGAGATGCTTTTTGAAAAGCCGATCGTCGGCCATCGGGTTGGCGAAGAAAAAGCGGTAGCCGCTTTTTTGAAAGAGCTCGGCCTTTTCCCCATAGGCGGTGGCAAGCAGGATCGCCGCGCGGCTCCCCTCCTCCTTCATCGAAAGCAAAATGCCCTCGGGGGTGGTGAGGGGGTGTAGGATATTCTGGCGCGCCCCGATCTTATCCAGGGCGTAAAACAGATAGACGGTAACGGGAATGTTGGGCAGCGATACGGTAACGGTATCCCCGCTTTTTACACCGTTTTCTTTGAGATAAGCCGCCATTTTGTCAATGCGCTCGATAAGGGTATCGTAAGAGATCGCGCGCCCTGCAAACCGAAGGGCGGTCAGCCCGCATTGACGGTATTTTTGTAAGCATTCGTATAAAGCCGACATGATCCCTCCTTATACGCCGATATGAAAGCCGCAAAGGAGAAGGATCCCCCCGAGCAAGAGCGGCAGAAGCGCCTGATGCAAGACGTAAAAAAGCAAGCTGTTGCGCCCGATCTTGGTTACGATCCCCTCGCGGTAGCGCGAAAAGATGAGCGAGCGCCGTTCTTTATAAAAGGTTTCGCCCAGAAAAACGCCGATAAGGATCGGCCCACCAAAGAGCGTCAGCGCGCAGGAATCCGAGCCCGCGTACATCGTGCCCACCATCTGCCCCCACAGCGTTTCGAGAAAGGGGCGGCTTTCGTAGCTGACGTATCGAAGGTCGGCGTTAAAAAAGATCCCCACCGCGGTAAGCGCTACCCCAAGGGCGAGAAAGAACCAACGGTTAAGCCCGATCCGCTGAAAAAGACCGACGAGCAGCAGCATAAGCGCGATGCAATGCAAGATCCCGAAGGAGATCATAAAATCAATATCCCCGGTAAAGCAGCCGATAAAAAAGGAGACGAGCGTGATGCAAAGCGCGAGAAACATAAGCCGCCCGCCCCGCTTTGCGTTGTTTTTGGAAAAGTGACAGCAAATGCCCGAAAGAAGCAGAAAGACCGCAATGACGGCGACCCGCGTCCCCTCGCGAACGGGGTGATACCAGTAGACGCGCGCCGCGCGGCAGAGGGCCAACGCCGTGGGGTTTTTCCCGGGGTAATCCGAAAAGAACATCGGCATCACCGAAAAAATGTCGTAAAGAAGGTGGTCAAACATCATTAAGATCACCGCGATGCCGCGCAAAAGATCGAATTCCAAAATGCGCCCGCTACGGTCGCGTTTTTCTTTTCCTTTCACGGCAATACCACCCTTCCTTTCTTAAAATTTACTATATAGATATTGTATTATAACATTTGCGCGCGCAAAAATCAACAGGGTGAGGGTAAATTTTAAGAAGTGGGGGCAGGCGGCGGCAAAAAAGCCGATGAATCGAAAAAAGAAAAAGCCCCGAGGAGGGGCTTGTTGCTTCAAAAGAAAGTTTTGTTTACAGAATTGCGTATTTTGCCGCCAAGCAAACCGAAGAAACGAGGGAGAATGCGGCGCAAAGGACCGTTCCCGCCCCGTAGGACCACGTATACAGCCCGCTGAATTCACGCCCGACGATGGTCGAAGCAAAGGGGATCAGCGACAAGAAGGCGAGGAAGGCGCAAAGAAGGAAAAGGGCGGCGCCGATCAGTGTGAAGAGACGGGCGTGTTTTGAAAGGCGGGGGATCAGCGAAAGGATGCAAAGTGCCACCGCAGGGATCGGCAAAAGGAAGCAAAGGATCGAAAGCAGGTTCGGCGCAAGGACTGTAAGGGTGGCTTTCCCAACCGTTTCGGAAAGCCCGAAGGCCGCCTCAAATCCCATAAAGAAATAACGCGTACCGAGGATCTTCCCCGTGCCGATGAAGGCGGGGGTGAGGATCATCGCGGTGGCCGCCACGCCGAAAAGGCAGGCAAGCAGCGGAAGAAGGCGGCGGTAAAGCGCTTCGTTTTTTCGCAAATGTTCGGTTATTTTCATAGTTACCTCGCAAAAAAGTTTTCTTTTATAAGAATAGCATATTTCCCCTCCGCTTGCAACTGTTTTTGAAAAAAATTCAGGGGCAGAAGCCAAGAAACGGGGCGTTTCTCAACAAAAGTTGAGGTTCAGTTGAAAATAATTTGACAAAAATCGTTTATAGTATTATCATAAATAGGTATGCCTTTTTAATTTTTATGAAAAGGAGAAGCCATGTTCAGAATTCTGATCGTAGAGGATGATACCGAGCTTCGGCAGCTGTTTCAGAAGGTGCTAACGAAGCACGGCTATTCGGTGCTGGGCGCCGGAGACGGCGTAGAGGCTCTTGCCACTCTTGACAAGGAATACGTCGATCTGATCATTTCGGATATCATGATGCCCGAGATGGACGGATACGAGCTGGTACGCGTTTTGCGCGAGAGCGGCTCGAAGATCCCGGTCTTGATGATCACCGCGAAGGAAGCCTTTGACGATATGCGCCTTGGGTTCTTTTCGGGAACCGACGATTATATGGTCAAGCCCGTAAACGTCAACGAAATGGTTCTGCGCGTCGGCGCCCTGCTTCGCCGTGCCCAGATGATCAACGACCGCCGCCTTTCGATCGGCAACACCGAGATGGAGTGCGATTCGCTCGTCCTTTCCTTCGGCGGCGAAAAGCAGGTGCTTCCGCAGAAGGAATTTATGCTGCTCTACAAAATGGCCTCCTACCCCGGGAAGATCTTTACCCGCCAGCAGATCATGGACGAGATCTGGGGGTACGACAGCGAGACAGACGCCCATACGGTCGATGTGCATATCGGCCGCTTGCGTGAACGCCTGCGCGAAAATCCCGATCTTTTGATCGAGACGATCCGCGGGGTCGGCTATAAGGTGGTCAAGAAATGAAGGGGCGCAGCTTACGCATACGGATCTATTTCATCCTTTTAACGCTTTTTATCCTCGTTTTTACACTGCTCGGCTTTTCGGGGGTGCTGCTTCTTATTAACCGCGCGGTGGGGCTCAGCGTTTCGATCTCCTCCTTCTTGTGGGGCGTTCTGATCGCCATGGCGCTGGAGGGGGTGGCGATCACCTATTTTACCGCCAGCAAGATCCTTACCCCGATCTCGGAGATCGAGGAGGCGATGAAAAAGGTCGCCGAGGGGAGCTTTTCGGTGCGCCTTTCGGGAAACAGCCGGATCGGAGAGCTTAAGCGTATCTACGAGAGCTTCAACCTGATGGTTAAGGAGCTGCAGGCCACCGAGATTTTGCAGACCGACTTCGTTTCCAATGTTTCACACGAGTTTAAGACCCCCATCAACGCGATCGAGGGATACGCGATGCTTCTTCAAGATGGGGCGCTTACCCCCGAGGAGGAAGAGGAGTATATCGAAAAGATCCTCTTCAACACCCGTAGACTTACCGAGCTGATCGGTGGCATTCTCCTGCTTTCCAAGGTCGAAAACCAGGTGATCTCCCTGCGGGACGATGTATTTTCACCCGACGAGCAGATCCGTCTTGCGATCGTATCCTTAGAGGAGAAATGGACGAAAAAGGGGATTGAGTTTGAGACCGATCTTGCCGAGGTCCGCTACCGCGGAAACGAGGCGCTTTTGGCGCACGTATGGCTCAATCTTCTCGATAACGCCGTCAAATTCAGTCCCGTGGGCGGAAAGATCTATCTCAGCCTTTCGCAAGAGGGCGGGCAAACCGTCTTTTCGGTTCGCGACGAGGGGCCGGGCATTGATCCCGCGAAGCAAAATCATATCTTCGATAAATTCTATCAGGTAGAGACCTCGCACGGAAAAGAGGGAAACGGCTTGGGGCTTACGCTCGTGAAGCGGATCGTGGATCTGCACGGGGGCACCATCTCGGTCGGTAACGCCGAGGGCGGCGGTTGCCGCTTTACCGTCACCCTGCCCGAGCGAGAGATGCCTGTTCGGTACAACTTTTTGCGCTTTGAGGGAACAGAACACAGAAAATAAAGTTTTGTTTACAAACCCATTTGTCGAAGGCTTTGAAACCAAGAAAAGGAGATCGTTATGGCAAGAAAATACAAGGTCAGAAAAGGACGCAGGCCTTTTTTTCGCTTCTTTAAGAGAATTGCGAAGCTCTTTATCAAGGAGCCCCGTTTTATTAATCTTACGGGCAAGGCACCCGAAAAGAACGCGATCTATCTGATGAACCATTCGGGGGCAAGAGGTCCTATGATCTTTGAGCTCTGGTTTCCCGTGCGAAGCACCCCCTGGGGGGCGCACGAGATGTGTGGCAATTACCGCGAAAGATGGTGCTATCTGTACTACATCTTCTATCAGCAGAAGCTGCATTGGAAGAAGCCGAAGGCCTTTATCATCGCGACGCTTTTCGCGATCATCTCAAAATATCTTTATACCTCGGTCGGCCTGATCGGCACCTATACCGACGCGGGGCTGACGGGGGCGATCCACCGTTCGATCGACGTGCTGAACGAGGATCTTTCGATCGTTATTTTCCCCGAGGATTCGAGCGAAGGGTATTTCGATATGCCCCCCGCCTTCAATAAGGGTTTTATCACTCTAACGAAGACTTACTACCGCCGCACGGGGGTCGATCTGCCGATCTACAGCGTGTATTACAGCAAGCCGAAGAACACCTTCGTTCTTGAAAGCCCGCTGTACGTCAATAAAATGCTCTCCGAAGGGAAGAGCGAGGATGAGATCGCCGAATTGTATCTTGCCCGTTGCCATAAGCTTTTTCTTGAACATATTGCCGATAAGAAGAGCGCCGAGGCGGTTTGAATGCCTAAAAATGAAAAAGCAGAACGGCCGTTCTGCTTTTTGATTTAGATAAAGAAAAGCGATAAAAAACTTTACAAAGCGGAAAAAGTGTGCTATACTAACACTATCTTAATTTAGTAAGGAAAAGGAGAGACGGATGAAGCCCTTCTTAATGTCCGAAAAAATGGCCCGCGTTCACTCGGATATACGCGGTCCGATATACGTGGAGGCGCTTAGGATGCAGGCCGAGGGAACGCCGATCTTAAAGCTGAATACGGGAAATCCCGGCAGCTTCGGCTTCACTATGCCCGAAAGCATCAGAAAGGCGCTTTTGCAGGGGGCTGAACGCGCCGTCCCTTATTGCGATTTCCGCGGGATGGAGGAGGCGCGCCAGGCGATCCTCGATTATCACCGCAGCCGCGGCATTGAAAACGTGGGGATGGATAACATCTTTATCGGTAACGGCGTCAGCGAGGTCGTTACCATGGCGACCGCGGTCGTTTTGCATCAGGGAGATGAGATCCTTATCCCTTCGCCCAGCTATTCACTTTGGACGAACTGTGCCTATCTTGCGGGGGCAGAGCCCATCTTTTACCGCTGCGACGAGGAATCGGAATGGTATCCCGACGTAGACGATATTGCATCGAAGATCACAAGCAAGACCAAGGCGATCGTTCTCATCAACCCCAACAACCCGACGGGGGCGGTATACCCCGACGAGATCACCGAAAAGATCGTAAAGCTTGCCAAAAAGCATAACCTTCTGATCTTTTCCGACGAGATCTACGATCGCTTGGTGATGGACGGAAAAAGCTTTACCTCGGTGGCTTCGATTGCGCGCAACGATTGCGTTGTCATGACCTTTAACGGCTTATCGAAATCCCATTGTCTGTGCGGCTTCCGTTGCGGGTGGGTACTGATCTCGGGAAACCCCGCTTGCTATGACGAGATCATGCAGGGCATGGTCAAATACGCCTCGATGCGCCTTTGCGGTAACGCCCTGACGCAGCTGGTCATCCCCGCCGCCTTGAATGACAGCGAAAGCACTAAGCAGATGATCACCCCCGGCGGCCGCCTTTACGAGCAAAGGGAAGCGGCGATACGCGCCATTTCGGGTTACGAAACGCTCTCGGTGGTGAAGAACAGCGCCGCCTTCTATATCTTCCCGAAGATCAATACGAAGCTTTGCCGCATCACCGACGATAAGAAGTTCGCGATGGATCTTTTGAAATCGAAGCACGTTCTGATCGTTCCCGGCAGCGGCTTCGACTATCACGAAAGCCCTCACTTCCGCGTCGTTATGCTGCCGAAGGCGCAAACGCTTTATAAAGCGATGTGCGATATCGGCGATTTCCTTTCCACCTATTCGCAGGATTGAAAAGCATAGAAAAAAAGAGAGAAAAACCTTCTCTCTTTTTTCTTATGAAGGGAAGAAAAGGAGAAAAAGATAAACTTATCAAGAAACCATTGAAAAAAAGAAAAAAAGTCGGTATAATAAGTAAGGAACATTTTTACTTACAAATAAAGGAGAAGAAATATGGCAAAAATTCTTATTTGCCCTGCCAAATACGTGCAAGGCGCGGGTGAATTGACAAGACTGTATGATTACGCGAAGAATTACGGAAGAAATGCGCTGGTGCTGATCTCCGAATCGGGCTATAAGCGCATCGGCAAGATGCTGGAGGAGGGCTTCGCCGGCAAGGACGTTGCCCTTACCTTCGATTATTTCAACGGCGAATGCTCGAAGAACGAGATCAACCGTCTTATCGACGTTGTAAACGATCGCGGCTGCGATATGGTGATCGGCGTCGGCGGCGGTAAGATCCTCGATACCGCCAAGGCGGTCGCGACCCTTTGCAAGACCCCGGTTCTGATTTGCCCCACCATCGCCTCGACCGATGCGCCCTGCAGCGCCCTTTCGGTCATTTACACCGATGACGGCGTGTTTGAGGAATACTTCTTCCTGCCGAAGAATCCCGATCTCGTCTTAATGGATACCGAGATCATTACCAAATCCCCCGCCCGTCTGACGGTTTCGGGTATGGGTGACGCCCTTGCCACCTACTTCGAAGCGCGCGCGGTTGCCGCGAAAGATGCGGGCACCTGCGCCGGCGGGAAGGTCACGGCGGCCGCCTTGGGTCTTGCCGAGCTTTGCCTTACCACGCTGCTTGAAGAGGGTGTAAAGGCCAAGCTTGCCCTGGAAGCGGGCGCTTGCACCGAGGCGGTTGAAAAGGTGATCGAGGCCAACACCCTGCTTAGCGGTATCGGCTTTGAAAGCGGCGGGCTTGCGGGCGCGCACGCCATTCACAACGGTCTTACCGTTCTTTCGGATTGCCACGGCATGTGCCACGGCGAAAAGGTCGCCTTCGGTACGATCACCCAGCTGATGCTGGAAAACGTACCCGAAGAAGAGCTTTCGGAGATCGTTGAATTTTGCATTGAGCTGGGGCTTCCCGTAACCTTTGCCGAGCTTGGGCTGGTCGAGGTCACCGACGAAAAGCTGATGGCGGTATCCAAGGCGGCCTGCGCCGAGGGCGAGACCATTCACAACCTGCCCTTTGAGGTCACCCCCGAGAAGGTGGCCGCAGCCCTGCGCGCCGCGGATGCCTACGGCCGCTATATGCTGGGCGTTTGATCGCAACCGCCCCTCGTAACGGGGGATCTTCCCCCGGGGAGAAGCCATGAAAGAAACCATCGTAAGGGCGCTGCATAGCGGCGCCTACCAAAGCCTTTTTGAAAAGCTTTACGGCGAGGCGGCGCCGCTTGCCCCCGCCCGCTACGAAGCGGCGATCCATGCGTTCGTAAGCCTATACGGCGACGGCGAGATCTCGCTTTTCAGCGCCCCCGGTCGCTCGGAGATCGGTGGCAACCATACCGACCATCAGAACGGCTGTGTTTTGGCGGCGGCCATCAGCGTGGATATGCTGGCCGCGGTAAGAAAAACCGACGGAAAAGAGATCCGCATTACCTCGCGGGGCTACAAGCCCTTTGCGCTCTCGCTTGATAGCCTTTCGGTAAACGAAGCCGAATTTGGCACGACACAAGCGCTGGTGCGCGGGGTCTTGGCGGGGCTTTCCTCTCGCGGCTACCGCATCGGCGGCTTTGACGCGTATATCGACGGTGCCGTTCCCGCGGGCTCGGGCTTATCAAGCTCGGCGGCCTTTGAGATCTTGATCGGCACGCTTCTTTCGGGTCTTTATAACGAAGGAAAAGTCGATTACAAGACCTTGGCTATTGTTGGGCAAGAGGCCGAGAATACGTATTTCGGGAAGCCGTCGGGTCTGCTTGACCAGATGGCCTCTGCCTGCGGCGGGCTCGTCTTTATTGATTTCTTCGATAAAAAGAACCCCTACATCGAGGGGCTTTCGGTTGATCTTTCCGCCCTTGGCTATGGCCTGGCCGTGGTCAATACCGGCGGCTCTCACGCCGACCTTACCGATGAGTATGCGGCGATACCGCACGAAATGAAGCAGGTATCTACGCATTTTGGTAAAGAAAACTTGGCAGAAGTTTCGAAGGAAGATTTTTTGCGAGAGCTTCCCGCATTGAGGGGGAGCCTTTCCGATCGGGCGCTTTTACGGGCGATGCACTTTTTCCTTGAAACCGTACGCGCCAAGGAGGAGGCCGCGCTTCTTTCTCGTGGGGATATGGAGGGGTTTTTGCGCCTTGTCAAGCAATCGGGCGATTCTTCCTTTAAATACCTTCAAAATCTATACGCCCCCAAAAACGCTTGCGAGCAGGGGCTTCCCCTCGGCTTAGCGCTTACCGAGGAGCTTCTTCGGGGCGAGGGGGCCTGCCGCGTGCACGGCGGCGGCTTTGCCGGGACGATCGAGGTCTTTTTGCCTCTTTCTATGAAAGAAGGCTACAAAAAGGCGATCGAAACGGTGTTTGGGGAGGGCAGCTGCCTTTTCCTTTCGATAAGACCCTACGGTGGGATAGAGGTCCTGCCGCAAGAATAGTAACAACAAAGATAAGGAGATTTTTATTATGGCAGAAATTTTTGAGATCATTATGGTCGTCAGCTTCGGGGTATCGTGGCCTCTTAACGTGCTGAAATCCTACCGCGCGAGAACCACAAAGGGCAAAAGCCTTGCCTTTTTGCTTCTCATTTTCGTCGGGTACATATTCGGGATTACCTCTAAGCTGATCTCGCCCGCTTACAAATGGTACGTGCTCTTCTTCTATGTTTTGAACCTTGTGATGGTAGGGGCCGACCTTGTGATGTATGTACGCAATTACCGTTTGGATAAGCAACGCGAAGGAAAATAAAAAGAAATAAGGGGTTTTGCCTTGGCAAGCCCCTTTTTTATTGAAAATAAAAAAATTGTAAAAAATAAAGGCAACGCCTTGAAGAAAAGCCCCGTTCCGTGGTATAATATTCCACACGTAACGTAAAACTTTATACTAAGGTGGACTTTTTTATGGACGTTGTGGTTCTCACCGCGCTCGGCGTTGGGGGCGCGACCGTTATCGGGGCGCTTCTCGGCCTTTTCTTTAAAAATATCTCGCACAAGATCAGCGATACGGTTTTGGCCTTTGCTTCGGGTGTTATGCTGGCGGCGGCGGTCGTGGGGCTGATCCTGCCCTCGCTTTCTTACGGCGAAGGCAAGATCACCGCGCTTCTTGTAACCATCGCGGGGCTTTTCTGCGGCGCGCTCTTCCTTAACCTCTTAGATAAGATGCTGCCTCATCTGCATAACTTTGCGGGGATCGACGAGGAAGCGCATCCCGAGATCAACAAAGAGGTCAATCGCGTATTGCTGTTCGTTTTGGCGATCGGTATCCATAACCTGCCCGAGGGTATTGCCGCAGGCGTTAGCTTCGGTACGGGGGATCTTGGCGCGGCGCTTACGGTTTCTTTAAGCATTGCGCTTCAAAACATTCCCGAGGGGATGGTCATCATCGGGCCGATGCTCTCGGCGGGCATCACGCATAAGCGTACCTTCCTGATCGCCCTTATGACGGGGCTCGTCGAGGTGGTCGGAACCTTCTTCGGTTACTTTGCCGTACAGATCTCCACCGCGATCCTGCCGTTTGCCCTTGCCTTTGCGGGCGGCACCATGCTCTACGTTATCAGCGACGAAATGATCCCCGAGACCCACGCCCACGGCCACCAGCGTGGCGCTACCTATGCGTTACTCGCGGGGTTTGCTTTAATGTTATCCGTCGATTTTCTGCTTGGATAAACGGCGCAATACTTCGTTAAAGCATCGACTTGGGCGGTTCGACGTAGGTATTCTACGCCATCACCGCCCGCGCTCGCTTTGCCTCGTCTTGCACCGTTTCTCGGCGCAGAAAACGTTTTTATAGCAAAGAGAGATTTCGACTTAGTCGGTTCGACGTAGGTGTCTACGCCATCACCGTCCGCGCTCGCTTTGCCTCGCCCTGTACCGTTTCTTTGCCGCAAAACCCGTTTCTTTGACGAATGCGTTTTAAAAAAGAAAAAAATAGATAAACCGAAATCAATAAGGAGGAAAAGTCATTGACCTTTCACAACAAAAGCACCGAAGAAGCGTTAAGCGCGCTTCATACCGATGCCGCCGCGGGGCTTAGCGCCGAGGAGGCCGCGAAAAGGCTTTCGGAGGTAGGCGAAAACAAGCTGCGCGAGAAGAAAAAGAAGACCATGCTTCAACGCTTCCTAGCCCAGTTCAAGGATGCGATGATCCTGATCCTGATCGCCGCCGCGATCGTTTCCTTCGTGATCGCTTGCATTGAGCGAAATCCGATGGAATTCTTTGAGCCCGCCCTCATTCTTCTTATCGTTATCCTGAACGCCGTGATGGGCGTTATGCAGGAAAGCAAGGCGGAAAAGGCTCTTGATGCCTTAAAGAATATGTCTGCCCCCCACGCCCGCGTTATCCGCAACGGGCAGGAGACGGTGGTAGATGCTTCGACCCTCGTTCCCGGCGATATCATTCGTCTGGAGGCCGGGGATTTCGTCCCCGCCGACGCGCGCCTTTTGCAATCGTCGAGCTTAAAATCCGAGGAATCGGCCTTAACCGGTGAATCGGTCCCCTCCGAAAAGGACGCCACGGCCGAGGTAAAGGAAAACGCCCCGATCGGTGACCGCACCAATATGGTCTTCTCGGGTTGCAGCATTACCTACGGAACGGCGGTGGCCGTCGTTACCGCCACGGGTATGGATACCGAGATGGGTAAGATCGCCAACCTGCTGGACAACGAGGCCGACAGTGAGACCCCCTTGCAGCAAAAGCTCGCGCAGCTCGGTAAGTATCTTGGCTTGATGGCCCTTGCCGCCTGCGCCGTGATCTTCGTTGTGGGTCTTGTTAACGAGATCCCGCCGCTTGAAATCTTTATGACTGCCATTTCGTTGGCCGTATCCGCCATTCCCGAGGGTATGCCCGCGATCGTTACCATCGTTCTTTCGATCGGCGTACAGCGCATGGTCAAAAAGAACGCCCTTATCCGCCGCCTGCCCGCGGTTGAGACCTTGGGAAGCGCCTCGGTCATTTGCTCGGATAAGACGGGTACCCTGACCCAGAACCGCATGACCCTGACCCGCGCTTACGCCGAGGGGGCGGGCATTGAGGATATCTCTTCTGAGAACGGTGAAGCGATCAAAAAGCTTCTTTACTACGGCTCGCTTTGCTCTGACGGCACGGTTGTTTTTGAAAACGGGGGCGAAACGCATATCGGAGACCCCACCGAGACCGCGATCGTCTTGGCCGCCCATAAGAACGGCTACCCGAAGGAGGAGATCAACCGCCTCTATCCCCGTATCGCGACCCTGCCCTTTGACTCTGACCGCAAGCTGATGTCAACGGTCAACGAGATCGACGGCAAGAAGATCGTTATCGTTAAGGGCGCCTTTGATATGATGGCCGAGCGTTGCGTCTCGGGCGATCTTGACGCGGCCAAAGAGATCACCGAGGAAATGAGCCGCGACGCCTTGCGCGTTTTGGCGGTCGCTTATAAAGAAATTGAAGAGCTGCCCGAATCGCTTACCAGTGAAACGCTGGAAAGCGGGCTTACCTTTATGGGTCTTGTCGGTATGATCGACCCGCCCCGCCCCGAAGCCAAGGAAGCGGTAGCGGTCTGCCGCCGCGCCGGCATCAAGCCGGTAATGATCACGGGTGACCACGTTGTTACCGCCTCGGCCATTGCCAAGGAGCTTGGCATTTTAGAGGAGGGTGACCGCGCCATTACGGGCGCTGAGCTGGATATGATGACCGACAGCGAGCTGGACGCCGCCGTTTCCTCGATCTCGGTCTACGCCCGCGTTTCGCCCGAAAACAAGATCCGTATCGTCAAGGCCTGGCAGCGGAAGGGGCAGGTCGTTTCCATGACGGGTGACGGCGTAAACGACGCCCCCGCCTTAAAGGCCGCCGACATCGGCTGCGCCATGGGTATCACGGGTACCGACGTCGCCAAGGGCGCCGCCGATATGACGCTGACCGACGATAACTTCGCCACGATCGTTGACGCGGTCGAGGAAGGGCGCGGCATCTACGCCAATATCCGTAAGGTGGTCGGCTTCCTGCTCGGCACCAATATCGGTGAGGTCATCACCGTCTTTGCCGCGATGCTGCTTTGGCACACCACGCCGCTTCTTTCGATGCAGCTGCTTTGGATCAACCTCGTGACCGACAGTCTGCCCGCCATTGCCCTTGGTATGGAGGCGGTCGAAAAGGACGTTATGTACCGTAAGCCGAAGCCGAAGGACGAGGGCATCTTCGCCCACGGGCTCGGGCTTCGCGTTGCCCTGCAAGGCTTTATGTTCGCGATTTTGACGCTTGTCGGCTTCGTCGTCGGCACCGGTCTTCCGCTTGCTGACATTTTTGCCGGCGCGCTCCGCACCAACGAAGTGGCGCTTCAAGGCGGGCAGACCCTTGCCTTTATGGTTCTTTCGCTTACCCAGATCGTGCAAGCCTTCAATATGAGAAGCGAGCATTCGCTCTTTAAGGTCGGCTTCTTCACCAACCGCAATCTGAATCTTGCTTCGCTTGCCTCGGTCTTGATGGTCGCCCTCGTGCTCTTTACCCCCGTCGGCACCATCTTCGGTCTTAAATACCTTAAAGCCACCCAGTACCTCATCGGCCTTGGCCTGATCCTTGTGCCGCTTGTGGTCATGGAATTTTCCAAGAAGTTTGGGCTTATCAAGCACCAGCATTAATAAGCAACAGCAATAAGACAAAGAGCAGAACCTCGGTTCTGCTCTTTTTTCGTAAGGGGGAAGGTCCGGTGTTCATCGGCAGCCCCCCTTTTTCTTGATAAGGTTATTTCAGCTTGGCCGTTTTTTGGTAGGCCGCCGTCACGGCGGACATAACCGTCGCGCGGAAGGCGCCGTCTTCAAGCGCCTTGACCCCTTCGATGGTGGTGCCGCCGGGGCTGCATACCGCGTCCTTTAATTCACCGGGGTGGCGCCCGCTTTGCAAAAGCATCTCCGAGGCGCCGCGAAGCGTTTGCGAGGCGTAAAGCAGGGCCTTATCGCGCGGAAGACCGCACGAGACCGCCCCATCCGCCAGCGCTTCGGCAAAGAGATAAACGAAAGCAGGTCCGCAGCCCGAAAGCGCGCCGCCCGCGTCGATCAACCCCTCGGGGATACGGTCAAAGCGACCCGCCGCCGAGAAAACGGTAAGGAAGCCCTCGATATCCGTATCGGTCGCTTCTGCGTTCGCGGTATAAAGGATCATGGCTTCGCCAACCGAGGCGGGGGTATTCGGCATCATGCGGATGATGGGGCAGGAAAGCCCCGCGTTTTTCTCTAAGGTTTCAAGCGTTACGCCCGCCGCCATGCTGACCAGCGTGAAGCGGCTTTTCTTTTTAAGAAGAAGCGGACGAATTTCGTCAAAGAGCGCGCGGATCCCTTGGGGCTTGACCCCCAGAACGATGTAATCGGCTCTCTCTACCAGTTCGCTAAGCGAAGCGGCGTTGGCCGAAAGCGAAGCGCAAAGAGACGTAAGTTTCTCTTCGCTTTTGTCGCAAAGCAGTAAATTCCCGTTAGAGAGGGATTTTGCGGCGGCGGACGCCAACGCGCCCCCCATGTTTCCACAACCGATAAATCCAAACGTATAGCTCATAGTTTCTCCCTTCGCGTTAGCGGATATGCCCGTTTCCGCGTATGACGTATTTGTAGGTCGTCAGCGCGCAAAGGCCCATCGGCCCCCTTGCGTGCAGCTTCTGGGTCGAGATGCCGATCTCACACCCAAGGCCGAATTCCCCCCCGTCGGTAAAACGGGTCGAGGCGTTGATGTAAACGGCGGCGCTGTCGATCGCCAAGGCAAAGCGCTCGGCCGTCTCGGCATTCTCACTGACGATCGCCTCGCTGTGGTGGGTGCTGTGGCGAAGAATATGCGCGATCGCTTCGTCTACCCCCCCAACGACGGCAACAGCCAAAATATAATCCAAAAACTCGGTGTCGAAGTCTTCTGCGGTAGCCGCTTCCCCTTCAACGAGGGCAGAGGCTTCTGCGTCTAAGCGAAGCTCAACCGGGATAAGACCCGCTTCTTTTCGCTTGGCTACCAGCCTTTCATGGAGTTTTGGTAAAAACAACTTTGCAACATCCCGGTGAACCAAGCACACCTCGGCGGCGTTGCAGACCGACGGGCGGCTGGTTTTGGCGTTCTCTACGATCGAGAGTGCCTTTTCGATATCGGCGTCCTTGTCAATATACAAATGGCAGATGCCCGTGCCGGTTTCGATGCAAGGAACCTTCGCCCCCTCGGTGCAAGCGCGGATCAGCCCCGCCCCCCCACGGGGGATAAGCAGATCGACAAGGCCGACGGCCTCCATCAGCTCACGGGCGCTCTTACGGTCGGTATCGGGAACGATGCCGATAAGGCTCGTCGGCAAATGGCAAGCGGAAAGCCCCGCTTGCAGGGCGCGGGTAATGGCGGTATTTGAAAGAAAGGCCTCCTTGCCCCCGCGAAGGACGCAAGCGTTTCCGCTTTTTAAGCAAAGCGCGGCGGCATCCGAGGTCACGTTCGGGCGGCTTTCGTAGATGATCGCCACCACCCCGATCGGAACTCGCACCTTTTCGATCAAAAGACCGTCTCCCCGTTCGGTTCTTTCCAAAACCTCGCGGCAGGGGTCGGGAAGGGTGGTTACCTCGCGAATGCCCTTCGCCATGCCCATGATGCGTTCCTTGGTCAAGCGAAGGCGGTCCTTCATCACGTCACTCATATCGGGAACGGCCGAAAGATCTTGCTCGTTCGCCGCCAAAATTTCGTCGGTCGCTTCGATAAGCGCCTCGGCCATCGAAAGAAGCGCCCGGTTCTTTTCTTCGCTTGAAAGCTGTGCGGCGATGGGCGCTGACGCTTTGACGGCTTCCAAAAGCTCTCTCGTCGTCATACGCTTGCCTCCCCAAAGAAGAAGCGCGTGCCGATCGGCTTACCCTCCACGGCGTCGTAAAGAGCGGTGGGATCCGCGCCGTTCATAATGATCATACGGCAGTTATTCTTATGGCAGATCTCGGCGGCCGAGAGCTTGGTCTTCATACCGCCCGTGCCGAGAGAAGAGCCCGCCCCGCCACCAAGCGAGAGGATCTCTTCGGTAAGCGTGCTTACCTCGCTTATCAGCGTGGCGTTCTTATCCCTTTGCGGATCGGCGGTATAAAGCCCGTCAATATCCGAAAGCAGTATCAAAAGATCTGCCTTAGCGCTCGCGGCGACCATGGCCGAAAGGGTATCGTTATCCCCTACCTTGATCTCGTCGGTCGAAACGGTATCGTTTTCGTTGATGATCGGCAAAGCCGAAAGCTCCAAAAGGCGGCGCATGGTGTTGGCAAAATTTTCGTGCCGGTCGGGGCAGGTGAAGTCTGACCCCGTTAAAAGGATCTGCGCCACCGTATGATGGTATTCCTCAAACAGACGGTCGTAGGTATACATCAGCTCGCATTGCCCTACGGCGGCCGCCGCTTGCTTGCTCTCAATATCATGCGGGCGTTCGGAAAGCCCCAGCTTTCCAACCCCCATGGCAATCGCACCCGAGGAGACCAGAATGATCTCGTGTCCCGCGTTTTTGAGGTCGCTTAACACACGGCAAAGCATCTCTACCCTACGGATATTAAGACGTCCCGTTTCGTACGCTAAGGTCGAGCTGCCGACCTTTACCACAACTCTCATAGTTTTCCTCCCGTGGCGTTGCCGCCCATAAGAAAAGGGAAGCTCCCTTTTTTATAATTTCTTTTTATTATAGCGATTATCGAATGCTCTGTCAAGAAAACGCCCTAAAAAAATCAGGAGCAGAAGATCAAAGGATCAAGCGAGAAGCTTCCGTCACGGTTTTCAAGATAGCCGTAGTGACAGCGCTCCATCAGCTGGCGAACGCCGCTTCCGTCGATCCCCACGCAATCGGGAAGGGTGTCAAGCAAAGCCTTCGCCGCGGGGTGAAAGGTCGAGGTGGTCACGAAAAGCCCGCGCGTGCCCGCCTTGATATTCATCGCGCCGAAAAACTCGCGGATCTCCTTTTCGGTCACGTGGATGCTTCTTCGGCACTTGGTTTGAATGACGTGGTATTCGATGAACCCCAAGGCGTCCTCGGTGTCAATAAGACAGTCGATCCCCCCGTCGTCCGCCCCCCCGCTGACCTCGCAGCGCAGGATCTTTTTCCCCGAAAGGCGGAAGAATTTTTCCAAAAGACCGCAGATGAATTTTTCAAAGAAGGCGCCGCCCCGCTCGTAAAGAAGCGAGAAGGCGGTGGAAAACAGCTCTTCTTTCGAAAGCGCTCGGTCAAGCGTGCAGGAGGCGATCGAGAGGACCCCGTCCTTTTGCCATACGGCGCCCGAGGAAACGAGATCTTTAAGGATCTGCCCCGCAAGGCTTAAAAGCGAAAGATCGTCCTTTTTCGCCTCGGTCTTTTCTACCGAAAACACCTTCGTAAGATGCGCAAAGATCTGCCGCTTGGTACGGCCCCCCGCAAGAAGAAGGGAATGGATCTCTTTTTCGACCGCTTCTCTTGAAAAGGAAAGCGTAGCAAGCCTGCCGAGGCGATAAAGATCCCCGTCGAGGGTGACGGTCTCTTCGGCGAAGGCCTCTTGCAGCACCGAGGCGATATAGACCGAAAGGCGTTCTTTATCCCGTAAGAGACCTCGCTTATCCGAAGCCGAGAGGGAAGAGATGGTTCTTTCGATCAGCTCTTCGCGCGCAAGCGGCGCAAGAAGCAGAGCCTCTTTGAAAAGCTTTTTGATGTAAGGGGTTGAAAGACTTTTTCGATACATGCTTACCGCCCTTTCCCGTTCCTTTCGGAACGCAGCCTTATTTTCACTTTTATTATAGCGTTTTTCCCCGCAAAAGTCAATCGCTTGCCGCCGGGAAAGGAAAGGGCCGCCGCCCCTTTCCCCGCGGTCGCTATCTTGACATTCTCTTATGGGTGCGGTATAATAAAAGATAATTCTTTATATATAACTAAGTTTATTTCGGCCGATCGCCGTCGGCCTCTTTCGAGGTGAAGAGATATGAAGATTTCGTCTATCATTCAAGGGGGCAAGCCTACCCTTTCCTTTGAGGTCTTTCCGCCGAAGACCGACGATAAATTCGAGGGGGTCCTTTCGGCCGCCTCGGCTATTGCCGCCCTTTCCCCCTCGTTTATGAGCGTGACGTACGGCGCGGGGGGCGGCACCTCCCGTTATACCGCCGCGGTATGCGAGGCGCTTCTTTCGCGCGGCGTTACGCCGATCGCGCACCTGACCTGCGTTTCCTCAAGCCGTGACGCGATCAGAGAAGAGCTGGCGACGCTTAAAGCGCGGGGGATCGAGAATATTCTGGCGCTTCGGGGCGATCTGCCCGAGGGGTTTAACCCGACGGCGGCGCATTACCACCACGCCAGTGAGCTGATGAAGGAGATAGGCGATTTCGGCGGCTTCTGCGTGGGGGGCGCCTGCTATCCCGAGGGGCATCCCGAAAGCGAGAGTGCCGAAAAGGATCTTTTGGGGCTTCGCCGCAAGGTAGAGGCGGGGTGCGAATTCCTGACCACCCAGATGTTCTTCGACAACAACATTCTTTATAACTTTATGTACCGCCTTCTGCGCGCCGATATCCGCGTGCCCGTGATCGCGGGCATCATGCCGGTCACCTCGGCTTCGCAAATCAAGCGCATTCTTTCGATCTCCTCGTCGTCGCTTCCTCAGCGCTTCGTGCGGATCGTTGACCGCTACGGGGATAACCCCGCCGCCATGAAGCAGGCGGGCATCGCCTACGCCACTGAGCAGATCATCGACCTGTTTGCCAACGGCGTACCCGCCGTCCACGTCTATTCGATGAACCGCCCGGACGTTGCGGAGGCGATCAAGAGCAATCTTTCTGAAATTCTTAAATAATGGAAAGTTATATTTACCAAGAAATAGGGGAAGGCGAGCTTTCGCTCTCGATAAACGAGGTGGCTTCCCGCCTTCATTCCCCCCGCGATTTCGATCAGGGCTTAATTCTGAAAGCCGAGGGAGAGCTAAGAGGCTGCCTGGCCCCGCGCTTCGCGGCGCTTCGGGTACCGCTTTCTTACCCCGAGGAGGGGGGCGTTTCGATCGCCTCTTTCCAAGTAAAAAGCCGCGATCTTTACAAAAACCTCTTTCCCTGCCAAAAGGCCTTCTTGCTGGCGGTTACCCTGGGGGAAGGGGTCGACCGCTATCTTTACCGCCTTTCGCTTCGCTCGGTCAGCGAACATTTCGTGGCGGACGCCGTGGCTTCCGCCTTTGCGGAGGCCGCTGCCGATCTATGTGAAGAAAGGATCAAAGGCGGGATCCCTTGCCGCCCGCGCTATTCGCCGGGGTACGGCGATATGCCGCTTGCCTTTCAGGAAAAGCTCTTGACACTGACCGACGCTGACCGCCGCCTTGGGATCAAGCTGGGGCACAATCTTTTACTGTCACCGCAAAAAACGATAACCGCTATTTTGGGGATACTGCCATGAAAAAAGATATTCGCAAAGAATTAAAGAGCCGCCGTTTGTATTTTGACGGGGGCTTTGGCACGATGGTTGAACAGATGGGGGGCGCCACCCTTTCACCGCCCGAGCTTTTGAATCTTTCCGACCCTACGCTGGTTCGGTCGATCCATCGGGCGTATCTTGACGCGGGCAGCCGTATTCTTGCGGCCAACACCTTTGGAGTTAACCGCGATAAATACGAAAACTACGAAGAGCTGATACATAGCGCGCTCGGCCTCGTCAAGGACGCGGCGAAGGATTTTCCCGATGCGTATATCGCCTACGATATGGGCCCGACGGGGAGGCTTCTTTCCCCGCTTGGCGATCTGCCCTTTGAGGAGGCGGTTTCGCTTTTCGCCGCCAACGCCAAGGCGGCCAAGGCCGCGGGCGCCGACCTTATTCTCATCGAGACCATGAACGACGCTTACGAGACCAAGGCGGCGGTCGTGGGGGCGAAGGAGGGGTGTGATCTCCCCATTTTCGTTACGAACGCCTACGACCAAAGCGGGCGGCTGATGAGTGGGGCGGATCCGCTTGCCATGATCACCCTGCTTGAAGGGCTTTCGGTCGATGCCATCGGCATGAATTGCTCCTTTGGACCCGATCTGATGCTCTCGCTTTTGCCGCAATTTTATGACCACTGCTCGCTTCCCATCATCGTCAGCCCCAACGCGGGCTTACCGACGGTGCGTGACGGCAAGACGGTCTATACCGTCGACCCCGACGAATTTTCGCTTCTGATGCAAAAGATCGCCGAGGGCGGCGCCACGATTTTGGGCGGCTGCTGCGGCACAACGCCCGAGTATATCAAAAAAACGGTTGAGGCAACGAAGCATCTTCCCTACGCCCTCCCGAAGAAAAAGAAGAGCACGCGCATCTCGTCCTACACCCACGCTTTGACGGTGGGGGAACGGCCGCTTCTTATCGGTGAGCGCATCAACCCGACGGGGAAGCCCCGCTTGAAGGAAGCGCTGCGGCAAGAGGATTTTGCGTATATCACGCTTCTCGGGCTTGAGCAAGAGGAAATGGGCGCCGATATTCTTGACGTGAACGTAGGGCTTCCCGGCCTTTGCGAGGAAAGTCTGATGAAGCGCGCGGTTTTTGCGCTGCAAGCGGCAACCGATCTGCCTTTACAGCTGGACTCGGCCGACCCCCAAGCGCTCTCTTCGGCCATGCGCCTTTATAACGGCAAGCCGCTCGTGAATTCGGTGAGCGGTAAAAAGGAAAGCCTTGACGGGGTTTTGCCCGCCGTTAAAAAATACGGCGGCGTGGTAGTCGCTCTTACGATGGATGAATCGGGCATTCCCGAAAGCGCCGAGGGGCGCGTAGCGATCGCCGAGAGGATCCTTGCTTACGCAAAGCGCTACGGGCTTAGCAAAAAGGATTTTATCATCGATCCGCTTTGTCTTTCGGTTTCCTCGGATGACAGAAGTGCCGCCGTTACCTTAGAGGCACTTCACCTTCTCCGAAAAAAGGGCTTTTACACCTCGCTTGGGGTATCGAATATTTCCTTCGGGCTGCCTATGCGGGATAAGATCAACGCCGCCTTCTTTACGCTTGCCTTAGAGGCAGGGCTTGATGCCGCCATCATGAACCCCCATTCCGCGCCGATGAAGGACGCCTATTACGCCTTCTGCGCGCTTCGGGGGCTTGATAGCGGCTGCTCTCGCTATATCGCCTACGCAACGAACGAGGCAGGCGCCCCACAGGAAGCTAAGCCGACCGATAGCGGCGCGCCGCCGGCGCTTGCCGAGGCGGTCGAAAAGGGGCTTGCCAAGGCCGCGGCCGAAGCGGCACGGAAAAAGCTTTCCGAGGGTGCCGTACCGCTCTCGCTTATCGAAGAGGAGCTGATCCCCGCCCTTTCGACCGTCGGTCGGCGGTTTGAAGAAAAAACGCTGTATCTGCCCCAGCTCTTAAAGAGCGCCGAGGCGGCGAGCGCCGCCTTTGCGGTGATCAAGGAATTTATACCCCAAAAGCGGGGCGAAGAAGAAAAGGGCATCATTCTTGCTACGGTCAAGGGGGATATCCACGATATCGGCAAGAACATCGTGCGCGTGATGCTGGAAAGCTACGGCTTTACGGTATACGACCTTGGGCGTGACGTTGCGCCCGAACGGGTCGCCGAGGCGGTGGAAAAAACCGGCTGTCGCCTGGTGGGCCTCTCGGCCTTGATGACGACGACCGTCCCCGCGATGGAGGAAACCGTCAGGCTTCTTCACCAAATGGATCCGCCCGCTTCGGTCTGCGTTGGGGGCGCGGTGCTTTCTGCCTCTTACGCGAACGAGATCGGGGCAGACGGCTATGGGGCCGACGCGATGGAGGCCGTCCGCTTCGCCGAGGCCTATTACGCCAAAAAGAATTAAAAGAAAAGTTTTATTTACGAAAAGAAGGAAAAAACAATGGAAAAGCTGAAGGGCTTATACGAAGAGCTTGGCATCGGCCGAGCGGTATACGAATACGGAGAGAGGATCCTTGCCTCTTTGGAAGAGCGCTTTCAAGAGATCGATAAGCGCGCCGAATACAACCAGCAAAAGGTGTTGCTCGCGATGCAGAAGAACCGCGTGAACGCGACCCACTTTGCCGCGACGACCGGCTACGGCTATAACGACGCGGGGCGGGATGCCTTAGAGGGCGTCTACGCCGATACCTTCCATACCGAGGCGGCACTCGTTCGCCCGCAGATCACCTGCGGCACACACGCCCTGGCGGTGGCGCTTTCGGCGAACCTTCGCCCGGGGGACGAGCTTCTTTCCCCCGTCGGTCGCCCGTACGACACGCTCGAAGAGGTGATCGGCATCCGCCCCTCCCCCTGCTCGCTGGCCGAGAACGGGGTCAGCTACCGTGAGGTGGAGCTGCTTCCGAACGGCGATTTCGACTACGAGGGGATCGCGGCGGCGATCAACGAAAAGACCGCGCTTGTCACGATTCAGCGCTCGAAGGGCTACGCCACCCGTAAGACCTTCTCGGTCAAGAGCATCGGCGAGCTGATCGCCTTTATCAAGGAAAGAAAGCCGAGCGTTAAGATCATGGTCGATAACTGCTACGGTGAGTTCGTCGATCTTATTGAGCCGAGCGACGTCGGCGCCGATATGATCGTCGGTTCTCTTATCAAAAACCCCGGCGGTGGGCTTGCGCCGATCGGCGGGTATATCTGCGGCAAAAAGGAATGTGTAGAGCGCTGCGCCTACCGCTTAAGCGCCCCGGGGCTTGGGCAGGAGGTTGGGGCGAATCTTGGGCTTCTTCCTTCGATGTTCCAAGGCTTTTTCTTGGCGCCGACTGTTGTGGCGGGCGCCTTAAAGGGCGCGATCTTTGCCGCCAATATTTACGAAAGCCTCGGCTTCCCCGTCATTCCCGACGGAAAAGAGGATCGCCACGATATTATCCAGGCGGTCACGCTTGGCAGCCCCCTTGGGATGCAGGCCTTTTGCAGCGGCATTCAAAGCGCCGCCCCGGTCGATAGCTACGTGACCCCCGTGCCGTGGGAGATGCCCGGGTACGATGCCCCCGTTATCATGGCGGCAGGTGCCTTTATCCAGGGCTCTTCGATCGAGCTTTCGGCCGACGGACCGGTTCGACCCCCTTACGCCGTTTATTTCCAAGGCGGTCTTACCTTCTATAACGCTAAGCTTGGCATCCTTGCCTCGCTTCAAAAGATGGTGGATGCGGGGCTCATCACCCTTCCGTAAGCCGAATCAAAAAGAAAAAGCCCGCACGATGCGGGCTTTTTTCAGTTGATCAGGGCGATCGAGGCGGAAAGATACGCCGCAAAGCCGAGCCACAAAAGATACGGGATCTGCAAGCGGGCGGCGGTCCTTGAGACCTTTTTGTAGTTTTCCACGGTCGCGATCACCGAGAAAAGAAGCGCAACCAGCCAGAAGAAGGCAAGAAGAAAGGCTTGAAGGCGAAAGAAGATCGGGCTCCACGCAAAGTTGAGAAGCAGACTGACGCCGTAATAAAAGAGGCCGCGGCGAGCCGCTTGCGGGGCGTTTTTTCGCTTTTCATACACGAGGGCGGCGCCGATCCCCATAAGAACGTAAAGCACCGTCCACACAACGGGGAAGAGCCAGCCGGGCGGGGAAAGAAAGGGGCGGTTGATCTCTTCATAGATCGAGGTCCCGCCGCCAAGAAGCGCCGAAAGCCCCCCCACGGCAAGGGCCAACGCGATCGAAAGGATATAAGTAAGAATTCGTTTTATCATATCATCACCTCACCCTAT
Source organism: Eubacteriales bacterium (assembly GCA_045655185.1). Classification (GTDB taxonomy): domain Bacteria; phylum Bacillota; class Clostridia; order Oscillospirales; family CAG-272; genus UBA1740. The sequence goes on from JAZOOS010000003.1 coordinate 48,533, forward strand.
TTTTATGCGGGGGAAGAAGCCTTTATGCCGACGGCAAATCTACCCCTTTTCGCCTTGACAAAAAGGGGTATATATGATAAAATAGGAAAAGCATTTGAATGATACGGAAGGAAGAAGCCATGAGCGAAAAGAACGCTGTTTTGGAAAAAGAGCTGCCAAGGGGTCTTACGAATGATGAGGCCGCGCAGCTGAAAAAAGACGGCTTTGCCAATATTACCAAGGATAAAAGCGGAAAAAGCTATCTTGGGATCGCCCTTGAAAATCTTTTGACCTTTTTTAACCTCGTTTGGGCGGTGATCGCCGTTTTGATGATCATCCTCCAAAGCTTTTCAAACCTTACCTTTTTGGCGGTCATCATCCCCAACGTCATGATCGCTATTATTCAAGAGTGGCGCGCCAAGAAAACCGTTGAAAAGCTTTCGGTCACGACCGATCCGCGCGCTACGGTGGTGCGAGACGGGGAGCTTTGCGAGATCCCCTCTTGCGACCTTGTGGTGGGGGACGTGACCCGCATCGAGATGGGTCAGCAGATCCTGGCCGACGGCGTGGTGCTTTCGGGTCTTGCCGAGGCCAACGAAAGCCTTCTGACCGGTGAATCCAACGCCATTAAAAAGGAAGAGGGCAGCCGCGTTTTGGCGGGCAGCTTCCTCGTTAGCGGCGGCATTTTCGTGAAGGTGACCGAGGTTGGAAAGAATACCTATATCCATAAGATCGAAAAGGCGGCCAAAAGCTTTAAGCCCCCGTCCTCCGATCTTTTCCGTGACCTTAACCGTCTGCTTCGTTACATAGCGTATCTGATGATCCCGCTTGCCGTGGTTCTGTATTTTTCGAACCTTTCGGCCACGGGGGGCGATTCGCACCAAGCGCTTTTGCAGACCTCGGGCTCGGTCATCGGTATGATCCCTGCCGGTATGTATCTTCTGGTTACCGTTACGCTTACTTTAAGCGTCATTACGCTGGCCACCAAAAAGACGCTCGTGCAGGATATGTATTCGATCGAAATGCTGGCGCGTGCCGACGTTTTGTGCCTTGATAAGACCGGCACGATCACCGACGGAACCATGTGTGTTTCCGATCTTATCGCGCTTTCCGATAAAAGCGAAGAAGAGCTTCGGGCCGTTCTTGCGGCGATCGAGGGGGCGGAGCAAAGCCTAAACGCCACCAGCCGCGCGCTCATTGAGGCCTTTGGCTCGGCATGTCCCTACGAGATCCTTGACCGTATCCCCTTCTCCTCCTCGCGTAAATATTCCGCCATTTCTTTGTCGGGGCTTGGATGCTTCTCGCTCGGCGCCCCTCATTTCGTGAATTGCCCTGTCAGCGAAGAGCTGGAGGGAAAGATCGAAGCGCTTGCGAAAGAAGGCAAGCGCGTGCTTCTTTTAGCTTCGCACGAAGAGCTGTCAAGCGTTGGCTCGCCCTTGGCGCTCGTCGCGGTGACCGACCGTATTCGCCCCAACGCGAAGGAGACCATTGCGAAATTCCAAGAGCAGGGCGTTACGGTTAAGATCATCTCGGGTGACCATGCGGCCACGGTTTCCTCGATTGCGGGGCGGGTCGGCGTTATCGGTTACGAAAGCTTTATCTCCTGCGAGTCGCTTAGTGATGAAGAGTTAGAGGCGGCGGCCGAGGGGCATACCGTTTTCGGGCGCGTATCGCCTGAGCAAAAGGTACTTCTCGTCAAAAAGCTGCGCTCGCTTGGGCACACGGTCGCCATGACCGGAGACGGGATCAACGATACCTTAGCTTTGAAGGAAAGCAACTGCGCCATCGCCATGGCAGACGGAAGCGAGGTCGCCCGTAAGATCTCTCAGATCGTTCTGCTTGAATCGGATTTTGGCACCCTGCCCGACGTCGTGCGCGAGGGAAGGCGCTGCATCAACAACGTCCGTCAGTCGGCTTCTCTCTTCCTGATGAAGACGCTGCTTACCATTTGCCTTTCGCTTTATACCGCGGTCACGGTGTCGCTGTATCCCTTCCAGCCGAAGGGAACCGTGCTGCTTGAGCTGTTCGTTATCGGTCTTGCCTCGGTGCTTCTGGCGCTGGAGCCGAATAACAACCGCATCAAGGGCTCGTTTATCAAATCGGTCATTTTCAGCAGTATTCCGAGCGCTATTGGCCTTCTTATTCCGCTTCTTACGCTCAGCATCTGCAATAAGAGCGGGCTCTTTGCGGCGAACGAGATCTATTTTGCCCTCTCGATCCTCGGTATTACCGCGGCGGGCTTTGTGAACCTCTTGTTCCTTTGTATCCCTTATACCCGTTGGCGTACGGCCGTCGTTTCGTTGGCGGGCGCGGGTATCGCCTTAACCATTCCCTTAAGCATTTATCTCGTTGGCGATATGTTCGGCCTTACCGCCCTTCGGGGAAGCGTTCCGCTTGCCCTGCTTGTTTCGGGGTGCGCCGCCGTGTGCGCCGCGATCGTACAGCTTGTAACGCGCCTTATCTTACAAAAAATACGAAAAAAGACTTGACAAAAAACAAAAAGAAAAACCGCCAAGCGGTGCCTGCGATATAGCAGTATAAACCAACTAACAGGAAAAGGATAGAGAAATTTTGCGTTCTCTATCCTTTTTTCTTGACAAGCACTGCATTTGTGGACACAAATGCTATTTTTAGTTATGAGTTATGAGGCTCGC
>JAZOOS010000004.1:0-1137 GCA_045655185.1 Eubacteriales bacterium
CGGACTTGGTTATGCACAATGGGAGAGCTTGATTGCTATAAAACTCAATCCAAGAAATTGCGCGCAAGTTCTTGAAGGGAGTTTGAGGGGAACTTCTCGAAAGAAGTTCCCCTCAACGCGTCCCCCTCGCATCCTCACGTCCCCTCGCTGCTCTTTTTTTGCAAGGACAAGATGCCGCAAAGCACGAGCATCGCGCCGAAGATCTTGCGAAGCAGATCGCCGTTGACGTGGGGAGTCAGCGCCGTTCCGCACAGAGCGCCCACGATCCCCGCCGCTGCCATACAAAGGATCGCCAAGGGCAAAAGCTTCCTTTTCCGAATATGCGCCAGCATTGCCGCCCCTGCCGAAAACAGGAAGAACAGCAGGTTCATGCCCTGCGCCTTGAGCTGGGGAATCCCTTCAAAAAACGAAAGATAGACCGTAAACAAGCCGCCGCCACCTACGCCCATGCCCGACAGGGCAGAGATCAAAAGCGCGATCAGCATATGGAACACGACCGTCATGCGAAATCCCTTCCTTTCTCTTTTCTGTTTATCGAATGATCAGGGCAATTCCCGCCCAGATCACCAGCGCCCCAAACAGCTTACGAAGCGCCCCTGCCTTCAGCTTTCCCAAGAAAAGTCCGCCGATCAGTCCTCCCGCAACGGCGGGCAGGGCGTACACCCCAAAGCCCTCGGTGCTGAGATTCCCCGCCAAAGCGTACCGTAGGCAGGAGAGCGCTGAAATAGGGAGCATCACGCAAAGGGCGTTGGCGTACAGATCCGACGGCTCACCAAGCTCCGCGGGCTTTGCCGAGGACAGCGCAAGCACCGCGAGGATCCCTCCGCCCGCACCAAGCAAGCCGTTCACGAAGCCCGCAAGCAAGCCTCCTACCGCTAGATAGGCATACGCCCACCGTCCTTTCCTCACCGCCCTTGATCCTGTCTCCATGCGTCTCTCCTTTTTTCTTCCTGTTTTTTGTAAAAACACCCCAAAAAACGCTTGCAAGCCGCGCCGATTTGTGGTATAATGTAACTTGGGTTTATGTTCCGTTCCGAAATAGTATGACCCACCGATTCAAATTTTATCCTTTTTTCTCATGGGAGGTACGATAGATTTTATGGCAAACGAAAAATTGCAAAAGGAACTGCAAAAGAA
>JAZOOS010000005.1:0-42967 GCA_045655185.1 Eubacteriales bacterium
AAGGAGCTCCATGGTGGTATGGATGATACGACCCTGCGCACCTTGCAGGATAGGCTCCGTTACCTGCGCAACTTGGAGGAGCGGCGCGGTGAGGTCAAAGCATCCATTGAAAGCCAGGGAAAGCTGACGGAGGAGCTGTCCGCTGCTATTGATGCCGCTGCTACCTTGGCGGAGGTGGAGGATCTCTATCGCCCCTACAAGCAAAAGCGCCGCACCCGCGCCTCGGTCGCAAGAGAAAAGGGGCTTTCCCCGCTTGCCGAATGGATCGCCGAGCAACGCGACAGCTACGAAAGAACGCCCGAAGAAGAGGCCGCCCTTTATATCAGCGAGGAAAAGGGGGTCGCGAGCGCAGAGGAAGCCCTGGCGGGCGCTTCCGACATTCTGGCCGAGGAGATCTCCGACAACGCCGAATACCGCAAGATGCTTCGCGAATACGCCTTCGAGGCCGCCGAGCTTTCGACCAAGCTCACCGAAGAGGAAAACGAAAACAAAAAGATCTACGCCGACTACGCCGAATATAAAGAAGCCGTCCGCACGATCAAGGGTCACCGCGTTCTGGCGATCACCCGCGGCGAAAAAGAGGATTGCTTAAAGGTCACGATGAGCCTTGACGAGGAAGGCGCGCTCTCCCGCCTTTATTCGCGCGTGATCACCAACAAGAACACCCCGGTTCTGCCGCTTCTTCGCGCCGCCATTGCCGACAGCTACGACCGCCTTATCTTCCCTTCTCTTGAAAGAGAGGTAAGGGCCGAGCTCTTTGATAACGCCAGCGAGGGGGCCTTAAAGGTCTTCTCGGATAACCTGCGCCACCTGCTTCTGGCCGCCCCGCTTCGCGGCAAGGTGGTTCTCGGCTACGACCCCGGCTACCGTACCGGCTGTAAGCTGGCGGTGGTCGATAAGACCGGTAAGGTCCTTGATACCGCGGTCATTTATCCCACCAAGCCGCGCGAGGAGACCGAAAAGAGCAAAAGAATCGTTCTGCGCCTTATCAAGGCCTACGGGGTCGACGTTGTGGCCATCGGTAACGGCACCGCCTCGCGGGAGAGCGAGGCCTTTATCGCCGAGACCTTAAAGGAAGCCGACCGCAAGGTGGCCTACACCATCGTTTCGGAGGCAGGCGCCAGCGTTTATTCCGCTTCCCCCCTGGGGGCGGAGGAGTTCCCCGATTTCGACGTTACCGAGCGTAGCGCGGTCTCGATCGCGCGCCGCTTGCAGGATCCGCTTGCCGAGCTCGTTAAGATCGACCCGAAGGCGATCGGCGTCGGCCAGTATCAGCACGATATGAAGCAAAACCGCCTGAGCGAAGCGCTCGACGGGGTGGTAGAGGACTGCGTTAACAGCGTGGGCGTTGACGTCAACACCGCTTCCTATTCTCTCCTTTCGCATATCGCGGGCATCAGCACGACCGCCGCCAAAAACATCGTCGCTTACCGTGAAGAGCATGGCGAATTCAAAAAGCGCGCAAATCTTTTAAAGGTACCGAAGATCGGTGAAAAGGCCTTCTTACAGTGCGCGGGCTTCCTTCGCGTATCGGGCTCCTCCGAGATCCTTGATAACACCGGCGTTCACCCCGAATCCTACGCCATTGCCAAGGCGCTTCTTGAAAGCTTCTCCTTTACCGAGGAGGACGTGCGAAGCGGCAACCTTTCGGGGCTTCGCGCCATGGCGACCGTACGCGGCATCGGCAAGCTTTGCAAAGCCTTGAATTGCGGCGAGCCCACCCTGCTCGATATCATCGGAGAGCTGGAGAAGCCCGGTCGCGACATCCGTGAAAGCGCGCCGCCACCCGTTTTGCGCACCGACGTTCTGACCATTGATGACCTTGAAGAGGGGATGCTTCTCAAGGGCACCGTCCGTAACGTCGTCGATTTCGGCGCCTTCGTCGATATCGGCGTACACGATGACGGATTGCTGCACGTTTCCGAGATGAGCGACCGCTTCGTTAAGAACCCCGCCGACGTTGTGAAGGTCGGGGACGTTATCGAGGTCCGCATCAAGGGGGTCGACAAAAAGCGCGGCCGTATCTCGCTTACCTGCAAAACGCCCCGCTCTTAATTCTAATTTATTAGAAACCAAAACCGCCTCTTTTTCCGAAAGAAGGAAAACAGGGGCGGTTTTTTGTGCACAATAGACAAAAGACTTTTCAAAACTTCTCTCGCTTACCCCCTTTTCAAAAGACTTTTTTTCTGTTATAATTAGGATGTTAAATTTTGTACGATAAAAAAGGAGTACACAAATGGCAGGTCTTTCTCTTAAGCACATTTACAAAAAGTATCCGGGTGGTGTTACCGCCGTATCGGATTTCAATCTCGAGATCAAGGATAAAGAATTCCTGATCCTCGTCGGCCCTTCGGGTTGCGGTAAATCGACGACCCTGCGTATGATCGCGGGTCTTGAAGAGATCTCCGAGGGTGAGCTGTATATCGGCGATACGCTGGTCAACGACGTTGCGCCGAAGGACCGCGACATCGCGATGGTTTTCCAGAACTACGCCCTTTACCCGCACATGACGGTTTTCGAAAACATGGCGTTCGGCCTGAAGCTTCGTAAGATCCCGAAGGACGAGATCAAGCGTCGCGTAGAAGAGGCCGCCCGTATCCTTGACATCAACCACCTTCTCGAAAGACGCCCGAAGGCCCTTTCGGGTGGTCAGAAGCAGCGTGTAGCCCTCGGTCGTGCGATCGTTCGTAACCCGAAGGTCTTCTTGCTTGACGAACCGCTTTCCAACCTCGACGCGAAGCTCCGTGCCTCGATGAGAACCGAGCTTACCAAGCTTCACAAGAAGGTTGAGACCACCTTCGTATACGTTACGCACGACCAGGTCGAGGCTATGACCATGGCTTCCCGTATCGTCGTTATGAAGGACGGTCTGATCCAGCAGGCCGACACGCCTCAGAACCTTTACGATTATCCCTGCAACCTCTTCGTTGCCGGCTTTATCGGTACCCCCCAGATGAACTTCATCACCGCCCGTCTTATCGAAGAGGGCTCGGATCTCTTCGTCACCTTCGGCAACAACAAGCTGAAGGTTCCCGCCGAAAAGGCCAACAACCCCGCCCTCAAGGAATACATCGGCCAGGAGGTCGTTATCGGTATTCGTCCCGAGTGCCTGCATGACGATCCCGTACACGTCGATTCGATGCCCGACAGCACCATCGACGCCACCGTCGAGGTTACCGAGCTTATGGGCGCTGAGATCTATCTGTACCTCAGCTTTGACGGTATCGAGGATGCCACCAACGGCAAGAACATCATTGCCCGTGTTTCGGCTCGCTCCGCTTCCCGCGCCGGCGATAGCATCAAGATCGCCTTTGAAGCGACCCGCATGCACATCTTTGATAAGGATACCGAGCGCTGCATCGTCCACTAAGGGCTTCGTATTTGCCTAGAACCGAAAAGGAAAAGGGATTATATGGTTTTTGCATATAATCCCTTTTTTCATCTTCGGTATTCGGTTGATTTTAAGGTTGAAAGCCATAGGCTTTCTTCCATCATTATTATATTTCCTTTTCTATCGCCGTTTCCTTCCTCCGACGTATCGTATACGCCTCTCGGTCGGAGAACGGCGATTTCTGCATCAAATCCGTGCGCCCGGGCTGCGTATTTAGTGAACGAGCGAAAAAGCCACGTTGTGGCTTTTTCACGAAGTGATACCCCGCAAAGCAAGGAGAAATGAAGCGAATGAGAATGAGCGCGCATTTCGACTATGCGACCGGTGAGGACACAATCGCAAATAAAAAAGAGGATTTGAAAGTTACATCAAATCCTCTTTTTTAATTCATTTCTTTTTCTCAAAGTTTATCATTGTATTTACAACGCTGTAAATTCTTTCTCTTTCAGAAGGGGGTAACGAGGAAATTTTCTCCGTCATTTCAGATGATTTTACCGTATAGCCGGTTAAAAGCACATCAGCAAGCAACAAATCAGCCGATACGCCTAATGCATTGGCTATGGTAATAAAGGTTTCGAGCTTGGGAACCTTCTCCCCCCTCTCGATCATTCCCGTATAGGTAACGCTTAATCCGATTTTCTCGGCAAAATCTTCTTGACGCCAGCCTTTCGCCTTTCTGTATTTTCTTATCCGCTTTCCAATAGATGACATATTCATGCTATTCTCCCAAAAACATTAGTTGTTGTTCTTAACTAATAGTATAGGTTAGCGTTTTGGGAGATTACAGAATATATTTGGATTAAATCATAACCAATATTTGATATTTTGTGAAAATTGTGATACAATCAGAGTTGTAAAACAAAAACAAAGAAAGCGTTGACAGGTAAAATGATTGATGTGGATAGATGATACATATAGGGTCGTTCTTTTCGGCCACCGTGATTTCTGCGAAAACCGTATCCTTGATAAAACTCTTTATCCTTTATTGCAAAACTTAATACGTACAAATCCTTTTGTTGAAATATATATTGGTCGTAACGGTGAATTCGACGTTTACGCCGCTACCGTAATAAAACGTGTTCAAAACGCAATGGGCAAAGAAAGAACCGAATTCATCTGCGTGCTGCCCTATCTCCAAAAAGACATGGGGTATTATGAGGAATACTACGATCGTGTTATACTGTCCGAAAGCAACAAAAAAATTCATCCAAAGGATGCTATCACAAGGCGAAACCGTTGGATGGTAGAGCAAGCTGATCTTGTGATCTGCCATGTAGAACGAGAGGAAGGCGGTGCATACGCCGCCTTAAAATATGCGAAAAAGCTTAAAAAGCCCCTTATCAACCTTGCCAAAAAGAAGGACGAGGAAGAATGAGGCATTATAAAAAAGAGGATTCGATGTTTTACATCGTTTCCTCTTTTTGTTTTTCATCTGCCATTAGCCCGTTTTCTTCTTTTTGCTTCCTTTTTCCAAAAAGTTTCGCTTTTTCTTATGAAAGTGCTTGACTTTTATACTTTAGTATGCTAAAATTTTAAAACGTAGGCCACGAGGAGGATTTTCTATGAAGGAACATACAACCACCGACTTCAAAAAGCTTTATAAGGCCGTGCTTTCGTTGAAAAACCGTACAGAGTGCGAAGCCTTTTTCAAGGATATCTGCACCGAGCAAGAGCTTGCCGCTATCACCCAACGCATTGAGGTGGCAGAGTTTTTGCGCGAAGGAGCCAGCTATACCGAGATCAACAAAAAAACGGGGGCAAGCACCGCCACCATATCCAGGATCAGCCGCTATCTCCACAAAGGACAGGGTGGCTATGAAACTGTGCTGGAAAGGATAAAGAGAAAGCATGATTGAAGATTCGCTTTTAAGCTTCTCCGAAAGGGCGATCCTTACGCTTCGGGGGCTTTTCGCAGGGGCGGGCTACCGTCCTTTTAAAATGAGTAAATTTGAGGAATACGACTTGTATTCCAAAAACAAGGAGTTTTTAGTGTCCGACGGTGTCATTGCCTTTAACGATACCAACGGGAAGCTGATGGCTTTAAAGCCCGACGTCACGCTTTCGATTATTAAAAACGCCAAGGATACGGCCAATCTCCCCCAGAAATATTATTATAATGAAAACGTATACCGCATGGCGGGTCCGACCAACAGCTACCGTGAGATCATGCAGACGGGGGTTGAATGCATCGGTAAGCTCGATAAGCAAGAGACGGTCGAGGTAACCGCCCTGGCGCTGAAAAGCCTTGCTGCGCTTTCCCCTCGCTTTCTTTTGCAGCTGGCCGACGTATCACTGCTTCGTGCACTGCTTGCCGATCTTGGGATCGAAGAAGAGAGATGGGGCACGGTGCTTGCGGCAATCGCCGAAAAAAACACGGGGTCTGTAAAGCCCCTTTTGAGTGAGGGGGCATACAAAGCCACGAGAGCTCTTATAAGGGGACAGGGCGGGGCAGAAGAAACGCTTTCCTTTCTTTCTTCGATTGCCCGCTCCCCCAAAACGAAAGCTCTGTTGCAAGATTTTGGGGATATTTGCCGATCGCTGTTTACTCTCGGCTTTTCGCAAAATCTTTCGATCGATTTTTCCATCGCCTGCAAGGGCGGCTATTACAGCGGCCTCGTTTTCCGCGGATTTATCAACGGGCTGGAGGAGCGGGTGCTGGCCGGCGGTCGCTACGATAACCTGGTTCGGAAAATGGGGAAAAACGGGGGAGCCATCGGCTTTGCCTTTTACCTCGACGCCTTGGAGCGCTTGCAGGAAAAGACCGAACGGGAGGACGGATATCTCAACATTGCCCTTCCCAAGGGGCGGCTTGGCGAAACGGTATACGGGCTGTTTGAAAGGGCAGGCTTCGACTGCCCCGCGATCAAAGAAACCAACCGCAAGCTGATCTTTGAAAATCGGAAAAAAAAGCTTCGCTTTTTCTGGGTCAAGCCCTCTGACGTCACCATATACGTAGAAAGGGGCAGTGCCGATATCGGTGTGGCGGGTAAGGATATCCTGCTTGAATATCAGCCCGACGTTTTCGAGCTTTTGGATCTTCGCATCGGAAAATGCCGTATGGCCGTTGCTGCCAAAAAGGATTTTTGCGACGACGAAAGCAAGACCCTGCGGGTCGCCACCAAATTCTCACGGATCGCAAAGCATTATTACGCCAAAAAATGCAGAGATATTGATATCATTCACCTGAACGGCTCCATTGAGCTGGCGCCGATTCTGGGGCTTTCGGACGTGATCGTCGATATTGTCGAAACCGGAAAGACCCTGCTTGAAAACGATCTTATCCCCTTTGAAACCGTTGCGCCCATCAGTGCTCGCCTAATTGCCAACAAGGCGTCCTTCGGCTTTAAGGCGGAAAAAATAGAGGCTGTACGAAAAGCCCTTTCAAAAGAGGTACCGAAGGATGATTAAAATTTTAAACTACCGCGCCCTGCAAGAAAAAATATTCGAACGGCAGGAGGATACCGCCGCGGTAAGCGATATTGTTTCGAAGATTATCGCCGACATACGGAACAGAAAGGATGCGGCCCTTTACGAATACACCGAAAAATTCGATAAGGCCCGCCTTTCCTCGCTTATCGTTAGCGAAGAAGAATTTAAAGAAGCCGAACTTCTCTTGGAAGAAGACTTTAAGCAGGTCATCAAACGGGCTGCCGCGAATATCCGCGAATTTCACGAAAAGCAGATCCGCCAAGGCTTTGAGATAAAAAAAGAAGACGGCATCGTAATCGGACAAAAGATCACCCCCATCGAACGGGTAGGGCTTTACGTGCCGGGCGGCACCGCCAGCTACCCTTCGACCGTGTTAATGGATGCCATTCCCGCCAAGCTTGCGGGCTGTCGCCGTATCGTGATCGCCACCCCTCCAAACAAGGACGGAAGGATCTCTCCCGCCATTTTGGTTGCGGCCAAGATCGCAGGGGTCGATACCGTTTATAAAATGGGGGGCGCGCAAGCGATCGCGGCCCTTGCCTACGGCACAGAAAGCGTTGCCCCCGTCGATAAGATCGTCGGGCCGGGAAACGCCTTTGTGGCCGAGGCCAAGCGGCAGGTCTTTGGGCTTGTCAGCATCGATATGATCGCGGGCCCCAGCGAAATTTTGATCATTGCCGATGAAAAAAGCAATCCCCGCCACGTAGCGGCCGACCTTTTATCGCAAGCGGAGCATGATAAAATGGCCTCTGCCGTCCTTGTCACCGACAGCCCCTCTCTGGCAAAGGCGGTGCAAGAAGAGATAGAGCTTCAGCTTTCCCGCCTGCCGCGCATGGAGATCGCGCGGGCCTCGATCGAAAACAACGGAAAAATCATTGTAGCCGATGATTTTGAAGAGGTGATAAGGGTCAGCAACCGTATCGCGCCCGAGCATTTGGAGCTTATGGTCGATAATCCCTTTGATTACCTTGACCGTATTGAGAACGCGGGCAGCATCTTTATGGGGCGTTACTGCCCCGAATCGTTAGGCGATTATTTCGCCGGGACCAACCACACCCTGCCGACCTCGGGAACCGCCCGTTTTTCTTCCCCCTTGTCGGTGGACGATTTTGTAAAAAAATCCCAATACACCTTTTATACCGAAAAAGCACTTCGAAAGGTATACCGTGACGTAGAGCGCTTTGCCGAAGAGGAAGGGCTTTCGGCCCACGCAAGAAGCGCCACAGTTCGTTTTAGTGAGGAAATATGAGTCGTTTTTTACAATCGCGGCTTAGCGAAATGACCGCCTATACACCGGGAGAGCAACCGCGCGACAAGCAATACATCAAGCTGAACACCAACGAGTCCCCTTATCCGCCAAGCCCCTCGGTGCTATCGGCCATCGACCGTGAAAGCATCTGCTCGCTTCGCCTTTACTGCGACCCGACCGCCGATCGATTAAAGGAGGCGTTGGCCGAAGCCTACGGAGTTCAAAAAAAGGAGATCTTCGTAGGAAACGGATCGGACGAAATTTTAAATTTCGCCTTTATGGCCTACGGAGAAAAAGGCGTTGCGTATACCGATATCACGTACGGCTTTTATGAAGTCTTTGCCGAGCTTCACGGGCTTTCCTCCACCGTTATCCCCCTAAAAGAGGATTTTACGCTACATGCCAATGCTTTTATCGGCCTTAAGAAGCTGATCGTTCTGGCAAGCCCCAATGCCCCCACGGGAATTGAGCTTTCGCTTGAGGAGGTGGAGCATATCCTTGTGGGGAACCCCGACAGCGTAATTTTGCTCGACCAGGCTTACGTGGATTTCGGCGGCACCGCGTTTTACAAGCTTTACAAAAAATATAAAAACCTTCTTACCGTACACACCTTCTCGAAATCGAGAAGCCTTGCGGGGGGCAGGCTTGGCTTTGCCATCGGAAATGGGGAGCTGATAGCCGACCTTGAAAAGATCAAATACGCGACCAACCCTTATAACGTCAATACCCTGACGCAAATGGCGGGCATCGCCTCGCTAAAAGACAGCGGCTACTACGAAGAAAACGCGCGTCTGATCGTAAAAACGCGCGAAAAAACCGCGGAAGATCTACGTAAGCTTGGCTTTACGGTACTTCCCTCTAAAGCAAATTTTCTCTTCGCTTCGCATAAAAAGAAAGAAGGGGAGGAGCTTTATCTTTCCTTAAAGGAAAGAGGGATCCTCGTTCGCCATTTCAAAAAGCCACGCATCGATCGGTATATCCGCATAACCGTCGGCACACCGCAGGAAATGCAGATCTTTACCGAGGAAATTGCCAAGATCATAGGAGAAAAAGAATGAGAAGCGCAACGATAAAAAGAACCACCAAAGAAACCGATATTGAGCTTACCCTTTGTCTGGATGGGGTGGGAAAGGCCGACGTGCAAACGAACTGCGGCTTTTTTGATCATATGCTGACGCTTTTGGCCCATCATGCCCGCTTTGACCTTACCCTGAAGGCTGTGGGGGATACCGAGGTGGATTATCATCACACGGTCGAGGACGTGGGGATCGTTTTGGGGCGTGCGATCAAGGAAGCGCTGGGAGACGGAAGGGGGATCGTGCGTTACGGCACCACCATTCTTCCGATGGACGAAAGCCTTATTCTTACCTCCCTTGATATTTCGGGGCGCAGCTATCTGCGGCTTGATCTGCCGATACGCGCGCAAAAGATCGGCAGCTTCCCCACCGAGCTGATTGAAGAATTCTTCCTTTCGCTCGTACGGAATGCGGGGATCGGTCTTCATATCGTAAAAATGGCGGGCACCAACGCGCACCATATAGCCGAGGGGGCCTTTAAATCCTTCGCGCGCTCGTTACGCGCAGCGGTCGCCATCGAAGAAGCCTTTATAAACGAGATCCCCTCTACCAAAGGGGTGCTGTGATGATCGGAATCGTTGACTATGGGGTCGGAAATCTTTTTTCACTCTCCTCTTCCTTAAAGGCGATCGGCAAAGAAGTCCTGATCAGCCGCGAAAAAAAAGAGCTTAAAAGGTGCGATAAGCTGATCCTACCGGGGGTCGGCGCCTTCGGTGACGCCATTGCCAAGCTTTCCGACGATGGGCTTGACGGCTTTTTGACCGAAGAGGCCATGGGAGGTAAGCCTCTGCTCGGCATTTGCCTCGGTATGCAGCTGCTGTTTGAAAAAAGCTACGAATATGGGGAGCACCGGGGGCTTTCCCTGATCCCGGGGAGGGTCGTCCCCTTTGATCTGTCCCCAAGCTACAAAATCCCCCATATCGGGTGGAACGCGCTTATCTTCCAAAAGAAAAGCCCCCTTCTCTCTTATATAAACGAGGGGGATTGCGTCTATTTCGTGCACTCGTATCACGCCGCCTTTTGCGAAAGCGCGGTGGTGGCAAGCTCCGAATACGGCTATTCCGTCCCCGCCATCGTTCAAAAAGAAAATATTTACGGCTGTCAGTTTCACCCCGAAAAAAGCGGACGCGTGGGGCTTATGATCCTGAAAGCCTTTTGTGAAATATAAAACAAAGGATTGTTGTTATGCTGCTTTTTCCTGCCATTGATCTATACGAAAAAAAGGCGGTTCGCCTTTTACGGGGCGATTACCGAAGGATGACGGTCTATCACGAGAACCCTCTCTCGGTCGCCGAGGACTTCGTGCGTAAGGGGGTCACCCATATCCATCTCGTTGACCTTGAAGGGGCCAAGGATGGCACCACCCCCAACCTTTCCACCGTTTGGGAAATTGCCGAGCGAACCCCCCTTTTCATAGAGGTCGGCGGCGGCATCCGCACGATGGAAACCGTAAAAAAATATATTGACTGCGGGGTAGACCGCGTGATCCTCGGCACCGCCGCCGTGAAGGACCCCGCTTTTTTGAAGGAGGCGCTTTCGGTCTATGGGGAACGGATCGCCGTTGGGATCGACGCCAAGGACGGCAAGGTTGCTATAAGCGGTTGGCAAGAGACCACCGAACTTGATTGCATACGCTTTTGCGAAAGCATGCAGGCCTTGGGGGTAAAAACGGTTATCTGCACCGATATTTCAAAAGATGGGGCGATGGCAGGCACCAATCTTTCGCTCTACCGCACACTAAAGGAGTCCTTTTCTCTGAATATCACTGCCTCGGGCGGGGTATCCTCGCTGGCCGATATACGGGCACTTCGTTCGCTGTCGCTTTACGGTGCCATCATCGGGAAGGCCTATTACGAGGGGGCACTTGACCTATCCGAAGCACTGGAGGCGGCAAAATGATCACCAAACGTATCATCCCCTGCCTCGACGTCAAAAACGGGCGCGTTGTCAAGGGGGTCAACTTTGAAAATCTTTCCGATGTTTCTTCCCCCGTCGTGCTGGGGGAATATTACAGCGACGCAGGCGCTGACGAGCTGGTTTTTTACGATATTACCGCCAGCAGCGACGGACGTCGGCTTTTTACCGACATCCTGAAGGAGGTGGCCGAACGGGTCTTTATCCCGCTTACCGTCGGAGGCGGCATCAACGATCTTGACGATTTCGACCGTGTTTTAAAATGCGGTGCCGATAAGGTAAGTGTCAATTCGGGTGCCTTGCGTGATCCCGATCTGATCCTTCGGGCGGCCAAAAAATACGGTAACCAGTGTGTTGTACTTTCCTGCGACGTAAAGCGGGTAGACGGGCGCTTTACCGTATTTGCCAAGGGTGGCCGCGAAAACACGGGTCTGGAGGCCATTTCCTGGATCAAGCGCTGTTGCGAAATGGGCGCCGGCGAGGTCGTGGTCAATTCGATCGACACCGATGGGGTCAAGGGCGGCTTCGATCTTGACCTGTTGGGGGCGGTGTGTGATGCCGTAAGGGTTCCTGTCATCGCCTCGGGCGGGGCAGGCTGTGCCCGCGATTTTCTTGCGCTTTTTGAGAAGGTCCCTGCAGTTGATGCGGGCCTTGCCGCCTCGATCTTCCACTTCGGGGAGGTTAAGATCAACGACTTAAAATCCTATCTGCGCCAAAACGGCGTTACCATCCGATAATTAAAGGAGAAGCACCATGCTACAGATCAACGATCTTACATTTGACGAAAAGGGTCTGATCCCCGCCATCGTTACCGATGCACGCAGCAAAAAGGTTCTGACCTTAGCTTATATGAGCCGTGAAAGCCTTCAAATTACGCTGGAAAAGGGGCTCACCTGCTTTTTCAGCCGTTCGCGCCAAGCGCTTTGGCTGAAGGGGGAGACCAGTGGCGCGTATCAGCACGTTGTCTCTATCACCGCAGACTGTGACCGCGACGCGCTGCTGATCGCCGTGGAAAAGGACGGCCCTGCCTGCCATACGGGCAGCGATTCCTGCTTTAACGACAAGCTGTATATTGCCGAAGACCGTGGGGAATTTTCAATGGATGGACTTTACGGCCTTTTGGTCGGCCGAAAGCAGGAAAGACCCGAGAATTCTTACACCACCTACCTTTTTGATAAGGGGCTGGATAAGATCTTGAAAAAGGTGGGGGAAGAATCCACCGAGGTCATTATTGCTGCCAAGGCAGAGGATAAAAAGGAAACGATATACGAGCTTGCCGACCTTGCTTATCACGCCATGGTCCTAATGGTCGAGATGGGCATTACGGTAGACGACGTGCGAAAAGAGCTTGCCTCCCGCCACGTGATCGACCACAAGGTGAAGCAGGAAAAAATGACGAAGTGATGCTGACAACGAATTTTCACACACACACGCTTTTCTGCGATGGGTGCGACAGCGCCGCCTCGATAGCCGAAGAAGCCAAGGCGCAGGGGCTTACCTCTCTTGGCTTTTCGGGGCACAGCCCCCTGCCCTTTCCGAACGATTGGGCGATGAAGAAAGAGGATCTTTCTTCTTATCTTGAAACGGTAGAAGCCTTGAAAAGCTCTTACGCCCCCAACCTTTCGATCCTTTGCGGAGTAGAACAGGATATGCTTTCGGGGCCTTACGATCGACGCTTTTCATACGCCATCGGCGCTATGCACTATCTGAAAAAGGGAGATCTTCTTTTACCGCTTGACGAATCAATCGAATCCTTTAAACAGGTGCTTCACGACGTTTATTTCGACGATTACGGGGCCCTATGCCGCGATTATTACACCGCCCTTTCCCATGTGCTTGAGGAAAGCGAAGCGGATGCTGTCGCTCACCTTGACCTTATCACCAAATACAAGGATATTCTGGGGCTTGAAACCCCGCCCGGCTATTACGAATACGCCGAGGGGGCGATCGAGGAGCTGTTACGCTACCAAAAGCCCTTCGAGATCAACACGGGGGCAATCGCGCGCGGCTACAAAAGCACCCCCTACCCTGACGAACAGCTTCTTTCCTTGATCTTTCAAAAAGGGGGGCGTATTCTTTTCAGCAGCGACTGTCACCGAAAGGAGGGCCTGCTTTTCGGCTTTCTTGATGCCCTTTCTCTCTCCAAGCGGGTTGGCTTTACGAGCCATACCGTCTTTACCGATAAGGGGTGCCTTGATCTTTCCTTGCCAAGTGAGGAGTAAAGCCGGCTTTAAAACCGACATAAAAAAGAAAAACCGCCGTTGGCGTACCTGCCGTAGAGCAGGTCGCCAACTATGATCGCCTGTGGCGAGCTTAGAGTTATGATTGCCTTCGGCAAGTTATGACGCACCTTCGGTGCAGCTTGAAGCAACAAGGCGATCGTATCATAACGGTTGCGGAGCAAACTCATAACGGTGAGCGTAAGCGAGCCTCATAACTCATAACTAAAAATAGCATTTGTGTCCACAAATGCAATGCTTGTCAAGAAAAAAGGATAGAGAACGCAAAATTTCTCTATCCTTTTCCTGTTAGTTGGTTTATACTGCTATATCGCAGGCACCGCTTTGTGCGCTTCCTCTTTTGGTTTCATAAAATGAAGGCCCCGCTTTAAAGCTGGGCCTTTCCATTTACAAAGAAAAGGTATCAATCGAATTTATAAACCTTTTTTGCGTTTTCCGAGAAGATGGCGCGATAGTCAGCCTCCGAAAGGCGAAGCGATAAAAGCGCCTCGATCTCCCGGTCGGCGCGCCACATGGGATAATCGGTTCCGAAAAGCACGCGCTCTGCCCCCCAAGCGTTTATCAGCCGACCGAATTCCTCTCTTTTCATAAAGGCAGAGCTTGATGAGGTATCGACGAAAAGATTTGGGAAGGGGGAGAGCGTTTTGACCGCCTCCTCCCATACCGACCAGCCGCCAAGATGCGCCCCCACGACGGTAAGGCGGGGAAAGGCCCTAAGGATCGGCAAAAGGCGGTTGGGGTTCGATCGGTCGAAGCGGTGATCGCCCGTATGCATAAGAATGGGGAGCCCCTCACTTTGGCATCGCTCGTAGATCGGATAGCAGCGCTCGTCGTCGATCGCGAAATTCTGGATATCGGGGTGCAGCTTTACACCGTGAAGCTTTCTTTCAAGAAGATCGTCAAGATCGCCGTCAAGATCGGGCGAGGCGGGATGAAGCGTTCCAAGGCCGATCAGCGTATCCCCGTGCTGCTTTACCTCGCTTTCGATGAAGGCGTTGATCGAGCGCACCTGATGGGGCGTGGAAGCGACCGATTGCACGATAAAGCGGTCGACCCCCGCTTCGCCCTCTTCCTTCAACATACAGGAAACGAGGCCTTGCCCGTAGGAATGGAGACCGTAAAATTCGTCGGTTCCGCGGACGGCGCGCGAAGCGATCTTCTCGGGGTAGATATGACAGTGGGCGTCGATCACCGTGTAGTTGTCAAGAACCATTTTCGGCACTCCTTTCGTTTTTATATAAAAAGAGCGTGGTTTCCCACGCTCTTTTTCGTTTAGTCGATGGGATAGGTCCAGCCGAAGGGATCGGCGGCCTTGCCCCATTGGATCGAGGTGATGGTATCGTAAAGATAGCCGGTCACCTGACCGATCTTTCCTTCGTTGATGGTGTACTTTACACCCTTATAGCAAAGCTCTCCGATCGGGGAGACGACGGCGGCGGTGCCGCAGCCCCACGCCTCTTCCAGCGTGCCCTTTTCCAAGGCTTCGCCCAGCTCATCAACGCTGATAAGGCGCTCGCTAACGCGGTAGCCCTCTTTTTTCAGCACTTCAAGGCAGGATTTGCGGGTGATACCCGGCAGGATCGAGCCCGTAAGCATCGGGGTGACGATCTCACCGTCGATCTTGAACATAACATTCATAGCGCCAACCTCTTCGATATACTTGCGCTCAACACCGTCCAGCCACAGAACCTGCGAATAGCCCTGATCGGCGGCCTTTTTGCCCGCGCGGTTGCTGGCGGCGTAGTTTCCGCCGCACTTGGCTTCGCCGGTACCGCCGCGAACGGCGCGTACGTCCTCGTCCTCGATCATGATCTTAACGGGGTTAAGCCCTTCCTTGTAGTAGCTGCCAACCGGCGAAGTGATGATCATAAAGGTGGCCTTATGCACGGCGTGAACGCCCAGCGTTTCGTCGTTTCCGAACATAAAGGGGCGAATGTAAAGCGAGGTTCCCTCGGCCGAGGGGGTCCATTCCTGCTCGTGGCGAATGAAGGCGGTCAACACCTCAAGCGCCAGATCCTCGGGGATCTGGGGCAGGCACAGACGCTCTGCCGAGCGGTTCATACGGCGGATGTTTTCGATCGGGCGGAAGAGCTGTACCTTCCCATCCTTCCGACGGTAGGCCTTCAGCCCCTCAAAGATCTCCGAGCCGTAGTGAAGCGCGGTCGAGGCGGGGTGAATGGGGAAGGGCCCGAAGGGGACGATGCGGGCGTTATGCCAGCCGATCCCGGCTTCGTAGTCCATAATAAACATATGGTCGGTAAAGATCTTACCGAACCCCAAGGTAGAGGGGTCGGGCAAGGAGGAACGCTTTTCCTTTTCGATGATCTTGATTTCCATTGTTATTCTCCCTTGTAGTCTTTTCCGATGCGAAGAGCACCGAGGTTTACTTCCAGCATATCGGCGCGCTTAGCCGAGATGACCTTTTTAAGGGCGGCAAGAACAAGATCGTCCTTGTCGAAGTTTCCGTTATCGTACAGCACGCGGCCCATAATGATCATGTTGGCAAGGGTCGAGATCTTTTCTTCGTCCGCCAAGCGGGTCGCCGGCAGATAAACGACCTTTACGTCGCTTCTCTTTACCTTACGCTCGATCAGCGTCGAATCGACGTAGATCGTGCCGCCGGGGGCAACGCTATCCTCGTATTTATCCAGAGAGGGCAGGTTCATCGCGATCAAAACGTCCGGCTTTTGCACGATGGGCGAGCCGACGGGGGTATCGCTGACGATTACGCTGCAAGAGGCGGTGCCGCCGCGCATTTCGGGGCCGTAGGAGGGAAGCCAGCTGACGTTCTTATCCTCACTTAGACCGAAGTAAGCAAGGAATTTACCGGCAAACAGAATACCCTGTCCGCCAAAGCCTGCGATCAGATATTGCGTAGTACTCATGCTTTTTTCCTCACTTTCCGGCCGAACGGTCTTTGTAAACGCCGAGCGGGTAATAGGGGATCATCTTTTCGTCGATCCAGTCAAGCGCCGCCTTGGGCGTCATACCCCAGTTGGTGGGGCAGCTGGAAATGACCTCGACAAGCGAAAAGCCCTTTCCGTTGACCTGGTTCTCAAAGGCCTTTTTGATCGCCTTTTTGGCATTCTTTACGTTTTTGACGTTGTTGACGGCCACGCGCTCGATATACTCGGCGCCGTCCAGCTGCGAGAGCATCTCGGATACCTTGATCGGGAAGCCGCAGTGGCTCGTGTCACGCCCATAGGGCGAGGTCTGGGTCACCTGACCCGGCAGCGAGGTGGGGGCCATCTGTCCGCCGGTCATGCCGTAGATGGCGTTGTTGATAAAGATGATGGTGATGTTTTCGTTACGGGCGGCAGCGTGTACCGTTTCGGCCATACCGATCGAGGCAAGGTCGCCGTCTCCCTGGTAAGTAAAGACGATGCGCGAGGGATCCGAGCGCTTGACACCGGTCGCAACCGCGGGCGCGCGACCGTGGGCGGCCTCGATCATATCGCAGTTAAAGTAGTCATACGCCATGACCGAGCAGCCGACGGGAGCAATACCAATGGCTTTTCCCTCAATGTCAAGCTCATCCATAACCTCGGCTACCAAGCGGTGAACGATACCGTGGGTGCAGCCGGGGCAGTAGTGAAACGGAAGGTCGGCAAGCGCCTTCGGTTTATCAAATACGATCATATCAGTTGCCTCCTTTTTGTGCGGCCGCCTCAATAGCAGCCAGCACTTCTTCCGGCGAGGGGATCATACCGCCCGCGCGATTGCAAAGCGTAACGGGGGCCTTTCCGTTGACCGAAAGACGGATGTCCTCGATCATCTGTCCCATCGAAAGCTCGACCGAGATAAAGGCCTTGACCTTTTCGGCGGCCTTCGCAAAGGCTTTCGTGGGGAAGGGCCAGAGGGTGATGGGGCGGATAAGGCCGACCTTGATGCCGCGGCGGCGGGCTTCGTCGATCGCGTTCTTCGATACGCGTGAGGCGATACCGAAGGCGGCGATGCAGATCTCGGCGTCCTCCATGCGGTATTCTTCAAACATGACCTCGTTTTCCTCGATCGCGGCGTAGCGCTCATAGCGCTCAAAGTTGGTTCTTTCCAGCTCCTCGGGCTTTAAGAAAAGCGAGTTGACGACGTTGTGCGGGCGCTGTTTCTCGGTACCCGTCGTCGCCCAGGGCTTTTCGATCGGCTCGGCCTTGGCAAAGTCAAGCGATACGGGCTCCATCATCTGGCCCATCGTACCGTCGGCCAAGATCATCGTGGTCATACGGTACTTGTCGGCAAGATCAAAGCCGCGTACGGTAAGCTCGGCCATCTCCTGCACCGAGGCAGGGGCTAAGACCAGCATATGGAAGTCACCGTGGGCACCGCCCTTGGTGGCTTGGAAATAGTCGGATTGAGAGGGCTGGATACCGCCGAGCCCGGGGCCGCCGCGCTGAACGTTGACGACGAGGGCGGGAAGATCCGCGCCGGCAAGATAGGAGAGCCCCTCGCCCTTTAAGGAAATACCGGGGCTGGAGGAGGAGGTCATAACGCGCTTACCGGTAGCGGAAACACCGTATACCATATTGATCGCGGCGATCTCGCTTTCGGCCTGAAGAAACACGCCGCCGATCTTGGGCATGCGCTTCGCCATGTAAGCGGCGATCTCGGTCTGGGGGGTGATGGGGTATCCGAAATAATGGCGGCAGCCGGCTAAGATCGCGGCCTCGGCAATCGCTTCGTTACCCTTCATTAATACTTTATCAGCCATTTTCTTTCTTACCTTTCTACCGTGATGATGCAATCGGGGCACATGGTCGCGCAGAAGGCGCAGCCGATGCAGGCCTCCGTATTTTCCGCTTCAACGGGGTGATGCCCCTTTTGATTGATCTTGTCGGTGGCAATCCTGAGAACCCCGCGGGGGCAAAAATGAACGCAAAGGCCACAGCCCTTACATTTATCGGTTTTAAAGCTTAATTTTGCCATAATGTATTCTCCTTGTAAAATTTACTTTGCAGATCTAACGGGAAGAGATTGGGGATAAACGGTTGGCACTCTGAATAAAGCCGTCTGTCTACCGTATGGAAAAGAAGCGGAAGACCGCTCTTTTTCGCTACCTCCTCGGCGTAAGCAAGAGAGGAAAGAAGCGTTTCCTTCGTCGTTTCGTCCCCGAGGTTGGAGTTATTGACGATGCCGGTGCAGCATAGGCCCGCGGCCTCTTCGATCTCTCTCATTACCTTTATAGCACTATCGGGGTCGCGTGTCAAGGGGCGATAGCAATTGATAACGAAAAGCATCTCGTAATTATTTTCCTCCCGTATGGCGGGGGCAAGCCGCCCAAGCGCGAGGGCCCCTCGCTCGTCCCCACCGACGTCAAGCACGGTTTGGTAGCTTTTATCGTCGGTAACCGTATAAAGATCGGGGGGAAGGGCGGGAATATCGAGATTGGTGTTGGCGTAGGTGGAGCAGATGAGGCGGATATCAAGGCTTCTTAAAAGCGCTTCGCTGTCCTTGGTGCGGAAGTAAGGGTTTACGATGTCGATATCGGCAATGAGAACCCTATCGTGCGCTTTCCGCAACGAGGCGGCAAGAGAGAGCGCGATGTTGGTCTTTCCGCTTCCGTAGTGCCCCGAAATAATCGTAATTCTTTTTCGGTTCATCATAGCTTACAGCATATTGCGGCGGATCTTACCGCTGGTGGTCTTGGGAAGACTGTCACAGAAGACGACGATACGCGGGTATTTGTAGGGCGCGGTATGCGTTTTGACGTACTGCTGGATCTCCTTTTTCAATTCGTCCGAGGGGGTGGTGCCGAGCGTTAAGACGATGCTCGCTTTCACGACCTGACCTCTTACCTCGTCGGGCGCGGCCGAAACGCCGCATTCGAGAACGTACGGCAGCTCCATAATGACGTTTTCGATCTCGAACGGCCCGATGCGATAGCCCGAGGACTTAATAACGTCATCGGCGCGGCCGACGTACCAATAGAAGCCGTCTTCATCACGCCAGGCAAGGTCGCCCGTGTGATAGTAGCCCTCGTAGCGCACCTCGCGGGTCTTTTCCTCGTCGCCGTAATAGCCGACGAAAAGGCCGCAGGGGGAACCGTTTTTAAGGTTGATAACGATCTCGCCGGGCTCACCGACGCCGACCTCCTTGCCGTCGGGCGAAAGAAGCGTGACGTCGTAGATCGGGGCGGGCTTACCCATCGAGCCGATCTTGTGCGAGGCGCCGGTCATATTCCCGATGACCATGGTGGTCTCGGTCTGCCCGAAGCCCTCTAAGATCGCAAGGCCGGTGGCCTTCTCAAATTGGCGGTAGACCTCGGGGTTCAGGGCCTCTCCCGCCGTTGTCATATGCTTGATCGAGGAAAGATCGTATTTCGAAATATCCTCCTTGACCATCATACGAAGCATCGTGGGGGGCGCGCAGAAGGTGGTGATGCCGTATTTCTTGAACATCGGCAGAATATCGGAGGCCGAGAAGCGGTCGAAATCGTAAACGAAGGTGGCCGCCTCGCAGAGCCATTGGCCGTAGAGCTTGCCCCACATCGCCTTGGCCCAGCCGGTATCCGAGATGGTGAAGTGCAGCCCGTCGGGATCGACGTTATGCCAGTATTTCGCGGTATGGAAATGACCCAAGGGGTATTTATACGTATGCGCGGCGATCTTCGGGTAGCCGGTGGTACCCGAGGTAAAGAACATCAGCATCAGGTCGTCGCCGCCCGGGGTGCTTTCGTCCCGATCGTAATGCGTGCTGAAAAGCGAGCATTCCTCGTCGTAGCTGCGCCAGCCCTCCTTCTTTCCGTCTACGAGGATCTTGTGGCGAAGGGTGGGGCACTTGAGAGAGGCCTTATCGACCTCATCCGAAACGCTGCTTCTCGCGGTGCAAAGCACGGTATCGACCCCCGCCGCCCGGAAGCGGTATTCAAGGTCGTGGTCAAGCAGCTGGTTGGGGGCGGGGATGGCAATGGCGCCAAGACGGTTAAGACCGAGCATCGCTTGCCAGAACTGGTAATGCCGCCCAAGGATCAGCATAACGCGATCCCCCCGTTTGATGCCGAGCGATTTGAAGTAGTTGGCCGCGCGGCAGGACGCCTTTTTGATATCAAGGAAGGAAAAGCGCCGCTCGCTCTTATCGTTTCCGATATGCAAAAGGGCGGTCTTATCGGGATCCTTTTCGGCAATGGCGTCTAAAACGTCAAAGGCGAAGTTAAAGTGCTCGGTATTCTTAAAGCGGATCGAGGTCGGGGTGCCGTTTTCGTTTTCGGTCACCTCGATAAAGCGGTTATAGATACGATCCTGCTCGTCCTTTTTCAGGCGCTCGCTCTCGCTCTTTTTGGTGGCGGGAAGCTCGGGGATCTCTTCGCCCGTCGGATTAAGAACGATCGCGTAAAAGAGGCAGTCCTCCCCGCCGACGGCGATCATGCCGTGGGGCGAAAGGCTGTTATAGTAAATGCTGTCGCCGGGGCCGAGGACCTCCTCATGCTCGCCGACCTTTACCTTTAAATGACCCGAGATAACGATGTCACATTCCTGCCCCGTGTGGGTGGTCACCTCGATCGGCTTATGCTGGGCCTCTTCACTGTATACGCTGTGAACGTACAGCGGCTCGGCAATACGGTGGCGGAAGTTGGGCGCTAAGTTAAAATAGGTCATGCCGTGCGCCTGCTCGATCTTCTGCCCCTCGCCGCTTCTTGTCAGGGTATAGGATTTAAGACGCGGGCTGTTACCCTCAATAATATCGGTAACGTCTACGTTAAAGGCCTGCGCGCAACGGTAGATAAAGGCAAAGTTGAGGTCCGAAAGCCCGTTTTCACAGGCAATGTATTCCTCTTCCGACACAGCGGTCTTTTGCGCCATTTGCGCGGTGGTCAGATTTTCGATCTCGCGAAGCTCACGGATTCTTCCCGCCATTTCGCGGATTTTCTGGTCAAGACCCTTCATTTTTCTCTCCTTTTCGGGGGGACGGAACAGAAAAAGCCCGTCACAAAGATAAATGCTTTGAGACGAGCTTGTTTATACAATACCCGCGGTACCACTCAAATTGCAGAAATTCTGCCACTCAGGGCCAATCAGCCCGTATGCACTAACGCGGCAAGCACGAAGGGGTTCTACTCGATCGCTCTTTCTTCCCCTCAGCTCAGAAGCTACAAACGCCGGGTCTTCCTTTAACGGCTTTCACCAACCGCCGTCTCTCTGAAAATTCGATACCCGCGCCCTCTTCGTCAACGCTTTTGATTATGAATTATTTTAGCACGCTAAAAAGCATTTGTCAAGTGTTTTTTTCTAAAAACCCAACCCAAAAACCGTTTTACAGCTTGGAGCGCTGGATCTTTCCGCTGATGGTCTTCGGCAGCTCGGTACGGAATTCGACGATACGGGGGTATTTATAGGGGGCCGTATGCGTCTTGACGTACTGCTGGATCTCCTTTTTCAGCTCTTCGGTGGGCTCGGTTCCCTTCGTCAGAACGATGCTGGCCTTAACGACCTGGCCTCTTACCTCGTCGGGGGCCGCGGAAACGCCGCATTCGAGAACATACGGCAGCTCCATAATGACGCTTTCGATCTCAAAGGGACCGATGCGGTAGCCCGAGGATTTAATGACGTCATCGGCACGCCCGACGTACCAGTAATAGCCGTCCTCGTCGCGCCAGGCCATATCGCCCGTATGGTAATAGCCGTCGTGCCAGACCTCGGCGGTCTTTTCGGGGTTCTCGTAATAACCGGTAAAGAGGCCGCAGGGGATCTTATCCGAGGTCTTTACCACGATCTCTCCCGGTTTTCCGTTTTCTACCGGGTTGCCGTCGGCATCCATTAAGCTGATATCGTACAGCGGGACCGCTTTACCCATCGAGCCGACCTTGCAGGTGCTGCCCGTAAGATTGGCGATCGCGAGCGTCAGCTCGGTCTGCCCGAAGCCTTCCATGATCGAAAGTCCCGTGGCCTTTTCAAACTGACGGTATACCTCGGGGTTCAAGGCCTCGCCCGCCGTCGTCATATGCTTGATCGAGGAGAGGTCGTATTTGGAGATATCTTCCTTGATGAGCATACGGAGCATCGTGGGCGGCGCGCAGAAGGTGGTGATGTTGTATTTTTTGAACATCGGCAGGATATCGGCGGCCGAGAAGCGGTCGAAATCATAGGTGAAAACACCGCCCTCACACAGCCATTGGCCGTAAAGCTTGCCCCAGAGCGCCTTGCCCCAGCCGGTATCCGAAATGGTAAAGTGAAGCCCATCCTCGTATACACCGTGCCAATATTTAGCGGTGATATAATGCCCAAGCGGATATTTATGGTTATGAACGGCGATCTTCGGGTAGCCGGTCGTGCCCGAGGTGAAGAACATCAGCAGCGGATCGTTGCCGCAGGCGCTCTCCTCGGTACGGTAGAAGTGGGTGCTGAAGCGCGCGCTTTCCTCGTCAAAGTCGTACCAGCCCTCTCTCTTTCCGCCTACGAGGATCTTGTGGCAAAGAGTAGGACAATCCTTTTCCACCAGCTCGACCTGGTGCGCGACGTCCCCGTCGGCGGTGCAAACAATGGCACTGACCCCCGCTGCTTTAAAACGGTATTCGAAGTCATGCGCTTGCAAAAGGTTGGTGGCGGGAATGGCCACGGCGCCCAGCTTATGTAAGCCGAGAATGGCAAACCAAAATTGGTAATGCCGCTTTAAGACGAGCATCACACGGTCGCCCTTCTTGATGCCGAGCGAGGCGAAATAGTTCGCGGCGGCGTTCGAGGCGCGCTTCATATCGCGGAAGCTGAAGCGGCGCTCGATGTGATCGCGGTCGATATGCAGCATCGCGAGCTTATCGGGCTCACGCTTGGCGATCTCATCGACGATATCAAAGGCGAAGTTAAAGCGGTCCTCGTTCATAAAGTCGATCGACCGAAGGGCTCCCGCCTCGTCAAGCTCGGTCTTGATGAATTTATCCGAGGCCAACTTCTTTTGCTGCGTAACGGCCGAAAGGGTCGCGCGGACAGAGGGCTCGGCGAGCGACGCGCCGGGCAGAACGACGGCTAAGAAAAGGCATTCGCCCCCGCCGACGGCGATCATGCCGTGGGGGGTGGAGCTGTTGTAATAGATGCTGTCCCCCTCGCTAAGATATT
Organism: Eubacteriales bacterium; assembly: GCA_045655185.1. GTDB lineage: Bacteria > Bacillota > Clostridia > Oscillospirales > CAG-272 > UBA1740. Next base: position 23,340 of record JAZOOS010000005.1, read on the forward strand.
CGATATGGTCGCCGACCTGGATCTTCAGCTTTCCCTTCATAATAAGGTCAAACTCCTGCCCCGAGTGGGTGGTAAGGGCGATCGGCTTATCCTGCAGGCTTTCGTCGTATTCGTATTTGACCCAATAAGGCTCGGCGATCTTTTTGCGGAAAAGGGGCGCAAGATTTTTGATCTCAATGCCGTTTTCCTTGGCAGTCTCTTGTCCTTCTCCCTTTTTGGTCACGGTGTAAGAGGAAAGATGGGCGCTTTGCCCCTCCAAAAGATCGGTAATGCCGATGTTGAAGATCTGGGCGCACTTATGAATAAAGGTAAAGGGAAAATCCTTCTGGCCCGATTCGTACGCCAGGTAATCGGCCACCGACACCTCGGTCGAGCGTGCCATTTTTTCCACCGATATTCCGTCGATCTGGCGCATTTCGCGAATTCGAAGCGCGACCTCCAAAAGCTTTTTCTGTTCAACTGTAGGCATATCCGTATCCTCCTTTTTGATCTAAAAAAGAAACCCGTCTCAAATTTCTTTGAGACGGGTGTAAAAACACTCGCGGTACCACTCAAATTGCAGAAAATCTGCCACTTAACGGGGTCAACCAACCCCTTCGCCCTAACGCGGCGGAATCGGGAGGCCTTACTGCCGTTTCGGGCCACCGGCTCGGAAGTGATGGGCTTCTTTTCGTGCGCCACGGCTTGCACCAACCGCCGTTTCTCTGACCCGCAGATGAAAAGAACCGTCTTCGTCATCGCTTTTTATGTGGCCATTATAGCACGAAGAAAAAGACTTGTCAAGCCGTTTTTAAAAAAATATTTTCTCAAGCGGCGCGTTACCCCCGCGGCAAAAAGCAAAAAGGGCGAACCGTTCTTCGGTTCGCCCTCTCTTCCTTTATAGATATAAGGGAATCAGTAATTCTCGGCGTGGATTTCAAAATAAGCCTTCGGGTGCGCGCAGGTGGGGCAGATCTCGGGGGCGGCGGTGCCGACCACGAGATGACCGCAGTTGCGGCATTCCCATACCTTGACATCGGATTTGGCAAAGACCTCGGCAAGCTCTACGTTTTTAAGCAGGGCGCGGTACCGTTCCTCGTGATGCTTTTCAATGGCGGCGACGAGGCGGAACTTCTCGGCTAATTCATGGAAGCCCTCTTCCTCGGCGGTTTTCGCGAAGCTTGCGTACATATCGGTCCATTCGTAGTTTTCGCCCTCGGCGGCGTGCAAAAGATTTTCGGCGGTGTCACCGATGCCCGAGAGCTCCTTGAACCACATTTTCGCGTGCTCCTTTTCGTTGTCGGCGGTCTTTAAAAAGAGCGCCGCGATCTGCTCGAAGCCCTGCTTCTTGGCGACCGACGCGAAATATGTATACTTATTCCGCGCCTGGGATTCGCCGGCAAAGGCGGCTTCAAGGTTCTTTTCGGTCTTGGTTCCTGCGTACTTGCTCATCTTGTTGTCCTCCTCAATTTTGATCACTTTGTCCCCGCTTTGGCGGCACTTGGGGCAGACGACGGGCTCACCCGTAACCACCTCGAAGATCTCGCCGCAGACGGTGCATTTGTATTTTGCCATGATTTTTTCTCCTTACCTTGTTTTTTGGTTTGGTAGTAGTATATCCCAAAAGCCTCCCCTTTAATCGGGTACGCTTAAAAAAGGATCTTAATCGGCCGCTTGCAGCTTGGCGTAGGTGGCCATCAGCTTTTTGGTAGCCCCCCCGTCAAAGCGGACCTCGTACAAAAGATCGCCGCCCATTTCCTTCACCGAAAGGATCTCTCCCTTGCCGAATACGGTGTGGGCAACGCGATCTCCGACCGTAAAGCGGGTAAAGCTCCCGATCGGGGGGCGCTTAGGGGTCGACGTTGGGGCAGGGCGCCGCAGAAATTCGCCCGAAAGCCCTCTTTCCGAACGGCCGCCCTCGCTTTTCGAATAAGCCGCGGGCGAATAAGCGCGCTTCGGCGCATCGTTTTCCAAAAGCTCCTCGGGGATCTCCTCACGCAAGAAACGAGAGGGGGGATTGTAGGCGGTTCGTCCGTACATCATTCGCTCATGCGTATGCGAAAGAAAGATCTTTTCCTTGGCGCGCGTTAAGGCGACGTACGCCAAGCGTCTTTCCTCGTTTAATTCGGCGGGGTCGTCACGCACCTGCGCGCCGGGAAAGACACCCTCCTCCAGCCCCGGCAAAAAGACGGTCGGGAATTCGAGCCCCTTGGCGCTGTGAATGGTCATCAGCACAACGGCGTCGGCGTTTTCGTCGTACTTATCAACGTCGCTGATCAGCGAGATCTCCTCCAAAAAACCGACGAGAGAGGGCTCCTCTACCCGCTTTTCGTATTCGGCGGCGGCGCTGACCAATTCTCCGATATTGTCGATGCGGGTCTTGCTGACCTCGCCCTCGGCACGGAGCATCTCGCCGTAGCCCGATTTATCGTACACGCGGCGGATAAGATCGGAAACACCGCAGCTTTCGGCGCGAAGCCCTCGCATCAGCGCGGCAAACTCCAAAAGCCGCGGGGCGGCCTTTTGCAGCTCGGGATAGACGGCGGCCTCTTCCAGCACGCGGCTGTAAGAGATCTCCTCGCGCGCCGCGATCTCGGCAACGGTAGAAAGCGTCGCGTCTCCGATTTTGCGCTTCGGCTCGTTCACGATGCGAAGAAGCCGCAGGTTGTCATCGGGGTTAGCGATGACGTGCAGATACGCCACCATATCGCGGATTTCCTTGCGATCGTAGAAGCGTTGACCGCCAAGGATCCGATAGGGGATCCCGCTTTTGGCAAACGCCCCTTCTAAGGAGCGGGACATTTCGTTCAAGCGGTAAAGGATCGCGATATCGCGATAGCGGCAACCCTTTTTGCTGACAAGAGAGAGGATCTTATCCTTGATCCAGATGGCTTCGTCGTTTTGGGTATCGGCCTTATGCACCGTGATCTTTTCGCCGACCTCGCCTTGGCACCAAAGCTTTTTGTCGTGCCGCTCGGGGTTATTTGCGATCACGGCGTTTGCCGCCTCCAGAATGGTTTTCGTGCTGCGGTAATTCTGCTCTAATTTGATCACGCGGGCGTCGGGATAGGTCGCGTCGAAGTTAAGGATGTTCTCAACCGTCGCCCCGCGGAAGCGGTAGATGCTCTGATCGTCGTCTCCCACAACCATAATGTTGCGCTGCCCCGCCGACAAAAGCTCGGAAAGGCGGAACTGGGCGTAGTTGGTATCCTGATACTCGTCAATACAGACGTAGCGGAATTTGTGCTGATAGCGCGCGGCGATATCGGGGTAGTTTTCGAGTAGCTTGACCGTCTGCATAATGATATCGTCAAAGTCAAGCGCGTTGGCCTCACGGAGCCGCTTCTGGTATTCTTTATATACCTTGCCGACCTGCTTTAAGCGGAAATCGCCGTGGTCCTCAAATTCATCGGGGGAAAGGAGGTTATTTTTGGCGTTGCCGATCTCGTTAAGAACGCTTTTGACGGGCAGGAACTTATCGTCCATATCAAGCGCCTTCATCGCGTCGGAAACCACGCGCTTCTGGTCGTCGCTGTCGTAGATCGAAAAGCCGCTCTTGTAACCGGCTTCAAGAACGTTATAGCGAAGGATCTTCACGCAGATCGAATGGAAGGTGCCCGCCCAGATATCGGTACTGACCGAAGGGTCGCCAAGGGCCGCCGCGAGTCTTTCCTTGATCTCGCCCGCCGCCTTGTTGGTAAAGGTGATCGCGAGCATCGCGTAAGGCGGGCAGGGATCGTGGGTAAACCAAGGCAGAATATCCTCTATTTCCTCAACGCTGATCGGCTCTTTTTTTGCCAGCTCCTCTAAGTAAGAGACGGCCGCCTCGTCAAGGCTCGGCGGAAAATAATCGGTTTCATATGCGTCACCAAAGCGGATAAGATGCACGATGCGCTTAACAAGCACCGTGGTCTTTCCGCTCCCGGCGCCCGCCAAAACGAGAAGCGGCCCTCTTTCACAGCACACCGCCTCTACCTGCGGCGCATTTAATTTTATGCCGTAATAGCGGCGAAAAAGCCTTCGCTTGGCCGCTATATACCGTTCCTTTAATGAATTCATCACGTGTCTCTCTTTTCTTTTTATCACTTGTAATTATATCATTATAAGAGCGCCTTTGCAAGAAGAAAAAAAGAAAAAAGTGGCGCTTTTTCGCACCACTTTTTTTCTAAGGGGAGAAGCTTTGATCCGATCGAAAAAGGATCTTACCCGAGCTTCGGCAGGCTGGCGGCGGCGACCGACTGGCCAACGCGGCGGGCTTTCTCGTCGGGGATATTCAGCTTCATTTTCTTTGCCAGCTCGGGGAACTCGATATCAAGAACCTCTTGGGCGTTCTTAAGGATCAGAACACCGCCCTCACCCGAGGTGACGCGGCCCATGATGAGAACCTCTTTGATATCGTAGAACTCGCTGTAATAGGCGAGGGTGTAGCCGAAGTAGACGCCGATGGTCTCGTAGATAGCGGCGGCGCGCTCGTCACCCTGTTCCATAAGGCCTTGTACGACCTTCAGCTTTTCGGCGGGGGAGAGGCTTTCGTCAAGCGTAATACCCGCGGCGGGGGCAAGCTTAATGACCGCATCCTGCGAGAAGTATTTTACGCCGCAGCCGTAGTCGCCCGACCATTCGTCGACCATGGCGAGAGGGCTGGCATCGACCGGGGCAAAGGCCAGCTCGTTCAGCCAGCCGGTGATGTTACCGTCGGGATCGACGTAGCCGGCCGCCTCAGAGGTACCCATCGCGATACCGAGAACGGCGTTTTCGTCAAGGCTCATCGCCCCGGCAAGCGCCGTGACGTCGCCGTCATTGGCAACCTCGATCGGAATGTTTTCACCCAGCTCCTTGGCAACGTCAAGATACATATTCTTAACGTGCTTTTCGAAATCCTCGTCGCTGACCTTCAAGAAGAGAGAAGCGACCATGATGCGATTGTTGACGTATACGCCTGCGCTCGATACGCCGATCGCGTCAACGCGCGGCATGTGCGAGGCGGCGCTCTTCATGGCCGAAAGAATACCCTCGTAGTGGTATTTGGGGTCCTCTTGAAGCTTCGGGAACCAGACGACCTCCTCGGAATAGACGGTCTCCCCGTCAATAACGGCGCTGACCTTACGGTCGGATCCGCCCGCGTCAAAGCCGATGCGGCAGCCGTCAAGGTGACGGCCGATGGGCGCGGCGGCCGATTTTTCACAGGGCGCCTCGGAAAGGGCGCAGCCGATCACTTCAAATTTTTCTTCGTATACGCGCTCCATAAACCGTACGTCGAAATCACGCGTGCCGCCGTAGCAGAAGGTACGCTTAAGATAATCGGCGCAAGCGGGGCTGCCGGCTAAAACCAGGCGGAAGCCGCCCGATACCCACAGAAGCGTTTTGGCGATACGGTCAACGAACAGAAAGTTCTCTTCGTCGTGGCCGGTTCCGTCGGGATGGATGCGGGTCTTGTAGACGGTCGTGTAGCCGTTATCGCGTACGGCGGCGATCACGATGTCCTGTCCTACCTCCTTGGTCTCCTCACGCATCTTGCGGCAAAAGAGAGCGAGAGGGGCATAGTTTTTGTCAAGTTTTGCTTGCACTTTCATACTTTATCGTTCCTCCAATTATGGTTTTTTGAATGTTAAAGGATTTATCCGTGATGATGATATCCGCATCCTTGCCAACCTCAAGGCTGCCTTTTTTGTCGGCGATGCCGAGGGCGTTGGCGGGGTTTAAGGAAGCGCAGTTGACGCATTCGTGAAGCGGGATGCGGGAATTTTCGTATACGTTGAGAACACCCTTGTTCAGTGCCAGGGCGCTTCCGGCGATCGTCCCGTCAAGCAGGCGGCAGATGGTGCCGTCGTACACGATGTCGCTGCCACCCAACGTATAATTTCCGGGGGGAAGCCCGCCGGCCGGCAGACAGTCGGTGATGAAGCAAAGCTTTCTGCCCTTCAGCTTCCACACCATATCGTAAAGGGCGGGGTTTACGTGTACGCCGTCTACGATCAGCTCGCAGCTGACGTCGGTGTTGAATACGGCGCCGACGACGCCGGGGCCGCGGTGGGTAAGCGGGGTCATGGCGTTATAAAGGTGCGTGGCGTGAGAAACGCCCACGGCGGTCGAAGCGACGGCGGTTTCGTAGTCGGCCGAGGTATGACCCATCGAGATAAGAATGTCGGTATCTCTTTTGATTTCGCGGATCGCCGCAAAATCCTTGGTATCCTCTTCGGGCGCCAGGGTCAAAAGACTTATGACGTCGGCGTATTCCTTCACGAAGGCGGGGTCGATCTTCTTGATATGCCGCTCGTCCTGTGCGCCCTTCTTGGCGGCGCTGATAAAGGGACCCTCGGCATGGGCGCCGAGGATCGCGGCCCCCTCCCAAGCGCTTCCTTCCTTCATCGCCTCGCGGCAGCTTTCAAGAGACAGGCGGATGGTTTCCTCAGAAACCGTCATCGTCGTGGGGAGAAATCCGGTCACGCCGTTTTTAAGCAGCCCCTTCGAAATGGTACGCAGCCCCTCGACCGAGCCGTCGCACACGTCTTTGCCGAGGTAGCCGTGAATGTGCAGGTCGATAAGCCCCGGGGCGGTATAGCCGCCGTTGGCATCGATGATCGCGCAATCCTTCGGGATATCGGCTTCTTTAACCATCCCCTCAATCTTATCGGAGTAGAGAAGGGCGTGCCCCGAAAGGACACGGTCACGTAAAATGATGTCGCTGTTTACTATCGCAACCATAGGTTGACACCTCATCCTTATTTGTTTTTTATATTGTAGCGTGTCTTTTGCTTTTTGTCAATGGGAAAAGACCGAAAAAACGCTTTTTCACCCTTAAAAAAGAAAAAAAGAAAGCCCCCCTTTCGTTGGGGGGCAAACGCGAGTGGCAATTTCAGAGGATCCCTTCGTCGCGGCATTCGCAAAAGGCGTCCTTGGCCTCTTTGTAAAGATAAAGCGAGCCGAGGATAAAGATCGGCTTTTGGAAGGCGGCGGCAAGGGGGGAAGCATCCCTTAACGCTTCCTTGACCGAGGGGCGGGGAAGCGCCGAGACCCCCTTGCGGCGGTAGGCTGCGCAAAGCGCGTCGGCCGAAAGCGCGCGGGGGTTATCGGGCGTAACGGTAAAGACGGTATCGGCAAGCGGGGCAAGCGAGTTGACAATGGCGGCGTGATCCTTATCCGCCATAACACCCGTGATAAGCAGGATCTTCTTTTTGCGGTAAAGCCGCTTGATGGTTTGGACGGTGGCCTTGACCCCTTCGGGGTTGTGAGAGCCGTCGTAAACGACCTCGGGGCGGCGGCAGAAATATTCAAACCGACCGGGCCAGTATACCGAGGAAAGCCCCCCCTTGATCGCTTCGTCGGGAATGGGGAGCCCCCCCGCCTTCAAGGCGGCGATCGCTTTTAGGACGAGCGAGGCGTTCTTCGGCTGATACGAGGCGGCAAAGGGGATCGAATACTCCTCTTTTTCAAAGCGGAAGCGGATCCCCTCCTTTGCGGCGCTCTTGATCGAAAGCGAGGAAAGATCGAGGAAGGAAAGGGGCGTTCCCTTTTCCCGGGCGGCCGCGGAAAGGGCTTTCCTGACCGTGGGGGAGACCTCGCCGACGAGGGCGGGGCAGCCTTCCTTAAAGATGCCCGCCTTCTCTTTGGCGATCGCTTCCTCGGTATCCCCAAGGATTGAGGTGTGGTCAAGCGAAATGCCGGTGATCAGCGAAAGAAGCGACTTCTTGATGATATTGGTGGCGTCCAGCCGTCCGCCAAGCCCAACCTCTAAAATGACCGGGTCGCACCCTTCGTTTTTAAACCACAAAAAGGCGGCCGCCGTGATCAGTTCGAACTCGGTGGGGCGGTCGGGCATCCCGTCGGCCTCGGCCTTTACCCGGTCCATGATCTCGCAAAGCGCCTCTTCGCTGATCGGCTTGCCGCCGATCTGCATGCGTTCACGAAAATCGTAAAGATAAGGGGAGGTATAGAGCCCCACGCGATACCCCGCCTTCGTTAAGACCGACGAAAGCATAGCGGAGACCGAGCCCTTGCCGTTGGTGCCGCCTACGTGGATGAAGCGAAGAGAGTCCTGCGGGTCACCAAGGCGGTGACAAAGCTCTTCAATGCGGGAAAGCCCGGGGCGGCTGCCCAAAGACCCGACGGCGTGGATATATTCCATAGTTTCTTGAATATTCATTCTTTTTCCTCTTTTTCGGTGGGGGTTCTTTTGGGAAGGATCTTGGACAGCTCACGCCCGACGAGGGGGGAGCGAAGCAGAAAATAAAGCAAAATCGATTCGATGGCGATGATCAGAAGATAGGTTGGTACCCGAAGGGCGAAAAGCCACCCCTCGATCGTGGGAAAGAAGAGCGCTAAGGCCGCCGTTTTGATGATCAGCGAGCCGACGGTCTGCGCCGCCGCTTCGCAAAGAAGGACCGAAAGGAAGCGCGGCTTTTGCAAAGAGATGCGTTTGCCGAGAAGCCCGGATACGATCCCCACGGCCGCCGCCCCCAAGGTAATGAGGGGAAGCGGGGCTTGCCCCGCCGTGATGCAGGAAAGCAGATCGGCGCTGATGCCGACTGCCGCCCCAACGGCGGGGCCGAAGGCGACCCCGGCGAAGATCACCGGCAGGTTTTCGATCGTTAAGCGAAGGATCCCGGTTCCCTGGATGATCTTGGCGAGAAAGCCTAAAAGAAAGCTGATCGCGGAAAGGATCGCCGCCGAGGAAAGCACGTATACGTTTCGAAGGCCACGGTTCTTTGCCGAGCCCTTACACTGTTTTTTCATAAAAAGAAAAACCTCCTTTCCCGTTTTCACGGCAAAAAGGAAGCCCTTTGTCGGAAGCGGGATGCAAAGCCCCCACCGCGAGAGATCTCTTCGTCCTTTGGGCAACTCCCCGTCCCAAGGGCACTTTACGCAGGGGCTTTTACTCTTCATTTTTTATCAATTTGTATGCGCTGTGCCCTTATTATAGCAAGCAAGGGGGCGCTTGTCAAGAAGCGTAAGACGGGGCACGTTCCCTTTTTTCGCCTCTTTTGGGGGTAAAATGAAAGATATTTTTAAAAAAGAGCCAAAAAAAAACCTGTTTTTGGAAACTTTTTTCATTTATCTGTGCAAAACGCGAAAATTCGACCTCTTCTAACGGAGATTTTTTTTATTTATGAACGATTTGAAAACAAATCATTTTTTTGTTGACAAACGCGCGTATATATAGTAAAATGGTAAGTGATGAAAAATCTTTTTGCTTTTTCGCGAAAAATAAAGGAGGAAAACAATGAACCGAACGCTCTTGCAGATGCAGCTCCTTTATGACGATATGGGAAAAAGTGAAAAAAAGGTGGCCGATTGGCTGCTCTCTCACCCCGGTGAGGTGCTGCCCTATTCGATCACTGAGCTTGCGTCTCTTTCCAACAGCAGCGAGGCCACGATCGTGCGCTTTTCCAAGCGCCTTGGGTATTCGGGGTATCAAGAATTAAAGCTTTTCCTGGCGCAGGAGAAGGAGAACCGCGTGATTTCCCCCAATATCTCCTCGTCCGACAGCTGCTTCGAGATCTTAGAGAAGGTGTGTAACGACGCGTATCTGTCGCTTGAACGTACCAAGCGCCTTTTGGTGGCAGACAGTATGACGGCGGCGGCCAACGTGATCGCCTCGGCTCGCAAATGCGTGCTTATCGGCCTCGGCTCCTCCGCTTCGGTAGCGAGTGACGCGGCCAACAAGCTTTTGCGCGCGGGCTGCAACACGTACGCGTACGGCGACACGCACATGCAAACCATTGCCATCTCCCAGCTCGGAGAGGGGGATGTGGTGATCGGTATCTCTCAATCCGGCTCTTCAAAGGATATCGTAGACGGGCTTCGGTTAGCCAAAAGCCGCGGGGTCACCACGATCTCGGTGACAGGGACCGAACGCTCGCCCATCATTCGGCAAAGCGATATCGCGCTGATCACCGATACCGAGGAGGTACGGCACAGCACGCTGGCGCTTAACTCGCACATCTCGCGTTTGATGGTGCTTGATGCGCTTTGCTACTACATCGTCTACCGCAACGAGGAAAGGATCGCGGGCTCGCTTCGCGAGAATGAGCTGTCGCTTGAATCCAAGCGCGTGCATGACGAGCATTGAATTCGGATAATAAAACCTTACGGAGGATAAAAATATGAAAATCCTGGTCATCAACGCCGGAAGTTCATCGCTCAAATACCAGCTGTTTGACATGGACACCGGAAACGTGATCGCCAAGGGCCTTTGCGAAAAGATCGGCATCGGCGGGGCGATCACCCACAAGCGCCCGGGACATGACGATTACCGCGCCGAGGTTACCTTTGCTAACCACGACGACGCGATCGCCCTTGTCCTGAAGCTTCTTACCGATAAGGATCTCGGCGTGATCGCCGACCTTTCGGAGATCGATGCGATCGGTAACCGCGTCGCACACGGGGGCGAAAAGCTTCGCCGCTCGATGCTGATGGGAGAAGAAGAGATCGATTACTTGAAGTCGATCGTCGGGATCAATCCCCTTCACGGCCCGCCCGCCATCAAGGGTATCGAGGCCTGCCGCCGTCAAATGCCCGGCAAGCCCTGCGTATGCGTATTCGACACCTCCTTCTACGGAACCCTGCCGGATTACGCCTACATTTATCCCATTCCTTACGAATACTACGAAAAGTATCAGATCCGCCGCTACGGCTTCCACGGTACCTCGCACCGCTACGTTGTTGGTCGCGCGGAAGAGCTGATGGGCAAGCCGCTCAGCGAGATGAAGGTCATCACCTGCCACCTCGGCAACGGCTCCTCGATCACCGCCACCAAGTACGGCGAAGCGGTTGATACCTCGATGGGCTTCACCCCCCAAGAGGGTCTGCCGATGGGTACGCGCAGCGGTACGATCGACCCCACCGTCGTTCCCTATCTGATGAGAATGGAGGGCCTTACGGCCGACGAAGCCGATAAGATCCTCAACTCGAAGTCGGGTCTTCTCGGTGTTTCGGGTGTTTCGAGCGACTGCCGTGAGGTAAGAGACGCTGCCGCCGCCGGAAACGATCGCGCGCGCCTTGCGCTCGATATGCTGGTTTACAGCATCAAAAAGATCATCGGCTCGTACGTTGCCGCGATGAACGGGGTTGACGCCCTTATCTTCACCGCCGGTATCGGAGAAAACGATAAAGAGCTGCGCGCCCGCGTTTGCTCGGATATGGATTTCCTCGGCATCAAGATCAACGAAGCGCTCAACGCCGACGCGCCCCGCGGCAAGGAGGTCGATCTTTCGGCCGAAGGCGCCAAGGTCCGCACCTTTGTGATCCCCACCGACGAAGAATATATGATCGCGCTTGACACGATGAAGATCGTGACGAAATAAGAAAGGATAGAAGGATATGCAATCACCTTACGAAATCAAAAAACAAATCTGCGAGATCGGCCATAAGATCTACGCGAAGGGCTTTGTAGCCGCCAACGACGGAAACATCTCGGTCAAGGTCAACGACAACGAATACTACTGCACGCCTACCGGCGTATCGAAGGGCGATCTCACCCCCGATATGATCATCAAGGTAGACGGAAACGGCAAGAAGCTGGAAGGTAAGCTGAACCCCTCGAGCGAGATCAAGATGCATATGCGTGTGTATCAGCAGCGCCCTGATGTTGGCGCCGTTGTACACGCCCACCCCCCGGTAGCGACCGCCTTCACGGTTGCCGGCGTTCCGCTGGATCAGTACATTCTGCCCGAGGCCGTTCTCACCATCGGTACCATCCCGACCTGTGAATACGGCACCCCCTCCACGATGGAGATCCCGGATTCGCTTGATCCCTATCTGCAGAACCACGACGCCTTCCTTCTGAAGAACCACGGCGCGCTTACCGTCGGTAACACGCTGACCAAGGCCTTCTTCTTGATGGAGGAGGTTGAGTTCAACGCCCAGATCTGCAAGCACGCCCGTGAGCTCGGCCGTGTTGAGGAGATCCCCTGCGAGCAGCTCGAAAAGCTGATGGAGCTTCGTAAGAAGATGCAGATCCCCGGCCGTCACCCCGGCTGCAAGAAGTGTAAGAACCTCGGCACCGAGAACTGCCGCTGCAAGAACAACGCCGAGGGTGGCAAGCATGTTTGCACCTGCGGTAAAGACGAGCATAAGGAAGCCCCCCAAGGGAACGACCTGGTTGCCGAAATCACGCGCCGCGTGATCGCCGCTCTCGGTAAATAATTCCCGAGAGGAGAGCAACATGGCTATTAACTGGACTGACGCCCAGATCGAAGAGATCGTAAAAAGCGTTCTTTTGGAGGCGGCCGTCAATTTTGTCCCGCCTAAAAGCTCGGTTCCCGCTTTTGACGCCTCCTCGTACGACGGCCGTCGCTATATCGGCGTTTTCGACGATATGAACGAAGCGATCGCCGCCGCGGAGGCCGGTTACCGCGCGATCCGCTCCATGCGGGTAGAGGAAAGAGAAACGCTGATTTCTTCGATCCGTAAATTCTGCCGCGACGAGGCGGAAATTATGGGTAAGCTTGGCGTTGCCGAAACCAAAATGGGCCGTGCGGAGCATAAGACCGCAAAGCACATTCTGGTGGCCGACAAGACCCCCGGCACCGAGGATATCACCTCGTACGCCAAAACCGGTGACAACGGCTTGATGCTGACCGAGATGGCTCCCTTCGGCGTCGTCGGAAGCATCACGCCCTCTACCAACCCCTCCGAAACCGTTATTTGCAACTCGATCGGTATGATCGCCGCCGGAAACGGGGTCGTTTTCAACCCCCACCCTAACGCGATCTCTACCTCAAACTACGCGATCGACCTTGTTAACCGCGCGGTAGCCGCCGTCGGCGGTCCTCGCGTTTTGGTCGCCTCGGTCAAAAAGCCCACGCTGGAAACCGCGGACATCATGTATAAGCACCCCTCCATTAAGCTGCTCGTTTGCACGGGCGGCCCCGGGGTCGTAAAGAGCGTTTTGTCCTCGGGAAAGAAGGCGATCGGCGCCGGCGCCGGGAACCCCCCCGTTATCGTTGACGATACGGCCGATATCAAAAAGGCCGCCCGCGATATCATCGACGGATGCACCTTTGACAACAATCTGCCTTGCATTGCCGAAAAAGAGGTCTTCGCTCTTTCCTCGATCGCCGACGAGCTGATCGACGGAATGAAAAAGGCGGGCGCGCTTCTCATTGACCGCGCTACGGCCGATGCCTTGGCGGATATCGTTCTGCCCGAGGTTACCGGTAAGGACGGAAAGAAAAAGCGCACCGTCAGCCGCGATTGCGTTGGACGTGACGCCGCCGTGCTTCTTGATAAGATCGGCGTAAAGGTCTCGGCGGATATCCGTTGCATCATTTGCGAGGTTCCGTTTGAGCATCTCTTCGTTCAGCATGAATTGATGATGCCGATCCTTCCCATCGTGCGCGTTTCGAACATTGACGAAGCGATCGAGCTCGCCGTTAAGGCCGAGCACGGCTGCCGCCATACGGCGCACATGCATTCGAAGAACATCGACCATTTGACCCGCTTTGCCCGCGCGGTCGAAACCACGATCTTCGTGAAGAACGCCCCCTCGTACGCCGGCATCGGCTTCGGTGGGGAAGGGCATACCACCTTTACGATCGCCGGCCCGACCGGTGAGGGTATCACCTCGGCAAAGAGCTTTACGCGCCAGCGCCGTTGCGTGATGGTGGATAATTTCCGCATTATATAATTTAGGAAGGAAGAATAGAGATGGAGCTTAGTGCACAGCAGGTAGAAAGCATCGTGCGCCAGGTTCTTGGCAATCTCGGTAAAGAGGCTGCCGCCCCCGCGGCGTGCGCTTCCCGCGAGATCCCCAAGACCGCCAAGGTCGCTATGCTGACTGCCAAAAAGCAATTCGAGATCAAAGAGTTCCCGATCCCCGCTCTTCAAGACGACGATATTCTCGTTAAGGTCGAGGGTGCCGGCGTTTGCGGAACCGACGTTCACGAGTGGCGCGCCGATCCCTTTGGGCTTATCCCCGTCGTGCTCGGTCACGAGGGAACCGGTGAGATCGTAGCCCTCGGTAAAAACGTAAAATTCGATACGGCGGGTAAGCCGATGAAGGTCGGCGATAAGATCGTTACCTCGGTCATCAGCTGCGGCGAATGCAACGCTTGCCGCAACCACCCCGCCCACACCAACCTCTGCGATAAGCAGGGCGTATTCGGCCTCATTGGCCACAACGAGGAAAACCCCTTAAACGGTTGGTTTGCCTCGCACCTTCTCATCCGCTCCAAGGGCGCTACCTACTTCGTGGTCAATGACCTTGATATGCAGGAGAGAATGCTGCTTGAGCTGGCGACGGTTTGTGTCCACGCCTACGAGCGCGCGTGCTCTACGGGGCTTATGAGCTTTAACACCAACGTGCTTATTCAGGGTCTTGGCCCTGTCGGTCTTGTGATGGCCGCCGTGCTTCGCGCCGCCGGTATCAACAACATCGTCGCCGTAGACGGCACGCCGATGCGTCTGGATATGGCCAAGCGCCTTGGCGTGAAGCATACCGTCAACTTCCGTGAGGCCGACACGCTTGAAAAGCGCATCGCCGCCGTGAAGGAAGCGACCGACGGTGTCGGCGCCGACTTCGCCTTCCAGTGCACGGGTGCCCCCGCCGCTGCCGCCGATATCTACTCCTACATCCGTAGAGGTGGCGGTCTTTGCGAGATGGGCTTCTTCGTCAACAACGGCGAATACAGCGTCAACCCCCACTTCGCTATGTGCAACAAAGAGATCAACCTCGTCGGCTCGTGGGATTACAGCGCGCAGGATTATCCGAAGACGATCGCCTTCTTAAAGCAGGCGCGTGAGATGAATATCCCGATCAAAGAGTTGATCACCCACAGCTTCCCGCTTGAGAAGCTGGACGAGGCCATGGAGACCAACGTAGCGCAAAAGGGTATTAAGATCTGCTACGTGGCCGAATAAGGAGGGTCCTTATGGCACTCGGCATGATAGAAGTGTACGGCTTCACCACCTCGATCGTGGTAGCCGACCGTGTTGCCAAGACCTCGGACGTTAAGGTCGTCGCAATCGATAAGAACAAGCCCGCTAACGGCGATTCGGCAGAGGTGCCGCTCGTTATGGTGGTCAAGTTCGAGGGAAACGCGGCGGCAGTCGAGGCGGCGCTCCAAGCCGGCTCGGCCGAAGCAAAGGCACGCAACATGTATATTACTTCGCGCATCATCGCGGGGCAAAGTCCCGAGATCGAATGGTTTGCGCACCTGGATGCGACCGGGCGCGACAAGCTTCGCAATCCTAAAAAATAAAATAAAAAATAATAAATTACTTAAAGGAGAACAAAGTCATGCAGGAAGCATTAGGTATGGTTGAAACGAGAGGTCTGGTTGCCGCTATCGAGGCAGCCGATGCTATGGTTAAGGCCGCGAACGTCGTTCTGATCGGCAGCGAGAAGATCGGAAGCGGGCTCGTCAGCGTTATGGTCAGAGGCGATGTCGGTGCCGTTAAGTCCGCCGTTGAGGCCGGTGGCGCTGCCGCCGGGCGTCTTGGCGAAGTGGTTGCCACGCACGTCATTCCTCGCCCTCATACGGATGTTGAGAAGCTTCTTCCCACCATCTGATCAAAGGAATTCAGGAAGAAAAATATGGAAGAACAGGCAATAGCGTTACTTGAAGTGCAAGCGTTGGTCGCTTCGATCGCAGGGCTGGATGCCATGTGTAAAGCAGCGTCGGTTCGCTTGATCCACGTCGAGAAGCGCTTGGGAGGGCGCCTTGTTACCGTTGTCGTTGCGGGAACTGTTTCGGCAGTTACCGCGGCGGCAGAGGCCGGAAGGGCTGCCGCTGCCGAGGTCGGCAACGTCAAGCTGTGCGAGGTTATCGCCCGTCCGCATCCCGACGTTATGAGGTTTCTTTTGACCGATTGAGTAACCGTGGAACTCCCGCGGTTGCCTGTCGGGAAACCCCACATTTTATTTCGTTTATAAGCTTTTGGCTTATGATAAAAAAAGACACAAATTTTTTATGGAGGATAGTATAATGGAAGCATTGGGCATGGTTGAAACCAGAGGTCTGGTCGCTGCTATCGAGGCAGCTGATGCGATGGTAAAGGCCGCGAACGTCGTTCTGATCGGTAGCGAGAAGATCGGTAGCGGGCTCGTCAGCGTCATGGTCCGTGGCGACGTCGGCGCCGTTAAGGCCGCTGTCGAAGCCGGTGGTGCCGCTGCCGGCAAGCTCGGCGAAGTGGTTGCTACGCACGTCATTCCTCGTCCCCACTCGGATGTGGAAAAGCTTCTCCCGAAGATCTGAGATCTCGGAGAAACTCCGTCATAAAGAGGGCAAATCCCTCTTTATGACGCCCCCCCGTGGGGGAACTTTCTTTTGAAACCGTCTTAGTTTTATTTAGCAAAAACCGCAAAACTGTAAACAATCCCTTGCAATAATGCAAGAGTGACATATAGAAAAGCAGGAGGCATTATGGAGATCAATACGAATGAAATCGCCGCCTTGGTTAAGAAGATCATGGAGGGAATATCGGCGGGAACCGAAGAAAAATTAGGGATCCCGATCGGCGTTTCCAACCGTCATATCCACCTTTCGAAGGAGGACGTCGCAACCCTCTTTGGCGAAGGGTATGAGCTTACCAAGATCAAGGATTTGAAGCAACCCGGGCAATATGCCTGCAAAGAGGTTCTTACGATCGTCGGGCCCTCCATGCGCCCGATCGAAGGGGTACGTGTTTTGGGGCCTGTTCGTTCCCGTACGCAGGTAGAGATCTCCTTGACCGACTCTTATCAGTTGAAGGTCAAGCCCCCCGTGCGCGAGTCGGGCGACCTTGACGGGGCCGCCCCCATCACCATCATCGGCCCTTGCGGCATCGTTCGGGTGAAGGAAGGGTGCATCATCGCCAACCGCCATATCCATATGGGGGTCGAGGATGCCGAGCGCTTTGGCGTGAAGGATGGCGACTACGTAACCGTGGATGCCGTCGGCACCAAGCATACCCGCTGGTACGGCGTTCAGGTCCGTGCCGGTAAGCAGTTCACCTTAGAGATGCACGTCGATACCGACGACGCCAACGGCGCGGGCATCGGCAACGGCACGATGGTGACCATTGTAAAAGAATAATCTTTCCCGAAAGGAAACCGTTATGGTAAAAGGAATTGTTGTCGGACACATCGTTTCGACGAAGAAGCAGCCCTCCCTCGTAGGCAATAAGTTTATGGAGGTTCGGCTTATGGAGAACGATCGCGAGACCGAGAATTACATCGTCGCGGTCGACAGCGTCGGCGCAGGTATCGGCGAGACGGTACTTATCACCACGGGCAGCAGCGCGCGTTTGGCGCTTGCCAATACCCAGTCTCCCGTTGATGCCGTGATTGTCGGTATCGTTGACTGAAAAGGAATACTATGATTGAAAAACTGAAAAGCTTAATGCGTGAAGCGGGCATCGTCGGCGCGGGTGGCGCGGGCTTTCCCTCGTACGGAAAGCTGGCGGCGGGCGCGGATACGCTTCTTATTAACGGGGCAGAGTGCGAGCCGCTTTTGCGTACCGACTATGAGATCCTTCGCCAATATATTGACCGCGTCGTCGCGGGGGCTGAGCTGGTTGCAGACGCCCTTTCGATCGGGCGCGTTATCCTTGCGATTGAGGAGCATGCGGCTACCGAGCTTTCGCTGGCGCACGGTCAACGCTTCGGCAAAAAGACCTCTGTCTTCCTTTTGCCCAATATGTACCCGATGGGGGATGAGATCACCCTCATCTATCAAACGACGGGGCGGCTCGTGCAGCCCTCCTCTCTCCCCCTTTCTCAAGGAGTCATTGTTTATAACGTCGAAACCGTTTATAACGTCTATTGTGCCCATGTGCTCGGCGAGCCCTTGACCGAAAAGTGGCTGACGGTTGCCGGCGATATTCCCGGCGGCGCCCGCGTGCTTCGCGTGCCGATCGGTATGCGCGTTTCGGATCTTCTTAAGGGGCTTTCGATCACCGTTCCCTCAACCCACCGCCTGATCGTTGGCGGTCCCTCGATGGGAAATATCGCCAACCCCGAAACCGAGACCGTCACCAAAACCACCAAGGGGCTTCTGATTCTCCCCGCGGATATTCCCGCCGTTCAATCGAAGATCACCCCGCTTTCGGTGCATGAAAGACGCGCGACGAGCGCCTGTTGCCAATGCACGCGCTGCACCGATATGTGTCCCCGTAAGCTGCTCGGCTATCCGCTGGAGCCCCACCGTATGGTGCGTTTTTCGACTTCGCTTGGCGAGGTCGATCCCGCCCTTTACAGCGAGGCCACGCTTTGCTGCGGCTGCGGTATCTGCGAGCTGGCCGCTTGCTGCCAAGGGCTTTCGCCCCGTGCCGTTATCGCGGATATGAAGCGCCGCCTTGGGGAAAAACGTCTTCGCTTCGATCCTAAGGGAAAGACCTTTGAGGTCGATCCTCAGCGGGATTATCGGCTTCTGCCAAGCGCAAGGTGGCGTATGCTTTTGGGTGTAACTCCTTACGAAAGTAAAGCAAACTTTACAGATAAAGTTCCCGCCTTCCGCACCGTGGAGATCGGGATGCGCCAGCATATCGGCGCCCCCTCCCAGCCCTGCGTTACGGTGGGTGAAAGTGTTACGAAGGGTCAGCTGATCGCTCAAGCGGCAGATGGGCTTTCGATCCCGCAGCACGCCCCCATCGACGGGCGCGTCGTTTACGCGGATACGCAAAAAATCGTGATAGAAAAGGTGTAAGCTATGTACCAAGCAGTTGGAGTAATTGAGCTTAAAAGCATCGCCAAGGGCGTTGAGGCGGCAGACGCTGCCCTCAAAAGCGCGGGCATCACGCTGGTTTCGGCGCACCCCGCTTGCCCCGGTAAATTCGAGATCGTCTTAACCGGCGCGATCGCCGACGTGACGGCTGCCGCCGACCACGTGCGTGAGCGCTTCGGGTCGGGGCTTGTCGATTCCTCGGTCATGGGTCGCATTGACGAGCAGGTGATTGCCGCTCTCTTCGGCACGCAAGCCGCCGAGAAAAAGGGTGCCCTCGGGATCGTCGAGACCTACTCGGCCGCCAGCGCCATCAAGGCCGCGGATATCGCCGTCAAGACCGCCAAGGTCGAGATCTATGACCTGCGCGTTTCGCGCGGTATGGGCGGCAAGGGTCTTGTTATGATCACGGGCGATGTGGGCGACGTTTCCGCTTCTGTTGAAGCGGGCGCAGATTACGCCGCAAACCTTGGCTTGCTTATGAACAAATCCGTTATAGCCGCACCCCACAAAGAGCTTTGGGAACAGATCTGATCTGAAGGGGTAATTATATGGAAAACATAAAATTCGTTATAGAAAAAAGCGCGCGCATAGATAAGCTCATTTCGGCGATGTACGAAAAGCTCCCCGAAATCGAAGCTGACCGCGGCGTGCTTGTTACAGAAAGCTATCAAGCAACAGAGGGCTTGCCCCTCATCAAGCGCAGAAGCGCGGCTTTTGCGCATATACTTCGCAATCTTCCCATAGTTATCCGTGAAAACGAGCTTATCGCGGGAAGCACGACGGTGACCCCCCGCGGCTGCCAGGTCTTCCCCGAATATTCCTACGAATGGCTCGAGGCGGAATTTGATACGGTCGCAACGAGAGAAGCAGACCCGTTCTATATTTCCGAGGAAACGAAGGCGAAGCTGCGCGAGGTTTACCCCTACTGGAAGGGCAAGACGGTTTCCGACCTTGCCAAAGCAAACATGGCGCCCGAGGCGTATGACGTATTTATGAACCACGGTA
>JAZOOS010000006.1:0-1587 GCA_045655185.1 Eubacteriales bacterium
GTTTTCCCACAAAATCCCCCCGTTTCTCTCACGCCTCCCGCCGTTGAAAAGTTTTCGGCAAAGCTTTTTCCAAAAGCCTTTTCGGACCCGCCGCGATCGGCGGTCGCCCGTCGCAACGGGCGAAACACTCCCTTATAGCGTTTTCTTTTTGGTTCTTTTTCTTTTGCGCCTATACGGTCAAAAGAAAAAGAACGAACGATAAAGTTACCGAAGCAATCGACAGGGGAAACCCTACTTGCTGGTTTCCCCTGCTTGCTTCGCACATTCACCCCATCTGGCGCTTTGGACGATAGGGGAATTTCGCCACCTGCGGGTGGCGACCGCCGATCGCGGCGGCTCCGACAAGCCTTTTGAAAAAGGCTTGAGCGAAAACTTTCTGCTTGCGGTTGCCGTAAAGCGACCGAAAACTTCCAACTGCGGTTGCCGCGTTATTTCAGTAGGAAGTAGCCGAGGACCAGCGCGCCGAGGACGATACGGTATACGCCAAACGCCGAAAAGCTATGTCTGCGAACGTAGTCCATCAAATACCGAATCACCAAAAGCGACGTCAAAAAGGCAACCAAACACCCAACGCCGAGAATCGCCCATTCCTCGCCCCCAAGAACGTTCCCCTCCAAAAAGAACTTCACGCCCTTCAGTAGGCTCGCGCCCGCCATGGTGGGGATCGCAAGATAAAAGGAAAATTCCGCCGCCGCCGTCCGAGACAGTCCAAACAGCATCGCGCCAAGGATCGTCGAGCCTGAACGGGACGTACCGGGGATCACCGCCAGTACCTGAAAGCCGCCGATCAGCAGCGCGTCGCGGTAGCCGATGTCCTCTACCCGATCCACTCGCGTCCCCTTCCCCTTTCGGCATTTCTCGATCACAATAAAGGCAACGCCGTAAACCACCAGCGCGATCGCTACCGTCACGTAATTGTAAAAGTGCGCGTCCAGCCAGTCGTCCAGAAGCAATCCGATCACCGCCGAGGGAAGCACCGCTACGATCACCCGAAACCAAAGCCGCCACGTCCCGCGCTTTTCCTCTGTACTCTTGGCGCGCGCAAAGGGATTCAGCTTGCCGAAAAACAGCACGATCACCGCAAGGATCGCACCAAGCTGGATCACCACCTCAAACAGCTCCATAAAGGCGGGGGATACCTCAAGGGATACGAACTCGTCCAGAAGGATCATGTGCCCCGTGGAGCTGATGGGAAGCCACTCGGTAATGCCTTCCACGATGCCGAACAGCACCGTTTTCAGTAAATTCCAAATCAACATATCTTCTCCTTATTCCTCTCCCGAGCGCATAATATCTCCCGCGCTGACGGCAAAGGGTACTCTCGCAAAAAATTTCTGTGACGGATGGGGGGCGGAAGGAATGGGAGCGCCCGACTCGTCGTATAGCTCACCTACCCGAAAGCTCCGCCCGATCCGATGGGGGGAGATCAGCTCCGCGCCGTCGCCTACCGACACCTTGTTTCTCTGAATAAAGGGATACAGCACGCCGCCATCGGTCTCCCTATCAAGACCCTCGGGCAGAGGAAGCTCGCGCTCCTCCAGCGCCGTGGCGAAATATGCCTTTTCCCGAATGTAGCCGTTCAGCCCC
>JAZOOS010000007.1:0-11395 GCA_045655185.1 Eubacteriales bacterium
CTAGGTCCGAACCCTAGTGCCGCACCCAACGAAAAGAACCCCTTGGGGTGCCCTTTTTGCTTTGGCGGCGCCACTCGTCGCTTCGAAGCTCGCTCCGCAAGCGAAGCGACGCGGAATTAGGTTCGCATTCGAGCCGAAAGCCGACGGGAGCTCGCTCACGGGAGGCACGGCGAAGAATTCTCGCTTTTGCGAAGCAAAAACGAGTACCCTAGTGCCCAAAACGGACAGTCGGAACGCCTGTACCTACAAAAGATACTTTACATTTTTCGAAAAATATGTTATAATAATCTCAACAAATAATTTTCAAAAACTTTTCTTGCATTTCCGTCCCTTTTCGGTATAATGTGTTTACCACCCGAAAGGAGAACGAAAATGCCAAATTTAAAACCATACTATCAAGTAAAATTAACTCTACTGCGATGCAAGTTGTCTTTTCTCGAAAATCCCCCCAAAAACGAGGACGAGCAATACGCTTACGATGTTATTCAAAAGGCGTATGAGATCAACGAGAAAAAGATAGAAATGCTTGATTTTGATAAAAACAAAAAGCTGTTAGAGGATTATTACAGGTGGCTTAATAGCCGACGAAAATGAAAATGAAAGGCGGTGTAAAAGTGAAATTTTATATGTATGGCAGAACACCTCGTGGTAAAACGCCAAGATGGATAACAATATTTCTTATTTCGTTTTTTGCGTGTCTTGTCACTTTCTTTTTAATGGTTGGAATTGTAATTTCAATTGATATTCAAAGCATATTTCCTATTCTCATTGTTTTTTTCTCTATTACTCTTTTTGCATTTTTAATGGCAATTCTCGCTTATAATATGAATCACGCATATATCGAAATAGAAGATGGAATGATCAAAATTGTTGAGTATCCGTTTTTCAAAAAGCGTGAAAGAAGCATTTTTTTGCAAGATATTAAAAAGGTAAAGTGGCACGCAGGTGGCGGACGTGGTCGACTGCCATTTCTTGAGTTTAAAAACAATAAAAATAAGATGTTGTTTCATTTGGATTATGTACCAGAGGTTATATCATATTTCGAGGGTTTGGGTTTTAAGATAGAATATTAAATAATGGCATCTATTAAGATCATAACACACAACGCAAAGGACACCTTCGGGTGTCCTTTTTGCGTTGGCTGCGGCACTAACGCTTCGAAACGTTGCTCCGCAACGCGAAGCGTTGTGGAGCTAGGTTCGCATTCGAGCCGAAAGCCGTCGGGGAGCTTACTCACCAGCGGCTCGGCGAAGAATCTTCGCCGAAGGCGAATATCCTAAAACCCAAACGGGTGGCTTTTTTGTTCGTTGGCTGCGGCACTAACGCTTTGAAACGTTGCTACGCAACGCGAAGCGTGAATACCCTAGTGCCCCGCGAATTTTTCTTTACATTCCCGCAAGGGTATGATATAATATAAACGTCAAATTGCGGAAAGACGGTGGAAAAATGAAGAAACTTATATGTGTTATTTTACTCATATCGATGCTGACGCTTCCGTCCTGCGCTATTTTGAATGAAGGTATTTTTATGCCGAGCATAAAAACAGACCAAGTTTTTGAAAATGAGACATGGTTGGTTGTAGAAGATCGACTGATCAATAAAATTGACGGTACGGTTTATTGGCTGAAACCGAATGGTGATGCAACTCTGCCATCTGGAATAGCAGAATTTTATTACAGCCATACGGTTGTTTATGACTGCAAATTTGAAGAATCAACCGTTGAATTGCATACCATTTTGTCAGCTTGTTGGGTGGACGGTATAACCCCCACATATTATGAGTGTGTACTTACATTTGATTACGAAGGCAAAGAAATAGATCGATTTTACGTAGGCAGTTCCTTTTCACGAGAAAAAGCGCAGGAGTTATATCAAGAAAAAACGCGTAATATTGAAGCTTTTTCCTTTTGCGTACTTGATGGCGGATACGGACATATACATGGCAGATATACGTCGATTGCCAAGAAAGACACAAGTGCAGAAAAGCAAGCAATTTTGGATTTTGTTGAAAATATACACGATGAACAAACCGATGGGAAGTATTATACGATAGATGGCTTGGCAAAGCCCATGGGTGATGAAATATGGTTTTCTGTGTCGGGGAGCAATCGCCTTGATTCTGTGAAAGCTGATCCGCTGATCAGCGGTATTCGTGAAACTAAAATTATAGCTTATAATCATGAAACAAATAAGTTTAGAACTGTTTTTGAACACGACAAAAAGAGTGCGCAAATTATAGATTTTGATGAAAACAGAGCTTATATACTCGATTCAAACGGTGAGCTTAGTTACGTTGATTTTGAAACAAAAGAATCAATCGCGATCTATGATGAGTTTTCAGGGATAGATCACATCACCGTAAACGATAAATATATCTTTGTGGAATATCAGCTCAACGGATATACTTATTTTGTTTACGAAAAGGGAGGATCTGTTGTTGCAAATGACTCATCTTTGGATTGACGTTATCAAAAATAATATGTCATCTGTTTGGTTTTCAAACATTAAAAATCGTTTGAGTTCGAATCCTAGTAGCACCCCATGAAAAATATCTTTTCGCCAAGGCGGTATGCGCATTCGAGCTGAAAGCCGTCGGGGAGCTTGCTCACCAGCGGCTCGGCGAAGAATCTTCGCCAAAGGCGAATATCCTACCACCCAAACGGGTGTCCTTTTTGCGTTGGCTGCGGCACTAACGCTTCGAAACGTTGCCCCGTAACGCAAAGCGTTGTGGAGCTAGGTATTGCCGCTCGCGGGATACATAGAAATTGTCGCTCATATTTGTGATGCCACCAATCCTGTATGCTCGCTTGGCAAGATACCGCCCGAGGGCGGTATGCGCATTCTTCGCCGCAGGCGAATATCCTACTTTTCCCCCGATCGGGCGTTTTATTTCTTTTTTAACTCTTTACAAAGCCTTCCCTTTATATTATAATTTATGTGCATTTTACCGTAGACTTGAAAGGAAACACCCATATGAAACTGACCTATCTCGGTACCGCGGCCGCGGAGGGCTTTCCCGCGCTTTTCTGCCGGTGTCCCTTTTGTCAAGAGGCGCGACGGCTGGGCGGCAAGAATATCCGTACCCGTTCCCAATCTCTTATTAACGGTGATCTTCTGATCGATCTTTCCCCCGACACCTACCACCACTTTTTAAACGGGGGGATCGAGGGGGATCGCATCCGCTATCTGTTGATCACCCACCCTCACGCAGACCATTTTTATCCCAAGGAGCTGTTTTTGCGCCAAGCGCCCCATGCCCAAGGGATGCGAGAAGAAACGCTTCAAATCGTCGGCTCGCCGGCGGCGCTTAGCGCCCTCGGAGAAATTCCCCCCGGCGTTCTGCCTGCCCCGATTTCTGCATACGAAACGCTCTCGCTGGGAGAATATCGCGTTACCGCCCTGCCTGCACGGCACGCGGAGGGAGAGGGTGTCGCGCTCATCTACGTGATCGAAGGGGAGAAAACCGTCCTCTACGCGCATGATACGGCGTTCCCATACGACGAGGTGCTCGATTATATCGCTAAGAAGAAATGGATCTTTGACCTTATAAGCCTTGATTGTACGCTGGTCGACAGCGCCCCCGGCTCCTTGCGGCATATGGGGCTTATGGATAACGAACGGCTTCTTCACCACTTAGAGGAAATGGGCGCCGTTGCCCCCCAAACCCTACGCTACGTCAATCACTTTTCCCATAACGGAAACCCGCTTTTCGACCGCCTTGAGGGGGTGGCGGCGGAATACGGCTTCCTCGCCTCTTACGATGGTTGCGAGGTTGAATTCTGAAAGGTATTCTTTACATATTTGCGTATGATACGGCAAATAATAGAGATTGCAAAAATATTGAGAATAGTAAAAAAGGTTTTAGAAGCGTTTTGCATCTAAAACCTTTATTTTTCGTTATCGCACCTTCCCAGCAAATAATCAAGCGATACGCCGAAGTAATCCGCGAATTTGATCAGCGTTTCGTAGTCGGCCTCGCGTTCTAAGTTTTCGTATCGGGAGATAGTGTTCTGGTTCATATTCAAATCGAGCGCCAGCTTTAATTGCGATATTTTTCGCTCTTTTCGCAGCTTTTTCAACCGAAAGTTCATATTTTCTCCTCGTTTTCCAAAAACCTCTTGACAATATTATACCAAACTGGTATAATCATAATATCCCGTTTCGGGATATACTTAAATCGAAGGAGAATTTCTATGTCGTTAGATCGTAAGTGTCCCAAATGCGGAAGCGAAAAAGTACAGTTAAGCAACATAAGCAGCAAGCATGGGTGCCTGTGGTTCATCCTGTTTGGTATTTTTTACGTGATTTGGGTAATGATCAAGTGGTGCATTGGATTAGCGGTTCTCTGCCTTTATGATTGGTGGATGGCAATCATTAAGTCCAAGCAACAAAAAGGATACGTATGGCGGTCCAAGAAATGGTTTTCCGGTAGCAAGAAGACCTATTTCTGTCATGATTGCGGCCATAATTTCACCGCATAAGTGCTTTGAATGACCGAAGCATCAAAGGCGACCGCAAATCAAAAAGAAAAGCGACCATATGAAGATGGTCGCTTTTTTTAACGCTGTAGCGGCGGTACCCAAACACCCCAAGAGCTCTTTCTGCATAGGATATAACGATTTCACAAGAGGAGAGATCGGTATGTACGAAAAGAGCAACGAAAGCAATGTTTATCCCCCGTCTCCAAGGCTGCCCGATGCGGTGGCGGTCGTTAAGGGGGGCGCGGAGAATAGAGCGATAAGCGGAAGCGTCGAATTTTATCAGGCGAAAGGAGGGGTCTTGGTGATGGCGGAAATTTCGGGTCTGCCTTCGGGAAAGGGGCCCTTCCAAAGCAATATTTTCGCCTTTCATATCCACGGTGGGGGGGAATGCACGGGCGGGGGCGACGATCCCTTTTCAAATGCGGGCACCCATTATGACCCCCATCACCGAAAGCACCCTTATCACGCAGGCGATATGCCGCCGCTTTTTGGAGCGGGAGGGAAGGCCTTTCTCGCCTTTCTGACCGATCGCTTTACGATAGGGGAAATTATCGGGAAAACTGTCGTTATTCATGATAGCCCCGATGATTTTACTACGCAGCCCGCGGGCAACGCCGGCAAGAAGATCGCTTGCGGTGTGATCGGCGCGGTGAAGCGTTGATAAATGGCCGATAATAGCAAGAAAAAAGCCAAAGCGCGGTGTGCTTTGGCTTTTTTGCTTTTAGTGAATGGCAATCGTCTTGCCGGATTTTCTCGATTCCTCGGCGGCCAATGCGATCAGATGGCTTTCGACCGAGTTTTCCAGCGAGGTGGTGGCCGTTTTCCCATTGTAGATCATATCGTAGATGGTTTTCACCAGAATAAAATCACCGCCTCCGTGGCCGTAAGAATTTAACATTTTGTCGCTCAGAAGCTCGGAGATCTTATAGACCTTCTCTTCCTCGAAGAAAGTGCAAACGCGGATCTCGTCACGCCGTTCGTCGAAGAGGATCTCTCCCTCGGTCCCGTGGAAGGTGGCTATACGCCCCATGGCGTTGGTAAAGGCGGACATCGTCAGCGTAGCACGGACCCCGTTTTCAAATTTGATGCAAACCGTCTGATTGTCGACGACGTCGTTGTCGCAGGCAAATACGCAACGGCCGTATTGGGTCGTCTGATACGCTTTCCGAAGCGCTTCCTCGGTAATCGGAACCTCGAAGCAGAAGGTGTTGTAGGGCCAGGAGCAGTCGGGCTTGTTTTTTAACCAGCGTTCAACATAAATGCGCTCCGCACTGTAGGGGCAGGTTTGGATGTGGGGACAGGTTTCGCAACGGTCGGTCGCACCCTCGGGCTTATTATCCGCGTTGAAGAAGGAACGGTCCCCTTCGGAATACACGGTCGATGCGCGCGCGTCGGCGTAATACTGTAAAAGGTCGAGGTCGTGGCAGGTTTTCGCCATGATCATAGGCGAGGTTTCGCTTTCGTTGCGCCAGTTTCCGCGGACAAAGCTGTGCGCCTGGTGCCACCAGCCAACCTGCTCGATCCATTCGATGTGTAAAAGGCGTCCGATATTTCCCTCATCAAGCAACGCTTTTATTTTGAGGAAAGCGGGGGCATAACGCAAAACGTGGCACACAAGGATCTTGCGGTTATATTTCTTTTGGGCTTCCAAAAGGCGAAGGAGTTCTTCCTTTACGGGGGAGATGGGCTTTTCAAGCAGGATATCGTATCCAAGCTCAAGGCCTCGGATCGCATGACGGACGTGGTCACGGTCCTGCGTGGCAATGACCAGAAGATCCCCGTGCTTCTCTTCAAAAAAGGATTCCTCGGTGTAGAAGCAGTTCTTTTCGTCAATTGACCAAAGCCCCTTGTAGTAATCCACGCGGTCGGGCTTAATATCACAAACCGAGTTGATCAAGAATTTCTCTTTATCCATGAAAAACATGGGCCCATACGTGTTCCCACCCCGTGCTCCACAGCCGATAATGGCAACCTTGCAAATATTTTTTTCCATAATTGTATAGCTCCTTTTATAAAAGATCACCTTCATTATAACACATTTTTTGAAAAAAAGAAGGGGTTTGTAAAATTTTTTTGCCATTTCACGAAAAAGACCTGACACCTGGATTGCGCACAAAGATTTTTGAGAAACCAGTTTGAAAAAAACGTGAAATGACGGGGCTTTTCTTGACTTTTTTTCAAAAAAGGTCTACAATAGGGATATCCTACCCATGAATAAGGAATGAAGAGGAAAACGATATGGCAAAGAAACAGTTTAAAACCGAATCGAAGAAGCTGCTTGATATGATGGTCAATTCGATCTATACGCATAAGGAGATCTTTCTCCGTGAGCTGATCTCCAACGCCTCCGATGCAATTGATAAAAGCTATTTCGCTTCGCTTTCGGGCGGCGGCACGGGGAAAAGCCGTGCGGATTACGAGATCCGCCTGATCCCCAACAAGGAAAAAAGAACGCTTACGATCGTCGATAACGGCTGTGGCATGGACGAGGAAACGCTGGATTCCAACCTTGGCGTGATCGCCAAAAGCGGCTCGTTCGATTTTAAGCGCGATCCCGCCCTTGCCGATAAGGAGGAGATCGATATCATCGGTCAGTTCGGCGTTGGCTTTTATTCGGCCTTTATGGTAGCCGATAAGATCACGGTGAAAAGCCGCCCCGCCGGAAAAGAAGCACACGAGTGGGTCTCGTCGGGCGCCGACGGGTATACCGTCACCCCTTGTGACATGGAGGGCGACGGAACCGAGATCACGCTTTCGATCAAGGCCGATACCGAGGATGAAAAATACGGTGAGTATCTCGATGAACACCGCTTGCGCGCGCTTGTGAAGAAATACAGCGATTATATCCGCTATCCCATTCGGATGCAGGTGGAAAAGCAAAAACCGAAAGAGGGGTGCGAAGGCGAATTCGAAACGGTTCTGGAAGACGAAACGCTGAACAGCATGATCCCGCTTTGGAAGCGCCCCGCCTCGGAGGTCACCGACGAAGAATACGCCTCGTTTTACCGCGACAGTTATTTTGATTTCGAGCCGCCCGCAAAAATAATTCGCCAAAAGGCAGAGGGCGGGGTGGTCTTTGACGCGATGCTCTTTATCCCCGCAAAGGCCCCGTACGATTACTATACCCGCCAATACGAAAAGGGTCTTCAGCTCTATTCGGGCGGTGTGATGATCATGGAAAGGTGCCGTGAGCTTTTGCCCGATCAT
Organism: Eubacteriales bacterium; assembly: GCA_045655185.1. Lineage (GTDB taxonomy): Bacteria > Bacillota > Clostridia > Oscillospirales > CAG-272 > UBA1740. The sequence goes on from JAZOOS010000007.1 coordinate 7,689, forward strand.
TACAGCTTCGTGCGCGGTGTCGTTGATTCGACGGGGGTATCCTTAAACATCTCGCGTGAGCTGTTGCAAGAGGATCGCCAGCTGCGCGCGATCGCCAAGTCGATCGAAAAGAAGATCACCTCCGAGCTGAAGAAGATGCTGGAAAACGAAAGAGAAAAGTACGAAAGCTTTTTCTCGGTCTTCGGCGCCCAGCTGAAATACGGCGTATACAGCGACTACGGTATGCATAAGGCGTCGCTTTGCGACCTGCTTCTCTTTACGTCGTCGAAGGAAGGAAAATACGTTACCCTTCGCGAATACAAGGAAAGAATGAAGGAGGGGCAGGAGAAGATCTACTACGCCTCGGGCGAAAGCCTTGATAGCGTTGCGCTTCTGCCGCAGGTGGAGAGCGCGGTCGGGGCGGGGTACGAGGTCTTGTATCTTACCGAGGAGATCGACGAATTCGCCCTTACGATGCTGCATAGCTACGAGGAGAAGGAATTTGCCGACGCGGTGAAGGAGAGCCCCGCCCTCGTGGGCGATGCCGAAAAAGAGGCCCTTGAAAAGGAAAACGGCGAGTACGGGGATATGCTGGACTTTATGAAGGAGAGCCTTGGGGGCGCGTGCGCCGTTCGCTTTGCCGTCGGTCTTTCAAGCCACCCCGCCGCGCTGTCAAGCGAAGGGGAGATCTCGATCGCGATGGAAAAAACGCTGAACCGCATGCCGGGGGTAGAGGGCGATCGCCCGAAGGCCGAGCTGTGCCTTTCGATCAACCGCAATCACCCCGTCGCCGATAAGCTGAAATCGCTTTATAAAGAGGATAAGGAAGCGCTGGCTTCTTATACGAAGATCCTTTACGCCAACGCCCGCCTTGTCAGCGGCCTTCCCCTTGAAAGCCCCACCGAGCTTTCGCGGTTGGTAGCCGAGCTGATGCTGAAATAAAGGCTTGCATTACGGCGCTTTTTCTGTTATAATGCAAGCGAGATCTTTGAGTTTTCGTCTTTTAAACGGAGGTATATTGCAATGAAGTACGGTTCACAAAAAAAGGTGATGGTCATGGTGCAAAGCGCCATGCTGGCTGCTCTTGTTGTCGTTTTACAGCTGGTTGGCTCGTTTATCAAGATCGGGCCGCTTCCGATGTCCTTGGTGCTGGTGCCGATCGTGATCGGGGCCTGCCTTCTTGGGGCAAAGGCCGGCGCCTTCCTCGGTTTCGTGTTCGGGCTGGTTACGGTGATCATGGGGATCACGGGGATCGACGGCTTTTCGCTTCTTCTCTTCCAGGCCAAGCCCGTACCCTTTATCCTTCTGTGCCTTTTGAAGGCTACGATGGCGGGTCTTGTTCCTGCCCTTGTTTACGGGGCGCTCGCGAAGGCCTTTAAGGGAAAAAACATCACGGTACAGACCGTCCTTGCCTCGATCAGCGCGCCGATCGTCAATACCGGTATCTTCGTTGTTGGTATGCTGATCTTCTACTACGATACGATGGGTGCCCTTCCTTCGCTTTTCCCGGATGCCTTCGGGGGCTTTGGCAGCACGCTGGCGCTTCTTTTCATCGGGCTTGCGGGGCTTAATTTCGTCGGTGAATTTATCGTCAACCTCGTTTTAACGCCGGTGATCGTGCGCGTGGTCGATATCGTTAAAAAGAAGATCAAGCTCTGATCGCGCAGATTCCGAACCCTTGCCCCCTTTTTGAAAAGAGGGGAGAGGGCGTATGCCGTTCGCGGCGCAACATAAAAATGAGTACGGGGAAACCCGTACTCATTTTGTTTTCGGTTCACGATGGGGAAAAAACGTTTTTTAGCGTCAAAGCTCGATCTTTTCGCCTCTTTTCAGCCTTTCGCTGTATTCGGCCGTTGCGCAGAAGATCACATCACCTGAGGAATTGATGGCGGTCTCAAGAGAATCCTGCACCACGCCGATAATAAATCCAACCGCTACGACCTGCATGGCAACGTCCTGCCCAACACCCAGTAACGAGCAGGCCATCGGAATCAGAAGCAAGGAGCCACCGGCAACGCCCGAGGCGCCGCAAGCGCCCAAGGTTGCGACAAAGCTAAGCAATATGGCAACGAGAATATTTACGCTAACGCCCTGCGAAAAGGCGGCCGACAGTGCCATAACGTTGATGGTTATGGCCGCGCCGTCCATATTGATCGTAGCGCCGAGCGGAATGGCGACCGAATAATATTCTTTATCAAGCCCCAGCTTTTCACAAAGCTTCATATTCACGGGAATGTTGGCAGCCGAGCTTCTCGTAAAGAAGGCGGTGACACCCGATTCCTTAAAGCACTTAAACACCAAGGGATACGGATTGCGCTTAAGCGTAATGGCGACAATAAACGGATCCACGACCAAGGCGACCGTAAGCATACAGCCAACCAGAAGCAGCAAAAGCTTTCCGTAATCGGTGAATATTTCAAGGCCGTATTCGCCGACCGAGGAAAAGACGAGCCCTAAAATACCGAACGGGGCAAATTGAATGACCCAAGCGACCGCCTTGGATACGCCGGCCGAAATATCGTTTAAGACCTCTTTCGTTTTATCACCCGCCGCGCGAAGGGCAAGACCGAAGAAGACCGCCCAGAAAAGGATACCGAGATAGTTCCCGTTGATGATCGCGCCGAAGGGATTTTCCATCATGTTGGACAGTAGCTTTTCAAAAACCTCCAATAGATCCGAGGGAGCGGTTTCGTCAGCGGTTTGACTTAAGGGAATGGTTATTTTGAAAAGGAAGCTCCCTATTACGGCAACGACGGCGGCAAGAAAGGTGCTTAACATATAAAAGAATATGACCTTTTTAAACCGTGAGCCGATGCCCTCGCCCGCCTTGGAAAGCGAGGCGATTACCAAAACGAATACAAGGATGGGCGCGATCGCCTTTAGGGCGCCGACAAACAGCTTTCCCAAAATAGCGATAAAGGTTGCCCCCGGAACGAAAAGCCCCAAAAGCGTACCGATAACAAGGCCAATCGCTATACGGAGGATCAGTGGGGTTTCGGTATAAAAGGACAGTACTTTTTTCATAATTTCTCCTTTTTAGGTTTGCTATATTAACGTATCAATTATAGTACTTTTGGCGCAATATGTCAACTTATGAAATAGGAAAAACGGGGCTTTTTTATAGGCTCTTGCTTTCTTTCCCTTCGTGTGCTATAATGATAAAAAAGAAAAGGGAGGGCGTGCCGTGCGATTACAAGAATCAGGTGAAATGTATTTAGAAAGCATATATGTTTTGCAACAGCGTAACGGGCGTGTGCGGTCCTTGGACGTAGCGGAGCATATGGGGTTTTCCAAGCCCAGCGTCAGCCGTGCCGTTGCCCACTTAAAGGCGGCTTCTTACATCACGGTCGATAAAGAGGGGTACATCACCCTGACAAGCGAGGGTATGGCTATTGCCGAAAAGATCTTTGAGAGGCACACCGTGATCTCTGAGCTTCTCGTTCGTATCGGGGTCAGCCAAAAGATTGCGGTAGACGATGCTTGCCGCATTGAGCACGCGATCAGTGACGAGACCTTTTTCGCCATTAAAGAGGTGATAAAAAAGCATCCAGGGGGGAATATTCCTTCCTAAAAAAGAAGAGGAAACGATTGGCGTACCTGCCGTAGAGCAGGTCGCCAACTATGATCGCCTGTGGCGAGCTTAGAGTTATGATTGCCTTCGGCAAGTTATGACGCACCTTCGGTGCAGCTTGAAGCAACAAGGCGATCGTATCATAACGGTTGCGGAG
>JAZOOS010000008.1:0-3189 GCA_045655185.1 Eubacteriales bacterium
TTACGCTGAAGATCGACCGTCCGAAAGATACGCTCACCGAGGGGACCGAGCTTCATACCGAGGACGGGTATCTCGGCCTGATGGTAAACGGCGCCGATTATTTTAAGTCGTCGACCGTGAAATACGTTAACTCCTCGAAGAATTACAATATACTTAATTATCTTGCCAGCCGCGTCAGCGCCTCCATATACAGCATCCGTATTTACGACCGTGTGCTGAGCGATAACGAGGTCGCGCAGAACCACTTTGCGGACCTTGCCAAGTTCTTCCGCCTGGATCTTACCTCTTATAAAGAAGGGAAGGAAACTCTGACGGAAGAGGAGCTTTATAAGGCGCTTTCTACGCTTTCGGCGTATACGATCGAGAGCAGCCGTGCCGACGTGCAAAACGCGGTTGATGCTTGCTTTGAAAAGGATGAGTATGCCGCCTTTGAGGAACTTCTTGGCGAGCATGCGCTGAACGTTGCCAAAAAATTCAACCTGGATCTCAGCGTTTTTCAGGATGTTCCTTCCGCCTTTATGAAGGAGACCCGCGCCCTGCTTGCCTCGATCGATCTTTCCGACGAAAGCTTGACCGAGACCGCCGTTAAAGCCGCCTATATCGCCGCGGTGGAAAAAGACACTCAGGCCTTTGAGGAGATAGACGGAAAAATCAAGGTATACACGCAAGAGGAGTACAACAAGCTGTACGCTCGGCAGGAGCATTTGGTCGCTTGGTTTGACTTCTTCTCGGCAAAAGAGAATATGATAGAAGCCGAGTCTCTGAAGAACAAGGGCTTTGTCATAAACGCAGACAGTGCCCCCGGTGTTGTGCACGCGGGCGCGCTGAAGATCGGGTCGTCTTCGGGATATACCCCGGCGCACGCCTTTAAAAACGGCTATTTCACCATGGCTGCCTACAAAGATGCGGATCAAACCCCCGGGAACGGTCTTATCACGCTTGAGCGTGACAGCCGAATTGCCAACGATACCTTCTTCCAGTACAGCGACTACACCTACGAGTTTGTTACCTTTGGCTATGAGGGTGCAGGCGGACAGGTGTTCCATTTAGACGGCATCCGTCTTTTCCTTGAAGTCTCCTCTAAGGGCCTTGCTTACGGCTCATACGCGCAACAGGGCTATACTCTGAGCTCAAGCAGTGCCTATAAAAAAGGCGAGATCGACGGGAAGGACTTCTATGCTACCACCATGGGTAACAAGTTCAACTATAAGTACAGCGATACGCTTTCGGCCGCTAATACGGTCGTTCTTCTCGGCGACAAAGACTTGGCCGCCGATACGGTACAGTACTATAAAATTCCCGCCGAGGCCGATGGGACCTATAAGCGGGGGAAGATCGAAGCCATTGATAAGCAAACCGCTATGAGCGTGTTGGGCTACGACGAGGATGCCTTCGATGAGGCGCTTGCCGTGCCCGCCGAGGCTAGTAAAACGCAGGCTGAAAACTTCTCGAATTTCTGTTATTCCGAGGACGGAACGTTGGTGTATGCCATTCGTTTCCCGGCTACCATTACCTACAACGCGCTCCTGAACGGGAATCCGTACCTTACTGTCTCGGCAGCGTATAACAGTGCTTTCGACTTAAAAACTCTTGGTGAGAGGATGAACGTTAGCTTCTATTCGATCCGCCGTTACGATATCGTTCTGACCGATGCGGAGCTTATGCAGAACCATTTCGTGGACCTTTGCAAATACTACAACCTCGATATCACCGCCTATCTTGCGATGGATGTGGATGCCCGTAAAGAGGTTCACAAGGCTATGAAGGATTGCCTGATCAATGATGACGCCGTTGCCGTGAACAAGGCCTATAAAGACGTTGTAAAGAAATACTACTACGATATTCTTAAGGCCGGCTACGCCGAAGAATACAACGCCTTCTTCGATAAGGCCGCCGCCTCGCTGGTTGACCTTACGTCTCTTCTTTCCCGTCCCGCTTCGCTCCACACCCTCGTAATGGATGCCTTTGACGATGTTGAGCTGGGCGCCGACCGTCTCGTTCTGCAAACGCTGCTCGAAAACGAGCTGGCTTCGATCGAAAAGACCGAGGAAGAGCTTGCGCTTGAGCTCATCAGCTTTGACGGTTATCAGGTCCGTCTTGCTGTAGGCGCTGTCAAGATGCCCGGTATTCGCGCCAATTTCATCGTCGATGAAGCGGTTCTCCAGGCCCTTGAAGCCGCCGGCTACAAGGTCTCCTTCGGCGCCAGCATAACCGATACGGCCCCCACTGTCCTGACCGTATACAATGGGGAAGCCTATGTAGGAGAGACCTATAAACGCAGCAACGGCAATAAAGAGGAGCTTTGCTTTACCTACACCACGATCTTTGATGAAGAAAGCCTTCGTAACAAGGAGAACTTCGACAAAGAGGTCACCTATCAATATTGGGTAACGCTTGCCAAGGAAGGCGAAGAAGCTGTGACCTTTACCTTCGGTTGCGAATCTGCCCTCTTTGGTGACGCCGTTTGCGCCACGGAGGTATACGACTATTTCCGTGACACGGCCAACTACGCCGCTGACGCGATGGTCTACGAGGTCGTCTCTGCCTCTGCCGAAAAGCAACTGGTGGATATGACCGTAAACGGTAAGAATATTGCCGCTTACACGTTGTTCTACGACGATGTCTTCACCGAGGAGATGGCGCTTGCTGTTGCCGACGCGATCGAGGAGATGACCGGCACGAAGCTGACGGTCGTTGCCCGCGGTTGCTTGAACAAGCCTACTCTTGAAAAGCCTGCTATTTGGTTGATGTGTGCCTTTAACTCCACCAACGAGGCTGCCAACCTTTCGGGTGGCGACTTCGCTTGGTTCAACGAGATTCATTCCGGCTCGTTCGGTATCGTCGCGCTTGACCTTACCAAGCTGGATGGGTTTGTTGAAGCACTCAAGGCCGAGCTTGAAAAGTCGGTCGTCGACGGTAAGCTAACGCTTGGCTCGACTGACGGACAGCTGGGTGAGCAATATTTCAACGTCATTGCCGCCGCCGAATAAGCAAAAAAGTTTAACGCTTGGGGAAAGCCTCAAGCAAGCCAAAACGAAAAGCCCTCCCATTGGCGTACCTGCCGTAGAGCAGGTCGCCAACTATGATCGCCTGTGGCGAGCTTAGAGTTATGATTGCCTTCGGCAAGTTATGACGCACCTTCGGTGCAGCTTGAAGCAACAAGGCGATCGTATCATAACGGTTGCGGAG
>JAZOOS010000009.1:0-123841 GCA_045655185.1 Eubacteriales bacterium
CGGACAGTCGAGGACGCCTCTCCCTACAATGCATTGGGCGGTTCAATTTGTAAAGAATGGAGCCGTCCTATTTACTTTTTACGGATTTGGTGGTATAATTGCATTGGTTAGGCATCTAATCGATAAGCTTGAATTTATAGTGAAGACAGCAACAGCGAGTTGCTTGTCAATGCCGGCAGCCCGTGGTATAATATAATCACAACTAACAAAGGTGGTGATTCTATGGAAACGAAAAATATAATCTACGAATTAAGAACGAAAAAAGGACTCTCACAAGAGGAACTTGCAGAAAAGGTATTCGTAACAAGACAAGCTGTTTCTCGCTGGGAAAACGGTGAAACGATACCGAACATAGATACTCTCAAGTTACTTTCAAAATTGTTTGACATGTCGATCAATACGCTTCTGGGTTCTCCGAGAGAACTTATTTGTGGGTGTTGCGGTATGCCTCTTGAGGACTGTAATATCAGTAAAGAAACCGATGGCAATTTCAATGAGGAATACTGGAAATGGTGCTATTCGGGCGTTGAATACACCCTTGACATTTGGAAGCGATATGCAAAAATCGGTGGGAAAGAAAAGCTCGAAGAATTCAAAGAGCAGCTGATTCACGAATTCAACACACTTTTGCATATCGAAGGATTGCCCAAGGTAGAGAATTTAAACGTGCTGCCCGGTGAATTTGTCAATATGGAATACACACTCCCAAATGGAGAAAAAGTGAAATTCCTCGACGATAAGCAGACCTATCTCGGCAGTCAGCTCGAGGGAGAAACAAAATGCTACGGAATTGTCGCCAACATGGATTTCCTTCTCGTATGCTCATATGAGGAAAACGGAGAGAACCCCGAGCTCGTGATTTATAAAAAAAGATAGTCAAATTCCAATTTATCAAGCTGCTTCGCTTTGCGGAAAAACATTTTCAAAAGTATAGCGCGCTATCATTGTAAACGGAATCGTGTGTTTTTTGTAGAACAAAAAGAAAAAGACTAACGAAGAGGATTCGTTAGTCTTTTATGTTATCCGAAAATTTCCCATGGAAGACGCATCTTGCTTTTTTATACGCAGAAAACGGTTTGATTGATGCGCTTGATCTCGTTATCGGTCGGTAAAAGAGGAATAAAGGGCCCTTCCCCGATCGGGGAAAAAAGCGCATCCGAATGGGCGGCGGGGTCGGCGATCAGGGCCTCCTTTTCCTTTCGCGACAGGCGCTTGATGCGCGCTTCGCCGCGAAGGGCGGCCGAAAGGCTTGGGGCGATGAAGGCTAACAAAAGGCGACGGGCGCCGTGGGCGCGGGTATAGGCCGCGGCGGCGGTGCCACCCTTGAAATGGACGCGCATCCGCTTTTCAAGGTCTACGGCAACCCCCGTATAGATGCTTTCGTCACAGCACAAAAGGCAATAGATATAAGCCTCACTCTTCAAGAAGGACACGGCGGATCTCCTCCTCGTTGCTTGGTAGACTGCCGGCGGTGCTTTCGCTTCTGCCGCCACCGCGGCCGCCAAGGCGTTCGTGCAGGCGTTTATCCAGCGGGCGAACGTCTGCCTTTTGCGAGGAAAGGCAATAACGGTACCCCTCCCCTTCCTTCGTGAAAACGGCGGCAATATCGCAAAGAGAAGCCGCCTCCTCGGCGTATTTTCGAAGCTGATTGGCCGAAAGATCGGGGTAGAAAAGCGGAAGGATCCCCGCACTTTCGGGAAGGGTCGAAAGGCGCGCTTCTCTAAGCGTGTTTTCTAACCGTGCAATTTCAGCCTTTTTCTCTTCACATTCCGCAAAATGGGCGCAGAGCGCCGAATAAAGCTTATCCCCCTTGGCCGAAAAGCGGCGGCAAAGGGTATCAGCAAGCGCCTGCTTTTCGCGATAATCGGCAAGGGCGTCTTTCCCGCAGCGGATGAAAAGGCGCGTTCCGCCCTTATATTTCATAAAATCAACGATCTTGATAAGCCCCACTTCTCCGGTTTGTTTTAGGTGCGGGGCGCAGCAAGCGCAGGCGTCTACCCCCTCGATCGTAACGATGCGAACCCCCTCGGTAAGCGAGAGCTTGGCGCGGTAGGTAAGCGTTGCAAGAAGAGAGGCTTCGGGGTATTCGGCCTTCACCGAAAGGTTGGCAAAAACCGCCTCGTTGGCTTCCCTTTCGGCCCTTTCGATCATTTCTTCATCCAAGGGGATATCGGTATCCAAGGTGACCTCGTTATAAAGGTGGAAGCCTACGTTCCCAGCACCAAAGAGGCGGTGAAGCGTACCCGAAAGGATATGCTCACCCGTATGGTGCTGCATATGGCGAAAGCGGCGTTCCCAATCAATTTTCCCCTGCACCGTTTTGCCTACGGCAAGCGGCTTATCGGTGATATGGAAAATCACGCCGTCCTTGATAAAAGCATCTAAAACCGAAGCCTCGGAAAGAGAGCCGTGATCGGCACCCTGCCCGCCCTCCTCGGGGAAAAAGGCGGTTTGATCAAGCGTTACCGCATAGCCGTCTTTATGCTCCTCACAGGAAAGGACGGTGGCAGAAAATTCTTGAAGATACGCGTCGGTATCGTAAAGCTTTTGGATCATAGGTCACCTCAATGGATTTTTTTCTTTTCTTTCACATATAGTATACTCGAAGATCCGCCCTTTTTCAAGGGTTACTTTGGGAGATGATTATGTATTTAAGCGAGCTTGCGCCCTTTGAATCGGCCCGCGTGCTTTCGATAAAGCTTCCCCACGCAAAAAAAGTACGGCTGATGGAGATGGGCATGATCCCCGGCGAAACGGTTACCCTGCATCGGGCGGTATACGGCGGCGACCCGATAGTAGTCGCCCTTCGCGGTTATCGGCTGCTGATCCCACGGGGGGACGCCTCCTATATCACCGTAAGGAAAATTGAAAAAGAAAAAGGGTAGGCCTCTTTGTAAAGGCTTACCCTTTTACATTTACGGAAGATGCAAAAGCGATTTGGCGATCGCAAAGTAGACGAGCAGCGAGATCGCATCGACCGCCGTGGTGATAAAGGGGCTGGCCATAACCGCGGGGTCAAGCCGCAGGCGCTTGGCAAGGATCGGCAAGGCGCAGCCGATCAGCTTGGCGCAAACGACCGTGACGCAAAGGGTAAGGCTGACGGTAAGCGAAACGAGCGGCGTTACGTCGGGATTTTGCATCATAAGCCCGTCGATAAGAAGCATTTTGCCGTAATTAAAGACGGCAAGACACACGCCGCAAAGCACCGAGACCCGCAGCTCCTTCCAGAAGACCTTGATGGCGTCCCCCCGCTCGATCTCGCCAAGCGAAAGTCCGCGAATGACCGTGACCGAGGCTTGGCTTCCCGAGTTACCGCCCGTTCCCATGATCATGGGGATAAAGGCGGTCAAGACCACCGAAGCGGCCAAAGCGCTTTCAAAGGAAGCGATGATAAGGCCGGTAAAGGTAGCCCCCAGCATCAGAAGAAGCAGCCACGGGATACGCGATTTAAAGAGTGTAAAGGGGGAAAGGCGCAGATACGGGATATCGGGGGTCGGGGTGATAGCGGCCATCTTCGAGAAGTCCTCCTCGGTCTCCTCCCCAATGACCTCAAGGGCGTCGTCAACCGTGATGATACCGACGATGTGCTCGTCCTTATCCACGACCGGCAAAGCCAAATAGCCGTATTTATCGAAAAGACGGGCTACCTGCTCACGTTCCTCGTGCGTATGGACAGAAACGATATTTTCCTCCATGATATCGCCGATCAGCGCCGAGGGCTCGCACAGCAGCATCGCCTTGACCGAAACGATCCCGATCAGCCTTTTGTCGGCGCTCGTCACGTAGCAGTTATAAACGGTTTCCTTATCAAGGGCCACCCTGCGAATATGCGCGAAAGCGTCACCAACCGTCATTTCCGCCTTTAAGCGGACGTACTCGGTCGTCATCATGCTGCCGGCGCTCCCCTCGGGATATTGAAGCAGCTGATTGACCGAGTGGCGAAGCTCGGGCGGGCAGTTGTTTAAAATTCGCCGCACGAAGTTATCGGGCATCTCCTCGGTAAGAGCGGCCGTATCGTCGGAATACAGCTGGGAAAGAACCTCTCTTAATTCCCAGTCACTGAAGGCCTCGATCAGCTCACGCTGGGCATCGGCGTCCAGCTCGACCAATACCTCGGCGGCCGCATCCTTGGAAAGCAACCGATAGACCGGCAGCCTTTCTTCCTCGGAAAGGCAGGCGATCAGCTCGGCAATATCGGCAGGCTTTTCCTCGGCAAGGCGCGAGCGAAGCGAAGAAAAGCAACGCCCGCTGAGCAGGCGAGCAACCTCTTCCTCCAAGCTTTCGGTTTCTTCTATCATTTCATTTTCGTTTTCGTACATCGTTCTTCTCCTTAATTTTTATTGTTGCCAAGAGAAGCAGCGCGCATAAGAGAGAAAAGAAGTTATTCTTTTCCCAAGGGCGGGCAACACGCGGCATACGCGCACCCACCCCACCGAAATATCGGAACGGCGCCGCTTTGATTATTACCTGTATCCACGTGTCCCACCTCTTTTCGTTTTTGATCTTCTCGGAAAGCGCTTGCCGAGAGCTTTTATATTATTTTTCTTTTTCTTTGATAAAATCCGCAAGCGGATAGCGCCTGGCCGCATAGCCGCCGAAAGCATCCTTCTCGTCATAAAAGACGGCAAGAATCTGCCGCTCGGTATAAAGGCTCCCCACGCCGATGCGAGCGCTCTTCCCGCTTCGCCTCGCTTCATCTTGCAAGGTTTTCTTTACACGAGATAGGGTCTTATCCTCTTTATACAAGCATTTTGGGAGAGTTGAATCCGCATTTGTCGTTAAACGGTCGCAAAGAAGCCGATCGCGCAGAATCAAGGGGTCGACCGCAGGTTGCGCCGAAGCAACCTCAAAGAAGAGGTCGTAAAGAGCGTTCAGGGAAAGCCCCTCAGCGGGCATACAGCCGCCAACCGAAGAGAAAACATCGAAAGGGCGGATTTTCAGCGTATCGGTAAGATAGGAAAGCGAGGAAACGAAGCGATGGCTGTTACAGAGGCGATCGACGGCTGTTTCCACGCGGTGAAGAAGCCGAAGATCCTCACAGGAAAGAGCGGGGGTGCTTTCGACCTCATAGGGCGGCTCCTTACTGTAAAGGAGCGGATAGTCCTCTTTTTCCTCTCGCATCTTCGCCCCGTGCAAAAGCTTCAAAAAACCGATCTGCAACATATCGGCCCCGAGGGAATAGGCTTTATCGATCCCCTTTGCAAAAAGCGCAAGATCCTCATAAGGAAGCCCCGCGATGAGGTCGATATGGATCTCGATATTTCCCATCGCCTTCAGGCGACGTATATTTTCGGTAAGGCGACATAGATCGGTCGGCCGATCGATCGCGCGAAGCGTTTTTTCGTGAAAGCTTTGGATCCCGATCTCAAAGCGAAAGAGCCCCTTCGGCGCCTTTTGCAAAAGCAAAAAGTCCTCTTCTTCGAGCAAAGCACCCGCGATCTCAAAATGAAAGCGGCTCTCTTTGGGGATCTTTTTTCCCCATTCTTCGATCAGAAAGCCCCAGATCTCACGGGCACGGCGGCGGTCGGCGTTAAAGGTTCGGTCGACAAGCTTTACGATCTTCGGACCGCTTTTCGCAAGAAGCGCAAGCTCACCAAGCACACGTTCAAGCGGAAAATAGCGAACACCGCCCACCTGCCCCGAAAGGCAGAAGGCACAGCGGTAGGGGCAGCCACGGGAGGCTTCAAGATAGGCAATTCGCCCCGAAACGGCGGAAAGATAGGCAGGGGTTATGGGGCTTGGGGGAACCGATAAAGGAGAGATCTCCTCCCCATAGAGAAAGCCGTCTTTTCCCCGAAAAACCGCGCAAGGCACGCCTTGAAGCCCCTCTTTTTGCGAAAGGGCATCGCAAAGGGCGGCGACAGTCCGCTCTCCCTCCCCGCGTAAAACCAGGTCAGCCCCCTCGTTCTCCCGCAAAAAATCCTCGGCCGCATAGCTGACCTCGGGGCCGCCGACGGCAATAAAAAGAGAGGGTTCGCGCGCCTTTATCCGGCGTATCAATTCTTCGCTTTCACGGCGATTCCAGATATAGACCGAAAGGCATACAAGGTGAGGCTTTTTGGCAAGTATGCGTGCGCATACGGCTTCTCTTTCTTCATTCACCGTGGCTTCGACCACCTCTCCCTCAACCGCTTCACGCGCGAAGGCGCGAACGCCCGCCATAAGGCAAAAGGGAGCAAGCGAGACGTGGGTATACTTAGCGGAAAGCGTGGCAAAAACGACCGAAAGCATTTTATTCAGGCGCGCTTGCCGGGCTTACCGAAGCGCCGGGCAAGATAAAGGGCGAAATAGGTAAGAACCGAAAGCAGAATGATCGTAGCGCCCGAGGAGATATTCAAATAATACGAAAGCGTCAGCCCCCCGAGTGTGAAGAAGGCGGAAAAAAGGCAAGCGCCGATCATACGCCCCGATAAGCGGCGCGAAAGGTGCGAAGCGCAGGCGGCGGGCGCCGAAAGCAGGGCGATCGCCAGCATAATGCCACTCACACGGATAAGTACCACCACGGTAAGGGCAATAAGGGCAAAAAGAATATATTCAAGAAGCGTCGTTTTAATGCCCGAAAGCGTCGCGAAGCCGCTATCGAAGAGATAGGCCTTAAAGTCGGCAAAAAGGGCAACGAGAACCAATAAAACAACAAGCGATAGGATCAGCATCAGCAAAAGGTCGGTGGCCGATACCATTAAAATGTTGCCGAAGAGATACGAATTAAGATCGGGCGGGTAGCCGGGGGTCAGGGCGATAAAGCCGATCCCCATTGCCATACCGAGCGACCAGAAGAGCGCGATAAGCACGTCGGTCGCGGCGCCGCGGCGGCGCATCGTACCGATTGAAAAGGCGGCCGCAAGGGAGAACAGCACAGCGCCAAGCATCGGGGAAAAGCCCGCGAAATACCCAAGCCCTACCCCGCCGTAAGCGGTGTGGGCGATCCCCCCGCTCATCATCAGCATCTTTTTTTCGACGATGATCACGCCGATGATGCCGCAAAGCAGCGAGGACAGCAGGGCGGCGATGACCGCGTGCTGCATAAAGGGATACCGAAGGATCGCTTCAATCATGGCAGCAGCCTCCTTCCCCACCGTGTGAGCGAAGCACGCGGTGCGGCACGCCGTGGGCGATCAGATCGACGGGGCAGCCGTACATCGCAGTGCTGACCCGCTCGTCAAGCTCGGGCTCGCCGTGATAAACGAGCGTATGCGATAAGCACGCAAGGCTGCTGATCGCCGAGGATACCGCCAAAAGGTCGTGCGTGACCATCAGAACCGTCATACCGCCCTTATTGAGGCCGGTAAGCAGGGCGTATATCTTGGCGCGGGTACCGGGGTCAACGCTGGCGGTCGGCTCGTCAAGAAGCAATATCCGCGGCTCGCGCGCCAAAGCGCGCGCTAAAAGAAGGCGCTGGAATTCGCCCCCCGAAAGATCGCTGACGGGGCGCCTTGAAAAGCCCCCGAGATCCACCATTTCAAGATAATCCTCCGCCTTATCAAGCTGCCCCTTCCCAAAGCGGAAAAAGGGATGAAGCCCCTCGCCGAGCAGGGCGGTGCAAACGACCTCGCCTACCGTGATGGGAAAGCGGCGGTCAAAGCTCGCGAATTGCGGAACGTATCCGAGAATTGCCCGATTTTTGGCGGCGGGCTTGCCAAAGATCTCTATGCTTCCCCTTTTCGCGGGAATAAGCCCGAGGATCGAGCGAAGTAGGGTGGTCTTTCCCCCGCCGTTCGGCCCGATGATACCCAGAAATTCCCCCTCGGCAACCGAAAAGGAAACGTCGGACAAGACCTCGGCGGCGCCGTAGCCGACCGAAAGCCCGTCGATCGCGATGGCTTTATTCATAAAGCGTTCCTCCTTTACGGTGATGGGGCGGCGCCGGCCTTGATCGCCTGTGCCATGGCAAGAAGATTTTCAAGATAATTTTCGGCAAGTGGGGAAAGCATAACGGCTTGTCCCCCGATCTCCTCGGCTAAGACCTCGGCGGCGCGGCTATCGGTCTCGGCCTGATAAAAAACGGTTTTGATCCCCGCTTCCTTGGCGTGGGCGACGGTCGCGGCAAGATCGGCGGGCGTGACCTCCTTCCCGCCCTTTTCCAAGGCGCGCATCGTAAGGCCGTATTCGTCGGCAAAATACCCAAAAGCCGGGTGGTATACCAAAAATTCACGGCAAGGGATATCGGCAAGAAGCGAGCGGATCGAGGCGTCGGTGTTTTCGATATCGGCTATATACGCGGCGGCATTCGCGCGATAGGTAGCGGCGTTTTCGGGATCGTAGAGAGCGGCAGCCTCAGCGATCGCCTCAACCATTGAGCAAGCGCGCGAAGGCGAAAGCCAGATATGGGGATCGCGCCCCCCGTCCATAAGAAGATCGGGCGCCGCCCCACGCGCGGCGTCGGCAAGCGAGATATGGGTCGTGTTTTTAGAAAGCATCGGCAAAAGCGCCGTCTTTTCCATCGGTACACCGATCGAAAAATACAAAACGGCGTCCGAAAAATCCGCCATCTCGGCGATCGAGGGGGTATAGGATTCGGGGCTGTACCCCGGAGGCACCATGACCGCTACGCGCACCCCGTTCCCCATAACGGCGCGCACAAAGGCCGCCTCGGGCAGGATCGATACCGCCACAATCGGGCGATCGTCCTTTAGCGGGGTGCAGCCGCAAAGGGCGGAAAAAAGAAGGGCAAGCACAAAAAGCATCACCCCAACACGCCGAAAACAAAGCATAAAGCGAAAAAACTCCTAAAATGAATTGTTTATATTTTAACGCACGCACGCCCGTCTGTCAAGTGTAAAAAATTTATGCTATGCAAAAAAGGGTTCGGCATACCTCTTTTTTGGGGCGTTCGCCATCTTCCCCCTTGACAAAAAGAAAAAAAGAGGTATCATTAAAGGGTAGCCAAGCGCAACCTAAATTAAACCCGCCGAAAAGGCGAAGGGCAAAGCTTTCTCGCACTGTTCGCTTAAAAAGCGGCAACCATTCCGCCTCACATCGCAAAAAACCATCCCCCTGCTCTTTTGGGGTACCTGAATTTTAAGGGAGCAGATTTTGCGAGTGGCGAGCCTTCAAATTCACCGGCATATACCAATATGTCAAGAATTTGAAGCGATGATCATCACAAAATATGCCCCTTAAAACGGGTTGAATTTAGGTTGCGCTTGGCTATTCATTCGTGAGTTCGAAACCATCCTCACGTAAAACAAAACTAAGGAGATCAAAAAATGAAAATCAAAAACGCGCGTTCCCTGACCCGCGGCGCCCTTATTGCCGCCCTCTACGTTGCCCTTACCTTCGTATCCGCCTCACTTGGGCTGGCGGGTAACGCCCCCATCCAGCTTCGCCTATCGGAGGCACTAACCGTTCTTCCCTTCTTCTGCCCCGAGGCTATATGGGGTCTGTTCGTTGGCTGTATGCTTTCCAATCTTTTGATCAGCGCGCCGCTTTGGGATATTCTCTTCGGCAGTCTTGCGACGCTCATCGGCGCTATCGGCGCCCGCCTGTTGCGGCGCTACCGTCTGCTCGTTCCGTTGCCGACCATTCTTTCGAACGCCGCGATCATTCCCTTCGTGCTGATCTACGCCTACGGCGCTACCGACGCTTACTGGTTCTTGCTCGTCACTGTTTCGATCGGAGAGATCCTTTCGGCGGGTGTGCTCGGCTTGATCCTGCTTCGCGCCCTCGAAAAAAGAGGAAAGGTTTTGTTTACAAAATAATGAGAGAAACCACGCTTTGCTACATAGAAAGGGATAATTGCTATCTTCTTCTGCACCGCATCAAAAAGAAGAATGACGTCAACCAAGACAAGTGGGTCGGCGTTGGCGGCGGGCTGGAAGAAAACGAAACGCCCGAAGCATGCCTTTTGCGCGAGGTCAAGGAAGAAACCGGTCTTTCCCTGACCGATTACCGCTATTGCGGAAGGATCGATTTTGAATGCGATCTCTATCCCCCCGAGATCATGCATCTTTATCACGCGACCGGCTTTTCGGGCGATATGCTACCCGATTGCCCCGAGGGCGTACCGATGTGGATCAAAAAAAGCGAATATCTTTCTCTTCCTATGTGGGAGGGGGACCGCATCTTTCTTAAGCTGATGGAAGAGGGGGCGCCCTTTTTCCACCTTTCGCTTTCCTATATCGGTGACAAGCTGCAAAAGGCCGTCCTGAACGGCGAGGCGCTTTCGCTTACCCCCTATGGGGGATAAAGAACGCCGCTTCAACCCATACTGAATAAAAAAGGAGCAATAAGATGAAGCTTGACAGAAAAAACGCCACCGAGCTTGAAAAATGGGATCTTACAGGGATCTATCAAACCGAAGAGGCCTTTTCGGCTGATATGGAGCTTTTTAAGAAAGAGCTTTCCGCTTTTCCTTCGCTTCGCGAGGGAATGACCGAGGGCGGGGAGGGGCTTTATCGCGTGCTTTCAACGCATACCGCCCTCGTACGCAGGCTTTCCAAGCTTTACGAATACGCCTTTCTTTCCTCGGATCTTGACAAAGGGGATAACGGGGCGTTGGCGCGGCTTGACCGCGTTATGAACCTGGATAACGATTTTTCGGCCGCAACCTATTTTATTGATCCTACGCTTTGCTCGCTTTCCGATGAAGCGCTTGAGGGCTTTTACCGCGATTTTCCCGCCCTTTCAGAATACCGCCGCCCGATCTATCGCGTGCGCCGTTACACCCCCCATATGCTTGATGAGGGGGGCGAAAAGCTGCTTGCCGACCTTTCCCCCGCCCTTCACAAGGAGCAGGGGATCCACTCGATCTTTGCGAACGCCGATCTGCAGTTCGGCACGGTAAAGGATGAGAACGGTGAAAAGGTGACGCTTTCCTCGGCTACCTACGTGCCGCTTCTGATGAGCAAGAGCCGCAGCGTGCGCCGCGCGGCCTTCAAAACGCTTTATAAGACCTACCGCCAGTTCGGAAATACCTTCTCTTCGCTGCTTAGCGGCGCGATCAAGGAGCAGGTAACGCTTTCTAAGCTTCGTTCCTTCCCCGATTCCCTGACCGCCAGCACCTTTTCGGACGAGGTGACCCCCGCCGTCTACAATACCCTTATCGAAACCGTGGAAGAAAACCTTGCCCCGCTTTTTGATTACTACGCCCTCAAAAGAGAGGTGCTTGGAGTCGGAAAGCTGCATATGTACGACGTATACGCCCCCCTGCTTCCCGATTTTTCCGAGGAATACAGCTATGAGCGGGCGGTAAACGAGATTCTTGACGCCATCAAGGTTCTCGGTGAAGAATATTACACCACCTTAAAGCGCGGCCTTACCGAAGAAAGATGGGTCGACGTTTATCCCACCAAGGGCAAGCGAAGCGGCGCTTACAGCGCGGGCTGCTACGATACGAACCCCTATATTCTTTTGAACTTTATGGGTAAGCTCGACGATGCTTCGACGCTTGCGCACGAAGCCGGTCACTCAATGCACACCTATTTCTCGAATAAAGCCAATCCCCCGCACAGCGCGCATTACACCATTTTCGTCGCCGAGGTCGCCTCAACCGTCAACGAGCTTCTCTTCACCCGCAAGAAGCTGCGCGAATCCACTATTAAGGAAGAAAAGCTTTCGCTCTTAAATCAGCTGATGGAGACCTACAAGGGCACGCTTTACCGCCAGACGATGTTTGCCGCCTTTGAAAAAGAGATGCACGCCCTTTGTGAGCTGGGTGAGCCCCTGACAAAGGAAGTGATGTGCGAAAAATATTACGCGCTCGTCAAGAAATATTTCGGCCGTGACGTCGTTTGTGACGAGGATATCGCCTACGAATGGATGCGAATCCCGCACTTCTATTCGATCTTCTACGTTTATAAATACGCCACCTGCATCTCCGCCGCCTCGGCCATCGTGAAGCGGATCGAGGAGGAGGGAGAGGCCTATATCCCGAAGTATCTTGACTTCCTGAAGGCGGGCAACTCCAAAAGCCCGATCGACAGCCTGCTTCTTGCCGAGATCGATCTGACGAAAAAAGACCCGATCGAAGCCGCTATTGCCGATTTTAGTGAAGCCGTTCGGGAATTCCGCTCGCTTTGGAAAGAAGGCGACTGAGCCTGTTTTTTGACCCGTGAAAGCGATTGCCTTTACGGGTCTTTTCTTTTCGCCAAAGCCCCTCTTTTTTGAAAATATTTTTCGCTATTCGTTTTTTCTCCTGAAAAAAGCGTGGATTTTTTCAAAAAAATATGCCGCTGTATCTTGACAGGGACGAAGAAACACGATACAATAAATAAGAAGAAGTGTTTTCTTTGAAAAAATACGGAAGGTGACGGGCAAATGGCTGTTTACAACCGCCGCGGCGATAACGGAAAAACGACGCTTGGTTCCCCCACCCCCATCGCCAAGGACGATATCCGACTTGACGCGATCGGGGACTGTGAGGAGCTTTGTGCCGTTCTTTCTCTTTGTGCGCCGCTTTGTGATGCCCCGCGCGCCGAAGCGCTTCGCCGCATTCAATCGGTCATGGAAAGGATCGTTACCTTTATTCAGTCGGGCGGGATGGCAACCCATCTGCCGGCTGATGCCGATATTGCGTATCTTGACGAAGAACGGCAAAAGGCCGAGGCTGCCTTTTCCCATGAAGGGAACCCCGTCCATGGGGAGCTTTCGGCCAGACTGATGCATGCTTATACCGTTTCGCGGCGGTGCGAGCGTTCACTGGTTCATATGGAAAAGGTCTATCCGACGAAAAAGGTGTTGGATGCGTATATGAACCGCCTCTCTTCTCTTCTCCTTGCTCTTTCCAAATCCGTCAAAGAAGAAACCATTGGTACTTGCGCCCCAAAAAAAGACCCGCAAGCCTCGGCTTCCCCGATCGACAAAGACGCGCTCGTGCGCGAGGTTTTGCACCGCTTGGGAGGTAATATGCTGAATCTGTCCGATGCCAAGGCCTTGATCGAGGCGATCGAGAACGAGGCCAAGAAAATGGGAAAAGCGGCCGTTATCGCGGTCTGCAACGCCGAAGGGAACCCCATCGCCGTCAACGTGATGGACGGGGCCTTCCTCGTCAGCTTTGACGTAGCGGTGAAAAAGGCGTATTCGGCCGTCGCCGTCAAAATGCCGACGATTGAGCTTGGCAAGCTCGTTGCCCCCGGCGGTACCTTTGCGGGATTGGATGTGGCCACGGGGCTGATCACCTTCGGCGGTGGGGTCCCGCTCTTCCGCAACGGCACGCTGATCGGCGGTCTGGGCGTTAGCGGCGGTACCGGCGAAGAAGATCACGAATTAGCCGAATTCGGTCTTGCTTTTTTTGACAAAATGTAAAGAAAACATAGCATATAAAAAGCACCGTTTTAAACGGTGCTTTTTCGTTTTTTTGTTTCAAGCGTTGGCCTTGGCGCTTTCCGCGCGCTCACGGATATAGGCTTCCATCCCCTCAAAGGGCAGGCCAAGAGCCACCGAAAGCTCAGTATACAGATTGCGGCGCGCTTGCATATCGTATTCGGTCTCAAAATCGGGCAGGCGGCGCTGCATCTCCGAAAGCTCGCTTCGGCGGCGGGAAATGGTTTTTAAAAGGGCGATATAGGCCTCGACCGTTCCGCTTACAAGGGCGGCGCGATACACCTCGCGCCTTTCCTTCTCCGCCGAAACGCAAAGGTAGGGGATATCCAAGATTTTTTCAAAGATCGCTTCGGCCTCGTTTTTCTCTATGATCGGGCGCATCGGAATACGGTCGTTTTCAACCGGGGTGTAGATCATAGCCTGCCCCGTACCGCGAAGCGGCTTTAAGGCATAGTAAAGGCGCGTATCCTTTTTATCAAGGGGGGATGGGCATACCGCGTCAACGCGGCAAACACCGTTCGTCCCGTATACCATATAATCACCGATTGAAAACATTTATACGCCTCCTTTTGTATTACCTGCACAATTATTTGTGCTCTTCACTACTTATTATACCAAAATTTACACAAAAAATATATAGGCACTTTCACCAAAAATTTGCAAACCGCTTTTGACAAGGACGGCAATAGGCAGGGGCAATATACGCAAAAGAAAAGGGGATACGCGTTTTGCGCATCCCCTTTATTACGTCGCCCCAAGCGGCAGAATACCGCTTTACAGAAGGCGGATATGCGAACGCTGCTCGGCCCCGCAGGAAAGCAGGCGATTCAGCTTATCGCTAAACTCGCTTTCGCTGAGCTCGGCGGTAAGAAGATGAAGCTCTTCCCCCTCCGACCAGAAATCGGCATCGCCGAAAATAACGGCGACGGCGTTTTTGTCGACCCCCGAAAGCGCAAGGTAATGGCGCGATACGAAATAGGAGAAATCGGTAAGCCCTTCCTCC
Organism: Eubacteriales bacterium; assembly: GCA_045655185.1. GTDB lineage: Bacteria > Bacillota > Clostridia > Oscillospirales > CAG-272 > UBA1740. Next base: position 14,264 of record JAZOOS010000009.1, read on the forward strand.
GAGCGGACGAAGGGGCGGTGGGTGGGCGCCCCACCCAGGAGCAGATGAACAAGGTCCCCAACCATACTGGAGGCGGTGGGGGCTGCGCCCGCGCCACGGCCGTAGAAGAGAACGTCATCAACAAAATCGCCGTGTACCAAAACGCCGTTAAATACGTCGCTGATACGGGCAAGGGGAGATTCCTCGGGTACAAGGAAGGGAGCAACCATCAAGAACATCTCGCCAAGCGCGGTCTTCTCCATACGCCCAAGAAGCTTGATCTGATAGCCCTGCTTGGCCGCTTCCGAAACGTCAACGGCGCGGATGCCGGTGATCCCCTCGGTGTGGATCTTATCGGTGGGAACAAGCACGCCGCCCGTAACAGCCGCCAAAATGGCGATCTTACGGCAAGCGTCGGTCCCCTCAACGTCGGCGGCGGGGTTAGCCTCGGCATACCCCTTCTCCTTGGCTTCACGAAGAGCCTCGGCAAAATCAATGCCGGCGGTGAACATACGGGTTAAGATATAGTTGGTGGTGCCGTTCAAAATGCCCGCGATCTTATCGATGCGGTTTCCGGCAAGATCCGAAGCAAGCGGATGAATGACGGGAATACCGCCCCCGACACTGGCCTCGAAAAGATACTGAACGCCCGCTTCCTTGGCGGCCGACAGCAGCTCGTGCCCGAAGTTGGCCACGACCTCTTTGTTGGAGGTGATCACGTGCTTAGAAGCCTTTAAAGCCGCAAGCGAAAAATCAAAAGCAGGGTGGCTTCCCCCCATCGCCTCGATCACGACCGAAACGTCGGGATCCGCAAGGATCACGTCAAAATCCTTGACGAAAAGACCCGCGTAAGGCGAATCAGGCATCTCGCGCCTTTCAAGAATATATTTGATCTCGACCGCTTCGCCGGCCAGCGAAGCAAGACGCTCACTGTTTTTCGTGATAAGATCGGCCGTGCCGCATCCAACGACGCCGCACCCGAGAATAGCAACCTGCATAATCTTCCTCCAGAGTATATTCCTTTACAGTATAGCATATCTTTTCCGTAAAATCAAGCAAATTCCAAAAAAAGAAGCCCTCTGTTTTTACGCAAAAACGGAAAAGTCACCACCGAAAAAAGGAAAAGAGCTTGCTGTGGCAAGCCCTTTTCGGACAGGGGAAACGAAGCACGTTTTTCTCCCCCTTTTTAAGCCTTACGAGGCATAGCGAACCGTTTCGTACAGCATTTCGGCGGCCGCCGCCCGCGTTAAAGGCTGCGTAGGCGAAAGCCCGCCAAGCTCATCGGTGGCGTAGATACCCGCCATGCAAAGCGCCTCAACCGACGCCTTTGCCCAGGTGGGAAGCTCATCGGAATCGGGATAGCTTTTGCTAACGGTTGGGGCTTCAAGCCCCAAAAGGCGCGCAACGATCACCGAGGCCTCGGCGCGGCTGATGACCTCGTCTGCACGGAATAAGAGCCCCTCGTCGGTGAAGCTGCCGACGACGTATCCCTTCTCTTGGGCGGTGGCCACGTAAGGGCGGATCGACGCGTCGATTTCCTCGTTATCGTCAAAGACGGTCTCTTTGAGTCCCGCGCGCTTTGAAACGCCCGCCGCCTTCATGGCCATCACCAGGAATTCGCCCCTTGTTACCTCTTCATCAGGTAAAAAGAGCATATCGTCCCCCGAAAGGCTACCCATCATGATCCCCTCCTCGGCCATAACGAGGGCGGGAAGCGAAAGCGCGCTGTCCGAAAGATCGGCGTAGGTTAAGCTCGTGCCGCTTTTCTTCACCGTGATGCGAACCGTTTCGGGCTTGCTGTAATTGCCGTAGCTGTCACGCACGACGTAGGTGAAGCTATCGCTGCCCGTATAGCCGCCCTTCGGGGTGTAGCGAAAATCGCCGCCGGCGCTATTCAGCATACGAAGCGTGCCCATATCGGGATAATCAAGCACCATAAAGCAAAGCTCATCCCCCTCGGGATCGGTGGCGCAAAGCGTACCCTCCACCGTCATATCCCGATAGGTGCTGACCGACGAGGATGCGGTGACGGGCAGGACCGTCGGTGCCTCGTTGATACGCATAACGAAGCGAAGGAGGGCAGTAAGGGGGGCGCCGCCCGCGTAATTCTCGCAACGGAAGGTAAAGGTGGTTTTTTCGATCCCCGTTTTGACCGGGCGAAAAACAAGCAGATCCAGTGATTCGCGCGGGATCTTATCGCCTGCCTTTACGGGCGTATCGCCGTAATACAGAATCCCGTCCTCGGCGGGGGGAATCGTTTCTACGGTGATCTCCTTAAATTTCTTGATGCCAAGAGCCTGCTTGAAATCGGTGGCCGAAAAGCGGATCTCCTTGCCCGGCATACCGCTTTTGATGAGGGCGTATTCCTCGCCAAGGGCAGGCATCGCGTCGCTTAAAAGAACCGAGGCCGAGGCAGAAATCCCTATGGGAAGCAACAGCAAAAGACATAACAAAATCGGTAAAAAAGCTTTTTTCTTCATATTTTTTTCCTTTCTCGCATTTATATGTGCTTATTGCTATTTTTTCCCCGAAAGAGCATTTTATACACGCGCCGCATCCCGTTTTCGGCGCCCTTGTATGTAGCCCCGCCGCCCGCCTTTTCATATGATGAAAGTGTAAGCCTTGTCGAAGGGTGGCAGATACACCTCCTCGCCGAAGCCGCCCTTTGCCTTTGCTTATATTATTACGAAAAGAAGATGTGCTATGAATTTATACGATGCATTTATGACCCCGCGTGAGCGGGCCGATCTTCTCAATGAAATGAGTCAGAAGGGCTTTTTCAGGGAGAACGAGCCGTTTCTTCCGACGGCCGCGAAGCCGCAAAGACCGCCCGAAAGGCCACCGGAAAGACCCATGCCGCCCATGGGGGAATGTATTCCCGCCCCCTCGCTGGCGATGGTCTATTCCCCCCGTCAATCCTTCCGCGGTCTTTACAGCCCCATGGAAGCGCTTTCGCGCGGAACGCTGTTTGAAGAGCTTGATAAGCCGCTTATGGCCGTAAAGGGAGGCAAGAGATGAACGCTACCCAGAAAAAGCTTTTGGACGAGATCCGCGCGCTGAATTTCGCGGCGTTGGAGACCGCCCTGTATCTTGACGGATACCCGAACGACAAAGAAGCGCTTGCCTACTTTCGCAAGATGCGCGACGAGAGCCGAGAAAAGATGATGGCCTACGAAACGACCTACGGGCCGCTTACCTTTATGGGCGCCAAGGCCGATGACAGCTGGGAATGGGTTGAGACCCCATGGCCCTGGGAAAGCGAGGATTAAGCCATGTGGATCTATGAAAGAAAGCTGCAATACCCCGTACGCATCAAAAACCCGAACCCGAAGATCGCCTCGCTGATCATCAGCCAAGCGGGCGGGCCGGACGGAGAGCTCGCGGCCTCTACCCGTTATCTTTCCCAGCGCTTTTCGATGCCCAACCGCAAGATCGCGGGCATTTTGACCGACGTCGGAACCGAAGAGCTGGCGCACCTTGAGATGATCAGCTCGATGATCTATCAGCTGACGCGGAACCTTACCGAAGATCAGATCCGTCAGGCGGGCTTTGACGCCTATTTTACCGACCACACGACCGGTGTCTATCCCCAGGCCGCCTCAGGCGTGCCGTTTGACGCCAAGTATATCGGCGTAAAGGGCGACGTGATCGCCGACCTTAACGAGGACCTTGCCGCCGAGCAAAAGGCGCGCGTGACCTACGACAACCTGCTTCGCCTCATCGACGACCCCGACGTACGCGACCCCCTGAAATTCCTGCGTGAGCGCGAGATCGTGCACTATCAGCGCTTTGGCGACGCCCTACGAAACGCCCAGGAAACGCTGGATTCCAAGAACTTCTACGCCTGCAACCCAAGCTTCGATAAGAATTGCGGAAAATAAAAGAAAAGGCCTCATTGAGGCCTTTTCTTTTTGCGTACACAAACGGGCGCTCTTTGGGTGGGGGTGATACGCAAACCTGTTGGCGGGAGGATATTATCCTCCCCTACGGCTTGGCGGACGGCCAATGGCCGCCCTTACGTTGGGGGAACGGACGAGCAATGCTCGCCCCTACCCTATGCTTCGACCTTTTCTTTACCGTAGGGGCGATTATCAATCGCTCGCCGAAAACGTCCTTCCCCTTTTAAAACGCTTGCATTTTCTTATTCGGTGTGCTATAATGGGGTTGCGACACATTTTAATATTCAAGCAAGGGTGTACTATGCCATTATAGTACCTCCGTTTTTTTCATGCCTTGCTTGAGAAAATGTGTCGCAGCAATACGGAGTGCTTGATGGGGTGCGTCCGTTTTGCGGACGCACTTTTTGTTTTTAAGGAGAAGTCTTATGAAAAAATCAATATGGCTTGCATTGATATTGGCGTTGCTTTGTCTTATCACCCTTTCCTCGTGTGATGATGAGCAAACGCCCAACAACCATACCCACGTATTCGGGGAATGGACACAAACAAAAAAGCCCACATGCATCAAAGAAGGTGTTAACGAAAGATATTGTTCTTGTGGGGAAAAACAAACCCAAACCATTCCGGCATCCGGGCATACCGAGGTTGTTGACGCCGCTATTTCCGCAACCTGTTCCATTGATGGAAAAACCGAGGGAAAACATTGTTCCGAGTGTAACGAAACACTGATTCCTCAAACAAATCTCGGAAAACTCATTCACACGGTAGTAATTGACGCTGCAATTCCCGCTACTTGTACTACCGATGGAAAGACCGAAGGAAAGCATTGCTCTCGTTGTAATGAAACGTTTGTAGTTCAAAACATCATTCCTGCAAGCCACACCGATGGCGAGTGGATTGTTGACATTAACGCCACTTGCACCATTGATGGTAGTAAGCACCAAGAATGTGCCGTTTGCTCTACTTCCATTAAGACGGAAAAAATTTCCGCTACCGGTCATACTGACGGCGAGTGGATAACCGATGCTAACGCTACTTGTACTGTTGACGGTAGCAAACACCAAGTCTGCTCCGTTTGTTCCACCACCATCAAGACCGAGCCTATTACGGCTACCGGTCATATTGACGGCGAGTGGATAACCGATGCTAACGCTACTTGCACCGAGGATGGTAGCAAACATCAAGAGTGTGCGATTTGCAAAGCCACATTAAAAAGTGAAGTCATACCCGCCTCTCACAACTATGTAACAACGTTAACTAAAAAAGATTGCTCCAGCAATTCAAAGTTAACACACATATGTTCTTTTTGTGATGATACATATGATGAGGCTATTCCTGAAATAAATGTTTCTATAGCGAATACAAGCATGTTTTCATCTACGACCAATGGCTATGGACGTTTTTCAAAGGGATATAAAATCAATGTTAACGGAGGTTACGGCAATATTCAAGCAACACTTAAGCTCTATACAAGCATATTAGCAGAAAAGCCTACAAGCACTGTAACTTTCTCTAACAGAACCTTGGAATACACTCTCGACTATACCGGTTACTCGTATACTTCCGATGAATATATGATAGCAATCATTATCCAAGACGAAGCGGGAAATATTACTACTACTCTTATTAGTCTTAAAGATTTGTCGGTGATTAGCAGAACGAATCCAAAAAGTGAATGTATAGACCTTATATCAGAAAACGACATTGTTTATATCAACACCTACGGTTTTGGAAAGTATGTTTGCGTCAAATGCAACGAGGTCTATTATAAAGATCGAAACGGAGACCTTTTGGAAGTCGCTGATTTAAAATTAAGCAAAGACGGCACAACAGTAATGTCGTGCAGTAATGAAAGCACGGCCGAGCTTTTAATTATCCCTAATTCAGTTACTCTTTTTGATAACAGCAGTATGTTTAGTTATAGTAATAATCTCCAATATGTTTTGTTCGGTGAAAATTATATTGATCTAGATTTGAGTGGCTCTTCCATAAAGCATATTTATGTGCCTTCAAATATCACTGTACGACTCTATAATTGTGATAGTTTAAAAACTGTAATTTGGGGGAATGGTTTAGAAAAAATAGATAAATATGGTATTTATAGCGGATGTGTGGGAAGAAACTTGGCTTATTCCTCTGTGGAAAGCATCGTAATACCAAAATCTGTAACACTGGTAAAGAGCGACGTATTTCAGGCCACTACACTATTAACTACTGTATTTTATATGGGTGATGAAGAAGATTGGAAGGCTATAAATATAGAAAGAGACGGTAATATACATTTAACCGAAGCCAACCGTTATTATTATTCTGAAACTCAACCGTTAGAAAATGGAGTCTATTGGCACTACATTGACGGTATCCCTACAATTTGGTAAATTCTATCTTTCGAATTCTTCTCTATGTAAAAAAGGCCTTGCCGAGCGGCAAGGCCTTTTCTTTTTAAAGCTTCGTAATGTCGTAGGGCGTCGTTTGGTAGACGCAGTAGTTAAGCCAGTTGGAATAGAAGAGATTGGCGTGGGCGCGCCAGAGGACGAGGGGGGGCTTTGTATCGTCATCATTCGGATAGTAGTTTTCGGGCGGCTTGATGGGGAGCCCCAAGTTTTTATCGCGGAGATACTCGTTTTCTAAGGTGCGAGGGTCGTATTCGGGGTGGCCCGTGATAAAGATCTGGCGCCCCTTATCGGCCGAGACGGCGTACACGCCCGCCTTTTCGGAGGAGGCGAGGATCTTTAAGCCCTTGACCGCCTCAACATCCTCACGCTTGATCTCGGTGTGGCGGGAATGGGGGACGAAGAAGGTATCGTCAAACCCACGGAAGAGGGCCTGCCCTTCTTTTTCTGCCTTATGGGGGAAGACACCGAAGAGCTTTTCGGCAAGCGGATATTTTTTGACGCCGTAGAAATGGTAAAGCCCCGCCTGCGCGCCCCAGCAAATAAAGAGCGAGCTATAGACGTGGGTACGGCTCCATTCAAAGATCGCTTGCAGCTCTTCCCAGTATTCGACCTCTTCAAAGGCCATTTTCTCCACCGGGGCGCCGGTGACGACAAGACCGTCAAACTTCTCGTCCTTGATCTCGTCAAAGCACTTATAGAAGGTGAGAAGATGCTCTTGCGAGGTGTTCTTCGCCTTATGCGTACGGGTATGAAGCAGCGTCAGCTCTACCTGCAGGGGGGTGTTCCCGAGAAGGCGGGAGAACTGGGTCTCGGTATCGATCTTCGTGGGCATTAAATTGAGAAGCAGGATACGAAGCGGACGGATGTCCTGCGAAACGGCCCGCTTTTCGGTCATGACAAAGATACGCTCTTTTTCTAAGGTCTTGACCGCAGGCAGGTCATTTGGAATTTTGATCGGCATAGATTTGCCCTTTCTGTTTAGGTATTAGGCTTCGGCGAGCGCTTGCTCAAGATCCTTAATGAGATCGTCGGCCGACTCGATGCCGCAGGAGAAGCGGATAAGGTCGGGCGTGATGCCGGCGGCGGCAAGCTCCGCATCATTCATCTGGCGGTGGGTAGCGCTGGCGGGATGCAGGCAGCAGCTTCTGGCATCGGCCACATGGGTCTCGATCGCGGCGATCTTTAATTTTTTCATCACGCGCTCGGCGGCGGCGCGGCCGCCCTCCACGCCGAAGCTGATGACACCGCAGCTGCCGTTCGGCAGGTACTTCTCGGCCAAATCATAGAACTTATCGCCAGGGAGCGAGGGGTAGCGCACCCATTTCACCTTGGGGTGCTTCGAGAGGAAGGTGGCGATCGCCAAGGCGTTCTCGCAATGCTTCTTCATACGGACGTGCAGGCTTTCCAGGCCAAGGTTCAGCAAAAAGGCGCTGAAGGGGGCGGGGGTCGAGCCGAAGTCGCGCATCAGCTGGGCGGTCGCCTTGGTGATAAAGGCTCCCTCATTACCGAATTTCTCGGCGTACACGATGCCATGATAGCTTTCATCGGGCGTCGTAAGCCCCGGGAATTTATCGGCGTGCTTCATCCAGTCGAACTTACCCGAATCGACGATGCAACCGCCGACCGCCGCGCCGTGCCCATCCATATACTTGGTGGTGGAGTGGGTGACGATGTCAACGCCAAACTCGAAGGGGCGGCAGTTGACGGGGGTCGCGAAGGTGTTATCGACGATCAGCGGAACGCCGTGGGCGTGCGCGGCCGAAGCGAATTTTTCAAAATCCAGTACCTCAAGAGAGGGGTTGGCAATGGTCTCCCCAAACACGAGCTTGGTGTTGGGGCGGAAGGCGGCATCCAGCTCTTCTTTGCTGCAATCGGGGGCAACGAAGGTAAATTCGATACCCATACGGCGCATGGTGACCGCGAAAAGGTTATAGGTACCGCCGTAAAGCGCCGAGGAAGCCACCACGTGATCACCCGACGAGGCAAGGTTAAAGACCGCGTAGAAGTTGGCGGCCTGACCCGACGAGGTCAGCATCGCGGCCGTGCCCCCTTCAAGGGCGCAGATCTTCGCGGCGACCGTATCGCAGGTGGGATTTTGCAGGCGGGAATAGAAATAACCCGAGGCCTCCAGATCAAACAGCTTTCCCATATCCTCGCTGGTCTCGTATCGGAAGGTCGTGCTTTGCACGATCGGGATCTGGCGCGGCTCGCCGTTATTCGGGCGGTATCCGCCCTGTACGCATACGGTATCAAGATGTTGTTGCATAAGTAACCTCCTAAGAATACAAAAAGCCCGTCTCGCTTTGAGACGGACTGTAAAATCCGCGGTACCACTCAAATTCGCGCCAAAGGCGCGCCCTTAACCGACTCAAACAAGTCGCGTGCCGTAACGCCGCACCATCGCGGGGACGATTACCTATCACCGCCCCAACTCGGAAAGCCATAGACGAAGGGCCCCTTCCCGATCGGTTTTCAGCTACCCCGACTCTCTATACGGGTACTTACCCCGTCCTCTTTCGTCAACGTCTTTATTAAATTAAGTTTACTATAACATGTTTATAGGGTCTTGTCAAGCGTTTTGTGAAAATTCACTCTATGCCGACAAGATGCACCGTACGGTAGCTATGCCCCGTTTTACGAAGGAAGACCGAAAGGAGCGCTTTTGTTTCGATACGAAGCATGGAGGTATTCACCAAAGGGTGTACCCCAAGATAGGGCTCCTTTAAAAGATCCTCGTCGATAAGAAGCGAAACCTCTTTTTCCTTATCGTGCATCAGCCCAAGGACGGTGGCAGCGCCGGGGTAGGTACCCAGCAATTCCTTCATCCTTTCGGGCGAAGCAAAGGAAAGACGCGCCGAATTGATCTGAGAAGAAAGCTCCTTGGTCTTAAAGGGTTTATCGGCTCTCATCAGCAAAAGATAGAAGGCCGTGCCCTGCCGATTGGTTAAAAACAGATTTTTGCAAACGTGGCAATCAAGCGCCCGCCCGATGCTCTCGCAATCCTCCATGGTGGCGGCCGCCTCGTGATCGGCGCGGGTATAGGGGACCCCCAGCGCGTCTAAATACGCGTAGGCCGAAAGCTCGGCTTCACTGCGCCCATCAAGCGTTTTAGGACTTCCCTCTTCAATAAAAATCGACATTACTGTAAAGAAAACGTTGCAAGCTCGACCTCTTCTTGCGTGCCGTCTTGCATATTGCGGAGCTGGGCCTTGCCTGCCTTGATCTCGTCTTCCCCGAAGATGAGGGTGTAGGCGGCGCCGATCTTGCCGGCGTATTTCATCTGGGCCTTTAAGCTTCTTTGCATCATATCAAGCTCAACGCTCACCCCACCTTGGCGAAGCCGCTCGGCAAGGGCGGCGGCGTAAAGCTGCGCCTCTTCCCCAAGCGGGGCAAGATAGATCTTCGGGGCGGGGATCGGGATATTGGCGGTGCCCGCCTTCTCCATCGCCATGATGACGCGGGTGATGCCCATACCGAAGCCGATACCGGGCAGGGCCGGCCCGCCAAGCGATTCGACAAGCCCATCGTAACGGCCGCCGCCGCAGACGGTGCTTTGCGCGGCGATGCCCTCGGCGATAAATTCAAAGACGGTGCGGGTATAATAGTCAAGCCCGCGGACAATAGCGGGATCAACGGTATAGGAAATGCCCATGCCATCGAGCATTTTGCAAAGCGTATCGAAGTGGGCGCGGCACTCGTCACAGAGATAGTCCACCGTGCGGGGGGCGGATTTGGCTAACGCGGCGCAGGGGGGATTTTTACAGTCAAGCAAGCGAAGCGGATTTTGCGCCAAACGGTTTTTGCAGGTATCGCAAAGTGTTTCCTTTTCGCCCTCGTAATATTCAACGAGAGCCGCGCGGTAGGCGGGGCGGCAGCACTTGCAACCAATCGAATTCAGATGCAACTTAACCTCAGTAAGACCCAAGCGGCGAAGAACCGAGGCGGCAAGGGCGATGGCGTTGGCGTCGGCCGACGGGGATTCGGCCCCGAAGCACTCGACACCGAACTGGAAGAACTCACGGCTTCTGCCCGCCTGAGGGGCCTCGTGACGGAAGCAGTTGATGATGTAATAGAATTTCTGCGGCATCGCGCCCACGTGACGGCCGTTCTCCAAAAGGGCGCGCACGACCGAAGCCGTCCCTTCGGGGCGAAGCGAGATGGAACGCCCCTCGTCACGGTCGGCAAAGGTATACATCTCCTTTTGCACGACGTCGGTGGTATCGCCTACGCCGCGAACGAAAAGGGAGGTGTTTTCAAAGGTGGGGGTGCGGATCTCGCCGTACCCGTACCGCTCGGCCTCCTCGCGCATCGTCTGCTCAATATACCGAAACAGCGGGGTCTGCTCGGGTAAAATATCCATGGTTCCTTTAATCTTCTGGATCACGTTTTTCGTCCTCTTTTCGGTTGGTATAGTTTTCGTAAGCGGCGTCAAGCAAAAGCGCAAGGCGCGCTTCCCGTTTCAGAAAGGAAAGCATCCCCAAAAGGGCCTCAAAGCCCGTGGCGCGCCGATATTCGGCGATCTTCATATGCTTGGGGCGTTGCAGATGGTGGGAATTGGCGGCGCGACGGACGGTTGCCCTCTCGTCTTCGTCAAGCAAAGGCTCGATCGAAAGAAGCATATGGGCCTGGGCTGCCGCGTTCACGTATTCGGTTACAAAGCGATGCAGCTCCTCGGATCTTGAAAAGCCGCGCGCAACGGCGCGCCGCCGCATATCAAGGCTATGCACGGCATCGCCTAAATACGCAAGAGCCGCCGGGGAGGGCAGACTTGCCTGTATGATTTTTTCTTCCATACGCCACCTCATATTTCTTCTTTGTATTGTAGCATATTTTTTGCCTTATCGCAAGGGCTTTTTCGAATTTTCGGGAAAAAGCTCCCCCATTTTCAAGCAAGCCTTGCAATCGCCCGTATCTTGTGTTATACTGTATAATAGTAAAATATTGATTAAGGGATACTTCCATGGAAAATACGTACGACTATATAGAAGAAAATCTCGCAAGGGTAAGGTCGAATTTAGAGGCGGCCGCCAAGCGGGGCGGCAACAAGACCCCGAAGCTTCTCGCGGTTACCAAAAGCGCGACCGACGAGGAGGTAAGGGCGCTTCTGTCCTTTGGGGTTGAGGCGATCGGGGAAAACCGCGCCCAGCTGTTTAAAGAACGCCTCTCGATCGTTTGCGAGATGCAAAAGGATACCGAGGTGCATCTCATTGGCTCGTTACAGACCAACAAGGTCAAGTACGTAGTGGGAAGCGCTTCGCTGGTCCAATCGCTGGATTCCGAAAAATTAGCGGCTGAGATCGAGCGGCTGGGTGAAAAGCGCGGGGTCACCGTCCCGGTTCTGATCGAGGTAAACAGCGGCCGCGAGGAGGCTAAGGGCGGGCTTATGCCCGAGGAGGTTCTCCCCTTTATACGTTCGCTTCGCGCCCTTCCCCACGTTGCCCCTGTAGGACTGATGACCATGGGGCCCGACTGCGATGACCCTGAGGATTACCGCCCCTATTTCCGCTTAACGCGCGCCCTTTGGGAGGAAGCGAGGCAAGAAGGGCTTTTCGCCGCCGAAGAGCCTATCCTTTCGATGGGGATGAGCCATAGCTACGAGGTGGCCGCCGAGGAGGGCTCGACCCTCGTTCGCGTGGGAAGAACGCTTTTTGAAAAGAAAAACTGAAAGGAGTCTACTATGTCTTTTTTCCGTAAGGGTAACGCCCCCCGTCAAGCGGCGTCTTATGAAAGTGAAAAGGAAACTAAGCCGAGCATCAGCTTAAAGGTGATGCGCCCCGAGAAATTTGCCGACGCGCCGCTTATTGCCGACGAGCTTTTGGCGGGGAACACGGTGGTTATGAATGTAGAGAAGGTCGAGCGGGACGAGCTTCGGCATCTGCTTGATTTTATAAGCGGCGTCGTCTATTCGCTTGACGGCGGTATGAAAAAGATCGCCGGCAACACGACCTTTATCCTCACCCCCGGCAGTGTTACGCTTTCCGAGGCCGAAACGCTGGGGCTTGGCGATGCCCCCGAAAAAGGGCAAAGCCCCCTTTCCTCGCTCTTCACCACCGAGGCCGAATAAAAAGAGGTGCTTGAATGATCGTTTTGGCCGTGCTGAAAAGCACTGTTTTTCTCGTTTTGGAGGCGGTGCAGCTTTGTATGTTTATCACCGCCATTCTCTCTTGGTTCCCCCCCTCGGGCGAGGAGGGGCCGATCCGCCGTTTTCTTTATACGGTGACCGAGTTTTTCGTTTCCCCCGTACGGCGCTTTATGGATCGGTTTGAGTTTTCGCGCCGCTCGCCCATCGATCTATCCTTTCTTATCACCTTTATCCTTCTTTCGATCCTTTCTTCAATCTTCGCGTAAAGAGGCTATGTATGAGTAAAAAATCGCTTTCGGTAAAATGGATCTGCCCCCTCGTTTTCGTTTTAGGCATCGCGCTTGACCAGCTGACGAAATGGCTGGTGGTTACGTATATGACGCTGCGCCAATCGATCCCGATCATTAAAGACGTCATTCATATCACCTATATCCGCAACCGCGGCGCGGCCTTTGGTATGCTGGCTGAGCATCGCTGGGTCTTTTTGATCCTTTCGAGCGTGACGATCGTCGCGGTCGCTATTTATCTTTTTTATACCAAGAACGAAAGCCCCTTATATCTTACCTCGCTTTCGATGATCCTTTCGGGGGGCGTTGGGAATATGATCGACCGCATCGCCCTTGGCGAGGTCATTGATTTTATCGACTTTACCCTTATTGATTTTGCCATCTTCAACGGGGCGGACAGCTTCGTTTGCGTGGGGGCGGCGCTTTTCTTCCTATCGGTGCTTTTGGACGAGATCAAGGCAGCGAAGGCGCAAAAGGCGGAAGCCTCACTTCAGGATCAGGAGAAAAACGATGATTCTCTTGGCGGATGAAAACGATAACCTCGGCCGTTTAGACAGCTTTCTCTCGGAGAAAAGCGGGCTTTCCCGTTCGTCCTGCTCAAAGGCGATTGAGGAGGGGGCGGTATCGGTCAACGGAAAAGCCGTACGCCGCAGCTACACCGTGAAGGCGGGCGACGAGATCGTCTTTACCCCAAGCGAACCGACCGAGCCCTTGGCCTTACCCGAGGATATCCCTCTCAACGTTGTTTACGAGGATGCCGATCTTTTGGTGATCGACAAACCAAAGGGGATGGTGGTTCATCCCGCCCCCGGGAACGAGAGCGGTACGCTTGTCAACGCCCTTCTTCATCGCTGCAAGGGGCAGCTTTCGGGCATTGGGGGCGTTTTGCGCCCCGGCATCGTGCATCGCATTGATAAAGACACAAGCGGGCTTTTGGTGGTGGCTAAGAACGACGCCGCCCACCGCGGCTTGGCTTCGCAATTAGAGCATCACGGCATTGAGCGCGAATACCGCGCCTTAGTCTCGGGCGGCTTTGCCGGCGACGGCGGCACCGTCGATCTGCCGATCGGGCGCCACCCCACCGACCGTAAGCGCATGGCCGTTCTTTGCGACGGCGGCAAGGCACGAAACGCCGTTACGCATTATACGGTGCTTTCCCGCTTTTCGGGCATCAGCTATCTGTCGCTGCGTCTGGAAACCGGGCGTACCCACCAGATCCGCGTGCATATGTCGCACCTTGGGCATCCTTTGCTTGGCGACACGGTATACGGCGGCGGCAAGACCGCCTTTGAAAAAAAGCACGCACGCCTTCTTTCGGGGCAATGCCTGCACGCCGTTCGCCTTTCCTTTATTCACCCCACGACGAAGGAGAAGGTTTCCTTTGAAAGCCATCTCCCCGAAGAATTTAAAAAGCTATTATCCATTCTTGATACAGAAAAGCCGTAAACGGCTTTTTTGTAAATTCTTACTGCCCGGAGTTATTTATGGTCATCTTATCCGCCTCGAACCTCTCTCTTTCCTTCGGCGAGAACGTGATTCTCGACGGGGTCTCTTTTTCGGTTAACGAGGGGGATAAGCTCGGTATCATCGGCTCGAACGGCGCCGGTAAGACCACGCTGTTCCGCCTTTTGCTTTCGGAGCTTGCGCCCGACGGCGGACAGGTCTATTTAGCCAAGGGAAAGAGTGTTGGTTATCTTTCGCAAAACACCGCCCTTTTCGCCAAATCCTCGGACAAAACCCCTCTTTCGGTTATGTACGAGGCTTTTTCCGAGGTTTTAGGGTTGGAGGACGAGATCGCGATCCTTTCCGAAGAGCTGCAATGCACTTCGCCTACGGACGAAAAAAGAATTGCTTCGCTTTCTTCCGCCTTGGAGGCGGCGCATCGCCGCTATGCCGAGGGGGGTGGAGCCGAGGTCCGCGGGCGTTGCCGCGCCATGCTTCTTCGTATGGGCTTTCGGGAAAGCGAGCTTTCCTTGCCGATTTCCGATCTTTCGGGCGGGCAGGCTACGCGCCTTTCTCTTTGCCGCCTGCTTATCAGCGAGCCCGACATGCTGTTTCTGGACGAGCCGACCAACCATCTGGATGCCGACGCGCTTTCGTGGTTAGAGGAATTTCTGGCGGGCTATAAGAAAACGGTTCTGCTTATCTCGCACGACCGTTATTTCCTTGACCGGGTTACCAACAAGACCTTAAAGATCGAGAGAAACCACGCGCGCCTCTATCCCGGTAATTACAGCAAGGCACGGCTTCTTGAAGCCGAGGAGATCGCCTCTCAGACCAAGCGCTATAAGGAACAGCAAAAGGAGATCGAGAAGATCGAAAAGAATATCGCCTTTCAGCGAAAGTGCGGTATGGAGCATAATTTCGTCACCATTCGCTCTAAGCAAAAGCAGCTTGACCGCATGGAAAAGGTGGAAAAGGTAAAGGGGCCCGAGCGAACCATTCGTCTTTCCTTTTCGGGAGAGGAATCGGGCAACGACGTGCTTACGGTCAAAAACCTTTCCTTCTCCTACGGGGAAAAGCCGCTTCTTCATAACCTTTCCTTCTTCGTACGCAAGGGAGAGAAGATCCTGTTCGTCGGGGACAACGGGTGCGGAAAATCAACGCTTATGAAGCTGCTGATCGGAACGCTTCCCAAAAAAGAGGGAAAGATCGAATTCGGCTATAACGTGGAGATCGGGTATTTCGACCAGGAAAACCGCCTCTTCTCCGAGGGGAAAACCGTTTTTGAGGAGATCGCCGATACCTATCCCGCGATGAAGAACGAGGAGATCCGCTCTTCTCTTGCCCGCTTTCTCTTTTTTGCGGAGGATATCGAAAAAAAGATCGCCGAGCTTTCGGGTGGAGAGCGCGCGCGGCTGACCCTTTGTAAGCTGATCTTAAAAAAGACGAACCTGTTGATCTTAGACGAGCCGACCAACCACCTTGATATTGGCTCGCGCGAGGCCTTGGAGGAGGCGCTTCTTGCCTTCCCCGGCACCATCCTCGCGGTATCGCACGACCGTTATTTCATCGATACCCTATCGACCCGTATCATCGAGCTTTCGCCCGAGGGTGCCAAGGATTATCCGCTTTTCGGAAACGAAAATCCGTACGCCGCTTATCTTGCGCTCCGCGCCGAGAGCCGCGCTGAATGTCCCCCGCCCGAAAAGAAGGAGGACGAAGAAAAGCAAAAGCGCCGCGAAAGCTATGAGGAAAAGCGCAAAAGGGACGCCAAGCGCCGCGCCGCCGAGCGAAAGGTGGAGGCCGCAAAGAAAAAGGCGCCGCTTTTAGAAGCGCGCCTTTCGGAAATTGATGAAGAGTTATTTGGCGAAGCGGCCAGCGATTATATCCGCGCCGCCGCCCTCAGTGAGGAAAAGCAACAGATCGAAGAAGAGCTTCTTTCGCTTTACGAGCTGATCCTATGAGGCTGTGGGCGCCTCTTCCGGCAAAGGCGTCTCGGTGCCACCCTGCTCGCGTGGCAGACCGATGCCGCTACCCCCGATGAGAAGCGCCTCGCCCCGAAGAAGCGGCAGGTAGCAATCCTCCCGCACCGCAACCTCCACGCGTACCCCCTCGATATGCAGATACCGCGCTCGATCGAAGGTATAGTCCGAAAGCCTTCGGTTATAGGCGTCCTCCGAGTGGGCGGCCACCAAAAAATCCTCCCCTTCCTTGCCAACGACGAGGAGCGTATGGTAATAGCGCCCCCCTTCCTTTCCAAGCTGAATGACGTCCCCTACCTCACATTCGTCGGTATTTACCTCACGCCCGAAGGGGCCCTCCCCCTCGTTGGAAAGAAGGAAATCGTAAAAGTATTCGACCCCCGTAAAGGACGCGGTTCGATCGTTCGCATCCAGATAGTACCACCCGTAGATCGGGGTAAAGTTCATGCGGCAAGAGCCCGCATACACGCATTGTGAAACGAAATTGGTGCAATCCCCGCCAATACCCGAAAAATCGGAAAAGAGCGGATTGCGGGAAAAGGCCCACGCGGAAGCGTAGCTGCGCGCCCTTTCCCGATTGTAATTCTTTATAACAAGCATAGTTCCTCCCATAGACCGGTAAGGGCTATAAGCCTTACCCCATCAGTATATGCAAAATTGCTTATTTCGACAGTTTGAAAAGTAAGCTTTACAAAATAACCATAAAGAGGTGCTTATTTCATGGACATCAAAGACATTAAGCTTGCCCCCCAAGGTCAAGCGAAGATCGATTGGGTACGCTCCTATATGCCGGTTCTTTCTTCGATCCGAGAGGATTTTATGAAAAGAAAGCCGTTTGCCGGTATGCGGATCGCCACCTCGATCCACTTAGAGGCCAAGACGGCGTATCTTGCCACCGTCTTAAAGGATGGCGGTGCCGAGGTATACGCTACGGGCTGTAACCCGCTTTCGACCCAGGACGACGTGGCGGCCGCGCTTTCCACCTACGGCGTAGAGGTTTTCGCGCGCCACGGCGTGAATGAAGAGGAATACAAGCAGCATCTTCTTTCGGTGCTTTCCTGCCACCCTCATCTGATGATCGACGACGGGGGGGATCTCACCTCTCTGCTTCATGGGGAAGCCAAGGAATACGCCGACTGTCTGATCGGCGGTGCCGAGGAAACGACCACGGGGATCCACCGCCTTTTGGCAAGAGAAGCCTCGGGCGAGCTGTCCTTCCCCATGTTCGACGTAAACGACGCCGATTGCAAGCATCTGTTTGATAACCGCTACGGAACGGGGCAATCGACGCTTGATGGCATTATGAACACCACCAACCTCGTTTTGGCAGGCAAGGTAACGGTTATTGCCGGCTACGGCTGGTGCGGCAAGGGGGTTGCGATGCGCGCACGCGGTATGGGCGCGATCGTCATCGTTACCGAGGTCGATCCTGTTAAGGCGATCGAGGCGGCGATGGATGGCTTTTCGGTCATGCCGATGGATGTGGCCGCGCCGCTTGGCGATCTCTTTATCACACTGACCGGCTGCCGCGACGTGCTGACGAAAAAGCATTTCGCAAAAATGAAGGACGGTGTTCTTTTAGCCAACTCGGGGCATTTTGACGTTGAGATCAATAAAGAGGACCTTTCGGCAGATGCCGTTGAGGTATTTGAGCGCAAGCCGAATATTATGGGATACCGCCAAAAGGACGGACGTATCTTAAATCTCCTCGCCGAGGGGCGCCTGGTCAATCTCGCCGCCGGAAACGGGCATCCCGCCGAGATCATGGATATGAGCTTTGCCATTCAGGCCAAGTGCCTTGAATATCTTGCCGAAAATAAAGACAAGCTTTCCCCGCGCGTATACCGCGTTCCCGCCGAGATTGATAAGGCGGTCGCGCTTCAAAAGCTTTCGGGTATGGGTCTTTCGATCGATTGCCTTACCGAAGAGCAGAAGGCGTATCTTGCCGCCTTTGAATAAAAAAAGACCGCCTGCGGCTTCCCTTTTTAAAGATGCCGCGGGCGTTTTTTTGTATTTTTCTTCCTTTATCATCATATATAGATAAAGGAGGAGCTTATGGATTTTACCTATCGAATTTTTCAAAGGATCTATAAAAAGGGGGCTATGCCTCTTCTCCTTCTTTCAATCAAGCTGCCCCACCTTACGGGGGAGGAGCAGCCTTGTGAAAGGATCAACGCCTTTTATCGGGATTTGGAAGAGGAGCTTATCAAGATTGCCGAAGAAAAGCTTTACCCCGCGCTTCTTTCACAAAGCGGGGACGGAAACGGCAGAAAAAAGGGGGCGTACCATCTTACCCTGACCGCCGCTTGTAAGCAAGAAAAAGAAAACTCGATCCTTTGTGAAAGACGTCTTACCCTGGCCACTCGGGGGCGCATCGTGAAGGAGAGCGTAAGTCGGGAAGCCATTTTTCCGAACGGTGTTCTTTTACCGCTTCGAGAGCCAAGAAGCAAGAAAATGCGCAAAAAACCGAAAAAAGAAAAAACGCGAGAATAAATCTCGCGTTTTTTCTTTCAGGCTTACGGAGCGACGCTCGGGGTGGGGACACCCGCAACAAAGCTCCATTCTCCGGCGAAGTAGACATTCTTAGCCGTCCACTTATTGGTATTCCAATCAGCGGGCTTTTCGCCTTCGCAGAAGATCGCGTTAAGACTCGAAACGCTGTCAAACAGACCGCTTCCGCTAATCGTTACGTCTTCCCCGATCACGACCGAGGTAAGCGAGGTCTTGCGGTTAAGGGCGGTCACCGCCGAAGCGTTGATCTCCCCGCTATTAAGCGTCAGCTTTTCGATCGTAGCCGGCAGGTTCAGCGCGGCCTTCACGGTAACGTTAGCCTCGCGGAGTGCTTGGCATCCACCGAAGGCGCTCGCACCAAAGCCGTTGTTTACAGAAGGATCCACCGTCAGCTTCACAAGGCTCGTGCAAGAAGAGAAGACGATGTTGAAGTTCGAAGTTCCGTTTCCGCCGTTGATATAAAGCTCCTCGAGCGAATTCTTCACAATCGAAACAAAGTTAGTGGTCAATACCAAGGTAGGCGCGGTTACGTATTTAAGTGCCGTGCAACCCGCAAAAACGCCATCCAGTTTGTTGTTGATCGTCGCAGGAATTGTCAGGCTTTCAAGCACCGCACAGTTACTAAATGCGCCAGCACCGATCGCAGTAACCGTATCGGGAATCACGATGTCCGTTACGAGACTGTTCGCAAATGCGTAGTCATCGATCTTCGTAACGGTTTCGGGAATCGTGAAGGCTGTCTTTTTCGCGGGTACGACGATAAGCGTCGTTTTTTCGGCGTTGTAAAGCACACCTTCTTCCGCCGCAAAAGCGGTATTACCGGCAGCAAGCGTTACGCTTTGCAAAGCAGAGCAACCGACAAAAACACCCTTGCCCATCGCGGTAAGCGAGGCAGGAAGCTCAATATTCGTAAGCAACGCGCAACCGGCGAAAGCACCGTCCCCGATGCTTTCGAGCGTTGCGGGCAGGTTGACGGAAACAAGGTTCAAGCTGTCCTTAAAGGCATCCTTCTCAAGGGCAATACCGTCCGTAATGGTGACGCTTTCAAGAAATTCCTTATGGATAGAAGAAACGATAGCAGACGGAACACTTATCTCACGGAGCGCAATGCATTCGGCGAAGGCGTTCGTGCCGATGTTAGTGACACCGACGGGAACCGTAAGCGTTTGGATTGAGGAGCAGCCGCGGAACGCCTCTGCCCCGATCACGACGTTTTCGGGAATGTTGACCGTTTCGGCGGCGGCGCAACCGTCAAAGGCGTTGTCGCCAACCTTGATAAGACCATTGGGAAGCGCGATATCCGCGATCTCGCTACAGCCGAGGAAGGCGGCGTTTCCAACATACTTAAGGCTTGTGGGGAAGCTGACCGAGGTAAGGGCGGTGTTGCCCGCAAAAGCGCCGTTGGCAATGAGGGCGGTGTTTTCTCTTACGGTATAGATATCGGCCAAATCGCTCTTGGCGGCGATCAGGCAGTTGTCGATATAAAGCACCTTTCCTTCATCGATCCAATTCGTGGCGTTCTTATAATAAGCGGTATCGTCAAAGGCATTCTTGCCGATAGCGATAACATCGCTACCCAAGGTGATATTGGCAAGGGCGGTGCAGCCCGCGAAGGCGTTTTCGGGAATAGTGCCGCTAATGATCGTGATCGAGGTAAGCGCGGTAAGAGGCATCGAGGAAAGAGCCGAGGCAGGAACCGTGGCGGCGTTGACCGCGACGCAATTCTTAAAGGCCTCTTTACCAATGCTGATAACCGTTTCGGGAAGAACAACCGAGGTCATTTCGGTGTTGCCCGCAAAGGCAGAAGCGGCAACCGTTACAACGCCTTCACGCACAATACATTCACCACTGATATTCGTAGCGGCGATCAGATGGTTTCCGATGTACAGCAGTTGTCCTTCGCCAACCGTCGTCCAGTTCGCGGGATCGTCGTAATACGCGGTACCCGTAAAGGCGTTGGCGCCGATGGTGGTAAGCGAATCGGGCAGACTGATCTCTTCAAGTTTTTCGCAGTTGTAGAAGGCCTTCACGCTGATGAAGGAGCCAGCGGTAACGGTCAGCTTGCGAAGGTTTTCCTTTTCAAGCGCCAGGGCAACATTGGCAGGAACCGACGCCTCGCTAACGGCCATACAGCCCGAAAGGATCCCGTCACCAACCGAAGTCAGCGTATTGGGCAGATTTACCTTATTAAGAAGCGTACAATCGGCAAAAGCGCCATCGCCGACCGAAAGCGTACCGTTCGGCAGGGTGATCTCAAGAAGAGCCGTACAGCCCTCAAAGGCGGATTTCCCAACCTCTTCAAGGCCAGCGGGAACCGAAACGGCCGTCATATAAGCGCAATAAGCAAGAGCGCCGTCTGCGATCGCCGTAACGCTATCCTTCAGGGTTACGACCCCCTCGGTCATAGCGGGGACAAGATACAGCTTGGTAAGATCCTTGCTGTAAAGGAATCCTCCGTCTACGCAGAATGCCGTATTTTCGGCATCCACCGTTACGGTGCGAAGCGAATAACAGCCATAGAAGACGAGAGAACCGATATTATTAAGCGAAGCGGGGAGAGAAAGCGTTTCAAGCAGAGGCGCATCGGAAAGCGCGCCGTCCGGAATCGAGCTGCCGCCAGTTACCGTAAGGGAACGAAGGTTACCCTTAGAAATCTGTTGAAGCCAGCCGGCCGGAATCGTGGCTTCCCGAAGATTGATACAGCCGGCAAAGACGTTACTTTCAAGCAGAGGATTGCCAAGCGAAGTAAGTGTTTGGAGTGCAACGCAACCGAGGAAGGCACGGCTACCGACGGTCTTTACAGACGTGGGAATCACAACCGAGGTTAGGCTGTGACAAGCGGAAAAGGCGCTTTCGCCGATCTGCTCAAGACCGGTGCCGATCGTCAGCGTTTCAAGTGCGTAGCAATTGGCAAAGGCCGCATCCCCTATATCCTTCACCGAATCGGGAATGGAGATAGCCGTAAGCGATTTGCAATTAAAGAAAGCATACTCCCCGATCGCCTCAACCGAAGGGAGCGTGATCGAAAGAAGATTTTCACAGCCCGAGAAGGCTTGCTTCCCAAGCGAATCGATCTGCCCCATAAAGAGGATGGCCTGCATAGGATGTCCAAAGAAGGCGCGGTCAGCAATAGCTTTAACAGGATACGAAACCGTTTGGTTGCTTGCGTTCTTCATTTCGTATGTAGCGGGGATAACGACCGTTTTACGCTCTGCCCTTCCGTTATAGCCAACGACTTCAACGTACGGATCACCCGCTGTGGGAGTGACGAGCGCAAAGGTCAGCCCGTCGGTTCCTTTTTCAAGCGAGGTATAGACCGCGTTGACAATAATGTTTCTCGTGCCGAGGGTATAGGAATCCCATTCGGCGACAAAGCCGGCGATCTGCGGGCACGGAGGCTCAACCACCGAGGTATCCCCGGGGGTGAAGGTGGCCTCACCGACCGTTTCAAACGGGTTGCCAACCGTCCCGTCCTCAAGCAGGGTACCGGCCTTAAAGGTTACCTTGTAGGTCACTGCCGCCGTGGTAACGGGGGCAGTCGTCGTTGTCGCACCGGGATCCGCGGTGGTGGTCACTGCCGCCGTTGTGGTGGTGGCAGGATCGTCGCCGCAGGATGCGAGCAAAAGTCCCAGCGAAAGAATTGCCGCAAGGACAAGTACGAACCGTAACGTGTTTCTCATTTTTCGCTTTGCTCCATTCATGTAAGGTTTTGCGTGTTATTGCTTCATAACAATACAACTTAATATAACATATCCCCCGGAAAAAGTCAAGCATTTCGTAAGCGAACGGGCAAAATACCGCAATCTGCACACAAGTGCCCCCCTTCTCTTGAAAAAAACGCCGAAAATTTCAAAGAAATTATGAATTTTTCACTTTTTTTGCTCATCGCCACCGTCCGACAAAATATTCCTCTTGGTTTTGCTACAATATCTTTGCAAAAAAAGGAGGAAGAACATGACAAAGGAAAATCTTTTCGTGGAATTTACCCGTAAGGGAAGCACCCTCACTGCGCGCCTATCGGGCGAGATAGACCATCACAGCGCCAAGGGTGCAAGAGAGGCGATTGATGCTTCTCTTTTCAAATATCATCCCGCAACCCTCGTCCTTGACCTTTCCAACGTGGCCTTTATGGACAGCGCAGGGTTAGGGCTGATCCTTGGGCGGTGCGCGCTTTGCCAAGAGCTTGGGATCTCCGTATCCTTGCAAAGCCCTTCCCCGCGCGTAAAAAAGATCCTCAGCATTGCCGGGGTCGGTCGCCTTAAAAATCTTACCGTAGAAGCATAAAGGAGAAGAATATGAAAGCCAAGAAAATAAACGAATTAAAGCTCACTCTCCCCGCCCTTTCCGCCAACGAGGCGGTATCGCGCGCCATTATCGGCGCCTTCGTTGCCCAGCTTGATCCCACGATTGAGGAGGTAGCCGATTTAAAATGCGCAGTGTCGGAGGCAGTCACCAACTGCATCGTACACGGCTATCGGGGAGAAGAGGGTCTTATTTACATATCGGTGACCTTATTCGAAGACAGAAGCGTCACGGTCGTGATTCGGGACCGTGGCTGCGGTATACCCGATGTGAAGCTGGCACGCCAGCCCCTGTATACCACCAATACCGACGGAGAAAGAAGCGGTATGGGCTTTTCGGTGATGGAGACCTTTACCGACCGCCTCTTCGTCAGTAGCCGGATCGGCAAGGGAACAAGGGTTATTATGAAGAAGTGCCTCTCGTAAATACTATAAATGGAAAAAACGAAATTCAGTGAAAACCTGCCTCTTTTACTTCGCTCTCGCGAAGGCGACAAGAGGGCGACCGAGGAGCTGGTACGCCTAAACGGAGGGCTGGTTCGGGGGATCGCCCTGCGCTTTTGCGGGCGGGGGACCGATTACGAGGATCTAGTCGAGCTTGGGAACCTCGGGCTTATCAAGGCGATAAGGACCTTTGATCCTTCACGCGGATGCGCCTTTTCGACCTACGCCGTCCCGCTTATCTTCGGTGAGATACGCCGTTTTTTGCGGGACGACGGCCCGATCAAGATCTCGCGTACGCAAAAGCGGCTCGGCGCCCAGCTGATGGCGGCGCGCGACCGCCATATCGCGGCAGGGGACGTCGATGTGCGCATCGAAGTGCTTTCCAAGGAATGTGGGGTAAGCCCCGAGGAGGCGGCGGCCGCATTGGATTCGGTCACCCCGGTTGCGTATTTTTCGGATTCGGTATTCGGGGAGGAAGACGGCGTTACGCTGGAATCGACCCTCTATGACGAGGAGGAAAGCCGACGGACCTTTGACCGATTGGTGATTGCAGACGCGATCGCGCATCTGCCCGATCTACGGAAAAAGATCATTCTTTTGCGCTATTTCCGCGATTATTCCCAAGAGGAAACGGCGCGCGCGCTGGGTCTGACGCAGGTAAAGGTTTCAAGAGAGGAAAAGCGTATTCTTTCCTTCTTTCGGGAATTTTTGGCGGAATAAGCTTTCGGTCTCCTTCTATTTGTTAATTATGTGTGAACAATGGAAAAATGCCTTGATTTTTCCCCCGAGGCATATTAAAATAGAACAAGAATTAGCACTCGCGCACTTTGAGTGCTAAAACCGAATATAGTTAACTTCCCCTATGGGGAAAGGATTTTAGGAGGGTTATTTATGAAACTGAAACCGCTTGCAGACCGTGTCGTCGTTAAATCGGTCGAGCTCGAGGAAACCAGCAAGGGCGGCATCATCCTGCCCGGCTCTGCCAAGGAAAAGCCCCAGGTAGCCGAAGTCGTGGCCGTTGGCCCCGGCGGACTCGTTGACGGCAACGAGATCGAAATGATCGTTAAGGTCGGAGATAAGGTCATCACCGCCAAGTATGCGGGTACCGAGGTAAAGTACGACGGTACCGAATACAGCATCGTCCGTCAGAGCGATATTCTGGCAATCGTAGAATAAGGAGATAATCGACTATGGCAAAGGAAATTCTTTACGGAATCGAAGCGAGAAACGCGCTTCTTCGCGGGGTTGATAAGCTGGCCAACACCGTAAAAATCACGATGGGCCCGAAGGGTCGCAACGTCGTTCTCGACAAGAAGTTCGGCACGCCCCTCATCACCAACGACGGTGTTACCATCGCCAAGGAGATCGAGCTGCCCGACGCCGCCGAAAACATGGGCGCCCAGCTGGTCAAGGAGGTCGCTACCAAAACGAACGACGCCGCCGGTGACGGTACCACCACCGCTACCCTTTTGGCGCAGGCTCTCATTCATGAGGGAATGAAGAACATCGCCGCAGGGGCTAACCCCATGGTGCTCCGCAAGGGCATCTTCCGTGCGGTCGATACCGCTGTTTCGAGCCTTGTTAAGATCTCGAAGAAGGTAAACGGCACCGAGGATATTGCCCGTGTCGGTACCATTTCCGCCGGTGATGAGGTGATCGGCACGCTGATCGCCGACGCGATGGAAAAGGTCACCTCCGACGGGGTCATCACGGTGGAAGAATCCAAGAGCGCCGAGACCTACAGCGAAGTCGTTGAGGGTATGCAGTTTGACCGCGGCTACCTCTCCCCCTACATGGTAACCGATACCGACAAGATGGAAGCCGTCCTTGATGACGCGCTCATCCTCATCACCGATAAGAAGATCTCGACTATTCAGGATCTTCTGCCCCTGCTTGAGCAGATCGTTCAGTCGGGCAAGAAGCTCCTCATCATCGCCGAGGACGTAGAGGGCGAAGCCCTTACGACCCTGGTTCTCAACCGTCTGCGCGGCACCTTCACCTGCGTTGCCGACAAGGCCCCCGGCTTCGGTGACAGAAGAAAGGAAATGCTTCGCGATATCGCCATTCTTACCGGCGGTACGGTCATCACCGACGAGCTTGGTCTTGATTTGAAGGATACCTCGATCGCCCAGCTCGGTAAGGCAAGACAGGTTAAGGTCAACAAGGAAAACACCCTGATCGTCGACGGTGCCGGCGACAGCGAACAGATCAAGAACCGCGTCGGGCAGATCCGCACGGCGCTGGAAACCACCACCTCGGATTTCGACCGTGAAAAGCTGCAAGAGCGTCTTGCCAAGCTTGCGGGTGGCGTAGCCGTTATCAAGGTCGGTGCCGCGACCGAGACCGAAATGAAGGAAAAGAAGATGCGTATCGAGGATGCGCTGAACGCTACCAAGGCAGCCGTTGAAGAGGGCATCGTCGCGGGCGGCGGTACGGCCTATGTTAATGTCATCAAGGACGTTACCAAGCTGCTTGATACGGTTGACGGCGACGAAAAGACCGGTGTGAAGCTGGTCATCAAGTGTCTGGAAGCCCCCATGCGCCAAATCGCCGAGAACGCCGGCTTTGACGGCGGCGTCATCATCGATAAGATCGTTTCCTCGGGCAAGGCCGGCTTTGGCTTTGACGCTTACAAGGAGGAATACACCGATATGATCGAATCCGGTATCGTAGACCCCACGAAGGTTACCCGTTCCGCTCTGCAGAACGCCGCCTCGGTCGCCGCTACCGTGCTTACCACCGAATCGGTCGTCTTCGACATCAAGGAGCCCACGCCTCCGATGCCTCAGGCCCCGATGGACGGCGGCATGGGCGGCATGTATTGATCTGCCGAAAAGAAAAAGAACCGCAAGGGGTACCTTTCATAAAGCAGGTTTTACCTGCCGAAAAACAAAAGGAGTACGGACATTTTTGTTCGTACTCCTTTTCACACTCCTTGCCTGCAAGGTATAGTGTGTTACGCCTTTTAGGTGTACTGTCGGGTGGTAATAAGCCTCCCTTGTGTAAAGGGAGGTGGCTCACGTAGTGAGACGGAGGGATTGTAAAAGGTTAGATTTACCTAAAAACAATCCCTCAGTCGCTTTGCGACAGCTCCCTTTACACAAGGGAGCCTTTGGTTTGTGCGCCTCAAAAGCCCATCTGCTTTTCCTGACAAGCACTGATTTTGTGGGCACAAAAGCTAATCTAAAATTACACTTTTCAATTATTTAGGTAGTATAAGTAGTCGTTATAAGTGTAGTCATTTTCGTTTGAAGCATCATATTTCTCACAACAACCAAAAGAAGATTTTTTAATATCCTTTACATCTACTTTGTCAAGCCAATCAATGACATCGTCCTTGTCATTGATTACTGCATTTTTAGAACAAAGAATATAGTCGGGAATGTTTCCATACGGGCATAGTGTTCCATGCCTGCATGTCATACAACATTGAATGTTTACACCATCCGGCAGAGCTTTTTGAAGATTTGCAAAGGCATCTGTCCATTCGAGGCTTTTGCCTACTCCTAAATATGTATTCTCTTGGTATTCTATTTTTATAATAACTTCCGCACCAACATTCAACTCTTTATGTGTAATAACAATAGGCACTGCTATAAGATTGCCAAGCACAGATAAATTCAAGAATCCTCGATATTCCATATTTCTTAACACCTCCTCATCTTTATATTCAGTATATCACAAATCCACTGTAAAGTCAAGAAATTGGCGTACCTGCTCTACGGCAGGTACGCCAAACGCGGTTCTTTTTCTTTTGTATCGTTTTGTTTACAAAATTAACGGTATCCTTCAAATATAAGCTTGGTTTCGGTCGTCATCGTGGCGAATGCCTCTTCAAGAAGCGCCTCAACATCGACCTTTTCAAGCTCGGCCATGACCGCCTCGATCTTCGGGCGGGTACGGGGGTGGCGGGGGGTAAAGACGGTGCAGCAATCCTCATAAGGAAGAATGGCGGTATCGTAGGTGCCGATCTTGCGGGCAACGGTAATGATCTCCTCTTTATCCAGCCCGATGCAGGGGCGGAAAACGGGCATATTGGCCACGCTGTCGGTGACACGTATCGCCTCAAGCGTCTGGCTGGCGACCTGCCCAAGGCTCTCTCCCGTGATCAGCGCGCCGCAGCCAAAATACTTGGCGCACCGCTCGCTAAGACGCATCATAAAGATGCGCAGAAGCAGGGTGAAGTATTCTTCCTCGCACCGGTCGCGCAGCTCCTCTTGGATATGGGTAAGCGAAATAACATGTACGTGAATACGGGAGCAATAGGCGCAAAGCTCTTCGGCAAGCGTCATCACCTTTTCCCTGGCACGTTCACTGGTGTAGGGGAAGCTTTCAAAATGAAGCGCCTCGATCTCCAGCCCCCGCTTGGCCATCATATAACCGGCAACCGGGCTGTCGATCCCGCCGGAAAGCAGAAGAAGGCCACGTCCCGCCGAGCCGCGCGGCATACCGCCCGCGCCCTTTTCCTGATCGGCGTGGATAAAGGCGTATTCCTCCCGG
The DNA here is from genome assembly GCA_045655185.1 of Eubacteriales bacterium. Lineage (GTDB taxonomy): Bacteria > Bacillota > Clostridia > Oscillospirales > CAG-272 > UBA1740. Next base: position 42,088 of record JAZOOS010000009.1, read on the forward strand.
ATCTCGATCCAAACGGTTACGTCGGGATGATGCAGATCGACCTTGATCCCCGGGAAGGCCGAAAGCACCGCGCCGCCAAGCTCGGCCGCCAGCTGGGGGGATTTCAAAGGGAAACGTTTATCCGAGCGCTTCGCATCGGCGCGGAAGGTTTTTGCGCCGACGAGATAGGGGCGAAGGTATTCCTTCGCCACGCGCAAAATATCCTCGATGTTTTTCTCCGCCACCGCGGCACGCACGACGCCCGTGATACCGAATACGCGACGGGTGGTTTCAAAAAGCCCGTCCATATCGCAACCGTCATCTAAGGGCTCAATGGTCAGCGTGCTTTGTACGCTGCGCACCGAAAAGCGGCCGTATCGCTCTGCGCGCTTACGCACCTCACGCAAAAGGTCGTTTTCAAAGGAAGCGCGGTTGGCGCCCTTTAAGACGATCTCTCCAAATTTACAAAGTACGATCTCTTTCATAAGCAGTCCTTTTTCGTATAGTATTCATTCGCTTTATTGTAACACACTTTTCTTCGCTTTGCAAGGGGCGTTTCTCCTGTATGCGCGTTTATATAATTATAACTTTTTTGATTTAATGGAATTGCCGTCTTGACTTTTTGCTTTCGGTATGCTACAATAGCACCGTATGGCCTTGACGGGAAAGTACGGTAAATGCGGGGATACAGAGAGCAAGCGGGCGGTGTAAGCTTGCCGATGCCTTACCGTTCGTCGTCCCCGAGCCGCGGGAAGAAGAAAGCCCTGCTTTCAGTAGACCCCGCCGCCCCCCGCGCGAAAGTCGGTAATGAAGGGCGTGCCGTAAGGCACGAATACAGGTGGTACCGCGCTTCTTGCGTCCTGTTGCAAGGGCGCTTTTTCTTTTGTAACGATTACAAGCCGAAAGGATCTATTATGAGAAAAGAATTACCTAAGACCTATTCCCCGAAGGAATTTGAGGATCGCATCTATGAGAATTGGTGCGAAAAGGGATATTTCAAGCCCGATCCCGACAAAAGCAAGAAAAGCTTTTCGATCGTAATCCCGCCCCCGAACGTAACCGGGCAGCTTCATATGGGGCACGCGCTTGACGAAACGTTGCAGGATATTCTCGTACGCTCCAAGCGTATGCAGGGATACAGCACGCTCTGGGTCCCCGGAACCGACCATGCGGGTATCGCCACCCAGATCAAGGTAGAGGAAAACCTGCGTGTTAACGAAGGGCTTACCCGTTACGATCTCGGGCGCGAAAAGTTCCTTGAGCGCGTTTGGGATTGGAAGAATCAATACGGCAACCGCATCATCAGCCAGCTGAAAAAGCTTGGTACCTCCTGCGATTGGAGCCGTGAGCGCTTTACGATGGACGAGGGCTGCTCCCGCGCGGTGCGTGAGGTCTTCGTAAACCTTTACGAAAAGGGCCTCATCTACAAGGGAAACCGTATCATCAACTGGTGCCCCCATTGCGTCACCGCCCTTTCGGATGCCGAGGTCGAATATACCGAGCAGCCCGGCCATTTCTGGCATATCCGCTACCCCGTAAAGGATAGCGACGAATTCGTGATCATCGCCACGACCCGCCCCGAAACGCTGCTTGGCGATACCGCCGTAGCGGTTCATCCCGAGGATGAGCGTTATACGCACCTCGTTGGGAAAAACCTCATTCTGCCGCTTATGAACCGCGAGATCCCCGTCGTTGCCGACGAGTACGTCGAAAAGGACTTTGGGACCGGGTGCGTAAAGATCACCCCCGCTCATGACCCCAACGACTTTGAGGTTGGAAAGCGCCATAACCTTCCGATCATCCGCGTGATGAACGACGATGCGACCATCAACGCCGAGGGCGGCAAGTATCAAGGGCTTGACCGTATGGCGGCAAGAGAGGCCATCGTTGCCGACCTTGAAGCGGAAGGCTATCTCGTTAAGGTAGAGGACTATACCCACAACGTCGGTACCTGCTACCGCTGCCATAAGAACGTAGAGCCCCTGACCTCGGATCAGTGGTTCGTGAAGATGAAGCCCCTGGCCGAGCCGGCCCTTGAGGTCGTCAAGAACGGTACGGTAAAATTCCAGCCCGAGCGCTTCTCGAAAACCTATATCAACTGGATGGAAAACGTGCACGACTGGTGCATTTCCCGCCAGCTGTGGTGGGGTCACCGTATCCCTGCCTTTACCTGTGCCGAGTGCGGTAAGCTGACGGTTTCCAAAGAGGATATTACACGCTGCCCGCATTGCGGCGGCAAGGTCACCCAGGAAAACGACGTGCTTGATACCTGGTTCTCCTCGGCCCTTTGGCCCTTCTCGACGATGGGCTGGCCGGATAAGACCGAGGATCTTGAGCGTTACTTCCCCACCGACGTATTGGTAACGGGATACGATATCATCTTCTTCTGGGTCGCCCGTATGATCTTCTCGGCACTTGAACACACGGGAAGAGAGCCCTTCCACACCGTCTTTATCCACGGTCTGGTACGCGATAAGCTGGGCCGCAAGATGTCCAAATCGCTCGGAAACGGTATCGACCCCTTGGAGGTCATTGATAAATACGGGGCCGACGCTTTGCGCTTCGCGCTTGCATCCGGCAACTCGCCCGGAAACGATATGCGCTTCTCCGAGGAGAAGATCGAGGCCGCCCGTAACTTTGCCAACAAGCTTTGGAACGCCTCGCGCTTCGTTCTTATGAACCTTTCCGACAGCGACGAGGACTATACGCTTCCCGCAAAGGAAAAGCTGAAGACCGAGGATAAGTGGATCCTTTCCCGCCTTTACGAGCTTTCGAAGACGGTCAACGATTCGCTTGAGAATTACGAGCTGGGCGTAGCCCTTTCCTCGATCTACGATTTCACCTGGGATATCTTCTGCGACTGGTACATTGAGCTGTGCAAGAGCCGCCTTTTCGATAAGGGCAGCGAGGATGCTTACGTTGCCTCGCACGTTCTCGTGTACGTTTTGACCCGTATTCTGCAGCTGCTTCATCCCTTTATGCCCTTTATCACCGAAGAGATCTACGAAAGCCTGCCGCACGAATACGAAAGCATCATGATCAGCCGCTTCCCCACCCCCGTGGAAGAATGGAATTACAAGAAGGAAGCCGAGGAGCTTGACCGCGTGCTGGCGGCGATCCGCGCCATCCGCGCGCGCCGTTCGGAAATGAACGTACCACCCTCTCGCAAGACCAAGCTTTATCTCGTAACGCCGTATCTTGACACCTTCCGTGCCGCCGCCCCCTTCTTCCTGAAGCTCGCCTCGGCAAGCGAGGTGCTCTTCCCCGAATCTTACGGGGCCGATGACGCCGTTACGATCGTTACCGACTCGGTGACCGCTTATATCCCGCTTTCGGATATGATCGACGTGGAGAAGGAGAAGGCGCGCCTTAACGCCGAGCTTGAAAAGAACGCCGGCGATATCGAGCGCACCGAAAAGAAGCTCGAGAACGAAAGCTTCGTAGCGCGCGCGCCCAAGGCCGTTGTTGACGTTGAACGGCAAAAGCTTGAAAAATTCCGCGCGACCCGCGTATCTTTGGAAGCCGAGCTTGCAAAGCTTGGTTGACGGCTTGCATTACAAACAAAAAATCGGCAGGGATCGTTTCTCTGCCGATTATTTTTCTACGGTCGGTTGAAGGCCCCCACTCAACCGTTGGTATGTAGATTTCTCCCCTTACATCGGTTATACTGATAACGAAAGGAGGTAGCCTATGGATCCAATAAAAATCGGAAAATTCATTGCGGAGCGCAGAAAGCAAAGAAGCCTAACGCAAATGCAACTGGCGGAAAAGCTGAATATCACCGATCGGGCGGTATCGAAGTGGGAATGCGGCAGATCCTTGCCCGATGCTTCGATCATGCTGGAATTGTGTGATCTACTCAAAATTACAGTAAACGATCTATTATGTGGGGAGGTAGTGACCGTGGAAAATTACAACAAAGAATTAGAGAACAATTTGCTTGGAATGATAGAGGAAAAGAAAAAGGCCGACAGACGATTGCTTCGTATGGAGCTTTTGATCGCGATCCTATGCGTATTGCCGCTTCTCGGTTCGGTTATCGTGGTAGCGGCCGTTCCGATGGAAGAATGGCTCGGCGCGCTGATCGTCTGTAGCTGCTTGCTTCCGCTTTTGATCGCAACGCCGTTTGCGCTGCGGATCGAGCAGATTGCGGGATTCTATGAATGCAACAAATGCAAGAACCGCTACGTACCAAGATACAAAAGCGTGTTTGGCGCGATGCATATCCATACGACCCGATATATGCGTTGCCCGAAATGCAAAAGGTGGTCTTGGCAAAAAAAGGTGATCGAAAAGGATTAAGAAAATTCTTTCTTCCACTCGATAAAAGCCCCCGACGGACAAACATCCGTTGGGGGCTTTTCCTGCTTATGAAAACCGCCTTTTCGGTTCTTTTTTTTGACCCGGTATCATACCGTATAAGGGGGGGTGGATATGAAAAAGCTTCGGTTTATTTCTGTTTTTCTGCTTATAGCCCTGCTTTTTTCTTGTGGGGTAAAAAAAGATCGGGGGGCCAAGGATACCCTTCGTGAATTTATCGGGGCACTGCCCGATGTGCCTCCCGGTAGCCTTTACCTAAGTGAGGCCGCCTTATACGATGAGGAAAAGCCGTTGACGAGCGAGCTGCTTCTTTCGCTTTACGCCAAGGAAGACGGAACCCTTGAATACGAGGGACTTGTCCGCGAGGCGGCGCTTTATCTCGGCTCTTCGCCTGATACACCCTTTGAGGTAGCGGTCTTCGTTTCGTTTGCCAATACCGATACCGACGCGTTGCTGGAAATGTGCCACCGCCGTGCTGCCTTGGTTGAAAGAGTTTTCCCCGGGACCATTCCGAATGCACGTTATTTTACCCTTGATAAGGTACTAATCTTTTGCCTTTCCACAGATCCATCGTCTGCCGAGCAGGCCTTTCAACGCTTACGATAAGAACCGTTTTGAAAAAACGGTTCTTTTCTCATCTAATAAAGACTTCACAAAGGCTTGATTCGATAAGAAAGCGCCTCGCTTTACAGCGAGGCGCCAAAAAGAGTTAATCAAAAATTTCGTAGTAGTTGTAATTGAATCTCCGATCGCTCATACCGCACTTGTACTGATCAATGCTTTCAAAGAGAGCGACAAAATCGTCTCCCATCGTATCACGGATAAGCTTCCAACCCGCATCACAGATCTCGTACTCGCGCTCAACAGCGCCGGGAATAATGTCTTCATACGTGAGGTACATGAAGTTGTTATCGATCATCGTAGAGCCACGGGTATCAACGCCTTTCCCCGGTTCGACCGAGATCGTCAGTTCCTCGTCCAGCTCGTTGCCGACGGCGGGATTGGTATCACTCATCGGCTTGCTGTTATCCTTAAGCTGGGCAGGCGTACCGCCGAGAATGATGTTATCCTTAATAACGCAGTTGCCGGGTGCACGCTCCATCTTCTCAATCGAGGCAATTTCCTCATAGGTCAGCGTGACCTGCCATTCTCCGTCCACAAGCGTCGGGTACTTCAACTGACGGGGAACGGTAACGATTTCTTCGCTATCGTTCAAATATTGATACGAGGGAATGGTGAAAACGGCGCCTTCTATCGTCTTAAAGGTGTAGCTTTCTTCGGAAAGCACGGCAGGCTTGTAGAAGTAACGAACATGGTAAGTCGACTCGTCGTAGGCCGCAATAATCAGCCTCATGCTTTCCAGCGAGTTCATATAATCGGGGAAACGCTTACGGTAGGCTTCGCTATCAAAGTTTGTAAGGTACCTCGTGACCTCTTCCCTTCCGGAATTGAGCCACGATCCACCCTGTTCGTCCTGTTTATAATATTCGCGCGTCTTACTGTTTTCGTCGAGGCCAAAATGCGCCCAGATCTCCTTTTCGCTGGCATTAAGCAGCCCCGCTTCGGCTATTTCTTTATAGCTGAAATAGTAGTGGCGCGGGTTGTTCGTCAGTGAGAAGCCCGTTTCATCCCAATTGTAGTAGAAGAGCTTGGATTGCCAGATGTTGTCCCCCTGCTTTTGACCGGAAACAACACCGGGCTCATCACCGCCGGCGATACCCGCCAAGGTCCGCTGGTAGGGATTGCGGAGCATAAAGACGTTGGCGTAGCAAACATTCCCGTTACCGGTCGAGGAATACCAAGCGTTATAAGCCGACTTAGTAACTCCATTAAGCGTGGAAATAATATTGCCGTAGGCATAGCAACCACTGGTTTGGGTATCGAAATAGACCGCACGGTGAGTAGCATATTCCAAATTGCATACGTTATAACGGCAATGCGCACCACGCGTATTTAAGGTAGTGAAGTACATCAAGCCACCGTCGGACATCGTTTTACTGCCGCCGTCAAAACGGTTGTATTCGATGATCGCCTCAAACGAGTTAGCCGATTTCACGACCGTGTTTCGGAAATAATTGTGCGAGATTACCATATGGGCACCGCCGTGGTTGATCGCAACGTCCTCACCCGGAACGGGATTGAAAAAGACGCAGTTTTGAATGAAGTTATTCGAATTCGTCAGCGTTTTCTGCGTTTCTTCTCGGATACTGTTGGTGTTAAAGTCAACCATTCGACCGTTATAGTTTTGGGAGAAGTTGTCGTAAAGCAGGGCTATATCGGTGCAGTTTGAAACGGTGATGCAACCCTTTTTGGTGTTGGTAATATTGCAGTTCTGAACAACAATATTTTTGCTGTAGGAAAGATTCATACCGGTAGAGCCGGCACCGTTGATGTCAAGCCCATCGAGAATTATGTATTCCGCCCCGTCTGCCTTAATTGCATAATAATCGTCCTTGCCCGAATAGGTGATACTATCATCCTGATAAAACTCCTCGGTCGGATAAAGGTATACGGTTTCGGTCTCTACATCGTAGAACCATTCACCGGGAGTGTCAAGCATTTCGATCGCGTTGAAGAAATAAATGGTGTTACGGCCTGCGCCCGAGTTCGAGGAGGGACCGGAGCCGTATGAGCAGGGATCCTTGGATTTCAAGAAGTAGTAGCCGGTCTTCCGTCTCGCATTACCGTTCTTATCGTAGGTCGTTACGGTGATCCCATTAGGGTCATCATTCCAACCACCCAAAAGCTTCTCGCCGTCCTCGGAATAATGCCAGTTCTGAATGCCTTCCTCGTCAAACGAAAGGTTATAATAACCGGTCTCCCAACCCTGATACAGGCTTCCGTAGCACCAGATGTTACCGGTGTTGACCCAGGAGGTGACCTCATCGGCCATTTCCTGCGCGTTGGCTTCGCCCGCGGCGTTTACAAGCGCCCCGTCATCCTTTTCGTTAATAACACGGATCTCCCAGCCGATTTTCGAGTCAAGGCTGAGCGCCCCGCCGGAGGCCGCGACACGGGTCAACCAACGGCTGTAGTGACCGCTCGTCGTAACCGTAACACTACCCGGATCGTTTGTTTTCGTGAAGTAAAAGAGGTCAAGCGAATTACCGGTATCGTTTGGATAACGGGCGATCGAATAGGAAACCCCGCCAACATACAACTGGGGCTGGGTACCCTTGGTGATCTCGGCCATATCGTCCTTGGTCAGCCCAAGGTCGATAAGCGAAGCCCAATAGATATCTTCCCCGCTATCCTTTATATGGTCGGGAATACGGTCGGCGACCTTGTCGCCCGCATTATATCTAACCGTACGCCAGGCGCCACTTTCGAAACCGGGCCAAACCGTAGTCGTGGTAAGCGTAACGTCCTTATCCTCATATGCCTTGATAAACAAAGGCGAGGAGGCAGAGCCGTTGACGGTAGAGGAAAGGGTCAGCGTATCCTCTAATTCATAAACACCCGCCATGACCCAGATAACGCCACCGCCCTTACCGAGCATATAGGAGATCGCCTTCGGCAAGGTCTCAAAGGGCGTTTCGGGGGTAAGACCGTCGTTGGAGTCATCACCCTTCTTGGCAGATACATAGATCTGCTTCTGCAGGCTGAGCGGATAGTCATTCACGTCAACACGTTCCAAAACCGTGATCTCATCGGGCAGCTCATTCTTGGCAAGCATAAAGCGGTCAAAAACGTTTTCGGCCGACATATCAAGCGCTACCTTATCCGAAAAATCGGCATACTCCTCGGGCAGATTGGTAACCCCTATAGGAGAGGGCGTAAAGCGTGTCGGCGCCTTGCTCGCGTTGATCGAAAGAGTGGAAGCGGTCGGCGCATTCAGGACGTATTCATTTAGGAAGGCCATCGTAGCGTAATAGCCGGCAAAATCGGCCGTACCGCCAAGCACCAGCTTGGTGCCGACCTGCTGAACGACATACTGCTTGCCTTCGGGATAAAGCGCCAGGCTTTCGTCACGTGCAACGTTTCCGATAAGGATTTCGTAGAATTCCGTCTCAGAGGAAGCGGTCTTTAAAGGCAACTCATGTCCGGTCCAATCGCGGATCTTTTCTTGAAGATACTCGGCAATCTCAGCGCTCTGCGCATCACGAACAATGCTGTACTTCGAAATGTCGACGCTCCCCAAAAGAAGAGTATCAACAGCGTAAGCATCGTTAAAGGCATAGGCGGCATTGGGAGCCTGAAGAACGGTGCCGTTGAAGAAGGCTTCGACCGTGAACAGCTCTTCAACCGCCTTGCTAAGCGCCAAATCGCTGCCGCCGGCAACGACGATGCGATTGCCTCGCTTTTCGATCAAGAAATCGTTGTAGCGAAGCAAATCAAAGCTTTCGGCACGATTGGTCTTACCGAAAAGGATTTCCTTTGTATCAGTGGGAACAGGCTGTCCGTATACCTCGCCGTCAGTCTCGACCGCAAGGGTGACACCGGTCTTCTCGGCAAGCCTTTCGGCAAAGGCATGCGCCTCGGTATACAGAGCGTCACTCGCCATAGCCGAAACGACGATCTTATACTCACTAAGATCGTTAATGGCAGAAAACGAAAGCGTACCGACATCGGTGCGGAAGGGATCTGTCGTCACCTGCGGACCGGTCGGGGTCTGGGGGCCGGTCGGGGTCTGGGGGCCGGTCGTGGTGGAAGCGGGAGGAGTCGTCGGCATGCAGGCCGCCAAGGGGAACAACATCCCAACCGCCAGACAAAGCGCCAGAATCTTTCTAAATGCGTTTTTCATAGGGGTTTTCCTTTCTTTACATGGTTGCGCTGGATTTTCAACTTAAATTATAACAAAAAAAGCATACGCCGTCAACTAAAAACACGGATTTTTCTCTTGTCAAACCAACCAAAAATTCCTTCAATTTTATATACTTTCGACAAAAGGAGCTCTCGGCTTTCGCCTTCTTTTTTCGTCTCCTTTCTCAAAAAAGCGGAAAGGCCGCGCAAAAAACGAAGAAAAAAAGAGACGCGATTTTAAAAAGCGTCTCTTTGATATGTATTGTTTTGTTTGCATTTTTATCTTTTGCTGCGGGGCGGAGTGGCCAAATCGCCAAGGTGATCCTCTTTCCCCATATAAACAACCTCGGTCCCCCCATCGCTATACACGACCTTGGTGATGCTGGCGTTGCCGGGCCACGGGATCTCGGCCATATAAGAGAGCGGTTTTCCCATCAAAGCGCAAACGGCGCTGCGAATGGTGGTGGCGTGGGTACCGATGCAAACGTTTTTTCCCTCGTTTTTCTCGGCGATCGCCGAAAAGGCGGAAAGGGCGCGCCTTTGCAAAGCTTCGACGCTTTCGCCGCCAACGGGGCAGGACGAGCCGATATCGTTTCGCCAGATGTACATTTCGTCCGGATATTTTTCGGCGATCTCGTCAAAAAGCATCTCTTCCCACACCCCGGCGTAGATCTCGCGCAGATCTTTTCTCGTGTTAAGCGTAAGCCCGCGCATAGCGGCAGCCTCTTTGACGGTATTCATGGCGCGCATAAGATCGCTGCTGTAAAAGACGTCGAAATGCAGATCGGCCGTCCCCTTTGCGAAGGCCGCGGCCTGCTCTTTGCCGCGCGCGGAAAGATCCCAGTCGGTATGCCCCAAAAAGATCCTTTTCGCGTTGCCGAGGCTTTCACCGTGGCGAATGAGATAAAGCGTCGTCTCCTTCATAGCCCTTCCCTCTCTGTTTTTCTCGTTTCATTGTATCGCAGGGAACGAAAAAAGTCAAACCTTTTTCAACATTTTCCCCTTTTTTCTTTCTTTTTTCCGTAAAGCGTGCTATAATGGAGGCAACTATATTTACAAGGAGGGATCTTCTTTTGGAATTTTCGGTCAACCACCCCCTGATCTTCGTCTTAGTCGGCGTGATCGTCGCGTTCGTGTTGTTTCAGTCTGCCTTTTTCCTCTGGCGTGCGCTTCGCCGCGCGAAGGAGCTGGGGCTTGAAAAGAAAAAACTTAAAAAAATCATCGTAACGGCATCGGTATTCACGATCGCCCCCGCCGTATCCATCGTCATCGGGGTCATCGTGCTTTCGCAAAGCCTCGGGCTCGCCCTTCCCTGGCTGCGCCTTAGCGTCATCGGCTCGCTTTCCTACGAAATGGTAGCGGCCGGCAACGCCGAAAGCGCGATGGGCTTAAAACTTGGCGAGCTTATCTCGCTTTCCGCTTCGCAATACGTCACGATCGTCATCGTTATGACGGTCAGTATCCTCGTCGGCATCTGGCTGGCGCCGCTTATCGGCAAAAAGCTGCAAACCGGAATGATCAACCTGGATAAGCGCGACAAGAAATGGGGCGCGATCTTCCAGGATTCGCTCTTCCTCGGTATGATCTCGGCCTTCGTCGGCTTCGTATTCTGCGATTTTTCATCGGTATTTACCGGCAATACGGCGGGTCTTATCCCGGTGCTCGTTATGCTTGCCTCGGCGGTTGCCACCCTGCTTTGCGGGCTGATCCTTAAAAAGACCGGCTGGCGTTGGGTGTCGGATTACGCGTTGCCGATCAGCCTCGTGCTCGGTATGGCCTCGGCGATCCCGCTGACGAATTGGTTAGGATAAGGAGGATAGAAAAATGAAAAAACTTTCTTACATCGATTCGGTCCACCGCGACGGAAAGATCTTTAACTTCATGGCCAGCGCCCTGATGATCCTTTTCCCGATCGCGCTTTGTCTTATTTTTTCGGTAACGCCCCAGTGGGGGCCGCTTCTCAAGGGCCTTATCGCAACCGCCCCGATGTACTGGGCCGTTGGGATCGTTGAAACCATCACTTATTTCCCGATGCTCGGCGCCGGTGGGGCGTATCTTTCCTTCGTAACGGGAAATATCTCGAACCTTAAGCTTCCTTGTGCCTTAAACGCGATGGAGCAGGCGGGTGTCAAATCCAACTCCGAGGAGGGAGAGGTCATCTCGACCATCGCGATCGCCACCTCCAGCATCGTCACGACACTTATCGTTCTTCTCGGCGTTATTCTGATCGTTCCGCTTTCGCCCATTCTGGAGGCAGAGGTTCTGCAGCCCGCATTTGAGCAGATCCTGCCCGCCCTCTTCGGCGCGCTCGGCGTTGTCTTTATCTCGAAGAACTGGAAGATCGCCGTAGCCCCCGTTGCCCTGATGCTGATCCTCTTTATCGCGATCCCCGCCTTGAACGAGGGGACGGTTGGCATTATGGTTCCCGTCGGCGTACTCTTTACGCTTGGCGTTTCGCGCATTCTTTACAAAAAGCATCTGCTTGACTGAGGTAGAACACGATGTATTTTCTTTACGCCATTCTTGCGCTTTTTGCCGTTTTGCTGAGTGTTATTCTCATAAGAACCGCGCGCTTTACGCCGAAGGCGCCGATCCCCCCCGCCGAAGGGGAGGTAAGCTTTGATCGCGAGGCTGCCGTTTCCGCTTTGCAGGCGCTCGTCCGTTGCAAGACGGTTTCCCGCTATACGCACGAGGAAGAGGACGATGGGGAATTTGAAAAGCTCGTTTCCCTTCTCCCCTCTCTTTACCCCGCGGTATTTGAAAAATGCACGCTGACAAGGCTGCCCGACCGCGCCCTTCTCTTTCACCTGAAGGGAAAGACGCAGGGGAGCCCTTCGGTCCTTATGGCGCATTACGACGTGGTGCCCGCCCTTGAAGAATGTTGGGAAAAGCCGGCCTTTGAGGGAATGATCGAGGACGGGGTGATGTGGGGGCGCGGAACCTTGGATACCAAGGCGACCTTCAACGGCGTTCTTTTTGCCGCCAACACGCTTCTTAACGAGGGCTTCGTGCCCGAAAATGACCTTTATTTCGCCTTTTCGGGCGGTGAGGAGGTCAACGGACCCGGTGCTTGCCATATCGTCGATTATTTCAAGGAAAACAACATTTCCGTCTCGATGGTTGTAGACGAGGGGGGCGCGGTAGTCGAAAACGTATTCCCCGGTGTCAAAGCCCCCTGCGGCCTCGTCGGCATTGCCGAAAAGGGAATGATGGATCTTGAATACCGCATCGCCTCGGGCGGTGGGCACGCATCCTCCCCTCCGCCGCGCACCTCGATCGGTCATCTTTCGGCCGCCTGCTGCGCGATCGAACGCAACCCCTTCCCCTCTCACCTGACTAAGCCGGTCGCTGAAATGTTTGATACGCTTGGGCGGCATTCAAGCTTTCTTTTCCGCATGATCTTTGCCAATCTTTGGTGCTTTGCCCCCCTCCTTGATCTTATCTGCAAGAAAAGCGGCGGCGAGCTGAACGCCTTAATGCGTACCACGGTCGCCTTTACCCAGATGAAGGGAAGCAACGCCTGCAATGTTCTGCCGCCCGAGGCCTCGATGGTATCGAATATCCGTTTAAACCCCGAGGATACGATGGAAAGCGCGAAAGCCTACCTTGAAAAGGTGGTCGCAAACGAAAGGATCGAGCTTTCTCCCATTCAAGGGATGAACCCCAGCCGCATCTCGCGTACCGATTGCGAGGAATACCGCCGCGTGGCCGCGGCGATTGCCGGCACGTGGCCGGGGACGCTGGTTTCCCCCTATTTGATGGTCCAATGCTCGGATAGCCGCCACTACGGCGCGATCTCGGATCGGGTGTACCGCTTTTCGGCGATGGATCTGACGAGCGAGGAAAGGCGCACCATTCACGGGCATAACGAGCGTATTCGCTTGGAGTGCATCGGGCGCGCGGTGGAATTTTATATCCGCCTGATGAAGCAATGCTAAAAAAGAAAAAAGAGCGTTTTTCGCTCTTTTTTCTTTTCCCTTCTTCCCTTTCCTTGACTTGCGTCGTTTTATACTGTATAATGAACGGGAAAATATTTTTTCATAAGGAGTTTTACTATGAAAGCCGTTATTACCGTTACCGGGCGCGATACGGTCGGGATCATTGCCGACGTTTCGCGCGTTTGCGCCGAATCGGGCAGCAATATTTTGGAGATCACCCAAAGCGTTCTTTCCGAATACTTTGCTATGATCATGCTGGTGGAGATCGATCAGCTGAATCTGCCCTTCTCCGCCTTTGCCGATAAGCTGGCGGCACTTGGCGCCTCGCGCGCCCTCGATATCCGCGCCGTGCACGAAGAAATTTTCGATGCGATGCACCGCATTTAAGGGGACGACATGTTAAATACGCAAGACATTCTTGAAACCATACAGATGATACGCGAGGAAAACCTCGATATCCGTACCATCACTCTCGGTATTTCGCTCTACGATTGCGTAAGCGACGACAAAAAGCGGCTTTGCGAGAAGATCTACGATAAGATCACAAAAACCGCGAAGGACCTGGTTAAAACCGGCGAAGAGATCGAAAAGGATTACGGGATCCCGATCGTCAATAAGCGCGTATCGGTCACCCCCATCTCGCTCATCGGGGGCGACGCCACGCCCGATGAATACGTAATGATCGCCAAGGCCCTGCAAAAGGCGGCAAGCGAGACCGGCATCAACTTTATCGGCGGCTTCTCGGCCCTTGTGCAAAAGGGGATGACCAAGGGGGCAGACTCGCTTATTGAGGCGATCCCCGAGGCGCTTACCGAGACCGATATCGTTTGCTCCTCGGTCAACGTAGCCTCGACCAAGGCGGGCATCAATATGGACGCGATCCGCCGTATGGGCAGCGTGATCAAAAAGACCGCTTACCTCACCCGCGATAAGAACTCGATCGGCTGCGCCAAGCTCGTGGTCTTTGCCAACGTACCCGAGGATAACCCCTTTATGGCGGGCGCCTTCCACGGGATCGGCGAGCCCGAGAGCGTCATTAACGTTGGGGTCTCGGGCCCCGGTGTTGTCAGCTCTGCCATCGCGCGGGCGGGCAACTGCGATCTGGCCGCGCTTTCCGAGCTTATTAAGCGCACCGCCTTTAAGATCACGCGCGTTGGGCAGCTGGTTGCCAGCGAGGCCTCCAAGCGCCTCGGTATCCCCTTCGGGATCATCGACCTTTCCTTGGCACCGACCCCCGCGATCGGCGACTCGGTTGCCAGAATTCTTGAAAATATGGGTCTTGAATCCTGCGGTGCCCACGGCACAACGGCGGCGCTCGCGCTCTTAAACGACGCTGTGAAAAAAGGCGGCGTTATGGCTTCGGGGCACGTTGGCGGCCTTTCGGGCGCCTTTATCCCGGTATCCGAGGACGAGGGGATGATCGCCGCCGTCAATCGCGGCGCGCTTTCGATCGAAAAGCTGGAAGCGATGACCGCCGTTTGCTCGGTGGGGCTTGATATGATCGCCGTGCCCGGCGACACGCCCGAGGAGGTTCTTTGCGGGCTTATCGCCGATGAAATTTCGATCGGCGTTGCCAACACCAAAACGACGGCTGTTCGCGTGATCCCCGCCTACGGCAAGAGTGTTGGCGACAGCGTGGATTTCGGCGGTCTTCTCGGCACGGCGCCCATTATGCCGCTTCGCCCCTTCTCTCCCGCCAAATTCGTGAACCGCGGCGGCCGCATCCCCGCCCCCATTCATAGCTTAAAGAACTAAAACGAAAAGGAGAAAGCGATGGATTGGTCATTCTTGCTTTTGGATTTGCTGCTCTTGTTTTGCGAGATCGCCCTATTCGTCGTTTTTCTCCGTATTTTGCTTTTTTCTTATCGCTATATACGGGCGCTTTTCAAGCGAGGGTCGCTTTGGCGGCGGCTGAAAAGAATTGCCAAGGATAAGGGATATACCCTCACGCGTCGGCGCGGCTTTTACCTCTCTGTCTTTCGCGCCGCCGATGAAGCAGATCTTACCCTCAAGGCCAAGGGAAAGCACTATTCGATCAAGTTTTTTGCCTGCTTAAAGCGAAAAGCTACCTACGTCTTGACCGGGATCAACAGCTATTATACCAAGAATAACTTTAACCCGATTTTCGGGATTCTCCGTACCGGACGCAACCGCGTTTTCTTTCCCGTTGGCCGCTTCGCGCAACCGAAGAATGACTTTATCACCGAGGTCAAAGAGCGGAAGGAGCCGCAAGAAAAGCCTACCGACAGCTCGGTAAAGATCCTTTGCCTTTCACCCGTTCCCGTAAGCATCGAGGCGGTGCATACCAACCGCCCCGAGCCGCTTTTTGACGGGGACCTCTTTCACGGCTATACGGTTTTTTCGGGAAACGCGCTATGCGAATTCCTGAAAAACGGCTGTCCGCCCCTTCGGCACGACAAATAAGTATAACGTTTTCTTTACAAAAACGGCTTGCGTTTTCAAAGATGTACGCCGTTTTTTCTTTTTCTTCTTCAAAAGCCCCTTTCCTTCCGCTTGTTTTTCATCCTTCGCCGTTTTTTCAAAAAGGCGAAAAAAGTCGTAAGTTTTTTTGAATTTGGGATTGACAAGCGGGGAATTTAAAGCTATAATAGATAGCGATGCAGATGTAACTCAATGGTAGAGTGTCCGCTTCCCAAGCCGAATACGCGGGTTCGATTCCCGTCATCTGCTCCAAATGAAAAGAACCCCCACAGTGGGGTTCTTTTCATTTTCAGCAGATGCGGAAGAACTCGGCGCATACGAAGTATGCGCAAGGGTGAGAAAGCCAAAACAGCACGTTGTGCTGTTTTGGCGAAGCGATACCCCACAAAGCAAGAAAAAACGAAGCGAATGAGAATGAGCGCGCGTTTTGACTATGCGACTGGGGAGCAAGAAACATTGGCTCGCATCCGCTTTGCAAAGAATTAGTACTAAGGTTGGCGAGACAAATTCCCGTCATCTGCAGATCCGGTCGAGCCCGGCGCATACGAAGTATGCGCGCGGTTTCGTAACATTGGCTCACCTCCACCTTGCAAAGAAATGAAACGCCGCTTGTGAGCCAAATTCCCGTCATCTACTCCAAAAGAAACGCCCCCTTACCGCTCTTCCCATGGGGATTTAAATTGAACAACTTATAAAACTCGACTTATGAAAAGCAGAGTTCTCTTTTGCCCACGAAAAGTACTTGCATTAAATTTACTTTTTTGATATAATAAAATCATCAATAAATAAGAATTTATGGAGATAGGATATAATGTCAAAAGAAAAAATCAACATAAGGGATGAATTGCGGTCATATAAGTTTGAGTTTGATTTGTTACAAAAAATCCCTTGTTCTAAGCAGGAAAACAAAGAATACCAAAAACTTTTAAAAGATGGCGGTGCTCTTCCCGAAGGTGTTTTTGCTTATGTTTATTATACTGGAGAAACATCAACAACGGAATTTTATACAGTTTACGAAACGGATTTAACCGAGTCGGAAATCACAGAATATCTTACATACAAAAAGTTGAATTTAATTAGGACCATCAAAAACTGTGTTATGTTCTTCACGGTTTTAACTATAATTTCTATGGTTACTTATTTCATTATAGTGATGATGCTATGTAATTTGCTGTAAATAAATTCCAATTTGTAAGGCTGTTATGTTTTGTGGAATTACTTCCAAAAGTATAGCACACTATACTTAACAAAGTTAGCCGTTTGTTTTGCAAAGCAAAAAGAAAGACTAACGGAATTTTTTTCGCTAGTCTTTTGCATTGTCTGAAAATCCCTATGGGACACGCCCCCTTGTGGGGCTTTTTCATTTGGAATAGATACGGTAGAGCCCGGCACATCGAAGATGGGCTGCGGATGCGTAACATTGGCTCACCTCCACCTTGCAAAGAAATGAAACGCCGCTTGTGAGCCAAAATTCCCTCATCTGCAACGGAGCCTCGTCCCCGTCACAAAATAAATCCCCCTTTGGCACAATTGGTTTATCGTTTGTGCGAAAAGGGGGTTCTTTTGAAAATTGACTTCCTTTTAGATCATTTTGTGCGGGTCTAAGATCGATGCCAGCTTCTTTTCGTCGATAACCCTTTCCTCAATCAAAACGTCCTTTACCCGTTTTCTTTCGGCGAGGGCTTTTTTTGCCAGTTCAGACGCGCGCGTATATCCTATGTACGGGCAAAGCGCGGTGACGATGCCGATGCTTTTTTCGACCTCTTCCCGACAAACGTCGGCGTTAACGGTTATTCCATCCACGCAATCTGACTTAAAAACCTTAATGCCGTTCGTTAAGGTTTCAAGCGATTCAAAAAGGCAATAAAAAATAATAGGCTCAAAGGCATTCAACTCCAGTTGCCCCGCTTCCACCGCCATCGTGACCGTCATATCGTTTCCGATCACGTTAAAGGCGATCTGGTTCATCACCTCGGGGATGACCGGATTAATCTTTCCGGGCATAATGGAAGAGCCGTTTTGCTTGGCGGGAAGATTGATCTCCGCAAAGCCGGTTCGAGGACCCGAAGACATTAAGCGCAGGTCGTTCGCCATTTTCGAAAGCGTGGAGGCGCAGGATTTCACGATCCCCGAAACGTAGACAAAGCAATCGAGGTTTTGCGTGGCGTCTACGAGATCGGTGGCTTGGGTGAAGCGAATGCCGCACACCTCGGAAAGGGTTGGTACGATACTTTTGATATATTTCTTCTCGGCCGTGATGCCCGTACCGATCGCGGTCCCGCCCATATTGAGTACCGAAAGCTCCTTGATCGCTTTTTCGAAGCGTGAAATATCGCGCTTGATCGGTGCCGCGTAGGCCTTAAAGCTTTGCCCAAAGCTGATCGGAACGGCATCCTGCATCTCGGTCCGCCCCATTTTGATCACGTCCTCAAATTCCTCGGCCTTTTTAAGAAGCGACGCATAAAACTCCTCCAGCGCCGAAATAGCCGCCTTGAGAAGCTTGATGGTGGCGATCTTCCCTGCCGAGGGATACGCGTCGTTGGTGGACTGAGCACAGTTTACGTGGTCATTCGGATGAACCAAGCTATAATCGCCCTTTTGCCCGCCGAGATGCTCGATCGCGATATTAGCGATCACCTCGTTCGCGTTCATATTGAGCGAGGTGCCGGCGCCCCCTTGAATCGCGTCTACGATAAAATGATCGATGTGCTTCCCCGCCAGCAATTCATCGCATGCAAAAACGATGGCGTCTGCCCTTTTTTCATCTAATGCCCCCGCATTTTTATTTGCAAGCGCGGCCGCCTTTTTAACCAAAACGATCGCCTTAATAAATTCGGGATGTACACGTGTTCCGCTAATTTTAAAATTTTCCTTCGCGCGCAAGGATTGCACGCCGTAATAAGCCGATACGGGAACCTTTTTTTCGCCGATCGAGTCCCGTTCTATTCTAAAACCGTCCATATTTTTCCCCTTTTTTTCATTACTACGTATTGATTATACTCTCCCGACATGCTATAATCAAATACATAATAAAACATATCTATCATAATTTTGGAGTTATGCCCATGTTCAAAAGCAAAGACTACGTTTTAGCCATCTGCAAGGAAGGCAGCTTCACAAAGGCCGCCGAAAGGCTTTTTGTCTCACAGCCCTCTCTTTCGGCAACGATCAAACGTCTGGAGGAGAGGATAGGGTGCCCGATTTTTGACCGTTCAAGCTCTCCTGTAACGCTTACCGAGGTCGGAAAAAAATACGTTGAGTGTGCCCGTGCGATCGAGCAAAAGGAAGCCGAATTTATGCTCTTCTCCTCAGATTATCAAAACCTTTTGCAAGGGAAAATACGCCTTGGCGGAACCAGCTTCTTTTCCTCCTTTATTTTGCCCGAAATGATCTCCTCCTTTAATAAACAGCACCCCAAAATTGAGTTGGAGATCCGCGAATCGGGAAGCCGTGCTTTAAAGGCTATGCTGCTTTCGGGGGATCTTGATATTATCATCGACAATTCCGACGAGGAGGAGGAAAACATCACGAAGCACCTTTATTCGAGGGAGAGGCTTCTTTTGGCGGTTCCGAATGGCTTTGTGGCCGACCGCTGTTTTGACGCGATCAGACTTAGCTTTGAAGATGTGGTAAACGAAAAGCATCAAAGGGTGAACGCAGGCATTCCGCTTGACGTCTTAAAAAGCTATCCTTTTGTTTTGCAAAGCTCGGACAACGACACCGGAAGCCGAGCCGAAAAGCTCTTAAAAAAATACGGCGTCGATCCCAAGATCCTTTTTCACCTTGATCAGCAGATCACCGCATATAACGTGTGCGTGGGCGGCCTTGGCATTACCTTTGCCAGCGACACGCTGATCAAAAAGATCGGCAAAAAGGAAGGCGTAAGCTATTATAAAATAGACGACCCGCTTGCCGACCGAAATATTTACTTATGCCATAAGAAAAATCATTATTTATCACTTGCGGCCAAAAAATTTATTGAATACAATACGAAATAAGACGCAAAAAAGGCATAGCCGAAGCTATGCCTTTTCTTACTTTTGTTTTAAGCCTTATGATCGTCAAGATACCGGCAGGCCGAGAGGGCGGCGACGGCGCCGTCACCCGTGGCGGTGGTGATCTGACGGATACGCTTGGTGCGACAGTCGCCCGCTACGAATACGGCGGGGTCGGCTGTTACGCAATCCTCGCCCGAGGCGATGTACCCGCGCTCGTCAAGCGCGCAAAGCGAGGAAAAGGGGCCGTTTTCGGGAACCTGGCCGATAGCAACGAAGATGCCGTCTACCGTCAGCATTTCGATCTCGCCGTTTTCCTTGGCAAGACGAAGGGCGGTAAGCTCGCCTTCCTTATCGACGAAGCCGGCAACCGTACGGGAAAGAAGGAACGCAACGTTTTCTTTCTTTTCAAGCTGCTTGACGAGGCTCTCTTCCCCCGTAAGAAACGCAAGGTTTTGTACGACCGTGACCTTTTTGCAGTACTCGGAGAGCATCACAGCCTCTTGAAGAGCCGTGTTTCCGCCGCCGATGACCGCGACCTCGCGCCCCGCGTAAAAGGCGCCGTCACAAATCGCGCAATAGGAAATGCCGTGCCCGACCAGCTCCTCTTCCCCGTCGATCCCGAGGGTGCGGTGGTGAGAGCCCGAGGCAACGATCAGCGTTTTTCCGTTGTAGGTTCCGCATTCGCCGTGAGCGACGAGAAGCTCGCCCGCCCGCTCAACCGAAAGGACGGTATCAAGCTCGATCTCCGCACCGAGAGATAACACCTGCTCGGTCAGCTTATCGGCAAATTCAAGCCCGCTCATCTCTTTATAGCCGGGATAGTTCTCTACCTTCGGGGAATGGGTGATCTGCCCGCCGAAGGTTTCCTTTTCGACAATCAGAACGCTCTTGCCGGCGCGGCGGGCGTAGATAGCCGCCGTCATCCCCGCGGGGCCCGCGCCGACGATCAGAACATCGTATACCGCGTTACTCATTGCGCCGTATGCTCGTCGATATACTTGCGGATGTTGGAGAGGTTCGAAATGCTTTCGACTACCTCGTTCTCGTGCATCACGACAAGAGTCGGGGCCACGCGGACACCGAAGGCCTTAGCGGTCTCGGGATCCTTATCGGCAAAGATGACCTCGTAGCCGATACCCGCCTTGTCAAGGAAGACCTTCGCCATCTTGCAGTTGGGGCAGGTGGTGGTGGCAAAGAGGATCACGCGGTCAGCCCCCGCCACGTTGGTGGTGGTCGTAGGCTCACAGCACTCGGCGGCGTCGGCGTCTGCCTTCTTTTTATCGTTGGCGTGACGGGCCATCGAGGAAGCGGCGTTATATACGCGGCGATCCTTGTATTCCTGGGACTTACCGTCATTCCAGTTCTGAACCGGGCGGTAGTAACCCGTGATACGGCTGTATACCTCGGTCTTTTCACCGCACTCGGGGCAGGTGAAGACTTCACCGGCAAGGTAGCCGTGGTTCTTACAGACCGAGTAGGTGGGAGAGAGAGTATAATAGGGCAGCTTATAGTTCTCGGCGATCTTGCGAACGAGCGCGGCGGCCGATTTCCAATCGGGCATCTTTTCGCCGAGGAAGGCGTGGAAGACGGTACCCGAGGTGTAAAGCGTTTGCAGATCGTCCTGAATATCGAGGGCGGCAAAGACGTCATCGGTAAAGCCGACGGGCAGGTGGCTACTGTTGGTGTAGTAGGGCGTTTTGCCGTTTTCGGAGGCGGTAAGGATGTCAGGGAAACGCTTCAAGTCATGCTTGGCAAGACGGAAGCTGGTCGACTCGGCGGGAGTCGCTTCGAGGTTATAAAGGTCGCCGTACTTCTCCTGGTAGTCGGAGAGGCGCTCTCTCATATGGTTGAGAACGTCTTGCGAGAACTTCTGGGTCGCCTCGTTCGTCATATCGGCGCGGAGCCACTTGGCGTTGAGACCGACCTCGTTCATACCGACAAGCCCGATGGTCGAGAAGTGGTTCTTGAAGGTGCCGAGGTAACGGCGGGTATAGGGATACAGACCCTCTTCCAGCATATGGGTGATCACGTCGCGCTTGATCTTCAAGGAACGCGCGGAGATATCCATCATATGGTCTAAGCGGCGGTAGAAGTCCTGCTCGTCTTTGGCAAGATAGGCGATTCTCGGCATATTGATGGTAACGACACCGACCGAGCCCGTGCTTTCGCCCGAACCGAAGAAACCGCCCGATTTTTTGCGCAGCTCACGAAGGTCAAGACGCAGACGGCAGCACATACTGCGGATGTCGCTCGGCTTCATATCGCTGTTGATGTAGTTGGAGAAATAGGGGGTACCGTATTTCGAGGTCATCTCGAAGAGAAGCTTGTTGTTCTCGGTCTCCGACCAGTCGAAATCCTTGGTGATCGAATAGGTGGGGATCGGATACTGGAAGCCGCGGCCGTTGGCATCACCCTCGACCATGGTTTCGATGAAGGCGCGGTTGACCATATCCATCTCACGCTTACAGTCTTTATACTTGAAATCGACCTCTTTGCCGCCGATGATGCAATTGAGCTCGGCAAGGTCATCCGGCACCGTCCAGTCGAGCGTGATGTTCGAGAAGGGCGCCTGCGTACCCCAACGGGAGGGGGTATTTACACCGTAGATGAAGGATTCGATGCACTTCTTGACCTGATCGTAGTCGAGGTTGTCGGCCTTAACGAAGGGGGCAAGGTAGGTATCGAAGGAGGAGAAGGCCTGCGCGCCCGCCCACTCGTTCTGCATGATGCCGAGGAAGTTGACCATCTGGTTGCAAAGGGTGGCCAGGTGCTTCGCGGGGGCCGAGGTGATCTTACCGGGAACGCCGCCAAGACCCTCTTGGATCAGCTGCTTCAGCGACCAACCGGCGCAATAGCCGGTCAGCATCGAAAGGTCGTGCAGGTGGATATCGGCGTTGCGGTGGGCGTTGGCGATCTCGTCATCATAGATCTCGGAGAGCCAGTAGTTGGCGGTGATGGCGCCCGAGTTCGAAAGGATCAGACCGCCGACCGAATAGGTAACGGTGGAGTTTTCCTTTACGCGCCAGTCATTGATCTTCAAATAGCCGTCTACCAGCGACTTATAGTCAAGAATGGTGTTCTGTACCTCACGGAGCTTGGCGCGCTGACGGCGGTAAAGGATGTAGGCCTTGGCCACGTCGGCGTAGCCTGCCTGAACGAGGACCGACTCAACCGAGTCTTGAATGTCCTCAACCGCGATCAGCCCCTCTTTTACCTTGGGCTCGAAATCGGCGGTTACCTTCAGCGCCAGAAAATCGATCACCGTGGGGTGATAATCCTTCTCCTGCGCTTCAAAAGCCATCTTTATGGCCTTTGCGATCTTGTCGAGCGAAAAGTCGATGACCTTTCCGTCTCTTTTCTGTACCTGATACATAGCGTTTCTCCTGTCTTTTGCTTTATATATGTTTTTTCATTATTTAAATTATAAGCCGCGAAGCTCTGCATTCGCGATAAAGGGCTTAACCGCCGCAAGACACGCTCTCATCTTTTCGGGCGTTGCCGCCGTCATCCCCCCAAAGAGGATATCCCCCGAATCGGTAAAGGCCTGCAAATAGTAGCGGGGCGCCCCCTTGATCCATTCGCCGATCGCGGCAAAATCCCCCGGCTCGTGCAGCTCGTTCACCACCGTGGTGCGGAACTCGTACGGTACGGCACCCGAGAGCAGAAAATCTACGCTTTCAAAGACCGCCGAGGGGGTAGCCGTGAGCCCGATGGTCGCAGCGTACTTCTCTTTTGAATTTTTAATATCCATCGCGACGTAATCGACAAGGCCCTCTTTTACCGCCGCCCGTAGCCTTTCGGGATAGGAGCCGTTGGTATCGGTCTTTACGGCGTAGCCGCGCCCTTTGATCTCGCGAAGGAAATCAAGGATATCGGGCTGCATATAGGGCTCTCCCCCCGTAACGGCGACCCCATCTAGAAGGCCGCGGCGCTTTTCCAAGAAGCGGAAGAACTCTTCAACCGTCAAAGAGTCAAGCGGCGTTCCCTCGACGAGCGAGGCGTTGTGGCAGAAGGGACAGCGGAAGTTGCAGCCAAGGGTAAATACGGTACAGGCGACCTTACCGGGAAAATCAAGAAGCGTTAGCTTCGCAAGCCCCCCAAGCACCATAAAAAAATACCTCTTTTCCCTTGATACGCTTGGGAAAATCGACTTTTTTCGTCTTTTCGAAATTGGTCGAAAAACCCAATATCTTGTGTGCGTCCTCTTTATTTTAATCTATATATGGTGTTTTGTCAAGCAATTTTTGTACCTTTTTGCGAAAAAAATTCCACTTGTTTTTGTACACTTTCACGAACTTTCAAAAAGCCGTCGAAAGCTCTCCTTTTTTTCACTTTTGCTCTTGACAAACGAAGCGCTTAGTGCTATACTACTATAAACCGTTGAAGGAGAGGAAGTACCTCTTGCCAATGCCAACATAGCGAGCCGTGGAGGGTGAAAGCCGGCGTGGTATGCAAGGGCGAATGGGCTCCTGAGGGCGAACCGAACCGCTTGGCGGTAGGTAAGACGAAGCTTTTCCCTTCGTAACCAAAGGAAAGCCGTATAAAGGTACGGAAAGAGGGCGCTATGCGCCAAGCCGGGTGGCACCGCAGGAGAGATTTCCCCTGTCCCAGCAAACAAACTGGGACGGGTTTTTTTATTTCCGTCCCCCACAAAACGGAAGGAGCCGAAAGATGAAAGAAAGAGAGATCCCTTACAAGATTTATTTGGAAGAGAGCGAGATGCCCGATTCGTGGTACGACGTACGCGCCGACATGAAGGAAAAGCCCGAGCCGCTTCTTGACGCGGCCACGGGAAAGCCCCTCTCGGCCGACGCGCTTTCCGAGGTTTTCTGCCGCGAGCTTGTTGAGCAGGAGCTGAATAATACCGAGCGGTATATCGAGATCCCGAAGGAGATCCGCGATTTTTACAAGATGTACCGCCCCTCGCCCCTTGTGCGCGCTTATTGCCTTGAAAAGAAGCTTGGCACCCCCGCTAAGATCTATTATAAATTTGAAGGCAATAACACGAGCGGCAGCCATAAGCTGAATTCTGCCATCGCCCAGGCCTATTACGCCAAAAAGCAGGGGCTTCGCGGCGTTACGACAGAAACCGGGGCCGGCCAATGGGGCACCGCCCTTTCGATGGCCTGCGCCTATTTCGGCCTGGATTGCAAGGTCTTTATGGTCAAGGTTTCCTACGAGCAAAAGCCCCACCGCCGCGAGGTGATGCGCACCTTCGGCGCTTCGGTCACCCCCTCCCCTTCCATGGAGACCGAGATCGGAAGGCAGATCCTTTCCGAGCACCCCGGTACGGGCGGAAGCCTTGGCTGCGCCGTTTCCGAGGCGGTGGAGACCGCCGGCAAGAGCGAAGGATACCGTTACGTGCTTGGCAGCGTTCTCAACCAGGTCATGCTTCACCAATCGGTCATTGGTCTTGAAACCAAGGCGGCCCTTGATAAATACGGCATCAAGCCGGATATGATCATCGGGTGCGCGGGCGGCGGCTCGAACCTTGGGGGCCTCATTGCCCCGTTTATGGGCGAGGTCCTGCGCGGAGAGGCAAATTATCAGATCATCGCGGTAGAGCCCGCCTCCTGCCCCAGCTTTACCCGCGGCGCCTTTGCTTACGACTATTGCGACACCGGCCGTATCTGCCCGTTGGCTAAGATGCATACCTTAGGGGCCGGCTTTATCCCCGCGCCCAACCACGCAGGCGGACTTCGCTATCACGGTATGAACCCGATCCTTTCGAAGCTGTACCACGACGGCTATATGGAAGCCCGAAGCGTAAAGCAGACCGAGGTCTTTGCCGCCGCCGAGGAATTCGCGCGCGTCGAAGGCATCCTTCCCGCCCCCGAGAGCAGCCACGCCATCCGCGTTGCGATCGACGAGGCGCTTCGCTGCAAGGAGACGGGGGAAGAAAAGACCATCGTCTTCGGTCTTACCGGTACCGGCTACTTCGATATGACCTCGTATGAAAAATTCAACAACGGCGTGATGACCGACTACGTCCCCACCGACGAAGAGATCGCCAAGGGGCTCGAAGGTCTTCCGAAGCTTTAATCACTTATAAAAAGTATAGATCCCCATTCACTGCGAATGGGGATCTTTTTGTATTCTTTTTTCGTGGCAAAAATTATTCTTCGGGTAAGTAAGGAATATAGCCGCAGATCTCGCAAGCTCCCTCTACCATCACGTGAGGCTACCTTGCCAGAAGCTCGCCGCAGTCCTCGCCGGCGCAAGCGAAAAAGTGATCGTCTTCATCCCAGATCCAACCGTCCCCCACCCAATGCGTATGCGCGGTGCTTACGGGGGGCGGCACGGTGGTTATGGCGGTGGTCGTTGCGGTCGTGATCGCAGGCAAAAAGCCGCATCCCGCCAAAAGGGCGCACAAAACAGCGGCACAGCATAGAGCGATTGCTTTTTTCATCGGTTTCCTCTGTTTCGATACAATAAGTTTTCTTTACTTTTTTGGCTTTTTAGATATGTTTTTCTTTTTCTTTGTGGCCGAGAAGCCGAATTTGCCGAGGCGGCGGCCGAGGGCGTAGTATTCGCCGTGCGAATAGGTGATAAGCCCCGCCCTTTCAAGGCAAAGCTTGCCTTTTTCATCAAGAAGCTCCTCCCTCACCGTAACCGCTGTGATCTCGGCAAGGAACATATCGTGCGAGCCGAGGGGAAGAATCTCCGTCACCTTACATTCCAAGGAGAGGGGGGCCTCGGCGACCGTGGGGGCGCCAACGCTTTCGGAAGCAATGGGCGTCAGACCGCATTTTTCAAATTTATTGACCTTCGCGCCGGTATACATACCGCAAAAGTCGGCGGCGCGGCAAAGCGCCTCACCCGTCAGATTAATGACGAACTCGCCGCTTTCCTTGATAAGCGAATAAGAATAGCGCTCGGGGCGGATCGAAACGTAGGTCAAGGCGGGATGGGTACAGGTAATGCCGCACCACGCAACCGTCAAAACATTTTGTTTATCGCCCGAAGCGCAGCTGACGAGGGCGGCAGGGGCGGGCGAAAGAAGAGCCCCCGCGCGAAGCGAAACGCGCCCCATCAGTCTTTCTTCTCCTTTTTTTCTGGGGTAGGCTTTTGCATCTTCAGCCATGCGGCGGTAAGCAGGCAATCTGGCACGGCCTTAAAGAGCAGGTGTTGCAGCTTCGTATACCAATTTGTGACCGACATGCGCTTGCCGCGTTTTGCGTCGCGAAGGGCCTTTTTCACCACCCTATCGGTTTTAAGCAGGGGGTGAAAGGCACTTGCCTTCGGGCCGCTGACCGAAGGATCCTCGGCCTTTTCGATAAAGCCGGTATCGACCCAACCGGGGCAGAAGCAGGTCACGCTGACGCCATAGGGCTTTGCCTCGGCGTAAAGCGCCTTGCTGTAATGAAGAACGAAGGACTTGCTTGCCGCGTAGATCGCGAAATTCGGCAGGGGCGTAAAGCAAGAGCCGCTTCCCAGCTGAATAAGGTGCCCCCCCTTCGGCATATAGGGAAGAACCGCTTGCGAAAGCACCGCGACGGCGCGCACGTTCAGATCGATCATCCCCACAACATCGGCGCGCGAAAGCTCACGGTAGTTGCCGAATTTGCCGTAGCCCGCGGCGTTGATGAAATATTTGATTTGAGGCTTTTCCTCGGCAAGCAGGTCTTCGACCTTTTTCAGCCCCTCGTCGGTCGTAAGATCGGCCGAGACGATACGGCAGGGGTGGGGCAATGCGGCGGCAAGCTCTTCCATCGCTTCGCGGCGGCGGGCAATGAGCCAAAATCCGTCTACCTCCCCCATGCTTGAAAGCTGCTTTGCAAACTCGCGCCCGATACCCGACGAGGCGCCCGTGATCAATGCTATCATACCGTTTCCTCTTTTTTATTTGTTATAAAAACATTGTACCGCGAAAAGCTTTCTTTGTCAAGGTGAAGAAAGGCGCGCTTTTTTATCACTTTTTTCAATTTCAATTGAAAAAGAGCGCGATTCGTGGTATACTGTTCTTATCATTATTTCAAAAAACGGAGGCCTTTATGAAAACCAAGCTTTCGAAAAAATTCTTCGGTGCCTTGATCCTTTTCAGCCTTATGGGGCAGGTTGCATGGACGGTTGAGAATATGTATCTCAACGTCTTTATCTACAAGATGTTTAACGCAAGCCCCGCCGAAATTTCGGCGATGGTCGCGGCAAGCGCCGTGGCCGCCACCGTGACGACGATCTTTATCGGGGCGCTATCCGATAAGATCGGTAAGCGAAAGCTCTTTATCTCGGGGGGCTATATCCTCTGGGGCATCTCGATCCTTTGCTTTTCGTTTATCCGCTTAGATCTACTTTCGGGGCTTTTGCCCGCCACGGTATCGGCCGCTTCGGTCGGGGTATCGCTCGTAATCGCTTTCGACTGTCTGATGACCTTTTTCGGTTCAAGCGCCAACGACGCGGCCTTTAACGCCTGGCTGACCGACAGCACCGACGACACCAACCGCGGCGCGGCCGAGGGGATCAACGCGATGATGCCGTTGGTTTCGATCCTCGTGGTTTTCGGTGGCTTTATGTCCTTTGACCTTAATCTGGCATCCAGCTGGACGACCATCTTTTTGATCATCGGGTTCGTGGTGATCGGCGTCGGTATTGTAGGGCTTTTCATTCTTGATAATCCCCCGATCGAAAAATCAAGCGATCCGTACCTTAAAACCGTTCTCCACAGCTTTACGCCGAAAACAGTCAAGGCGCACCGCAACCTCTATCTCTACCTTATCGGCTTCGTGCTGTTCAATATCTCGATCCAGATCTTTATGCCCTACCTCATTCTTTATTACGAGGTAGCCCTCGGTATGGCCGATTACGTTTTGATCATGGCCCCTGCCGTTATCCTGGCGGCCGCCGTCACCGCCCTTTGGGGGCGCGTGTACGATAAGCGCGGCTTTTCCTTTTCGGTCTTTATCTCCCTCGCCTCTCTTTGCCTTGGGTATATCCTGCTTGCTTCCTTTGAAGAGAAGCTTCCCGTCTTTATCGGCTCTCTCTTTATGATGTGCGGCTTTCTTTCGGGTATGGCAGTCTTTGGCGCCAAGATCCGCGATCTGACGCCCCGTGGCGAAGCCGGGCGCTTTCAGGGCATCCGCATCTTTTCCCAGGTCTTGGTCCCAGGTCTTGTCGGCCCTTATATCGGGAAAACCGTTCTTGCCAACGCCGAGGTGATCGTGAATTCGGACGGAACCGAGTCCTTTATCCCCAACCAGGGGATTTTCGTGGCCGCTTTGATCGTGGCGCTCGTCACGATTGCCGTCACCGCGCTGATCTTGCGGCTTTCGAAGCGCCCGCCCCGCCTTCGTACCGATCTTACCACGCCCTTTGAAGAGGACGAAAATTCCTCGTGGGAGGAATATCCCCGCCCGCAAATGCAAAGAGATTCCTATACGTCGCTTAACGGCGAATGGGATCTTTCGCTGCTTCGCGAAGGGGAAAGCGAGCCGCTTGGCAGGATCCGCGTCCCCTTCCCTCCCGAATCCCGCCTTTCGGGGATCGGGCGCGCGCTGAAAGCGGGCGAAAGCTATCTGTATACCCGAAGCTTTACGCTTCGCGAAGATTTCTTCGGCGGGCGTATCCTTTTGCATTTCGGCGCCTGCGATCAGGTGGCGAAGGTCACCGTAAACGGCCGCATGGCGGGGGGTCATATCGGCGGATATCTTCCCTTCTCCTTTGATATTACCGATCTCTTAAAAGAAGGGGAAAACGAGATCGCGGTACACTGTCTTGACCCCTTGGACAAAACCCTCCCCTACGGCAAGCAAACGAAAAAGAGGGGCGGAATGTGGTATACCCCGATCTCCGGCATCTGGCAAAGCGTATGGCTGGAGGCGGTTCCCGAGGAATATATCCGCTCGCTTCGTATCACCCCAACGCTTGATGCGGTAAAGATCGAAACGCTGGGCGGATCGGAAAGCAAAACGCTGACCCTTCATACCGAAGAGGGGGACGAGGTCTTTTCTTACCAAGGCGACAGCATCACCCTAACCCCGAAAAGCATTCGCCCTTGGAGCCCCGAGGATCCCTATCTTTACCGCTTCACGCTCTCTGCCGGGCGCGATACCGTACGCTCCTATTTCGCGCTTCGAACCGTGTCGATCAAAACGGTCGACGGCACGCCCCGCATTCTTCTGAACGGCAAGCCGATCTTCTTCCACGGTCTGCTCGATCAAGGGTATTTTTCGGATGGGATCTATCTGCCCGCCACCCCCCGCGGCTACGAAAACGATATTCTTACGGCCAAGGCCTGCGGCTTTAACGCGCTTCGTAAGCATATTAAGATCGAACCGGAGCTTTTCTATTATTACTGCGATAAATACGGTATGCTGGTTTTGCAGGATATGGTAAACAGCGGCCCCTATTCCTTTCTCCTTGATACGGCGTTGCCGACGGTCGGCGTAAAGCGCGGGATCACCCACCGTGCGAGCGAGGAAAGAAAAGCCTTTTTCGAGGAGCATTGCCGCGAGACCGTCGATCTCCTTTATAACCACCCCTCGGTGGTGTATTACACGATCTTTAACGAAGGGTGGGGTCAGTACGATGCCGACCGTCTTTATAAGGAATTAAAGGCTTACGACGAAACGCGCGTTTGGGACGCGACCTCGGGTTGGTTCGGGGAAAAGGAAAGCGACGTAGATAGCGAGCATATTTACTTCAAAAAGATCAAGCTTTCCGTCGGGAAGCGACCGCTGATCCTTTCGGAATTCGGCGGATATTCCTGTAAAATTCCCGAGCACAGCTTTAATCTGGATAAAACCTACGGCTACCGCTTCTTTACCGACGAAGAAAAATGGATGCAGGCCAACCGCCGCCTATACGAGGAAGAGATCCTGCCCGCCGTCGACCGCGGCCTTTCGGGCGCGATCCTTACGCAGCTGAGCGACGTCGAGGACGAGGCCAACGGCCTTTTGACCTACGATAGGCAAGTATTGAAGGCGCCGAAGGAAGAATGGCAAGCGATCGCCGATGCGCTTTATCAGCGCTTTCAACGCAACGTTTGAAAAGAAAAAGGAATTTCGCCAAGCGAAATTCCTTTTTCTTTTTCTCTTTTATACACGATACACATGATCGAGGGGGCCGCTGCCCTTTCCGAGATCGAGGCCTGCGCGCAAAGCACCCGTAAGGTATTCCTTGGCAGAGGCGATGCTCTCGGCAAGCGAAAGGCCACGGGCTAAGCCGCAGGCAATGGCCGACGAGAGGGTGCAACCCGTACCGTGGGTGTTGGGGTTGTCGATCCTCTCGGCGCGGAACCAACAGCCACCCTCTTTGGTATAGAGATAATCCATCGCGTCGTTAACGAGGTGACCGCCCTTGACGAGGACGGCGGTGCCGCTTTCACGCCCGATCGCCTCGGCAGCCTTCATCATATCGGCTTCATTTTCAACCGAGAAGCCGCAAAGCGCCTCGGCCTCGGGGATATTGGGGGTAAGGAGCGTGGCTAAGGGGAAAAGCCGCTTTCGAAGCGCCCCCGATGCCCCGTCGCTTAAAAGGGGAGAGCCGCTGGTCGCGACCATTACGGGGTCAACGACGATATTTTTCGCTTTATAGTAGGCAAGCCGCTCGGCAATCGCCTCGATGATCGCTTCGCTTGATACCATACCGATCTTCACGGCATCGGGAAAAATATCGGTAAAGACGGCGTCAAGCTGAGCCGCGACGAATGCGGGCGTTACCTCCAAAACACCGTAAACGCCGGTCGTATTCTGGGCGGTAAGGGCGGTGATAACGCTCATACCGTAGAGCTTATGGGCGGCAATGGTTTTGAGATCGGCCTGGATCCCCGCCCCGCCCGAGCAATCCGAGCCCGCAATCGTTAATACCTTTTTCATCGGAAAAGAATCTCCTTATCAAAGCTTTCGTAGGATTCGATAGCAAAATCGGCAAAGACCGAGCTTTCCTCCCATTTATTCTCCATACCGTTATCACGGACGGCGGCGATCCGATACCCCGCCGATTTCGCCGTATTCATCGCAAAGAGCGAATCCTCAAAAACGATACATTCCTCCTTGCTGCCGCCAAGGCGACGGAGCGCCTCGTCAAAGACCTTCGGGCTGCTTTTGCCGACCCCAACGTCGCTCGAAGAAACGATATGCGAAAAGAAATGCCGAAGCCCCAAGCGAGTAAGCGTTTTTTCAATAAGCTCCTTATCGGTGGAGGAGGCGACCGCCATCGGCACGCCCCGATCCGCAAGATCGGCCAAAAATTCGGTGACCCCCGGCTTTTTTTCGACGCAGTCATACCCTTCCTTCGCCATTTGGTTGATACGCGCCACGATCTCTTCGTCGCTCCCCTCTACGCCGAAATGCGTTTTTAGGTAATGGCAGGCGCCAAGGATCGTAAAGGTCTTAAAGGTACTGTCGACATCCTCAGGCGGCGTAATGCCGTGGGCCTTGAGAAAATTCGAGGCAGCCCGATCCCAGATCCACATGGAGTCGATAAGCGTTCCGTCCATATCGAAGATCGCGTACTTCATTTTCACATTTCAACCGTTTCCGCGGCAAGGGCCGCTAATTTTTTCGTTTCCGTTTCAATATCTTGCGAAGCAAAGATCGCCGAAACCAGGGCGACCCCCGCAATACCGCTGCCCGAAAGCTGCTTCATATTGCTTTTGCCAATGCCCCCGATCGCAACGACCGGAATGCGTACGCTTCGGCAAATGGCCGAAAGCGTTTCAACCGAAACGGCATCGGCATCGGTTTTGGTCGAGGTCGAAAAAACGGCGCCGACCCCAAGGTAATCGGCCCCCGCGCGCTCGGCGGCTACGGCGGCCTCAACCGTCTGGGCCGAAACGCCGAGGATCTTATCCTTACCGATCAGGGCGCGTACCTCTTCGGCCGTGCGGTCGCTTTGTCCGACATGCACACCGTCCGCGCCGGAGCGAAGGGCGATCTCCACGTTATCGTTCACAATAAAGGGAATGCCGTGGCGGCGGCAAAGCGCGCCGATCTCAAAAGCTTCTTCCAAAAATTCGTCAAAGGAAAGCTCCTTTTCCCGCAGCTGCACCATATTGACACCGCCGCGGATCGCTTCCTCAACAACCGAGGAAAGGCGGCGCCCCCGAAGCCAAGCCCTGTCGGTAACGGCATAAAGCAAAAGATCGCGTTTATCGCAATTCATAGTTTGCCCCCTCTACGAGTTTTTTTTCATCAATTTTCGAGATCGCGTCAAAAAGATGCGTATGAAAGCTGCCAAGCGCGGAGCCGACCGCCTTTTGGGTCATTTCCCCCGCAAGGCCCATCATCGAAAAGGCCGCCACCGTCGCTATAAAGGGATCGGTGGGATTGGCGGCGATAAAGCCGGCCGCAAGGCAGGAAAGCATGCAGCCGCAGCCGCTGATCGCGGCAAGCGCCGGCACACCGTTATAGACAAGCGCCCGCCGTCCGTCGGGCGAAGCGATCACGTCGATCCTTCCGCTGACACCGACAACAGCCCCCGTTTTCTTCGCGTATGCCGATACCGACGAAAGGACAGCCTCGGCATTCTCGCTTGTACATTCATCTCCAGGCAGGGCATCGACCCCCGCGGTCTTTCCCTGTCCTTGGGAAAGCACACGGATCTCGGACATATTTCCCTTGATCAGCGTGGGATGTAACGCCTTGATCAGCTTCTCGGCGGTCTTGGTGCGAAGCACCGTGGCGCCCGCCCCAACGGGATCAAAAACGATCGGCTTTTGCAGACGGGCGGCGCACTTCCCCGCTTTTTTCATAGAGGAGACCGTACGGTAGTTCAGCGTGCCGATATTCAGGCAAAGGCCCGAGGCGATCGAGGCCATCTCGCTTACCTCGCGAATATCGTCTGCCATGACGGGAGAAGCACCCGCCGCCAAAAGGATATTGGCGCAATCGTTGACGGTCACATAATTCGTTATGGTATGGATAAGGGGGCGACTCGCCCTCATTTTTTCAAGAAAGCCATTCATTTCTTTTTCTCCTTACGCAACGTTTCGTTTACTTTTTCGAGCAAATATCTGGCGATAATAAGAATTATGATGCAAGGAACCGTGCTTCCCATAAAAAGGTCAAGTCGCATAAGCCCACGGTAAAGGAAGAAGCCGAGCAGCCAAAGGATCGCATTGGGAAGCGAAAGCTGCTTTTGGGAAAAGTCTTTTTTAAGCAAGAAGAAATCGCAAAGAAGGATTGCGATCATCGGGGCGAAGACCGAGCCGATCAGATACAAAAAGGATTCTAAACGCGACAAGGGGGCAAAGAGCGCCAGCACCGTACCGAGGACCGTAACGACCGCGCCCGCGATCCGAACGGGTACCCGACGAATAATCGTTTCAAAGCTGACCGCGGCCGAATACACGTCAAGAAAGGTGGTGGTGACGGTAGAAAGCAGAATGACACTGAGCCCCACCGCCGCGAAGCCAAGCGATCGCAGCGCCGCGACGAGATCCCCGCCGCCATAGAGCGCAAGCCCCATACCGATCACGTACATAAAGATACTGACGAGAGTATAAGAAAGGCTGCTTACCAAGGGAACGAGGCGCCCTTTGTCGCTATCCTTGGTATAGTCCGAGATAAGCGGAAGCCAGGAAAGCGGCATCGCGACCGAAAGCTCAATCGCCGCGCCAAAGGAAAGCGTTTCCCCCGAAAGGGGCGGAAGGCTTCCCCGAAAGACCGAAAAGGCAAGCACGACGGTAAGCAAAAAAAGCGCCGCCATCACAACCGTATTGATCTTCCCAAGGCTACGGATTCCAAGAAGCACCCATAAAAGGATCAAGGCGCCGATGATGAGGCAGAAGGCTGTTTTCCCGATCGGCAAAAGCGCGTCTGCCACCGAGGCGCCGCTTTCGATCATCACCGCCGTCCAGCCGACTAATTGCAAAATATTGAGAAGGGCAAAGAAAAGCGCGCCCAAGCGACCGTAGCTGATGCCGACGGTATCCATCGCCGATCTTCTTGACACGGCGCCAATGCGCCCCGCAAGATACAAAAGCGCCCCGCCGATAAGGTGGCCGATCACGATAGCCAAAAGGCCGCGAAAGAGCCCCAAGGGGGCAAAGGAAAGGCCGGTCAGAATTTCCGAGATTGAAACCGCCGCCCCGAACCAAAGCGGCACGCTTTTTTTAGCGGTCATTTTTTCTTGCATAACAAATCTCCTTTTCTTGTAGGAGAGGGAAAAAGAAAGAACGATCCCCCGAGGACCGTTCTTACATGTGACTCCCTCCGTTGGCATGATCCAAATCAGGTTTAGGGTCGAAGCTATAGCTTCCTCTCAGCCCGCACACGGACTCCCCTGTCTCTTATTCAGTTGGGTTAAGTATAGCACGAAGGAAGCGGCTTGTCAAGATTATCCTGCCACAAAATCAACAAAATTCCCTCTTGGCAAGAGATCTTGGCCTCCTCCCCCAAAAATTCGTTGCTGACGCCAAGCGGTGTAAGCGGCGAAAGGGTAGCATCCTCTAAGGAATAGCGAAGCCCCCGAAGCGTAACGCCCGCGCAATCGCCCCCCGCGGCAAAGACCGAAACCGTACCGGAATAGGAAGCGGGAAAGCAAAGACCGCCCGTTGTGGCGGTGGCGGTAAAGCCCTGCCCGAACAAAAAGGCGCGCGCATTTTGCTTAGCCAAGGAAAGAAGCGATTGCAAGGAAGCCACCGTATGGTCCAGCCGACCGCCCGTCGCCCCGAAAATCAGGATCTCCTCGCACCCGCGCGAAAGCGCCTCGCGGATCGCGATACCAAGGTCGGTATCGTCCTTTTCGCGGGGGTATACGAGGGCTTCTACCCCGTTTGGAACATAGCCGAGCGAATCGAAATCCCCCACGGCAAGATCGGGGGCGCCAACGCTTTCCGCGCAATATTCGTATCCGCCGTCAACCGCGATCAGGAGCGTTTCCTCACGCGGGGGCAGGGGCGGCAGCGCGGTTTTCTCACCGGCGCAAAAAAGCAAGGCCTTCTTTTTCATTGGCTTTCCTCCCGTTCGTTTTTCTCATTGTAAAGGAAAGGCGCCCTCTTGTCAACCCCCAAGCCTTGATCAACGCGGCGACTTCCGAGAAAAGCCGAAACCAAGGCGCGGTAGCGCCCGTAATCCTTCATGTAGCTGATGCCGTGCCCCGCCCCCTCGAAAAGATTCAGCTCAATACAGAGGGGATTGGCGTCACGGATCCGCTTGGCCATATCACAGGGGACGAGCCGATCGTCCTCCCCGTGGATCAGCAAAATGGGGAGGGTGGCGTGGGAAACGGCGGCGATAACGTCATCCCTATCCAAACGGAAGCGGCCGAAAAGCAACGCCCCAAGCGCAATAAAGGGATACACCAAAAAGGGGGGCAGCTTTGCATCGCGGCAAACCTTGCGGATGATAGCGCGGGGTGAGGAATAAGGGCAATCGGCGGTGATGCCGACGACGTTTGGTGGGAGCGGAAGCGCGCTTGCCAGAAGAACGGTTGAAGCGCCCATCGAAATGCCGCAAAGAACGATCTTGACTTCCCCGCCGAAGCGCCGAGTCGCGTAATCGATCCAGCTTAAAACGTCGAATTTCTCCTTCACCCCGAAGGTGATGGTGTGCCCGCCGCTTTCGCCGTGCCCGCGCTCATCGATCACCAAGGCGTTGTAGCCCGCTTCAAGGCAAATCAGCGCCCCGCCGCAAAAATCGCGTACGGCGGTGCCGCGGTATCCGTGAAAGCAGATGGCAAGCGGCGCGCCCGCCTCTGCCTCGTAATAGCGCCCCGAAAGCATAAGCCCATCACGCGATTTGGTAAACACCCGCTCATAGGGGCGTTTGTTCATTTCATCGATCAAGCGATGCATGACCTCGCGGTTTTGCTTATACTGCGGCCCCTTCGGAATGTTATAGACCGACAGCTGGCTTTTATGCGGGGTATAAAAGGTGATATAATAAGTAACGGCCGAAAAAAGAAGCGCAAGGCCGCAAAGTCCCAAGACGATATACAAAGCTATCATTTTTTCTCCCAAAAGAGCGGGCAGGGCCAACGCCCTGCCCGTTTTTTATTGCGATCGTTTATGCGCCGCGGCGCCTTTTTTCCTTTTCTCTTCTCTTCATTTCCTTTTTGCGGCGGCGCTTTAACTTACGCAGGCCGAAATAGACCCGCATCGAGCAAAGGCTCGCAAAGAAAAGAACGGAAAAAGTGAGGATGCGGAAAATATCGAAACGGTTCTCCCCCTTCGCCGAGAAGGAAAAGGAGGGCTCGCTTGCCTCTTTGTCACGGAAAAGCTTGGCAGAAATATCGTGCTTTTCAATAAAGATGGGGCGTGTGCGCGCCATAAAATCTCTTGCGTTTTCAACGATCTCAAATTCTTTTTGAAACATCGGTTTTCTCCTTTCCCGCTTTTCTGGTTTTATTGTACCACGAAAAGCGCCCCCCGTCAAGAATAAATTCGCCGGGATATGAAAAAATAAGCGTACGGGGACTTTCTTTTTTGTTAGTTTGTCTTCGCTTTCAAAAGATATACGAGGATACGCTCATGAGACCGCCAAACCCTTCGCCCTTTCTTTTTCTGACGATCTTTCTCTTTCTCCTTTTCGCCGTTTTGCTTTTCGGCGGCATTCGGGAAAGCGTCAGCGCGCCTAAGAACCGCTTCGCGCACGACCCCGCGCTTCATCATCTGCTTTTGAGCGGGGAGAAATAAGAAAAAAAGAGGAAATGATGCAGAGCATCAGATCCTCTTTTTTTCGTTTATGCCCGAATGCGAAGCCCTTATTCCGGCTTTACGACGTAAAGGGCGTTGATATTCTTCCCCGCCTCCGAAAACTGTTTTTCGTATTCGGTCATTACGTTGCCCTCGTTATAGGGCGAAGAGTGCAGATCGCGGGTCTGCCAAAGGGGGGTATAGCCTAGGAAAGAAAGCTCCTCTAAAGTAAAATCGAAAAGACCGTCGTTATCGGTTTTAAGGGCCAAAAAGCCGCCCTTTTTGAGGGCGTTGAAATACAGCGTTAAGAAGGCGCGGTAAGTCAGACGGCGTTTTTTATGCCCCTCCTTTGGCCAGGGGTCGCTGAAATTGAGATAGATCCCGTCAAGCGAAGAGTCGGCAAACCATTCGGGAAGGGTGGCGGCGTCTCCGCGCAGAAAGCGCAGGTTATCGGGGCGGCGGTCGACCTCGCGCATCGCGCGCTCGGCGGCGATCACCAATACGTCGGAAACCTTTTCCATCGCATAAAAGTTGACGGTGGGATTTTTCTCAGCCATCGCGCAGGAAAAGCCGCCCTTTCCGCACCCAATCTCCAAACGGATCGGCGCCCTGTTGGGGAAGCTTCCGCTTTCCTCGGTAAAGGGGGCTTCGGGCTTTTCACAAAGAATGGCGGCGCAGGCGGCAAGTCTTTCTGCCCCATGCTTCTTTTTACGCATACGCATTGATTTTTCTTCCTTTCAAGGTCACACTTTCTGCCCCATCGGCAGTACCGTACCCGTAAAATATACAACTTTTTGATAAAAAAGGCAAGGGGCAAAAGGAAAAAAGTTTTTTCTTCCCTCCTTTTCGCGCGCAAGCATTGACATTTTTGAAAAGGGATAGTACAATAAAAGCAGAAAGTATTTACCAAAACGGAGGTTCTTATGAAAATATTGGTTACCGGTGGGGCCGGCTACATCGGCTCTCACACCTGCTGCGAGCTTCTTGCTCGCAATCATTCGGTCGTGGTGCTGGATAATTTCTGCAATTCCAGCCCCGAAAGCCTTGCGCGCGTTCGCGAGATCACGGGGAAGGACGTCACCCTTTACGAGGGGGATCTGCGCGATGCGGCGCTGTACGATCGCATTTTTACCGAAAACGAGATCGATTGGGTCATCCATTTCGCGGGGCTGAAGGCGGTCGGCGAAAGCTGCCAGAAGCCGATCCTTTATTACGATAACAACCTTTCGGGAACGCTTACGCTTCTTTCGGCTATGCAGCGCTACGGCTGCAAGAAGATCGTCTTCTCTTCCTCGGCTACGGTATACGGCGCGCCCGAGCGGCTGCCGCTTACCGAGGATTGCAAGGTCGGCGGTACCACCAACCCCTACGGAACCAGTAAGCTCTTTCAGGAGCAGATCTTAAGCGATATCTACAAATCGGATAACGAGTGGACGGTGATCCTGCTTCGTTACTTCAACCCCGTCGGCGCGCACGAAAGCGGGCGCATTGGCGAAGACCCGCAGGGGATCCCCAACAACTTGATGCCTTATATCGCCAAGGTCGCGGTTGGTGAGCTTAAAGAGATCGGGGTATTCGGCAACGATTACGATACGCCCGACGGCACGGGCGTGCGCGATTATATCCACGTGGTGGATCTGGCGCTCGGGCACGTATGTGCGATCGAAAAGAAAAAGGAAAGCGGTGTCTTTGTCTACAACCTCGGCACGGGGAACGGATACAGCGTTCTCGATATGATCAAGGCCTTTGAGAAGGCCTGCGGCCACCCGCTTCCCTACGTGATCAAGCCCCGTCGAAGCGGTGACATCGCCTCCTGCTACGCCGACCCCTCGTTGGCCGAGAGAGAGCTTGGCTGGCGCGCTACCCGCGGTGTCGAAGAGATGTGCGCCTCGCACTGGAAGTGGCAATCGAACAACCCGCGCGGTTACAAGGATTAAAAGCGTTGACACAGCTATTGTAACGCAATCGTTTTTAGAAAAGATCCCGCCTTTTGAGGGGCGGGATCTTTTCTTTATAAAAACGTTATCCCCCTTTTCAGTCAAAAATCCATATAATTTGTTATATGAACCACTCAAAATTTCATTCGAAATAAGGGGCATACGATTATACGGCACCTCAAAAGCCACAAGGAAAGCATTTTTCAAAATTGACAAATAACAAAAAACAAAATATAATAAAGGAGTAAGATATGGAAGAAACTTTTATTGAAAAATTGATAAACAATCTTCTACAGGACAAAAACTTGAGGGGAGATAGTTTTATCTGGGCAAACTGGATGTCAAAGCTGTTGCCCACCTCTTGTCAATACTGCGTAGAGCAACACGGAAAAATCGTTGATATTTCATTTTTGGAAAACGGAATAAACGTGCAGGCTCATGCAAACTGTAAATGTGTATATGTGCCAATGCGAACGAAACAAGTTGGTTCGGCTACCGATTGGGGAATGGAAGGTGCGGATGCATATTTGTTTCACCTTGGACGATTGCCTGATTATTATGTCAATAAGCAAACGGCACAACAAGCAGGTTGGCAAACAACAAGCAAGAAATTGAGTTCGGTACTTCCCGGAAAAATGCTGGGCGGTGATATTTATGTTAACGATGACTTTAAATTACCGTCGGCTCCCGGAAGAATTTGGTATGAGGCAGATATCAATTATGGCGGTGGGAAGCGAAATCGCCAAAGGATTGTATATTCAAACGATGGATTGATGTTTGCAACGTATGATCATTATCAAACTTTTTACGAAATAACAAGATAAGGAGAAAATGATGAGCAAAGAGAAATATACGATAGATTTTACCAAAGTAAATCATTACTTGGAAATGCATGCTGTAATCTGGCACGCGCTTGATTTTCCCGATTATTACGGTTGTAATTGGTCTGCTTTTTGGGATTGCCTGACCGATATGTACGGCGATCCCATACACATCGAAATCATCGGACTTGAGGTGATAGAAAGAAAGTTTGGCGATGCCGCGAAGAAAATGATCGAAATTTTGAAGCGCTTTAAGCATTTCAACAACGACTTGTTTTCCGATAGCATCCAAATTGAAATCGTCGGCAAAAGCATGCGCACGTTCTTACCGTAAAAGCAAACAAAAAAGAGAGGACGCTTCGGTCAAAAGCCGATTTGTCCTCTCTTTTCTTTTATCGGATGTTTTTTGTAAAGAAAACTTTATTTTTCAAGCTTTAGCTCGAACCAGAAGACGCTCCCTCTTCCGAGGGCACTTTCCACCCCGTAGCGGGCGCCGTGCAGCTCTAAATTCTCGCGCACGATCGAAAGGCCAAGGCCGCTACCGACAACGCTTCTTACATGCTCCTTGTCTACGCGGTAATAGCGTTCCCAGATCCTTTCAAGATCTTCTTCGGCGATTCCCTCGCCGTGATCCTCAACCTCAAAGCGAACCGAATTGTCATCGGTTTTGAAAAGACGCAAAAGAACGGTTTTATCCTCTCCCGCATAGTTGACGGCGTTATGGATAAGGTTGCGCGCCGTCTGCAAAAGGCGGCGACGGTCAGCCAGAACGAAGAGGCCTTCTTCCACACTTCCCTCAACGGTATACCCGCGGGAAGAAAGAAGAGAGCGGTATTCTTCGGCGATATTCCTTATCTCCTCGGAAAGCGAAAAACGCTCTTTTTTCACCTCGTCGGCATTCCCCTCGTAGCGCGAGATGCTGACAAGATCCTCTACCATAGACGAAAGCCTATGCGCCTCGTTGATAATGATCTGCATGTTCTCGGGGGTGTTTTCGTCCGGCATATCCCGCATGACCTCGGCGTAACCGATGATCATGGTCAGCGGCGTGCGCAGATCGTGCGAGATATTGGCGATCAGCTCTTTTTTCATCTTATCGACCTTACCGATCTCCAAAGCCGCCTCGGAAAGCGTTTGCGAAAGCTCGGCCACCTCACGGTATCCGGTTTCACGGTAATCGGCGGGGTAACGGCCGCTCGGCAATCTTCTTGCCGCGATATTCAAAAAGGAAAGCGGCAGGGATATACGGCGCGAGATGAAATACGCCAAAAGGAAGGAGATCAGCAAAAGAACAGCCGAAAGAACGCTTAACTGCACCCTTAAAATATTGGTGGTAGCCTCGATGGGTGAAAGTGGGTGATCCATTAAGACGAAGATCTCGTCCCCGTCGGGCGCCGTGATCAGATGGGCGTACACCTTTCTTTCATCAACGATCTTTTCCCCCTCGGCTATCTCGGCATTTTCGTCGGCAAAGCGAAAGCCCTCGCCCTCTATCAGCCGATAGGCGTTGCTATACGAGCCGCCCGAAGCGTACGCGCTTTTATACAGCGTATTCAGCT
The DNA here is from genome assembly GCA_045655185.1 of Eubacteriales bacterium. Classification (GTDB taxonomy): domain Bacteria; phylum Bacillota; class Clostridia; order Oscillospirales; family CAG-272; genus UBA1740. The sequence goes on from JAZOOS010000009.1 coordinate 83,400, forward strand.
GGCGCTGGGAAAGGATATGGATCACGCAAGCGACCTCGGCATCCACCGAGCAAAGGCATACGGCCTGCAGATCCTCGATGCTGTAAACGTTTACGCAAGCGCCGTTTTCGCGAGAGGCCCTCTCGGCCGTTTCATAAAGGCCGTCACCCTTTACCGCTTCGGCGATCTCCTCGGCCGCTTTTTTAAGGCGCGCGTCGGTAATGGCGTCGTAGAAGCGATCCAAAAACAGGATCTGAAAGACCCAAAGCAACATAACGATGATCAGCGAAAAGATCAAAAAATAGGTGAACAGCTTAAACCGAAGGCCGCGGGGGGATCTTTCTTTCGTATCATTCATCGAAACGGTACCCCACGCCCCGCAAGGTCACGATATGCGTCGCTTCTTCGCAAAGCTTTTTGCGCAACAGCTTGATATGCGTATCCAACGTACGGTCGATCCCCAAAAAATCGTAGCCCCACACCTCGGTGATCAGTCTTTCACGCGAGAGCGCGATGTTTTTGTTGCGGATCATGTAGAAGAGCAGCTCGTATTCCTTGGGCGAAAGCTCAAGCGCCTTTCCGTCAAGGGTCACGGTTCTTGCGGTAAGGTCGGCGCAAAGCCCCCCGAAGGTATAGATCTCCTTTTTTTGAGCGGGCTTTTCTTCCGCGGCGCCGCAGCGCTTTAGGATCGCCTCTACCCGCTTCATCAGCTCACGCGGGGAAAAGGGCTTCACGACGTAATCGTCTGCCCCGCAATCAAAGCCGTTGATTCGGTCGTATTCCTCACCCCGCGCGCTTAAAAAGAGGACGGGGACCGAAGAAAAGCGTCGGATCTCGCGTACCGCCGAAAATCCGTCAAGCTCGGGCATCATGATATCCATAATAACGAGATCAAACGCCCCCTCGCGACAAAGGCGCACCGCCTCCATCCCATCCTTCGCCTCTGCGATCTCATGACCGCCGAACTCACCGTATTTACGGATCAGATTTCTTATCTGCGCTTCGTCGTCAACTATCAAAAGACGTGCCATTTTCTTCTCCTTGTAAGAAGGGGGCGTATGCCCCCTTTTTTCAGTTGCTTCCGCTCCCCTGTCCTGCGGGCGCAGGCGTTTCGTGCACGGTAAGATGCACCTTTATCTCCTGATCGTAATAACGGCCCGATGAGCGAAGAAGCACGGCCTCGATCTTATCCCCCACCTTAACGTTGGAAAGAACGCGGCGGATATCGGCGGTTTCCTGTATTTCGACCCCATTCAGAGATTGCAGAATATCACCCGAGGAAAGAGTCGTTTCCCCGGCGGCCGAAAGCTCGTCGTTATACGCGTAAGAGGTAACGGTAATGCGTTCAACCACCGTAAAGCCCGAGCTATAGCTGGTGCTGGTAAAGCCAAGCCCCAGATACGGGGTGGTGGAGACGTAGCCCTTCTCGATGATCTGCGTGGCGCGATCAAGCGCCAGATCGATCGGAATGGCGTATCCGAGCGCCTCGACCCCGTCACCCGAGGATTTGGCGTTTACGATCCCGATCAGCTGACCCGAAAGGTTGAAAAGGCCGCCGCCGGAGTTACCCGGGTTTACACCCGCCGAATGTTGGATCAGCGTCATCGATACGCCCTCAACCGAAATGGTGCGGGCAAGGCACCCGATGATACCGTCGGTGATCGTGCCGCCGAGAACCCCCAAGGGATTTCCGATAGCCGCGACCTCCTGCCCCAAGGAAAGCGTGGCGCTGGTTCCGACCGTAGCCTTCGTAAGACCGGTTGCCGCGATGCGGACCACCGCGATATCCGAAAGCCAATCGCTGCCCATCAGCTGGGCCTCGTAGCTTTTGCTTTCGGCATCGTTGGTGTGTACGGTGATCAGGCTACTGCCGTCTACAACGTGTTTGTTGGTGATCACGTAGGTGTAATCCCCCTGCTCGTATATGATCACCCCGCTGCCGGCGCCCCCCGTCACGTAGCTACCGTTATAGGAAACCGTCTCTGTTGTAATCGAAACCACCGAAGGACTTGCGACCTCGGCTACGTACATATACGTGCCTTCCTCGGCCACAGCGTCGGTCTGGGGGTATTGGGGAATGGTGATGCTGCCGATGCCCGATACCGTAGGGTCGGATAAAAAGACGCGATCGGGCAGGGTGGTCACGCTTGTCGTGCCCCCTTCGTTATCCGAAAGCAAAAAGCTGCACCCGGTAAAGGAAAGGCACAAAAGAGCGGCAAGCAATATAAAAGAAAAGCGTGAAAGCCGCGTGTGCTTTTTTTCTTTTTGTAGCGTAAACGGCAAAGGTTTCATCGTTTCGTTTCTCCCTTTGATTTTCTATGTACTTTCAGTATAATCGCTTCGTGTGAAAGCTATGTGAACAAGAGAAATTTTTCGCTTGAAAATTTATTTTTGAGAGTCGAGATAATCCTGCAGGATGATCTCGGCCGAGAGGGTATCGATCGCCGCGCGGCGGCGCTTTCCGACGGTAGAGGTCAGGTTCAAGAATTCGTAAGCCTCTACGGTAGAAAGCCGTTCGTCGTAAAAGGTGATGGGGCACTCGGTGCTTTTTTCCAGAATAGAGGCAAAGATCCGTACCAATTCGGCCCGCTTTCCTTCGCTGCCGTCCATATTTTTGGGAAGCCCCATAACGATGAGAACAGCATCGCTTTCCTTGGCGAGGTTGGCAATATAACGCGCGGTCTTCATCATCCCGCCGACCGAGATCGTGCTGATCCCCGACGCCAGCGTTTGCCCCTCGTCGGATATGGCAAGGCCGGTTCGAACGTCGCCGTAATCGACCCCGAGAACTCGACCCTTTTGCTTTTCACTCATTTTATTTTTCCCTCTTTTCCTCGTATATACCTTTTCTATTTTATCATTTTTTTTCTTACCTGTAAAGGGCTTGACATCTTTTTCTTTAAGACTTATAATATCTATAACATATACTAAGAAAGATCTTTTTATGGAAACCTTACTGCTTTGCCCGCATTGCGGGGCGCCGCTTGCGCGGGAGGAAAAGCTGTATGCCTGCCCCCACCTTCACAGCTTCGACCGTTCAAAAAGCGGCTACGTCAATCTACTTTTCGGCGGTGGCGCCCACGGCGATAACCGTGAAATGATCGCGGCTCGCACCCGCTTTTTAGACGGGGGACATTATGCCCCCTTAAAGGAGGCGCTTTTTCGTCTTGCGAAAAGGCTGAACGGCGGCGTTTTATTGGATGCCGGCTGCGGCGAAGGATATTATACCGAGACGCTTTCCGAAGCCTTTTCGCATACGGTCGGCTTCGATCTTTCCAAGGACGCCCTAAAGCGGGCCGCCAAGCGGGTAAAAAGCGCCGAATTTGCGGTAGCCAGCGTGTACGATCTCCCCTTTCCCGATGGGGGCGCCGACCTTGTCAGCTGTATTTTCGCGCCATTAGCGCTTGCTGAATTTGTCCGCGTTTTAAAAAAGGGAGGGTATCTGCTTCTCGCCATTCCCGACGAAGAGCATCTCTTTGCCTTAAAGGAAATCCTTTACGACACCCCGTATAAAAACGAGGTGGCCGACAAAGCACTTCCCGGATTTACCCTTTTGACAGAAGAAAGCCTTTCCTTTGCTTTACATCTCGAAAGCCACGAGGCAATTGAGGATCTTTTTAAAATGACCCCTTATTATTACCGAACCCCCGAAAAGGGGAAGAAGAGACTGCCGGCGCTTTCCCGACTTACCTGTACTGCCGCTTTCCGCCTTTTGCTCTATAAAAAGAATTGACCCATAAAAGACGCATATGGTCCATTTTATCGATTCTTTCGGTCTACTCAAAAACAAAAAGCCACAGGTAAACGAGCACGTGCTTCCCTCGGACCGATATCGCGAATAAGACGGTTTCGGTCGAATCTATACTCTTGCCAAATGATAAAAACACCGCTTCTTTGGAAAAAGCGGTGTTTTTTATTATTCGGTATAATCCTTTAAATGCACGAAGCCCTCGGTGCGGTGGAAGGTATTGCACAGCGTGGGGTTAAGGGCGAACAGATGCTTTTCGGGTACGCCCCCGTCGGTCTCAATGCGGAAGGCGTTGAAAAGGATGCTTTCAAGCGGCCAACCGATTATTTCCTTGGAAAGGGTGATCTGTACCGCATAGTCCTCGCCCTTTTGCTCAGCGCAGTACGAAAACCCGTCAAACGAAGGGAAGGTGACCGAAAAATTCCCGTCGGGATTATGAACCCAACCGAAGAAGGCCGCCCCGTTGGGGGCGATCTCTACCTCGTAATAATAACCGGGATCTCTCTCATCCCCGATAAAAACCTCGCACACGTCGCCAAGCCACAGCTTGTCGTTATCCTTCGCGTACGGGCAATAGGCGGAGCTATGCTTAGCCTCAAAGGAAAAGATATACGCTTCCTCGGTCTCTTTTACCGTAAGGGCGGTCTCGTATACCGCTTTCCCACCCATTTTGTTTTCTAAAAGATAATGTGCCATTTTTTTATTTCCTTTTCTGTTTATTTTTATAAGCCAAGCACTCTTCGCAAAAGGCTTCTCGGTGCTGATTGATAGAAATCGTTCAAGACGAGGGAAAGGAAGCCGTAGTGACCTACGGCGATTTGACCGAATTCGCTTTTGCCAAAGGTCTTCTCGGTGCTGATTGATAGAAAATTCGCAAGACAAGGCAAAGCGAGCGCGAAGCCCGACGGCATAGTTACCTATGTCGAGGGCGACAAGTCGAAGCTTTAACGCAGTATTGCGGATTTTATACAATCAGCATGCAGTCGCCGAAGGAGAAGAAGCGGTACCTTTGCTCTACCGCCTCGCGATAAGCGTTTAACACGTTTTCGCGCCCCGCAAGCGCCGACACCAACATGATAAGGGTGCTTTCGGGCAGGTGGAAGTTGGTGATCAAGCCGTCGATCGCACGGAAACGGTAGCCGGGGTAGATAAAGATGCCGGTCTCCCCGCTCATCGGGTGAACGATCCCGTTTTCATCGGTCACGCTTTCGAGAACCCGGCAGGCCGTTGTCCCAACGGCAATCACGCGCCCCCCAGCCGCGCGGCGGCTGTTGATGAGGTCGGCGGTCTCTTTTTCGATATGAAAATGCTCTTCGTGCATCAAATGCTCGGTGATCTTTTCGACCTTCACGGGGCGAAAGGTTCCAAGCCCTACGTGCAGGGTGACCTCGGCAAAGGCGGTTCCCTTTGCCTTCACGGCTTCGATCAGCTCGCTTGTGAAATGAAGCCCCGCGGTCGGCGCGGCGGCAGAGCCCCGCTCTTTGGCGTAGACGGTCTGATACCGGTCTTTATCCGCAAGCTTTTCGGTGATATAAGGGGGTAGGGGCATTTGCCCAACCACCTCAAGCACCTCGTAGATCGAATGATAGGTGTCGGGATAGGTGAAGGAAACAAGGCGGTTTCCGTCCGCCAGGACCTCGCGGATCTCGGCGTTCAGGATCCCGCCGAAGGAAAAGGTAGCCCCCGCTCTTGCCCGCTTTCCGGGGCGGACGAGGGTCTCAAAGACCCCGCCCTCGTGCGCGCGGAGCAGCAAAAGCTCGATCGGAGAGCCATTTGGGTTCTTGCCCAAAAGACGGGCGGGGATCACGCGCGAGGAATTCACGACCAAAACGTCCTCAGGCCGCAGATAGGAAAGAATATCCGAGAAATGCCGGTGCGAAAGCGAGCCGTCTCTTTTTCCTAAAATCAGCATACGGGAAGAGTCTCGTTTAAGAAGCGGGGTCTGCGCGATCAGCTCCTCGGGCAGATCAAAATAAAAATCGTGCGTCGAAAGCGCGGTTTCCACCCGTTCGTTTACAATTACCTTTTCTTGCTTCATTTGGCATCTTCCCTTATGTCTTCATATAATAACAGTAGCATTATAGTATATTTTCGTCTGAATTGCAAGCCCTTTCTGTAAGGAGAAGATATGAATCGTTCCAAAAAAGCGCCGCTTCCCTTTTTGGGGGTCGCTACGGCGCTGATCACCCCCTTTCAAAACGAAAAGATCGATCTTTCCGCCTTCGAGCGGCAGATCGATATGCAGATCGAAGGCGGCGTCAACGCGCTGGTCGTTACCGGCACAACGGGAGAGGCGGTAACGCTGGACGAAGGGGAAAAGCGCGCCCTTCTGGAAGCGGCCGTAAAAAGAGCGGACGGGCGCGTACCGATCGTCGCGGGTACCGGCTCGCAAAGCACGCGCGTTGCCCGCTCGGCCGCCGCCACCGCCAAAAGCCTTGGGGCGAACGCCCTTTTGGTGGTGACCCCTTATTACAACAAGGGGACGAAGGAGGGGCTGATCGCCCACTACCTTTCCATCGCGGATGAGACCGATCTGCCCCTCATTCTTTATAACGTCCCCTCCCGAACGGGAGTCAACCTTTCGCTTGAACAGCTTGCCGTCCTTGCCGAGCATCCGAATATCGTGGGGATCAAGGAAGCCTCGGGGGATATTGACCGAGGGGCGGATATCGTCGCCGCCTTCGGGGAAAAGCTGGCGCTGTATTGCGGAAACGACAGCCAGCTTTTACCGATGCTCTCGCTTGGCGGCGTTGGGGTCATCTCGGTGCTTTCCAACCTCTTCCCCACCGCCTCGGTCGCGCTTTACCGCCTCTTTACCGAGGGGCGGGTGAAGGAGGCCGCGGCGCTTCAAAAAAGACTCTTGCCGCTGACGCGCCTTTTGTTTGCCGAAACCAACCCCGCCCCCTTAAAGTACGCGATGGCGCATCTTCTGCGGGACAGCGGCGAGCTTCGCCTGCCGTTGGCGACCGTCCCGTCCGCCCTGGGGCAAAAAATCGAGAAAGCGTTAAAGGATCTGCTTTCCGCCCCGCTTCTGTAACAAAAAAGCCCGTGGCACGCCACGGGCTTTTAAAGTTTTGTTTACATATTACGGTTAATCAGACAGAATGACCTTCATATAGGTCTTTTTGCCCTTACGGATCAGGGCGCCGGCGCGAAGCTTCTCTCCGTCAAGCGCGGCGCGGATATCGGCTACCTTTTCCCCGTCTACCGAAACACCGCCCTGCTCGATCGCGCGGCGCGCCTCGGAACGGCTGGATGCAAGAGATGCCGCAACCATCAGCGAAATAAGGTCGCATCCGCCCTCTTCGTTAAGAAGGGCCTTGTCGATCACGGTCGTCGGGGCATCGCCCTCGCCGCCGCCCCCGAAGAGCGCGCGGGAGGAGGCTCTCGCGGCCTCGGCCGCTTCGTCTCCGTGGACGAGCTTAGTCAGCTCATACGCCAAGATATCCTTGGCTTCGTTAAGGCGGCTTCCCTCCCAGGAATCCATCTTGTCGATCTCCTCAAGCGGCAGGAAGGTCAGCATACGGATGCACTTCAAGACGTCGGCGTCTCCGACGTTGCGCCAATACTGATAGAAATCGAAGGGCGAGGTCTTGTTGGGGTCAAGCCAAACGGCGCCCGAAGCGGTCTTACCCATCTTCTTGCCCTCGGAATTAAGGAGAAGCGTGATGGTCATGGCGTAGGCGTCCTTACCCAGCTTACGGCGGATCAGCTCGGTTCCGCCAAGCATATTCGACCACTGATCGTCCCCACCGAACTGCATATTACAGCCGAAGTTCTGATACAGATGATAGAAGTCATAGCTCTGCATGATCATGTAGTTGAATTCGAGGAAGGAAAGCCCCTTCTCCATTCTCTGCTTATAGCACTCGGCGCCCAGCATACGGTTGACCGAGAAGCAAGCCCCGACGTCACGAAGCAGCTCGATATAATTGAGACCCAAAAGCCAATCGGCGTTATTGACCATCATAGCCTTTCCCTCACCGAAGTCGATGAAGCGGCTCATCTGCTTTTTGAAGCAATCGCAGTTATGCTGAATGGTCTCGGCGGTCATCATCGAGCGCATATCGGTACGCCCCGAGGGGTCGCCGATATAGGCCGTACCGCCGCCGATCAGAACGATCGGGCGGTTGCCCGCCATCTGCAAGCGCTTCATCAGGCAAAGCGCCATAAAATGCCCTACGTGCAGGCTATCGGCCGTCGGGTCAAAGCCAATGTAGAAGGTGGCCTTGCCGTTATCGATCATTTCGCGGATCTCTTGTTCGTCGGTCACCTGGGCGATAAGGCCTCTGGCAACCAGCTCGTCATAGATTTTCATTTTATCGTCTCCTCTTCGGCTTACGCCGTATGTTTTACACAATTTCAAGTTGGCAAGAGCTTATATGTTCTGCGTAAAGCCCCGGAAAGCTTCGCAAAAGCTCCTCGGCCCAGTAGCGCGGCAGAAGATCCTCGGTATAAAAATGCCCGGCTTCCAAAAGATTGATCCCAAGCGATCCTGCCTCGTTCACGCTTTCATAGGAAAGCCTGCCCGAAAGGAAGGTATCAGCCCCCGCAGCCTTGGCCGCGGCGATCTCATCCTTTCCGCTGCCGCCGCAAAGGGCGCAGCGAGAAACCAAAAGACCCGCATCCCCAAAAAGAACGAGCGGCGAGGGAAGCGCTTCTTTTACCCGTTTGGCAAAGGAAGATAGCTCTTCCTTCTCTTTCAGCGTACCGATACGGCCGATCCCACCGGGAAGCGGCGCAACGTCACATAGGCCCAGCGCCTTTGCCAAAAGATCGTTTACGCCCCCCAAAGCGGCATCCGCCCTCGTATGGAAGGAAAGGACCGAAATGCCCGCCGCCGAGAGCTTCATCAGCTTACGCGCCTCGGGTACGTTTTCGGTAAAGGCGCCAACCTTATGGAACAAAAGGGGGTGATGCGTTAGGATCAGATCGAAGCCGTTTTCGATCGCATAGTCGATCACAGCATCGGTCGCGTCAAGCGCGCAAAGCACACGCTTGACCTCTTTGCTGCCGTCTTTGCAGCACATAAGCCCGTCGTTATCCCATTCGGCCGAAAGGGCGGCGGGATACAGCGCCGACAGCCGGTTATAAAGTTCATTTACCGTCATTTTCCACACGCTCGCTTTCCGTAAGAAGGGCACGGAGAAATTTTTCTTCCTCCTCGGTTGAAAGACCGCCCGCGCGCTTCCCTTCAAGCCGCTTCTCGGCGGCCTTTTTCTGCGTTTTCAGATAGGCAAGATAAACGGTTTTCTCCTCTTCGCAAATAAGGCGAGGAGAGCCGATCAGAAGCTCGGTCTCGGTAGGGACGCGAGGGGGCGCGCCGTAGGCAGCCGCAAGGCAGAAATAGATCTTGCCGCTTGAAGTCGCCACGCGCTCTTCTTCGATAGTAAAGCCGTTTTCGTAAAGGTATTTCCGCAAAAGCGGGACCCGGCTCATCGGTTGGAGGATCAAGCGGATCGAAGGATCAAAGACGAAAGGCGCCGCCGAAAGGATCGAGGCGATCACCTCGCCCCCCATACCGCAGATCGCGATATCGGTAAGCCCCATTTTCTCCATACCCGAAAGCCCGTCTGTCAAAAGAAGCGTGACCCTTTCGCTTTGCCCTACGCTCATCACGTTACGCCTAGCCCGTTCAAGCGGCCCTTCGGCAACGTCAGACGCGACGGCGCGCGAAATGCGCCCCTCTTGCAATAAGTAAAGCGGCAAATAGGCATGGTCGGTGCCGATATCGGCAAAGACCGCCCCCCGCCGCACGAGATCCGAAACGGCAGAAAGACGCCCGTCAAGCGTGACCTTGCCGCCGCCGACCCCTTTTAGATTACTCACCGAGGAAAGCGTTCAGCTTTTCGATCAGCTCGTCAGCGTCGCACTCATGCACGGCGCAGGCCTCTTCTACGGTTTCCATACGCGAAACCGGGCAATCAAAGCAGTGCATACCGATCGCGGCGAAGATCGGCTTCACGTCTGCGTTAAAATCAATGATATCTCCAATAATGGTTTCTCTCGTTACTTTCATAATAACCTCCAAATTAATATAATATTTATATCCTTTTCAATTTTACCATAGTTTCTTGAATTGTCAAGTAAAAAATAATTTTCACTCCCCTTTACAAAGCGGCTTGTTTTGTGGTATACTAATAAAAACGGTCGACGGATAAAATGAATATCCTTATTCTTTCCGTCCTTCTTAAAATTTATGACCTTTCGGAGGAAGTTCCCTTGATAGTTGCGCTGGAAGAAGCCAAGCGGCGTCTTTTAGAGCTTGCCGACGTGGTAAGCGACTTAAAGCACGCCATTCGATACGACGATCTTTTGGAAAAGACCAAGGAGATGGAGGCCAGCACCCTGGCCGATAATTTCTGGGGTGATGCGGAGAAAAGCAGCCGTATTCTCCAAACGATCAAGCAAATGAAGGATAAATGCGAGGCCTACGATAAGCTCTTATCCACCCTTGAAGACACCTTAACGCTTGCTGAAATGGCGATCGAGGAAAACGACGAGGGGTCGGTTGACGAAGTGCTTTCCGAGCTTCGCTTCGTCGAAGAGGAAAGCGAGCGTATGCGCCTTGAAACGCTTCTTACCGGCGAATACGACAAAAACAACGCCATTCTTTCCTTCCACCCCGGCGCCGGCGGCACCGAGGCGCAGGATTGGGCGCAGATGCTCTACCGTATGTATACCCGCTGGGGGGAAAAGCACGGCTTCACCGTTAAGCTGATCGACTGGCTGGACGGAGACGAGGCGGGGCTGAAGAGCGCCACTGTCACGATCGAGGGAGAAAACGCATACGGATATCTGAAAAGCGAAAACGGCGTTCACCGCCTTGTGCGCGTATCGCCCTTTGACGCATCGGGCCGTCGCCACACCTCCTTTGCCTCGGTCGAGGTCATGCCCGAGTTTACCGACGATAACGATACGATCGAATTGAAGGACGAGGATTTAGAGATCACCGCCCACCGTTCGAGCGGCGCGGGCGGTCAGCATATCAACAAGACCGACTCGGCTATCCGTATCCTGCATATCCCGACGGGGATCGTCGTTGGCTGCCAGACCGAACGAAGCCAGCTGCAAAACAAAGAAACCGCGATGAAGATGCTCAAATCCAAACTTATGGAGATCAAAGCAAGAGAAAAGCTGGAGCGCATCGAGGATATCCAGGGCGTTAAGACCAACATCGAATGGGGCGCCCAGATCCGCAGCTACGTCTTTATGCCCTATACGCTCGCCAAGGACACGCGTACGGGGTACGAGGATACCAACATCGGCGCCGTAATGGACGGCGAGATTGACGGCTTTATCAACGCATATCTGAAACAAAACGCAAAGTGAGGTAACCTATGAAAAAAGCGATTTCCATGCTGAAAAGCTCCCGTTTGGCGGTTTCTGTCTCGTTGCTTATTCAATCCTTTACGCTCTTTGTGCTTTTCCTGATCCTGTGCGCGAAAAAGAAGAGCATTGCCGCCGCCTTCCTCGGCGTTGCCGCGATGGAGGGGGCCGCCGGTGCCTACCTTTTCCTGCAGGCCAAGGAGGATCTTGAAGAAAACGACTTTGATCCGAGCGATTATCTGGACGAGACGCTGGATATCGAAGAGGACGAGGAATTCGAGCTTGACGACGAAATGCTGACGGCTGACCTTTATCACCGCGCAGACGATGAGGGCGATGCCCCCCAAAAGAAAGAAATCCCCCTCGAAGAAGAGGTCGACGAGGAAGAATTCAAGAACTCCTGAGTTTTTAAAAAAGAGAACGGTGTTTTGCAAAACGCCGTTCTCTTTTTTGCTTCGCGCCCCGAAGAGCGAAGGGGGGTGTTTGTAAAGTTTTGTTTTCTTAAAAGATTAAAATTCTTCCCGTATCTTTTCGATAGCCGATTTTTCAAGGCGCGACACCTGCGCTTGGCTGATCCCGATCTCTTCGGCGATCTCCATTTGCGTTTTGCCTGCGTAGAAGCGTTTTTCAATAATAAAGCGCTCTCTTGCGCCAAGCTTTTTCATCGCCTCCCGAAGCGAGATATCCTCGATCCAGCTGTCCTCGGATTCCTCGGCGTCACGCAATTGGTCAATAACGCACACCTCGTCCTCCCCGTCGCTGTAGACCGACTCGAAGAGCGAGACCGGCTCTACGATCGCTTCCATCGCGCGCCCAACGTTCTCTTTTTTCTCACCCAGCGCCTTGGCGATCTCTTCGGTGCTTGGCTCGCGGTTTTCTTCACGCAGAATCTGCTCTCTGACCCCCAGCGCGCGGTACGCAAGCTCACGAAGCGAGCGTGAAACGCGGATCGGGTAATTGTCGCGCAGATACCGTCTTACCTCCCCGATGATCATCGGCACCGCGTAGGTGCTGAATTTTACGTCAAGCTCTACGTTGAAATTGTCGATTGCCTTCATCAGGCCGATGCACCCCACCTGAAAAAGATCGTCCGCGCTTTCCTTCCTTTGGGAAAAGCGCTGAATAATCGAAAGCACAAGACGCAGATTGCCAAGGATCAGTTTTTTTCTGGCTTCCTTATCGCCCCCCTTTGAAAGGATCAAAAGCTCTCTTTTTTCTTCATCCGAAAGCGTCGTAAGGCGCGAGGTATTCACGCCGCATATTTCCACCTTATGGGTAAACAAGTTTCTACCGCCTTTTCCGTATTTATCCCGATTATTCCCCCCTTCGCCGCCCCCTTATGCGAGAAGCTTTCTGGGAAAATTTGCAATCCCTTCGGCTTTTCGGGAAAAGAAGGTTGACAGAGCGTTTTTTGTTGTGTATAATATTGTAGTATTATACTGTATTTATAAGGACGGGAAAGGAAATGAGCTTCAAGATTGCATTGGCGGGTGACCTTGGCAGTGGGAAAAGCACGGTCTCGAAGATTTTGATCGAGAGGACCGGCGCCACCTATTATTCAACGGGTACCGTCTGCCGTGCGCTGGCAAAAAAGCACGGCATGAGCATTGACGAATTCAACGTGTATATGGAGAGTCATCCCGAGGTGGATAAGGAGATTGACGACGGGCTTTGCGCGCTCTCGAAGGAGAGCGGTGATTACATCGTCGATTCGCGCATGGCCTTTCACTTCGTGGAAGGAAGCTTTTCGGTGTATCTTTCCACCGATCCCATCGTTTCCGCCACCCGTATTCTGAATGATAACCGCGACGTAGAGCGCTTTGCCGACGTTGAGGAGGCGGCCGCGCGTATACGGGTACGCCGCAACAGCGAAAACAAGCGTTATTTCGAAAAATACGGCGTACATATCACCGACCTTAGAAATTACAACCTTGTCTTGGATACCACCTATCTTACGCCCGAGGAGGTGGCCGAAGCGATTCTTGAGAGCCTTGAAGCCCGCCTTACGCTACCCGATTTTCGCTTGGCGTTGCTTTCCCCTAACCGCCTTTCCTATAAAAAGGACGAGCTTCGGTTCGAGGTGGTGGCGGGGCTTCGCGCCGAATTAAAATTCGGAATGCCCCTTCCCTTGCCGCGCGTTTGCGAAAAGGCCGGCCGCTTTTATATTCTTTCGGGCGCCGATATTGCCGAGGCACATCTTTGTGACGGCAAAAAGCTGATCCCCTGCCGCTTGACGGGTGGGCGCCCCTCTCCCCTTTCTTCCTTTATTCCGCTTTCTTGTAAGGAGTCTTAACTATGATCGAATTAAAGAAAACCGCCGCCGCCCTGATCGCCGGCGCCGCCTCCGCCTTCCAAGGGGAGCTTCCCACCGAGGAAGAGATCGTTTCTCTCTTGGAATATCCGCCCGATTCCTCGCTTGGCGACCTTGCTTTCCCTTGCTTCCGCCTTTCGAAGGCGCTTCGCATGGCGCCGCCGAAGATCGCAGAAGCGCTTTCTTCTGCCATTTCGCACCCCGCTTTTTCTGAGGTGCGCGCCGTTGGCGGGTATCTTAACTTCTTTATCAACACCGCCGATATGGCCCGCCGCCTGCTTTCCACCATTAAAGAGGAGGGTGAGGAATACGGCTCCCCCTGTATCGGGAACGGCAAAACCGTCGTGCTCGACTATTCCTCCCCGAACGTAGCCAAGCCCTTTCACATCGGGCATCTCGGCACAACGGTCATCGGTCATTCGTTAAAGCTGCTTCACGAGTTCGCGGGCTACCGCTGCGTCGGTATCAATCACCTTGGCGACTGGGGTACTCAGTTCGGCAAGCTGATCGTCGCTTACCGCCTGTGGGGTGACAAAGAGAAGATTGAGGAAAAAGAGATCGACGAGCTGGTGGCGCTTTACGTCCGCTTCCACGCCGAGGCCGAGAAGGACGAGAGCCTGAACGAGCGGGCGCGCGCCGAATTTGCCAAGCTTGAAGCGGGGGACGAAGAGAACCTTGCGCTTTGGCAATGGTTCAAGGAGATCAGCCTGCGCGAATACGAAAAGACCTACAAGCTGCTCGGCATCACCTTTGACAGCTACAACGGCGAAAGCTTTTATACCGACAAAATGCCCGCCGAGATCGCGCGCATGAAGGAGAAAAATCTTCTCACGATCGACGACGGCGCCTCGGTGGTATCGCTGGAAGACTACAAGATGCCGCCCTGTCTCATCTTAAAGCGCGACGGCTCTACGCTGTATCCGACGCGGGATATCGCGGCGGCCGTATACCGCAAAAAGACCTATGACTTCGAAAAGTGCATCTACGTAACGAGCGCGGGGCAATCGCTTCACTTCGCCCAATGGTTCAAGGTTCTTGAGCTGATGGGTGACGAGTGGGCCAAGCAGCTTGTGCACGTGCCCTACGGTACGGTAAGCCTTAACGGCGCCAAGCTTGCCACCCGTACCGGGAACGTCGTTCTCTTGAAGGATCTGTTCCGCGAGGCGATCGAGAAGGTGCAGGAGATCGGGGCCGAGAAAAACAACGTTTCGGCCGAAAACCGCGAGGTAGCCGAGGCGGTCGGCGTTGGGGCTATCATCTTCTATTATCTCTCGGGCAACCGCATGCACGATATTAACTTCTCGCTCGCCGATGCCCTTTCCTTCGACGGGGCGACGGGGCCGTACGCCCAGTATACCTACGCGCGCACCTGCTCTCTGCTTGAACGCGCGAAGGATACGCAGGGCGAAGCGAAGTTCCTTCGCGCGCTGACGGCCGAGGAAAAGGAGCTTACGAAGGTACTGGCGCTCTTCCCCGAGCGTGTGCTTGACGCGCTTGAATCCTACGAGCCCTCGGTGATCACCCGTTATATTTTAGAGCTTTGCACCGCCTTTAACCGCTTTTATCACGAGTGTCAAATCCTCTCGGCCGAGAGCGATGAGATCCGAAGTGAGCGTATCGCGCTTACCGATGCCGTCCACACGGTTCTTGCCCGCGCGTTGCGCCTGATCTGCCTTAAAACCCCCGAAAAGATTTAACGACAAGGAGTATTCGATATGTCCGGACATAGCAAATGGAACAACATTAAGCGCAAAAAAGAAAAGACCGATGCCCAGAAGGGGAAGATCTTTACCAAGATCGGCAAGGAGATGGCGGTTGCCATCAAGGCCGGCGGTCCCAATCCCGACAACAACAGCAAGCTGCGGGATCTCATTGCCAAGGCCAAGGCCAACAACGTACCGAACGATAACATCGAGCGTTGCATCAAGAAGTTCTCGACCGACAACAGCATTGACTACGAGGAGATCACCTACGAGGGCTACGGCCCCAACGGTGTTGCCGTGATCGTGGAGACCACGACCGACAACCGCAACCGTACGGCGGGCGCCGTTCGCTCGTATTTCTCGAAATTCCACGGCAACCTCGGTCAAACGGGAAGCGTTAGCTTTATGTTTGAGGAAAAGGGTCTTATCACGATCGTAGATGAGGACGATGAGATTGACGAGGATAGCCTGATGGAGGCCGCCCTTGAAGCGGGCGCTTCCGATTTCGAGGGCGACGAGGGCTGCTACGAGATCTATACCGAAAAGGACGACCTTTCCGCGGTGCGCGACGCGCTCGTAGCCGCCGGCTATAAGCTGGATTCGGCCGACCGTACGATGGTCCCTTCTTCTTACGTCAAACTGACCGACGAAGAGGATATCAAAATGATGGAGCTTCTCCTTGATCGTTTGGAAGAAGACGATGACGTATTGAACGTTTTCCACAACTGGGAAGAGGAATAATGCTTAAAGCCGCAACCAACTCTAAGGGCGCAAGTATAAAACAGCCTATATAAAGGAATAAGGGCAACCGATTTCGGTTGCCCTTTTCTTGATAAAGAAAGGCCCACGCAAAGCGTGGGCCAATGGCTTTTGAAATTATTCCTGCAATCTCGATACAAAGTGGCGGTATGCCGCGTCACCGATCTGCTTGTAGCCGCTATCCGCGGGATGAAGGGCGTTCGCGCAAATGGTTTCCTTCTCGGTCGAATGGTTATTGGCCGCGGTATCTGTCATCTGGTGGTTGTTGACCGAATCGAACTGACCCGAGACCTGAACGAAGGAAAGGTTATCCTTATACTTGGCTTCCTCGCAGATCTCCATATACCATTCCTGTATGTTCCAAACGTGACCGGCCTTCTCGAAGTAGGGCCAGCTAAGACCGTAGTTGGAGGCGAAGCCGTCCTTCAAGGGAACCTGCAAGCCCAAGAGGGTGATATGGCAATCGGGATAGACCGAAAGGATATTGTCAATAAAGGTGCGGACAGATTCCTTGTACTTTTCTTCAGTCGTGCCGGTGCTATTCCAGCCGAGAAGCACAAAGACCTCGTCAAGATGATCGACGCCGAAGCTCTCGACGTACTTTTGCATATTAACGCTGTTGGTTGTTTCATCCCACATCGGGTTGCTGGGACCTGTCGTCCAGCCGGTAAAGGTAATGTCCCCGTGGTTGACACCGCCGCTGACCCAGGTCAGGGTGCCACCCGTGGTCGGGCTGGCCGAAAGAGACTTATCGGTTTTGCCGCCGTCTACGTAGATCAGCCGGATCCTTTTGTCATCGATCGATTCAAGCTTCCACCAGGTTCCGTTGCTATCCTTATAGACGCTGTGCTGATCCTCGGCCTCATTCTTGTCGGTAAAGACCCCGATAATGTATTTGGATTTATCATTACGGCCTTCCTCGGCTCCGTTATACGAGCTAAAGCTCCATCCGCCGTTGCCCTCGTAATGCAAATCGGTTCCGTCAACGTTACTGTTACCGATGAACTTGATATTCTGCAAGCCGTCACCAACGAGACGCTTATAGAGCTGCATGGCCCAAGCTCCACGGATTTTTTGATAGTTGGTGATCAGCGAGTCGCCGACGCAAAGCACGACCTTCTCCTCCTCGGGACTGGTGGGCTTGGCATGAACGCGGATCTCGACCGAATCGGTGGCGACGATGCTACCAACATTATCGTATACCGTGATATTCAGGATATAGGTCTTGCCGGCGTCGGTCGCGGCAGGCGTCCATACATACTTGCGGGCAAAGGCCTTTCCGCGCGTATCGGCGGCAGAGTTGCTCTTGTAATCGGCGTAGCGAAGCATAAACTCGTACGCGTCGCTGTTGTAGCACTCGACGATGCCCTTATAGAACAGCTCAAAATTATCGCCAACCACAAGGTCGTAGTAATCGGGCAGATGCAGCTTTAAGCCGGCGGTAGGAACCACACCGGGCGTAACGGTGCCGCCGGTGTTACCGGTGTTGCCGGTGTTGCCGCCTGCGGCAATCAGCTCCTTGATCTTTTCGATCAGCTCGGATTCAAGCATATATTTCGGCTCCTCGGAATGTAAGAAGGTCATCGCGGGCATAAGCGCCTCGTCGGCCGAAACGGTGGTGATATTGCCGTCAACATTCTTGTAGTAGTAGCTGTAACGGAAGGAAGCAGAGGCGGTGTTCGTGAGGGCGTTCTTTTCCGCCATCAGGCAGGTGGTGTTCTTTGAGAAGGACATACGGACGGGGGTATCCTCGTCGGTGTAGATACCGAGAATGAAGGCGTCACCGAGATTCTTAAGATTTTCCTTGCTAATGACCCCAAGATCCAGCTCGTAATCACCAAGACCGTTGGGGGTCACAGAAGCCTCGTACGTAGCAACTACGGTCGAATACGCGACCGCGTTGTTATCGTTCGGGAGGGTGGTGTTGATCTTACGGAATTCGATATAGACCGTGATATCGTCCGCGGTGACCGCTTCAAAGCTGAAGTCATTGAGGGTGATCTTGCAGAGCGTATCGTCCTCGCCGAAGAGGATCGCCTTGGTCATATAGGTGGTAAAGCCAACGACGCCGTTCTTAAAGGCGCCGGCCGCCGTGGTCTTACTTGCATCGGTGACCGTGCTTCCTTCGTCAAGGATCGGAACCTTGTTGGCCTCTAACATCGCAAGCAGCTGCTCAAGCGTTGCGTTGTTGAGGTCGTCCGTGGGGGCGGTGGTTACCGGGGGCGTCGTTTTATCGGTCACGGTAAGGGTCTGGCTGGTCCCGTCGGAAAGCGTGATCTTGTAAGTGGCAACCCCGTTTTCCTCGGTAAGCTTTTCGATCGAGGTGATCTCACCCTTATCGGTCATACCGCCGACGCTAATGGTCTCCTCAGTACCGTTTTTCAGGGTGATCTTGTAGGTGGCAACGCCGTTTACGACGCCGGTCTTTTCGATCGAAGCGACCTGCTGTTCCCACAGATCAAAGCCAACGCCGATATCGGTGCCGCCGGGATTTTGGGGCGTCATCAGCATATCGCACGAGGTAAAGATCATCAGTGCGAAAAGGCAAACGACTAAAAAAAGTAAGCGTTTGGTATTCATCGTTTTTCCTTTCAAAATTTATTCCCAGCAGAATCGTTGATGGGTGCCGCATCAGCAACCGCCCCTTCTTCCACCATAGGTTTCGTTTTAGTCGAGGGATGCGTGTATGCATAGCTATAGCTTCTGTACCGCTTTTTATATTTATAGCGGTCGCCCTTACCGTAGTAAGAGGAAAGCTTCGGGTTGGTATCGTTGAGAACAAAGCCGAGGATCTTGGCGCCAACGCTGTTGAGCGACGAGACGAGCGAGGAAACGCCGCGCCGTACGTCTGCCCCCGAGCGAACGATTAGGACGTACCCGGTAATAAGGTTGGCGGGAACCAAGGCGTCTACGACGACGCCGGCGGGTGGGAAGTCGATAAAAATCGAATCGTACCGCTCTTGTAGCTTTTTCAGAAGGTTAGCAAAATTCTCGGAAGCCAGAAGCTCTGCGGGGTTCGGGGGGATATGCCCCGAGGGAAGCAGATCGAGCCGCTCGAAAGCGGTGCGCTGGATAGCCTTGTCGATATCGTTGCTGATACCGGCCGCCAGCTCACTGACCCCGAAGGAACGGTCACGGAGAAAGGTCTTGTGCTGGACCGGGCTGCGAAGGTCGCAATCGATAAGAAGCACGCGCTTTCCAAGCTCGGAGAAGGAGCGGGCAAGGTTGGCGATCACGATTGATTTTCCGGCGTGCGCAAAGCAGCTGGTAACGGCGTAGATAGGGCAATTCACGTCCCTTGCCGTATAGAGCATATTGGTACGGATCTCTTTAAAGGATTCGGTGATCGCAAAAGGGGTATCGGGATTCGTCAGCATACGGTTATATTGATTCATCGTTATTTACCCCCCTCTTTTTTCGTAACGCTTGCCGAAACGTCCCCCGTCTTGCTGTCAACGATCGGGAAGGACGGGATCATACCGAGAAGCGGAATGTTATACTTCTTAAGATCAGACTCGGTATAAATGGTCGTATCAAACATATCGTGCAGGAAGAAGGCGGCGAAGCAAAGGAAGCCGCCAACGGCCGCCGCCAAGACGACATTACGCCGCATACTGGGCGAGACCGGCGTCGTGGGTACGACGAATTTGGTGGTCAAAAGCTTTACCGTCCCCATCTCAACGTAATCGTTCAATACGTACGGAGCCTCGGTCGAAGCAAACTTGGCAAGATAGTAGGCCGTGATCGGATCGGTAGAGGTCATGGTTATGTAGAATAGGCGATCTTCGCGGATACCCGTGGCCATCATCGAAAGCACGTTCTTCATATTCTGATCCTCGCTTCTTTCACCCCATTCGGGGAAAAGCAGCGTGCCGTTTTCGTCCTTCGCTTCTTTCATGCATTGGGAAACGCGGTTTCCGAAATCGTGCGAATATTTCAGAACCGAGGGATAAGTCTCTGCCAACGCTTCCTGCGCCGTATAGTTATAGGACGTGCCTCCCGTAAGCGGATCGGGGTCAACGTAGAAGGTGATCGTGACCGAATATTTCTTCGGGATCATGAAATGGGTGTAAAGCCCCATTGCCAAGGCAAAGATCATCGCCACGATGATCGTCCAATACCAGCACTTGCGAATAACGGCCATTAAAAATTTCAGGTCGATCGCCGATTCGTTGGTGCCTTGCAGCTCGTTAAAATTATCCATAGAACCTCTCCGTAAATTTATTTATGAGGGGCTTGTCAACGATCAATTAAGCGTTGGCAGCGTCAACGATCGCGGTGAATTTATCGGTCTTCAGCGAGGCGCCGCCGATAAGACCGCCGTCTACATGCTCTTTAGCCAGAAGGTCAGCGGCGTTCTTTTCGTTCATCGAGCCACCGTACTGGATCGTCAGCTTTTCGGCCGCTTCCTTGCTGTAAAGCTCAGCCACTACACCGCGGATAATGCCGCAGACCTCATCGGCCTGCTCGGGCGTGGCGGTAAGGCCGGTGCCGATGGCCCACACGGGCTCGTAGGCGATGATGATGCGCGAAAGATCCTCTTCGGGAATACCGGCAAGGTCAAGCTTGGTCTGCATCGAAACGATCTCAGCGGTGATGCCGGCCTGACGGGCCTCCAAAAGCTCGCCAAGGCAAAGGATCACGGTAAGACCCGCGGCAAGACCCGCCTTGGTGCGAAGGTTTACGGTCTCATCGGTCTCGGCAAAATACTGACGTCTTTCGCTATGGCCGACGATGACGTATTCGACCCCGGTCTCTTTGAGCATCGCGCCCGAGATCTCCCCGGTGTAGGCGCCGTTTTCCTTAAAGTGAACGTTTTGGGCGCCAATGTGAATATTGGTCCCCTTAGCGGCCTCAACCGCCGCGGCGATATCCACGAAGGGCACGCACAGAACGATGTCGCATTTATCCTTCCCCTCTACCATGGGCGCCAGCTCTTTGATAAAGGCCGAGGTCTCGGAGGGGGTCATATTCATTTTCCAGTTTCCTGCAATAACGGTTTTTCTCATTTTCTTGCTCCTTTATTTTTAAGAACACCGGGGCGAAGCGCGCCGCCCCGGCTATTTTAGAATACGAACGGTTTATTTATCCTGCAGGCAAGCGATGCCGGGAAGCATCAGACCCTCAAGGAATTCAAGCGAAGCGCCGCCACCGGTCGAGATGTGGGTGATACGGTCGGCAAAGCCAAGCTGCTCGCAGGCCGCGGCCGAGTCACCGCCGCCGACGATGGTGGTAGCCGAGGAATCAGCCAGCGCCTTGGCTACGGCGATGGTACCCTTGGCAAGCGTCGGGTTCTCGAAAACGCCCATCGGGCCGTTCCAAACAACCGTCTTAGCGCTCGTGATCGCCTCGGCAAAGAGGGCGCGGGTCTTATCACCGATATCAAGACCCATCTTATCGGCAGGGATCTCGTTGGAGGGAACGGTGGAAACCTCGATCTCCCCGTCAATGGGATCGGGGAAGGAGGCGGCAACGACCGAGTCGATGGGAAGCAGGAGCTTTACGCCCTTTTCTTCGGCCTTCTTCATCATATCGCGGCAATAATCCAGCTTCTCGCTATCAAGCAGCGAGGTACCGATCTCATAGCCCTTAGCGGCGAGGAAGGTGTACGCCATACCGCCGCCGATGATCAGGGTATCAACCTTGGTAAGCAGGTTGTTGATAACGTTCAGCTTGTCTGCGACCTTGGCGCCGCCGAGAATGGCGACGAAGGGGCGGGCGGGATTTTCAAGGGCGGCGCCCATGATGCCGATCTCCTTGCCGATCAGATAGCCGCAGTAGGCGGGCAGATAATCGGCAACGCCGGCGGTGGAGGCGTGGGCGCGGTGGGCGGTACCGAACGCGTCGTTAACGTAGATATCGGCCATCGACGCAAGCTCTTTGGCGAACTCGGGCAGGTTCTTCTCTTCACCCGCTTCGAAGCGGACGTTTTCGATAAGAAGGATCTCGCCGTCCTTCAGGGCGGCAGCCTTGGCCTTGGCATCGGCGCCGACGACGTCGGTGGCAAACGCAACCGGCTTGCCGAGCAGCTCGGAAAGCTTTTCGGCTACGGGGCGAAGGGTGAACTTCTTGGCATCGCCCTCGGCCTTCTTAAGGGCGGCCTCCTTGGCGGCGGCGCGCTCGGCTTCGGGAAGAGCCTCGATCGCCTTTTTCTCTTTCTTATTAAGGCCAAAGCCGGGGGTCAGGATATTGTGGGGCTTTCCAAGGTGGCTGCAAAGGATCAGCTTCGCGCCGTTCTCGGAGAGATATTTGATGGTGGGCAAAGCCTCGACGATACGCTTATCGCTGGTGATCACACCGTCTTTCTGCGGAACGTTGAAGTCGCAACGGGCAAGCACGCGCTTCCCCGAAAGCTCGGGAATTTCTTCGACCGATTTTTTGTTGTACATGGACATAGCGGGAACTCCTTTATATAATATAATTATTTATCTTTGACAGTATATCACGCGCAAAAGGAATTGTCAAGTCCCGCGCCCACCGAATTTACAATTATGTCTTTACAAAATGTCGAAAAGGCGGTATAATCAAGCTATCAAAGAAAAAGAGGACGCTATGGATCAAACAGCATTTAAAGCCGCGCTCAGCGAAACCTTCGACCGTCTTTCGCTTTCTTTTCTCATCGGAGAAGAGGAAAAAGACAAATTTTATCACCTTTACCGCCGCCTGGTCGAAGAAAACGAAAAATACAATCTCACCGCTCTTTCGGATGAGAAGAGCGTGATCCTTTTGCATTTTGCCGACTCACTGATGGGTGAATCCTATCTCAAGGGGGGCTCTTCGCTTTTGGATATGGGCTGCGGCGCGGGCTTTCCCTCGCTCCCGCTTGCCATCTGCCGCCCCGACCTTTCGATCACCGCCGCCGACGCGACCGCCAAAAAGATCGGCTTCGTCGAAAAAATGAAGGAGGAGCTTTCTCTTTCCAACCTCACCCCGCTTGTGGCGCGCGCCGAGGTGGAGGGAAAGGGCCCCCTGCGCGACAGCTTTGACGCGGTAACGGCACGCGCGGTCGCTTCTCTTCCTATGCTGTGTGAGCTATGCGCCCCCTTTATCCGAAAGGGCGGCCTTTTTCTCGCCATGAAGGGGCGCGACGGGTTGGCCGAGCTCGAGGTGGCGTGCCACGCGATCGGTGAGTTAAGATGTAAGGTTGAGTTTACAAAAGAATACGAAATAAGCAATGGAGAGACCACTCACGAGCGCGTTTTGCTGTTGCTTCGAAAAACAGCACCAACCCCCGAAGCCTATCCGCGCGCCTTCGCGAGGATCAAATCAAGGCCGCTTTAAAAGCCACCGAATGCCCACAAAAACAGAAAAAGCCGTACGGATGGGTAATGTTCTTATCGGAGAATTTGAAAATAACGTTAAGTTCGAGCATCGCATTTGTCCGGTCAAATACTTTATGGGCTAAGCCCAAACCCATATAACAAACAGAAAGAGCAAACACGCAAGGTATAAAAACCTTATGTGTCTGCTCTTTTTTCTGTTGTTTTAGTTTAGAGTTATGAGGCTCGCTTTCGCTCACCGTTATGAATTTGCTACGCAAATGTTATGATATGATTGCCTATTGAACCCCAAACTTGGCGCAGCCAATCATAACTATGCGAAGCATATCATAACTCATAACTTGCCCGCAAGGGCAATCATAACTTTAGCGTGTTCTCCGATAAGGATAACACGCTAAACCGTACGGCTTTTTCTGTTTTACTCGGCAAGAACGCCCTCAATAAAGGCGTCAAAGGCGGAAAGTCCTTCTTCGGTGCGGGGGAAGACGGCGGTGTTACCGAGGATCGCGGCGCACACCTCGTTGACCCGCCCGATGACCGCCTTTTCGGCTTCCTCGGCGGAAAGGGGCGTGGGATACTCTGCCAGCAAGGAAGCGATCATATCGCGGTGGACGAACAGCGGGTGCCCTTCCGTATCCAGCGCCGCCTTATCGTAGGGCGTTTGGCGCGTAAGATACGCTTCTACCTCCTTCAGCTCTCTCTTCAAGCGGCCGGGCAAAATATAGCGTCCCATCGCTTCGATCAGGCCGATCCCCTCTTTTTTGATATTGTGATATTCGGGATGGGCGTGATAGATCCCATCGGGATATTTTTCATCGGTACGGTTGTTGCGCAGGATAAAGTCCATCACGTAAAGATCTCCCTCTCGGCGGGCGATCGGCGCCAAGGTGTTGTGCGGGACCTCCCCCGTATGCGAAAGAAGGCCGAGCGCGGGGTTTTCATAGGCGCGCCACGCCTTGATGATCTTCGTCGTAAGAGAGGAAACGGCGTTTCTATCCTTTCCTTCCACTCGAAGGGCGCTGTTATACCAGCAAACGCGGCCGACCTTTACCCCCTCAACGGGGCAGGCATATACCTTTTCGATCGGGGCCTTTTGCATGGGCAGGCGGGTACCGCCCCCCTGAAAATGCTCGTGATTCAGGATCGAGCCGCCAACGATCGGCAGGGCGGCGTTGCTTCCGATAAAATAGGTGGGGAACGCATCGACAAAATCAAGCAGCTTTTCGGCGGTGGTCTCGTCTACCCGCATGGGGGCGTGCGCGCGGGAAATAGCAATACAATGCTCGTTGTAATACGCATAGGGCGAATACTGAACGAACCACTCTTCACCCCCCATAGTCAGCGAAAGCGTGCGAAGGTTGGCGCGGGCGGGGTGCGTAAGCGTTCCGCGGTAGCCCTCGTTCTCCCCGCAAAGGAAGCAAGCGGGATACTTATCGTCGCTTTTCTTCTTGGTGAGAAGCTTGGCGATATCCTTATTATTCTTTTCGGGCTTGGAAAGATTAACGGTCACCTCAAGCGTAGTTTCTCCGTCTTGATATTCCCACTCAATGTTGCGCGAGATCGCCGTTTTTTTGATGTAGTCGTTATAAATACAAAGATTATAGAACCAAGCGATCGCCGCATCGAAGCCCTTTTCCCGCAGCAACGCATGGTAAATGCGGTTGATCGAGGAGGGCGGAGGCGTTAAAAGCCCCATGATCTCGGTAGCGTAGATCTCCTCTTCTCCTTCCTCGCAAAGACCGGCCTCGAGCGCGTAGGCCTTCAGCTTTTCGATCAGGGCGTCGGGGATCGCAAGGGCGTCTACCCACGAGGTATCGGGCGCGTTTGCCATCGGCGCATCCATGGATAGGGCCGCTAACAAGCGATTTCTTGTGTAGGGGATATCCAATTCATCCAAAGAAAGATGGCTCTTGGCGTAAGCCAACAGCTCTTCAACCAAAATCTGTCCGTTCATCGTCAACATCTCCTTTATCATAAGCGGGAAAACGCCCGCTTTTTTCCAAATATTTATTATAGCAAAGCTCGCGGCGGTTGTCAAGCCGCCTTTCGCTTTATTAAACGAAAGTTTTTTTACCAAAAGCATTGACAAGCCGATGAAGAAAGCATATAATGACAATATATTTTTAAGCGAAGGAGAAGGATATGGGCAAGCTTTATTCCTCGGTGACCGAGCTGATCGGAAAAACGCCTCTTTTGCGTTTATCCCATATCGAAAAAGAGCATAACCTAAGGGCACGTCTTCTCGGTAAATTGGAGGCAATGAACCCCGCCGGCTCATCCAAGGATCGCGTAGCCCTTGCCATGATCGAGGAAGCCGAAAGGGCGGGGGCGCTGAAAGAGGGCGCCGTCATCATTGAGCCGACCTCGGGGAACACGGGCATCGGGCTCTGCATGATGGCAGCCGCACGCGGCTATCGGGCGATGCTGGTGATGCCCGAAAATATGCCGAAGGAACGGATAGCGCTGATGCGGGCTTACGGCGCCGAGGTCATCTTGACCCCGGCCAAAGACGGCATGGCGGGGGCGGTGCAAAGGGCCGAGGAGCTGAAAGCGAGCTGCAAGAACAGCTTTATCCCCGCCCAGTTTGACAATCCGCAAAATCCCCTTGCCCATTACGAAACAACGGCGCGTGAGCTTTACGAGGATGCAGACGGGAAGATCGACGTTTTCGTCGCGGGCATCGGTACGGGAGGGACGATCAGCGGCGTTGGTCGCTATCTGAAGGAAAAGAACCCCTCGGTAAGGATCGTGGGGGTCGAGCCGCAAAAAAGCGCCGTGCTTTCGGGAAAGCCCGCCGCCCCCCACGGCATCACGGGCATCGGGGCCGGCTTTATCCCTTCGGTGCTTGACCAAACGGTGATCGACGAAATCGTAGCGGCCGACGAAAAAGAAGCCGCAGAGGCGGCGAAGGAGCTGGCAAGGCTTGAAGGCTTGCTGTGCGGCATATCCAGCGGGGCGGCGCTTTTTGCCGCGCTTTCGATCGCAGAGCGAGAAGATATGAAAGGGAAAACGGTTGCCGTTCTTTTCCCCGATACGGGAGAGCGCTATCTCTCCACACTTTATTCCGAATGAGGGGACCGACATGAAGGATTTTAACGAGATCACCGAAAAAATAACGCCCATGCTTTTAGAAGAAAAGGAAAAGGGACCCGATTACACGGGGCTTCGTTGCCTGGCAAAGGATTTTCTCGACCGGCTCTTCTTTGCGCTTTTCCCGCGGCATTTCTGCGCCGAGAGAAAGAGGGCGGAAGAACCGCTTCCGTCGGCCGCAAAAACGCTTTACGAGGCGCTTCTCTTTTTCGTCGACGAAGAAGAGGCCGAACGGGTGGTCAGCGCCCTTTTTGAAGCCCTCCCCACCATCAAGCGGCGCATCGAAACCGATATTGAGGCCGCTTACCGCGGCGACCCCGCGGCCAAAAGCCATGACGAGATCCTGCTTTGCTACCCCGCCTTTACCGCGATCGCGACGCACCGCATCGCCCACCGTCTTTACGAGTTTAAGGTACCGACCCTGCCGCGTATGCTTTCCGAGCTTGCGCACGAAAAAACCGGCATCGATATTCACCCGGGGGCGGTGATCGGCGACTATTTCTTTATCGACCACGGAACCGGGGTCGTCATCGGGGAGACCACCACCATTGGCGAGCACGTAACGCTTTATCAGCACGTGACCCTCGGCGCCAAGAATTTTGAGGCGTTGCCCGACGGCACGCTCGTTAAGGGGATCAAACGCCACCCGGATATCGGAAACCACGTCGTCATCTACGCGGGAGCCACGATCTTAGGGGGCAACACCGTGATCGGAGATGACTGCACCGTTGGTGGAAACGTATGGCTGACCCACTCCCTGCCAAGCGGCACGACCATTGTCGCGAAGCCCTCTTCCGAGATACGGGGAAAGGTTTAACAAGAAGGTTTTGTTTACAAAAAGAGCGGTTTTACAGCCGCTCTTTTCACTTTTGTGCGCATTTTTGCAAAAAAGAGGGCTGCCAAGGCAGCCCTCACAAGTATACTTATAAGCCGGGTTCTGTGCCCTTGCGGGCCGCGACCATCTATCTTCGCAAGACGTTGCCGCCTTGCTTGGGGTTGCCCCCTGCCACCATCGGGATCAGACGGGGCGCCTTGTGCCAAAGGCACGCCCGAAGGTGTTGCTTCGGATAGGGTTTACAGGGCATCCCACGTCACCGCGGGATCGGTGAGCTCTTACCTCGCCTTTCCATCCTTACCGCAAAAGCGGCGGTTTATTTCTGTTGCACTTTCCCTGGGGTTACCCCCGGCGGACGTTATCCGTTATCCTTCCCCTATGAAGCCCGGACTTTCCTCACGGTAATACCTTTCGGCAACATACCGCGCGGCCGCGCCGCATACTTGCTTTTTTATTATACACGTTTTTTTCGCTTTGTCAAGCAAGGAGCGAATTCCCCGCCCCTTCTTTTTTACTTTTTTTACAAAAACCATTGAATTTTTTGTAATATATGCTATAATATATAAGTTAAAATTTATGAGTAACGAGGTTTAAGAAGTTGAAACGCACCGATTTACGCAACATCGCCATCATCGCCCACGTTGACCACGGTAAGACCACCCTTGTTGACGAAATGCTTCGTCAGGGCGGTATCTACCGTGAAAATCAAGAAACCGTCGACCGCGTTATGGACAGTAACGATATTGAAAGAGAGCGCGGCATCACGATCCTTGCCAAGAACACCGCCGTCTATTACAAGGACACCAAGATCAACATCGTCGATACCCCCGGGCACGCCGATTTCGGCGGTGAGGTCGAGCGTATCCTCAAAATGGTAAACGGCGTTATCCTTTTGGTAGACGCCGCCGAAGGACCGATGCCCCAGACCCGCTTCGTCCTTGAAAAGGCGCTTTCGCTCAATCACCGCGTGATCGTTGTCGTCAACAAGATCGACCGTCCCGACGCCCGTATTGAAGAGGTGGAGGAGGAGGTTCTTGAGCTTCTGATGGATCTTGACGCCACCGACGAGCAGCTCGATTCCCCGATGCTCTTCTGCTCGGGTCGCGCGGGCACCGCCTCACTTTCCCCTTACGAGGAAGGCAAGGATCTCATCCCGCTTTTCGACACCATTCTCGATTATATTCCTTCCCCCGAGGGCGAGGAAAGTGAGCCGCTTCAGCTCCTCGTTTCCTCGATCGACTATAACGAATACGTCGGCCGTATCGGTATCGGGCGCATTGAGCGCGGAGAGCTTTCGCAGAACCAAGAGGTTCTTATTACCAACTACCATGACGAGAGCGTGCAAAAGAGAGCTCGCATCGTATCGATCTATCAGTTCGACGGGCTTCGCCGCGTGCCTGTCACCAAGGCATCGGTCGGGGATATCGTTTGCTTCTCGGGCGCTGCCGATATCACGATCGGCGACACGGTCTGCGCGCCGACCGATCCAACCCCGCTTGAATTCGTTAAGGTCAGCGAGCCGACGATCGAGATGACCTTCTCGGTCAACGACGGCCCGTTTGCCGGCACCGAAGGAAAATACGTGACCTCACGCCATCTGCGTGAAAGACTGTACCGCGAGCTTCTTCGCGACGTTTCGCTTCGCGTTTCGGACGGCGAGACGACCGACAGCTTCCGCGTCGCGGGTCGCGGAGAAATGCACCTTTCGATCCTTATCGAAAACATGCGCCGCGAGGGCTACGAGCTTTGCTGCTCGACCCCCCGCGTGCTCTATAAGGAGATCGACGGCAAGCGCCACGAGCCGATCGAACGGCTGGAGATCGACGTGCCCGAGGAATACCTCGGCTCGGTCATGGAAAAGCTCGGCGCACGCAAGGGAGAGCTCCTCGATATGCAGCTGCGCGGAAGCCGTCAGCGTCTTTTCTATCTGATCCCCTCGCGTTGCCTGTTCGGCTATCGGAGCGAGTTTATGACCGATACCCACGGCGAGGGTATTATGAACACCGTCTTTCACGGATACGCCCCCTACAAGGGTGATATTACGGTTCGCTTCACCGGCTCCTTGGTCGCCAGCGAAACCGGCGAGACCACCAGCTACGGGCTTTACTACACACAGGACAGAGGTCCGCTCTTTATCGGGCCGTCGGTTGCCGTATACGAGGGGCAGATCGTGGGTGAGAACCCCAAGATGGGCGATATTTCGGTCAACGTCTGCAAGAAAAAGCATCTGACCGCCGTTCGCTCGAAGGGGGCAGACGAAGCGCTGACGCTGATCACCCCCAAGAATATGTCGCTGGAAGAAGCGATCGAATTCATCGCCGATGACGAGCTGATGGAGGTCACGCCGAAGTCGCTTCGCCTTCGCAAGCGTATTCTCGATACGCCGACAAGACTGAAAGCACAGGCCGCCGCCATGAAGAAAGCGAACGGATAAGGCATGAACATTCTGGTTATTGACGGGCAGGGCGGGCGCCTTGGCGCCCAGCTGGTCACCCTCATCAAGGAAGCCATCCCCACCGCGACCCTTATGGCCGTCGGCACCAACGCCGTAGCGGCCGCCGCGATGAAAAAAGCGGGGGCAGACGAGAGTGCCTCGGGCGAAAACCCCACGCTTGTAGCCGCCCGCCGCGCGGATCTTATCGTCGGGCCGATCGGCATCGTGATCGCCGATTCGATGCTTGGCGAGGTTACCGCCAAAATGGCGTGCGCCGTCGGGCAAGCCGACGCTACGCGTATCCTTCTTCCCATTAACCGTTGCGAAAATATCGTGGCGGGGGTGGGCGATCTTTCGCTTACCGCGCTTTTAAGCGATGCGATGCAAAAGATCAAAGCGATCGCCGCCAAAGCGGGCGCATAAACGTTTCTACAACTCTTGATAAAAAAGACGGAGCAAGCAGCTCCGTCTTTTGTTTTTATAACGTATAGGTCTTATAGATCTCACCCTCAAGCGTCTTAAAGAAAACGGTATCATCCTCCAAAAGGATATAGCCGCGGCTTGATCCCTTCTTGGGGATCGAGACCGAGCCGGGATTGAGATAAAGATATCCGTCCCCTTCGCGGCAAGCGGGGATATGGGTATGCCCGTGGAGAAGCACGTCGCCCTTCGACAGGGGGGGAAGCTTTTCTTCGTTATAAAGGTGACCGTGGGTGGCAAAGATTGCCCTCTTACCGGCGTAAAGCAAGCAATAGTCGGCAAGGATCGGGAAATCAAGCACCATCTGATCGACCTCGGTATCGCAATTTCCGCGCACGCAAAGCAGCTTTTCCTTCAAGGGATTCAAAAGAGAAATGACCTCCTTGGGCGCGTACCCCTCGGGCAGATCGTTGCGGGGGCCGTGATAGAGAATATCGCCAAGAAGCAAAAGCTTATCCGCCCCCTCGCGCGAAAAGGCCGAAAGCAACGCGCGGCAAAAGGATGCCGAGCCGTGAATATCCGAAGCAACCAAAATTTTCATATCGTTCTCTTTCTTAAGACGCAACGTCTTTTTTCTTTTATTATACCGCTTCCCGAAGGAAAAGGCAAGCCCCACGCAAAACATATTCAAAAGCGCCCGCTCATAAACTGAGAAAAAAGGGGGGCGCGTATGTCTTTTATCCACTTTATTAATACCAAAATTTTAGGGGCGATCCTCGGCCCTTTTTTGCTTCTTTTGGGGCTTTTCTTTTGGTTTTATCTCGGCGGCTTTCCGCTTTTGCATCCCAAACGGACGCTAAAGCTTCTCTTCCGCCCCCCAAAAGGAAAGAAGGACGGCTCCTTCCGTCAGATGACGGTTGCGCTGGCGGGAACCTTAGGCGTTGGAAACATTACGGGGGTCGGGGTCGCGCTTTCGGTCGGGGGGCCGGGGGCGATCCTTTGGATGTGGGTGGGGGCGCTTGCCACCATGCTTTTGAAGTATGCCGAGATCGGGCTGACCCTTTACCAAAAGAAAGAAAAGAACCAAGGGGCTTACCCTTATATCAAAAGGGCTCTTGGAAAAAGAGCCGCCACCCTCTTTCTGCTTCTTTGCCTTTTGTGTTCCTTTTTTATGGGTAGCCTATTGCAAGGGAACGTGATCGCCGAAACGCTAAGCGAAAGCTTTTCCTTCTCTTGCGAAGCCGTCGGCCTATGCTTGCTGTTTTCCACGCTCCTTTTGTTTTTGGGCGGGCGCCGTTTCATCGAAAGAGCCTCCTCTGTCGTTATCCCAATTTTATCATTTCTCTATATATTTTTCTCATTAATCGTTATTTTTGTAAACATAACCTTTCTACCCGAAAAACTCTCACTGATTCTTCGCTCGGCCTTTTCTTTAAAAAGCGCAGGGGGCGGGATGATGGGATACGGGTTTATTCAAGCCATGCGCGCGGGGATCTCAAAGGGGCTTTTCTCGCACGAGGCGGGGGCGGGTACCGCCCCCTTGGCGCATGGCGAAGCAAAAGCGTTACCCGCCAAGCAAGGGCTTTTTGGGATCGCGGAGGTAGGCATCGATACGCTCGTTATCTGTACGCTTACCGCCCTTACGGTCCTGCTTTCCTTTGATAGCCTGCCACCCCTTTCGGGGACCGCCCTCGTCAGCGCCGCCTTTGCAACGCTCTACGGAAGGATCGCTTCCCCGCTCGTTTCGGTTGCGATCGTCTGCTTCTCCTACGCGACGGTGGCTTGCTGGGTCTATTACGGACAGGTGGCGCTTTCTCTCTTTTCCGAAAGGCCGCTGTACCGGGGGCTTTACGCCCTCCTCTTTTCGCTCCTTTTGCCGATCGGCGCGCTCTCCTCGCCCGAGGGGGCGTGGGGGATGACCGACGCGCTTTTGGGGGTGATGACGCTCCTAAATGGCGTTGCGCTTTTTAAATCGCGCGCCAACGTACGCAAGCTGACCGAAGAAGCCGGATTGACGAAACAAAAAAGCAAACAGAAAGACCGCTTCGTTTTATAAAGAAAAAGCCACCCCAAATGGGGTGGCCTTGGTTTTTTGAATGAACCGATCGATATGCCTTACAATCAGAAGCCAAGCTCGATGAGGCCGTGCTTCTCCAGATAATCGGTGTAGGACTCTACGCCGTTCTCCTTGATGGCGATACCCTTTTCCCAACGGCAGCCGAAGGTGGAGCCGGAGATGAAGGTGTCTACCTGGAAGGTCATGTTCTTCTGCAGGAGGTAGTTCGAGGAGGTCTCCATCCAGGGGGCTTCAACCTCGATCATACCGGTACCGTGGCAGGGGCCGTAAACGTAGTTCTTCTCGTAGCCCGCATCCTTGAACATCTGCAGGAACTGCTTCGGAACGAGGTCGGCAGGGATACCGGCCTTGAGGTTCTCGGTGGTCCAGTTGTGCATCTTCAAGCAGAATTCGACAAGCTCCTTCTTCTCGCCGGCGGCCTTACCCATGAATACGGGCAAACCGATAGCGGGGGAATAACCGTCGATCTTCGCGGAAAGGTTCAGCTGAACGATATCGTCCTTGCCGATGACCTTATAGGTAGAACGGCTGATGGCGTGGCGGGTCGAAGCCTCGCTGAATACGTACATGGGAAGACCCTCGTACTCGGCGCCGTTCTCGTAAATAACTCTCTGGGCGATACCGACCATCTGCAGCTCGGTTACACCGGGCTTCAGGGCCTTGATGACCTCGTCGGTCGCGATCTCAACGATGCGGAAGCCTTCGCGGATGCAGGCCAGCTCGTTCTCCGACTTAACGCTGCGAAGAGCGATCATGATGTCGGTGCAGAAGGAGATC
Organism: Eubacteriales bacterium; assembly: GCA_045655185.1. Taxonomy (GTDB): domain Bacteria; phylum Bacillota; class Clostridia; order Oscillospirales; family CAG-272; genus UBA1740. The sequence goes on from JAZOOS010000009.1 coordinate 116,142, forward strand.
TCGGCCTTCGGGAAGGTGGCCTTCAGACCGTCCATAATGGGAAGGGTGCATTCAACGTACGAGCCAAGACCGATCTTGAGGTTCTCACCGGTGGCGCCGACGTAGTTGAAGGCGTCCTTGAAGGTATCGGGGATCAGCTCGGGATACGCGGGGTCGGCCGATTCACGGAATTCCTTCAGAACCATAACCTTTTCGATCTTACCGAAGTCCTTGGCGAAAACGGGGGACTCGGGACCGACAAGCAGAACGGCCTTACCGGAAGCGCCGATCAGAACGCCCGCTCTTTCAAACAGCGGCCAGAAGCCGGAGAAGTATCTGGCGTTGGCATAGTCGCTCTCGGTGGAGACGACCAGCATCGCGTCAAGACCCTTGGCGGCAACCATTTCGGCCGCTTTCTTAATTCTTTCTTGGTACTCATAATCGGGGATGCAAATTCTCGACATATTCGTAACTCCTTTTAAAAAATATTATAGGCTACTGATTTTAGTATAAAGCCAATTCGGCTCTTTGTATTTGGATAAAAGAAATTCTTTTTTGCACAATCGTAATTTTTTTTGATAAATTTCAATATTTTCAGTGGATATCTTTACAAAGCCACCCCCTTGTGTTACAATAAATTGTAACAAACCGATAAGGAGGGCGCGTATGGAAGAAGATAAAAACGGCTTAAAGGGCTTTCGAACCGAGCTTTCGGTCACCCGTATCGCCAATATGCAATATTTTGAAATGCCAGCCGCCTTTTCGACGCAAAGCGGCCACCACCCCTTTTGCGAGCTGATCTACGTCGATAGCGGAGAGATCTTCGTCAAGTCACCCGATTACACGGGGCGCCTGCAAAAAAACGAGATGCTGATCCACCGCGCAGGTGAGGAGCATTCGCTTCGGTGTGAGCAGACCGCGCCGAACCTGATCATCATCGGCCTCGAATGCGACTGTCGGGGGCTGGATGTCTTCTCAAGGACCCCCGTCCGCCTTTCGGACGATCTGCAGAAGATGCTGGTAGAGATCATCAAAGAGGGGCGAAACGTTCTTTTGCCCCCTTACGATGACCCCAACAGCACCAAAATGGAAAAAAGGGCCGACTTCCCCTTTGGGGCCGACCAGCTGATCCGCAATCTGCTTGAATGTTTTCTGATCAAGCTGATAAGAAAAGAGCAAGCCCCCCGCAAGGGCGACGAGGATCGCTCAGCGGGCGACCTTCGTACCGATGAGATCCTGCGGTATCTGGAAAACAATTTCCGCGAGAAGATCACGCTTGAAGAGCTTTGCTTCCTCTTCGGGACCAACAAAACGACGCTATCGAAGGAATTTCGCTTGGCGACCGGCAGCACCGTGATGGAATACCTGGCGCGGCTGCGCCTTCGGCGCGCCAAGGCGCTTTTGCGCGAGGGCGGCAAAACCGTGACCGAGATCGCCGAGGAGCTGAACTTCTCCTCGGTCCACTATTTCACCCGCTTCTTCAAGCAGCACACCGGCATGTCTCCTTCGGCCTATGCAAGCAGCATTCGGGCCCGCTTTGAAAACGCGGAATAGGTATCGTTTTCTTTACATTTTTTGGCAAAGAGGTATTGTATGAACCAAAAAAATACTCTTTTTTCGTCCACCCCCAAGCAAAGGCTTTCCCGCATCGGGTGGGCGATATTCGCCTTCTTCGGCGCCACCTACCTGCTTCAGCTTGTTTTTTCCCTGATCCTTGGCCTATTTTTTCCCGCCTTTTTGGAAAGCGTATGGGGGATGTGGCTTCTTTCCTCGGTGCCGATGTATCTTTTCGGCTTCCCGCTTTTCTTTCTGATCCTTCGGCCGATCCCAAGCGAGGCGCCGAAGCGAGAGCCTTTTAAGCTTCGGTATCTTTTCCTCTATTTCTTTATTTCCTACTTTTTGATGTACGTCGGAAATGCGGCAGGCTCGCTCGTCAACGCCTTTACGGGGCTTTTCGGGATTTCTTCCTCGTCTGACGCCATTGAGATGATTCAATCATCCAGTCTTCTCCCGATCTTTCTTATTGCGGGAGTGGTGGGGCCGATCATCGAGGAGCTGATGTTTCGCAAGCTGATCCTTGATCGCCTTTACCCTTACGGGGAAAAGCTTTCCATTTTGGTATCCGCCCTTCTTTTCGCCCTTTTCCACGCCAACCTTACGCAATTCATCTACGCCTTTTTACTGGGGGCCGTGTTCGGTTATCTCTACTGCCGCACGGGAAAGATCCTTTACCCCATTCTTCTGCATATGGCCATTAACCTTATGGGCGGTGTGTTACCGACGCTGATTTTAAAGCTCACGGCGCCTCTGCTTACCTTGTTGGAGGCCGAAGAGAGCTTCACGGTGGAAGCGTTGCTTGCGGTTCTCCCCTCTCTTCTAATTTTCCTCGCTTATCTCTTCGTCATCTTCGCTTTCTGCGTTCTCGGTCTTATTTTCCTTTGTTGCAGCTATAAAAAGATCTATCTTCTGCCACCCGAAGATCCTTTGCCAAGGGGAACCTTCCCCCAAGCGCTTCGTTCCGGGGGCGCGATTTTGGCCTCGATCACCTTTTTACTTCTCTTCTTCCTATCCTATCTGTAAAATTCCTAAAAAAAAAAGAAAAAAAGCCCTTGACAATTCCCGCGGCGTGTGTTATAATCGTTAAGACGCTGGATAAGCTGGTGTAGCTCAGCTGGTAGAGCAGCTGATTTGTAATCAGCAGGTCGGGGGTTCAAGTCCGTCCACCAGCTCCACACACTTCATATGGGGGATTTCCCGAGTGGCCAAAGGGGACAGACTGTAAATCTGCTGGCTTTGCCTTCGGTGGTCCGAATCCACCATCCCCCACCAAAAAAGCACTTCATACGAAGTGCTTTTTTCCATGTTATCCGTTCCTTGCGGAACGATATATATCTTCGAATACGCCAAAGCGGACACAAAATAATGAGTTAAGGAATTATTACGTAAACGTAAAGGGAATCATCATGGTGAAGCAAAAGAATTACAAAAAGACGCTGATCGCTTGTTATCTCGGCTTTGTTACGCAAGCTATCTCCTCCAATTTCGCGCCGCTCCTGTTTTTAACCTTCAAAAGCGCGTACGGCATAACGCTTGAAAAGATCGCAATCATTCCGTTTGTATTCTATATAACGCAATTGCTTATCGATCTTGCGGCGACCAAATTTGCGGATAAAATCGGATATCGCCCCTGCATCGTCGCATCGCAGGTATTATCGGCCGTAGGTCTTGCTTTGATGGCAATCCTGCCCGAAGCGCTTCCCGTACCCTTTATAGGTATTTTGATTTCGGTCGTGCTTTACGCCATGGGAAGCGGGCTTATTGAGGTTTTGGTAAGCCCTATCGTTGAAGCCTGTCCTTTTGAAAACAAGGACGGAATGATGAGCCTTCTTCATTCCTTCTTCTGCTGGGGGTCGATGGGTGTCGTTCTGGGGTCTACGCTCTTTTTTGCGATATTCGGGATAGAAAATTGGAAGATCCTTGCTTTTATCTGGGCCTTGGTTCCGCTGTATAACACCTTCAACTTTATCAACTGTCCGATCGAGCGGTTGGTGGAAGACGGCAAAAGCATGGGCGTTGGCAGGCTGCTGAAAACGCCGATCTTCTGGTTGATGATAATACTTATGGTATGCTCGGGCGCTTCGGAAGCGACCATGACTCAATGGGCGTCAGCCTTTACCGAATCGGCTATTGGCGTATCCAAAACGATCGGTGATTTGGCGGGCCCGTGTTTGTTTGCGATGTTTATGGGTATATCCCGCATGCTGTACGGAAAATTCAGCGAAAGGCTTGATTTGACCAAGGTCATGCTCGTTTGCGGAATTATGTGCGTCGGCTGCTATCTGTTGGCTTCGCTCGCCACGTTGCCCTTTCTCGGGCTTGCAGGCTGCGCGCTGTGCGGCTTAGCCGTTGGCATTATGTGGCCGGGCTCTATCAGCGTATCCGCGCAAAAATGCCCAAGAGGCGGTACGGCGATGTTCGCATTTTTGGCTTTAGCCGGAGACTTGGGCGCCGCGGTAAGCCCTACGATGGTGGGCAGCCTTTCCGAAATGGCGGGTGGTAATCTTAAAACAGGCTTGCTTGCAGCTACGCTCTTTCCTACCGTATTGGTAATTGGATTACTTGTTTTAAGACGAATAAAGAAGCATCAAACCGAGGATGAAAAAGACGGTTCTTGTGCCGACGTCTAAACGCTTCGCAACAAAAAAGCACTTCGTACGAAGTGCTTTTTTCAATCATATCGCATTCCCTTCGAAAAGGGGGATAAAGAAGCGCGCGTCTTTGCTTGGTTATGATGCGACGCAAGCGATAGATCATTTACAACGCCCCCTTTTTATGCTATAATCAAGAAGGTAGGCACCTATTAACCGAAAAAGGAGAACAAAATGAAAAAGCTTTTTAAAATTTTTCTTATCCTTCTTTTATGCCTTTTACTCGTCGTTGCGGGGTATGCTTCTTACGTTGTTTTGGCGTTCCATCGCATCGAGGACAATCAAATTCTTGCGGTCAATGCCGCCGAGGGGACGACGGCGGTACCGATTGGGCAAGAGCTAAAAATCCTATCCTACAACGTGGGCTTCGGCGCTTACAGCGACGATTATTCCTTTTTTATGGACGGCGGGGTCGAAAGCCGCTGCCGCTCTAAGGAGATCGGGATCGAGAACATCAAGGCCTCGCTTGCATTAGCCAAGGCGCAAGAGGCGGATATCTATCTTTTTCAAGAGGTGGATATCAACGGCACCCGCTCTTATCACGTTGACCAATTCGCGCTCCTTTCCGAGGGATTTCCTCGGGGGTTTGCTTCGTCCTTCGCGATGAATTACGATAGCCCCTATCTCTTCTGGCCGCTTACTTCCCCACACGGAAAAAATCAGGCGGGCATCGCCCTTTTCTCGCGCTTTACGGTAAAGAGCGCCCTAAGGCGTCAGCTTCCGATCGAAGAGGGGCTGATGAAGCTTGTGGACCTTGACCGCGCCTACTCCAAGAACCGCATCCCGACCGAAAACGGAAAAGAGCTTATCGTATACAACCTGCATCTTTCGGCCTATACGAGTGACGGCACGATCGCTACCGAGCAGCTGAAAATGCTTCTTTCGGATATGAAGGAAGAATACGAAAGGGGCAATTATTGCCTGGCGGGCGGCGATTTCAACAAGGATCTACCCGGCGACTCGGGCGACACCGAAAACACCTGGGCGCAACCCATCCCCCCCGCTCTTATTCCCGCGGGGATCACGCTGATCCCCCCCGAGGCCTCGCCGCTTAAATCCTGCCGTAACGCCGACGCGCCCTACGATCCCGCCGTTTCCTTTACCGTAACCGTAGACGGCTTCCTCATCTCCGATAACATTGCGTGCGTCGAATCGAAGGTCGTCAACGGGGGCTTCCGCCATAGCGACCATAACCCGGTTTATATGAATTTCGTTCTCCGTTAAACAGAAAAAGCCGATGTTTCCATCGGCGTTTTTCATACCCTTCCGCTTTTTTTCATACCGTATACCGAGGTGATGGTATGAAAAAGATCCTGTTTATTCTCGGCACACGGCCCGAGGCAATTAAGATGTGTCCCCTGATCAAAGAATTAAAGGAGAGACGGGGAGTCGAGGCGCGCCTTTTGGTCAGCGGCCAGCATAGGGCCCTGCTTGACGAGGTACTTTCCGCCTTTTCGGTCACGCCCGATTACGACCTTTCGCTTATGAAAAAGGGGCAAACGCTTACCGACCTGACGGTGGGGGTCTTAGAAGGCGTGGGACGGGTCATAGACGAATATCGGCCAGTCCTTGCCGTGGTACACGGGGATACGACCACCGCCATGGCGGCCGCCCTTGCCTGCTTTTACGCAAGAGTTCCGATCGCCCACGTGGAAGCGGGGCTTCGCACCTACGATCTTTTCGCCCCCTATCCCGAGGAATTGAACCGAAGGGTCATCTCGCTTCTGGCCGCTTACAGCTTTGCCCCGACGAAGGCGGCAAAGGAAAACCTTTTGCGTGAGGGGAAGGACGAAGGGCGTGTTTTTGTGACCGGAAACACCGTGATCGACGCCCTAAGAACGACCGTCACGCAAAGCTATACACACGAGGTGCTGGATTGGGCGAGGGGCGGCCGCTTGGTGCTTTTGACCGCCCACCGCCGCGAAAGTCACGGCGAGGGGCTGCGAAGCATGCTACGTGGGGTGCGAAGGGTGGTGGAGGAGATACCCGATCTTTTCCTCATCTACCCCGTTCACCCGAATCCCGCCGTACGGGGGGTGGCCGAGGAATGCCTTTCGGGGGCCGAAAGAATACGTCTTATACCGCCGCTTGGCGTTTTGGATTTTCACAACCTGATGGCGCGTTCTTATCTCATTCTCACCGATTCGGGCGGCATCCAAGAGGAAGCGCCCGCCCTACATATCCCGGTTTTGGTGATGCGAAGCGTGACCGAGCGCCCCGAGGGGGTAAAAAGCGGGTGCCTAAGGCTGATCGGCACCGACGGGGAAAGCGTTTACCGAGGCTTTCGCGCGCTCGTTTGTGACCCCTCAGAATACAAAAAAATGGCAAGCGCCGAAAATCCCTTTGGCGACGGGCATGCGTGCCGTCGGATCGCCGACGTCTTGGAAAAATAAAAAACAGAACCTTTACGCAGTTTCTCATAAGGATATGAACTGCGCAAGGCTCAGCTCGGTGTGTAGGACGGACAGTTTCGGCTGTCCGTCCTCTTCCGTTTCGTTGGGGCTAGGCGACTTCTTCAGACATTACGGAAACACCAATAAGCGAACGACACTCGTTTGCTAAAACTTTAATGCTCTGTGTCAATAGTAGGTATAAGTCTTTTAAACCAGATCAATCAAATATGTTTGGCGAGGTCATAGGGCGACCTCTTGTGTTTTACTCCGAGGAGCTATTTTGGCACTTGATACATCCATTCGATTTTCAAGCTCACATCTCTGTGAGGGGCTTTGTTCTATCACAAGAAATTTAGTTTGTCGATACCTTTTTGAATAATTTTTTCGTTTTTTTAAAATAATATGTAGTTTCGCCCAATCGGTCTAAAACACCGTTATGCCGCTTCCCGGATTTTCATGGATTTTTGCTAATTTACATAAACCTTACACTCCCCGAACGAGAGTATGGTAGTTGGAATTTTGCGTTTGCGGCATAATGATAGTGCAAAACATGAAAAGGAGATTTTGAACAATGAAAAGAATTTTTGCACTCGTACTTACATTTGCACTTACAATTTGCACCCTTGCTGCGCTCACATCCTGCGGTGGCGCAAAGTTTGATGAAAACAAGAACATCAGCGTTGTCACACGAGGCGGAGACAGCGGAACAAAATCCGCATTTATGGAAATTATCGGTCTTAAAGGTAAGGCTGATGTCTCCGGCTCTATTCAGCCTCAGGACACAGCAGCAGTATTGCAAGAGGTTAAGAGCAATCCGCTTGCTATTGGATACGATAGCCTTGGTTACGTTACCGACGACGTAAAGATGCTTAAGGTAGACGGCGTAGAAGCAACCGTAGAGAACATTAAGAACGGTTCTTATAAGATTTCCCGTCCTCTTATCGTAGTATATCAGGAGAGCAGGGTGGCAAGTGCCATGAACACTGCATTCCTTACCTTTATTCAGAGTTCTGATGCACAGAGCATCATTTCTGCAAACGGATATGTTTCCACAAGAGACGGTGCGGTTGCATACACCGTAGATCCGGGACTTACAGGCGAGATCGCAATTTCGGGTTCT
>JAZOOS010000010.1:0-9290 GCA_045655185.1 Eubacteriales bacterium
TGTTGGAGCAGTGGTCGGAAACGCGCTCCAAATTGGTCAAAATATCTGACAGAATGAATCCGAGCTCAATGGAACACAAGCTCTTTTGGAGCCGCAGGGTGTGGCGCAATTTGATCTTATCACGCAGTTCATCGATGACCTGCTCAAGCGGCTCAACGAGAGCGGCCTTTTGCATATTGCCCGATTGGAACGCCTCACCCGTGATCGCGACGATCTCGGCAACCGCCCCGCGCATAATGCGCAGGTCTGCCCGCGCGTAATCCGAAAAGGCAACCTCCTTCTCGCGGATCTCAACGATCGATTCGACGATATTCACGGCATGGTCGGAGATACGCTCGTAATCCCCGATCATATGTAAAAACTTGGTCGTATCGGCGCTCTCTCTCGCGGAAAGAGCCCGGGCCGAAACCTTTACGAGATACGAGCCGAGTGCATCCTCGTAAATATCGACCTTTTCCTCGGCATCGGCGATCTCTTCGGCGATCTTTTTATCGTACTGATCGAAAAGGCCGAGCGCCTTTTGCAAGGAGCCGATCGACAGCTCGCTCATACGGCAGACAACGCGGCGGGCGCTTTCGATCGCCAGCGAGGGGGTATCCAAAAGACGCTCGTCGAGCATCGCGGTATATTCGTCGCCCTTTTTATCGTCACCCTTGATCGTAGCGTTCGCCAGCTTTTCAAGCAGGTGGGAAAAGGGCCACATCAGCCCAACGGCCAGAAGCTTAAAGACGGTATGCACGGCGGCAATGCCCCACATGTTGATGACAGTGCCGTCTGCCAAGGCAAAAATATCATAGACCCCAAAGCCTCGCAAGATCGCGCCGACAAGGTAATACATCGAAAGCCAGAAGGCAACGCCGATCACGTTGAAATAAAGATGCGCGACGGCGGTACGCTTGCCGTTCTTGTTCGCGCCGATCGAGGAAAGCATCGCCGTAACGCAGGTACCGATGTTCTGCCCCAAAATGATCGGAATGGCGGTGCCGAAGGAAATGGCGCCCGTGACCGAAAGGGCCTGCAAAATACCGATCGAGGCCGAAGAGGATTGCACGATCGCCGTTAAGACGGTACCCGCCAAAACACCGAAGAGCGGGTTCTTGAAGAGAAGCAGGATCTCGGCAAAGCCGGGATCGTTTTTCAGCCCCGCGACCGAATCGCCCATCAAGGACATACCGACCATCAGAATGGCAAAGCCCATTAAGATCGAGCCCGCGTCCTTTTGCTTGTCGCGCTTGGCAAACATCACCAGCGCAATCCCGACGAGCGCCAGGATCGGCATCCACGCGTCGGGCTTTAAGTAGCTTAAAAAGGCGGTAGCGTCCGCGCCCCCTTCGATACCGTTAAGGGCCGTCAGCCACGCGGTGACCGCCGTGCCGACGTTGGCGCCCATAATAACGCTGATCGCCTGCGAAAGCACCATGGTACCCGAGTTTACGAAGCCGACCACCATAACCGTGGTAGCCGAGGAGGACTGAATGATCGCCGTGACCCCAAGCCCCAGCAAAAAGCCGCGCCATTTGCTGCTGGTCAGCTTTCCGAGAATGACTTTTAACTTGTTGCCCGCGCTTTTCTTCAAGCCGTCTCCCATTACGTCCATACCGTAAAGGAAGAGCGCAAGACCGCAAACCAAGGATAAAATTTCAAAAATTCCCATGTTTTTCTCCGTTTTTCCGTCTTATTTTTTAAAAAAGCGTATAAATGCCCAAATTATTTCATTATAAGTATAGCCGATTTCGCCCCCTCTTGTCAAGAATATCTTAACCAAAAGGAAAAGAGCAGGGATAAAAGGGATCCCCTTTATCCTTGCTCTTTGCAAGCGCTATCCTTTTACAGCCTTACCCTGGCTTCCCCGCCTTCGTACACGATGCGGTCGCCACACGAGGAAAGCGAATCCTGATACGCCAAAAACGCCTCGAAGCTCTCAAAGAGAGGCTTGTGATTTTTCATGATATCCAAAGCCGTCGCCCCGCCGTTTTCCAAGAGGGCGCAGATCATCCCCACCTGCCAAACGGCGCTTTTTACACAGGCCCTTTCGGGGTCGACAATGCGGTAATCGTTCCCGTGCGATCTTCCCTCGGCCCCCGGGGCATAGGCGTGAAGCGCGGGCAGAACGCAGGAAAGGTCACCCATATCGGTGCTGCCCGAGCTGTACGCGGAAGAAGCGCGGAATTCTTCGTCGGCATAGATCTCCTTCAAAACCTTCCCCGCCAGGGCGTTCATCTTTTCATCGTTTACCATCGGGGCGTAGCCGGGACTATCCTCGATCTCTACGTTGACCCCAAGCGAGAGGGCCGCCCCGCAAAGCGCCCCGTTCAAGCGGCGGTTGGCCGCCTCGATCGCCGCAAAGGTCTTTCCGCGCACGTAGCTTTCCAAGACCGCGCGCTCGGGGATCGCGTTGACCATCGAGCCCCCGCTCGTCATAATGGGGTGGAAGCGGATGATATCCTCCTCGCGGAAGCATTCGCGCAGGGCGTTGCAGGCGTTGATGCCCGCGGTCGCGGCATACAGGGCGTTCTTGCCTTCCCAGGGGCTTGCCCCCGCGTGGGCGGAAACCCCCTTGTAGGTGATCTTTTTGGCAATACACCCGATGTTACCGGCAATAGTAGAGAAATAAGAGGTCGTAGAAGTATGCACCATAAGGGCAAGATCCACGCCGTCAAAATATCCGCGGCGCAGAAATTCGCTTTTCCCACCGAAATATTTGATCTTTCCCGCATCCCGCAGGGCGGTGCGGTATTCGATTTCAAGCAGCTCCTCGGCCGGCACGGCGCAAAGGCGGATGCGGCCGCAAAGCCCCTCTAAAACCTTGGGGTCGCGAAGCGCTGCGGCCACGCCGAGAAGGGCGGCGCACTGGGCGTTATGCCCGCAGGAATGGGCGGCGCCGGTTTCGGGGTCGGCGGTGGGGTGCGAGGGGCAGATAATCGAATCAAGCTCGCCAAGCACCAAAACCTCGGGCCCCTCTTTCCCCGTATCCACCACCGTATAAAAGCCGGGGATCCCCTCGGCCATCGTTACTTCGTAACCAAGGGCGCGAAACCTCTCTTCCATATAGCGCGAGGTCTTTTCCTCGCGGTAGCCGGTTTCGGGGTTCCCAAAAATATAGGCCTCGGCCGCAAGGATCGTTTCGCGGTGCTTTTCAACCGCCGCAAGGATCGCTTCTCGATTCATAAAATTCTCCTTTGCGGATGTTTTTGATTTATGTAAAGTTTTGTTTATCTTTCTCCCTTTCAGCCCTGTCGTATCCCCTCTTTTGTATGCGCCAAAGAGCCAAGAGGTACAAAGCGTCAAAGAAAAGCAAAAAGCCAAATTTCATAAGAAACGGTGTATCACCGAGGTGCGGCGGCAGATTTCCCATCAATTGCCAAAGAAGTGAGGTTGCTGTGGCAGCAGGGCCCGCCGCATACAGCGCAAACTCAAAAATCGAGGCGTAGATCAGCTGCAAAAGAAGCGAAAAGCCCACCGTGAAAAGCCCTTGGGGAAAAAAGCGTTTCTTTTCCCTGTAGCCCGCCCGATACGAGGCCCTTCCCAAAAAGAAGAGCAGGACAGAAAGCGAAAGGGCGATGGTAAGCAAAGATTCAGCAACCAAGCTTTCCCCGAAAAGCAGGCGCCAAAAGAGCGAGGCGACCCCCGAAAGCGAGGCGAGCCACAAGGCACCGAACAGTCGCAAAAAGGCCCAGAGACCCTCTTTAGTCAAGGGCGCGATTACGGCCATCGCTTGCTTTCTTCCTGCAAGCGTTTTTCCGCCCCGTATATAGGCGTAAAGAAGATCGGTAAGAAACTTCAGCGCCAAGGCCGAAAGGAGAAGAGCACCGCATAAAAGCAAAACAAGAACCATTTTCTTCCTCCTTGAGGGTTAAAGGCTTTATTCGCCCTGAAGCGAAAGATAGAAAAGGGGGGCGGTAAGTCCCTCGGCCGAGCCCTGCACGCGCTCGCTTCGTACCGAAAGCCTTCCTTTCTTTTTCAAATCGTAAAGGATCTCGTAGACAAGGCCTGCATAGGGAATGCATCCGGTTGACTTAAATAAGGGCGTTACTTCCTTAAACATCTCTTTGCACAGCATCTCTCCTTTCGAAAGAAGGGAAAAAAGAGTGTCAGCTGCCGCCGCTTTTATAGCGGGAGTTACCTTCTCGACCGTAACCGGGAATCCCGAAAAGGCCGTGCTTTTGATCGTATCGCGTCCTACGTAGCCGGAAGATAAGGCCGGCAGGATATGTACTTCTCCCGCGAAATCGTCAGGAAACGCTTGGGGGGTGCTGGAAAGATACGCGCCATGCCCAACAAAGCCGACGAACATCGGCATATTGATACGTGCGTAGGCAATCTTATCAGGGGTGGCAAGCGAGAGCAAAAGCCCCACGATCTCCCCGGGCATATCGCAAAAAGCCTTGGCCATGGCGGTATCCTCGCGATCCCCTTCCTTCATATGTTTGGCGATCAGCTGACACATCACATCACTCATATGCACGGCGGAGCCGTCGGGCAGGATCTGATAGCGAGGATTGGGAATCCGCACGCGTGAATCCATGACCCATCCCTCGTTAAGCATATCCCAGGTCATTCGGTTATATTCGTCGTTTCTTACCTCGAACATTCTTGCTGCGCCGTTAGCAACGTAGGCAAGCTGAACCCTCCCCTCCTTGCGGTACACGAAGGGGTGCGCCCATTCGTCGCCACCGCCCGAAGGGGTACGGCTGTGAATGATACCGATATTCCCGGGTAGCTCTTCAATGCGCTTCAAGGCGACGAGGCGATCGAAATCCCCCGTCAGCTTCTCGTAATAGATCTTCCCCTCGTGAAGGGTGGCGATCCCGCTGAAATGGCCGCCGTTCAGCCCTTCCTGGGCCTTGATCATCTCAATCAGGATGGGGGCGGCGCGGCGCTCTCCCACGTATCCCGCAATGTTACACATCGTTTTATCTCTCCTGTTTTTTAATTTTTTTGCACCTTCTTCTTGCAATGCCGTCACTCCTATAATACCATTGCAAAGAGAATAGGTTTGGCGTACATATCAATAAGGGCAGGTTTTTTTGCTCTTCGGTGTCCGCTTTCTACCCAATCGTAAGAGTAGACATCTCGACCGGCATAAAGAAGCAAAGCCCGTGGGCCGCGGTGCCGACGCCCGCCTTTTCCTTGATCGCCGCGGCGATCCTTTCGGCCACCTCGCGCGTGGTAACGCTTAAAACGATCTCCTTTTCGGTGTCGATCGTAATGCCGAGAATGGTCTTCGGCTTGGCGACCGAGCCGCGCGCGTTGATGATGGTGGCGCCGGTCGAGCCCTGCTCGCGGGCGATCTGTACGACCTCATCCGCAAAGCCCGCGTTTACGATGATATACAAAGCCTTTAAATCCTTCATAGTAGCTCTCCCTTCTTAAAATACCAGCCCCTCAACGGGAATGCTGTAAGCGATCCCCGTGTTTGGCTTGTCGAAACGGTAGTCGGTATAAAGAAGCTTCATCAGCTCTTCGACCTTTTCTTTTTTCATAAGGCAGGAAATCACGACCTTATGCTTCTCGGCCTCAAAGCCGAAGGCGGCCATGATGGCGTGCGGGCTCATCGAGCCGTGGCCGTACACGATATCAACGCCGTGCGCGCCGTATTCGTAAAGAAGCGTTAGGAAGCTATCCTTTTTCTTCTGATCAACGATCAGAATGAGGTGCTGTATCTGCAAAAATTTTCCTTCACTCACCGTTTGTGTCCTCCTTTTCTTCGGGGCTTTCCATCGCCTCAAGCATAAAGCTTTCCAGCTCTTCAAAGCTTTCGTCCACCGTTTCGCTGAGCGCGCGCTTCAAGCGGAAGTCGTACACGATGCCCAGCAGCTGAATGGCGATAAGCGGGGTGACCGATATAAACGAAATGATGCCGAAGCCGTTGGTCAGAACAGACATCTTTCCCTCGCCCGCCGCCGCCACCGACGCCGCGATGCTGAGCGTCAGAGGGGTTAAGAAGGCCGAGGTCAGGGCGCCCCCCGTAACCCCGCCCGAATCAAAGGCGAGCCCCACGAAAAGCTTGGGGGTAAAGATCATCATCAAAAGCGCCAAGGCATAAAGCGGCACAAGGAACCATAGGATATTGATCTCGGTCAGGATCTTTAAGATCGAAAGCAGCGAAGCGAAGCCGATGCCGATCGAGAGCGTTACGCGGATAACGCTTTGTTTGATGTGACCGTTTGTCAGCTCTTCGATCTGTACGCCGAGAACCGTGACCGCCGGCTCTGAAACCGTAATGGCGGCGCCGAGAATAAACCCAACGGGAAGAAGCAGCCAACGGAAAAGCTCGGACCTTCCTTCCTCAAAGAAGACGCTGCCGATATACTGCCCGATGAACCCGAAGCCGTAATCGATCCCCGAAAGGAATACGAGCAGACCGACGTATACGGGGATAACGCCGAGCAAAAGGCGCAGAAAGGTCGACCGCGGAAGCCGAAGAAGAAACCAAAGAAAGGGGATCGAAATGAGAACGATCGGTAAAACCGCGAGGGCTACGTCGGTAATGTTCCCCGAAAGAATGTCTGAAAAGCCACTCTTCACGGTCATATCGTAGGCGTTCTCGGGCGGCAGGGTGCCCCCGTTCCTCGCCTTTGCGATGATCCCATACAAAAGCACCGCGATGATCGGCCCGACCGAGGAGATGCCGATGATGCCCAGCGAATCGTCGTTCGACTTGCTTTTGGAGAAGGTGGTCGATATACCGAGCCCCAAGGCCAGAATAAAGGGAACCGAAACGTCCCCCGTCGTTGCGCCGCTTCCGTCAAAGGCCAGAGCCACGAACTCGGGCGGGGCAAAGATAACGAACAAAAAGGTAAGGGCGTAAAGAACGCCGAAAACGATCTTGATATTTATGTTTTTTACGATCCGCACAAGCGCGATCGCAACGCCGATGCCGATCCCCGTACCCGTGATCCAGATGAAAAGTGTGGGGCTGATAAGCGGCATGATGCCGCCGATCTGCTTGGCAAGCACCGAAAGGGCGGGCTCTGCCACCGTGGCTAAAAGCCCGAAGGTAAATCCAAAGGCAAGAACGAAGAAAAGCTTGTTGTACTTGGCGAACGAGCCGCCCACCATACGCCCGATCGGAAGAATACTGGTTTCAAGACCGACGAGGAAAAGCGCCTGACCCAAAACGACGCAAAGATACCCAACGGCGACCTTCCCGTAGTCGGCAGGATTTTCAAGCGGCGCGACGAGAAGACACAAAACGATGATAACGGCAAGCGGGATCGAAGAAAGAAAGGTATCCTTCACCGATTGCAAAAGCTTTGAACGCATCTTTTCCTCCTTTCGGTCGTAATAACAACAAATTCAGTATACCATTCTTTTTTCAAGATTTCAACGCCTTTTCTTTATAAAAAAAGAAAAGGTCTTGCAAATTTTGGCGGTTTATGGTATAATACCCCCGTCGGTCAGAAGACCCTTGCGGAAACAGCAGTTTCCTTTATCGTCACTCAAAAAAATGAAATCGATGCATGAAGTGTCATTATCCAAGAAGCGGATAGTGGCTTTTTTTGTATCAAAAAGGAATTTACGATGAAAAACCGTGACCGTCTTTCCAAAATGATTACCGCCGCCCTCTTTTTGGCGATCGCATACGTTCTACCCTTTTTGACCGGGCAGATCCCCGAGATCGGTGCCATGCTTTGCCCAATGCACCTACCGGTGCTTCTTTGCGGCTTCCTATCGGGCTGGCCGTGGGCGCCTGCCGTCGGCTTTATCGCCCCGCTCTTTCGCTCGCTGACCCTGGGGATGCCCCCCTTCTTCCCCGGCGGCATCTCTATGGCGTTTGAGCTTTTCACCTACGCCTTAGTAGCCGCCCTTATGCGCCGCATCCTCCCGAAGAAAAAGGGATATATCTACCTTTCGCTTCTTACGGCGATGCTCGCGGGGCGCGCCGTATGGGGGCTTGCGATGTTTATATGCCTTGGCGCCTCGGGCGGGGCCTTTACCTTCGCCGCCTTTTTGGCGGGGGCGTTTACGGGCGCCCTGCCGGGGATTGTTTTACAGCTCGTTTTGATCCCGCCGCTCGTGATGGTGCTGGAAAACCAAAAGCAAAAAAGATAAAAAGCAAGGAGAAAAGCATGAAGCTTTCCGTAGCCTTAGCGTCAACCGTTCGCCGCTATCCCGCCCTTTGCGTTCGGGATATTTTCAAGTTTCTTTATCAAGGCGCCTTCGGGTGTGAGCATCTTCTCTCCTCCCCCGAGGGGGCAGAGGAAGCGCTCGGTAAGGAAGCCGCCGCCCTGAAAGCGGGGGGCGAGCCGCTGATCGAATCCCTCGGCGAGCGCTACTCCCGCGTGTATCTTTCCTATCTTTCCTCGGGTCTTTCGCAAAAAACCCTCGCTTCGCTTTTCTTCCTCTCGGCCAAGCGCGAGGAAAAGGGAAAGGAAAATCTGCTTGCCGATCTTTCCCTCACCCGCCGCCTTGCGAAAGACGGTTTTTTCCCCTTTTCGCTTGACGAATTTGACGAAGCCGTAAAGGAATGGGAGAGAGAGGGCTTTCCCCCGCTTCACCATTCGGAGAAATTCAGAGAGACCTACCGCCCCGCCTACCGCGTGATAAGCAACCGCTATATCCCCTTCCTGCCGCTTTTGGCCGCCATTGATAAAGTGCTTGAAAACGGCCCGGTTCGCCTGGCGATCGAGGGGGGGAGCGCCTCGGGCAAATCAACGCTTTCCTCGCTTCTTAAAACGCTTTACGGTGCCACCGTCCTTCATATGGACGATTTCTTTCTGCAACCCCACCAACGCACCGCGGAACGCTTTCGGGAGGTCGGGGGGAACATCGACCGCGAGCGCTTTCTTTCAGAGGTGCTTCTCCCCTTAAACCGAGGGGAAAGCATCGCTTACCGCCGCTTTGACTGCCAAAGCATGCGCCTTTTAGATCCGGTTTTCATCACGCCAAAGCCCCTGACCGTTATCGAGGGCGCCTATTCGATGCACCCGCTTTTTAGGGGGCATTATACCCTTTCGGTCTTTCTTGATATCGATAAAGACCTGCAAAGAGAACGGATCCTTCTTCGCAACGGCGAAGCCATGGCAAAGCGCTTCTTTTCGGAATGGATCCCGATGGAAGAGATCTATTTCGAAAAAGCGGGCGCCAAGGCGGCCTGCGACCTCGTTATTCCGATCCTTCCCTAAAAAAAGAAAAGATCGCACGGCAAAGGGGGATGTTCTTGTCGGAGAATTTGAAATCTCCACTAAGTGCGAGCATCGCATTTGACTGGTCAAACGCAAAAGGGCTAAGCCCAACCCCTTATAACAAACAGAAAGAGAGAACAAATCGGTTTTATAGCCGAAATA
>JAZOOS010000011.1:0-27730 GCA_045655185.1 Eubacteriales bacterium
TTTTTTGGTGACCCGTACGGGAATCGAACCCATGTTACAGCCGTGAAAGGGCCGTGTCTTAACCGCTTGACCAACGGGCCTGGTAGCGGAAGTCGGATTTGAACCAACGACCTGCCGGGTATGAACCGGATGCTCTAGCCAGCTGAGCTATTCCGCCATAGCCTACTTATTATAGCAAAGCGAAATCAATTTGTCAAGCCCTTTTTTCGTTATTTTTTTGCTTTTTTCCGTACGCCTCTTTTCTTTGTATATTTTTACAAAAGACAGCGGACGAGGAAAAGAAACTTCTCTTCCTTTTATAAAAAGTGATGGTTGACTTATTTTCGGTTTAGTTGTATAATTACTAATATAGTTTATGAAGATAAATTAAAATATAACGAAATCAAAGAAAGGAAACGCCCTTCGCGTTGTCGTGACAACTATGGAAAGAATTTACAATTTTTCCGCCGGTCCCTCTATGCTCCCCCTGTCTGTTTTGCAAGAAGCGCAAGCTGATCTTCTCAATTACAAAGGCAGCGGTATGTCGGTTATGGAGATGAGCCATCGTTCCCCCGATTACGAGCCCATCATCAAGGAAGCCGAGGCCTCGCTTCGCCGCTTGATGCACATTCCCGAAAACTACAAAGTTCTCTTTTTGCAGGGCGGTGCCTCTACCCAGTTTGCTATGGTTCCCCTGAACCTTCTCTCCAACCACAAGTGCGCCGACTATATCGTTTCGGGTCAGTTCTCGAAGAAGGCGTACCAAGAAGCCAAGAAGTACGGCGATATCGCCGTGGCCGCTTCCTCGGCGGGTGCTAACTTTACCGCAGTTCCCGAAGTCAAGCTGACCGATATCCGCCCCGACGCCGACTACGTACATATGTGCTTCAACAACACCATCTACGGTACAAAGTTCCACTATATCCCCGAAACCGGAAACGTGCCGCTGGTCGCTGATATGTCCTCCTGCATCTGCTCCGAGCCGATCGACGTACAGAAGTTCGGTCTTATCTACGCGGGCGCTCAGAAGAACATCGCCCCTGCCGGCGTTACCATCGTTATCATCCGCGACGATCTGCTTGGCAACGCCAGAGAAGATGCCCCCGCGATGCTCGACTACGCCTTGATGGCCGAGAACGATTCGATGTACAACACCCCGCCCTGCTTCTGCATCTACATGGCGAAGCTGGTCTTTGAGTGGCTGGAAAGCATCGGCGGTCTTGAAGAGATCAAGCGCCGCAACGAGCATAAGGCCTCGCTTCTCTACGATTACCTTGACAGCCAGGATTACTACATCGCACCGGTTGAGAAGAAGAGCCGTTCGATGATGAACGTCGTTTTCGTTACGGGCAACGACGAGCTTGACAAGAAGTTTGCCAAGGAGGCCTCGGCCAAGGGTCTTAAGAACCTGAAGGGTCACCGTTCGGTTGGCGGTATGCGCGCCTCGATCTACAACGCTATGCCCAAGGAGGGTGTAGAAGCCCTTATCGAATTTATGAAGGAGTTTGCGGCGAAGAACCCGAAGAACGCCGATTAAGATCATGAAAAAGATTAAGCTTATGAACAAAATCGCATCGGTCGGTACCGATGTGTTCCCGAAGGGAAAGTACGAGATCGGGGCGGATCTCCCGAATGCCGACGCGGTTATGGTCCGTTCGGCCGCGCTTCACGATATGCCCCTGAATCCCGAGCTTCTTGCCATCGCGCGTTGCGGCGCGGGTGTTAACAACATTCCGCTTGACAAGTGTGCCGAGGCGGGCGTAGTGGTCTTCAATACCCCCGGCGCCAACGCCAACGGCGTTAAGGAGCTGGCGATCGCCGCTCTTATCCTTGCCTCGCGCGATATCGTGGGCGGCATCGAATGGGCTAAGACGCTTGTTGGAACCGAAGGGGTCGCCAAGGCGGTCGAGGCCGGTAAGGGTGCCTACGTCGGTCACGAGCTGACCGGGAAGAAGCTGGGCGTTATCGGGCTTGGCGCGATCGGCGGTATGGTCGCCAACGCCGCTACCCACCTCGGCATGCAGGTTCAGGGCTGCGACCCGTTTTTGACGGTTGCCGGCGCTTGGAGCCTTTCGCGCTCGGTCAAGCGCGCCGCGACCTACGACGAGATCTACGCCGAATCCGATTACATCACCCTGCACGTCCCTGCCACCGCCGACACCAAGAAGATGATCAACAAGGAAAGCATCGCAAAAATGAAGGACGGCGTTCGCATCATCAACCTTGCGCGCGCGGACCTTGTCGACGCGGAAGCCGTGAAGGAAGCGATCGCCGCCGGCAAGATCGCCTCGTACGTAACCGACTTCCCGACCGAGGAAACGGTTGGCGTACCCGGCATCACCTGCATCCCTCACCTCGGTGCTTCGACGGTTGAATCCGAGGATAACTGTGCCGTTATGGCGGCCGAGGAGCTGGTCGAGTATCTAGAAACCGGTAACATCCGCAACAGCGTGAACTACCCCGCCGTTTCGATGCCTTACTCGGGTCTATCCCGCCTTTGCCTTTTGCACAAGAACATCCCGAACGTTTTGAACGCTATCACCGGCGTTATCTCTGGCCATGGCATCAACATTGCCCACCTTTCGAACGGCTCGCGCGGCGATTACGCCTACACGATCGCCGAGCTTGATCACAAGGCGCCCGACGATATCGTTGACGCGCTTTCCAAATTGGAAGCCGTAATCAAGGTTCGTTCCATCTAATTACAAAAAGGACAAGCAACGCTTGTCCTTTTTCTTTTCTCCTTGCATTTTTTAAAAATGTATGTTACAATAAAACCGTTCAAATACCGCAAAGAAGGAGAAGCTTTCTTGGAAAACAATACTATAAGCTTTCTGTACCCGAATGGCGCCGACCGAAAGAGGGCCGCGACGCTTCCTCGCGAGGTGGCCGAAGGATTGGGCCTTTGCCGTCTTTTATCGCTGGGGGCTGACCGTATTACCCCACATTTCACAAAGGATCCCGCTGTGATCTCCTACCGCCAAGCTTCGCTTAGCGATCTTGGCGCCAACCCTACGCTTGCCGATACGCTGCGCGAGGTCCTACCGCTTTTGCGGGATATTACCGAGCTTCGTCAGCTTGACCGCGATTATAATCCGACGGGGGATTCCTATCTTTACAGCATCACCGAGGTCGAGCTTTATATCCGTTGCATCGATACGCTTTCAAGCGGCCTTTCGCCGCTTCGCGGCGCTTTGCACAGTGCTCCCTTCCGCGCCCTTAGCGAAAGGATTGAGGAGCTTTCGAAAAGCGATTACTACCGGCAGCTGAACCGCGATCTTTCTGAGCTTGCCTCGCGTATCCGTGAGGTGAAAAGCATCACGGTGGGTGTAAACCTTGACGACGCGCTTCGCCCCACCTCGGCGGGCGTGATCTCGATCAACCAAGCCCCCTTTAAATCAGGCAAGGTGCTGGATAAGATCCTACGTATGAGCTTTAAGAACGACGCGCTTACCTGCATTGCCGAGCTTGTCCCGCTCGGAAAGGGCGAAAACGGGAACCGCAAGGATGCCCTCATTTCCGCCTTTAACGGCGCGATGGGCGATGTTTTTCGCTCTTCGGTGCGCGCTTGGCGTACCATCGTTGGCGAATACGTTTTGGAAAACACCGACTTTTTGATCTCCATCCTTCCCGAGATCGAGTTTCTTCTGCACGCATCCGATCTGATCAAAAAGCTAAGCGAAAAGGGGCTTCCCTTGACGGTAGCAGAGATCGCCCCGATCGGGGAAAAGGCGCTAACGGCCGATGGGCTTTACAATCCCGACGTCGCCCTTCGCATCGAAGGGGCTGTGGTATATAACGATTTTTCGTTTGACGACAACGGCCGCTTCTATATTCTCACCGGCCCGAACCGCGGCGGTAAATCAGTCATCACCACCGCCATAGGGCTTATCCAAGCGCTCTTTCAGTTGGGGCTTCCCGTCCCCTGTAAAACGGCCAGGATCAGCCCCGTCAGCGCGATCTTTACCCACTTCCCCACCGAAGCCGAGGATACGCTGGATAAAGGGCGGCTTGGCGAAGAATGCGCCCGCTTGCGCGAGATCTTCCAAGTGGCAGACGGGGATTCGCTGATCCTACTTGACGAATCACTTTCCTCGACCGGTGCTTACGAGGCCTCCTTCTTAGCGGCAGAGCTTTTGGCTGCCTTTGGGGCTATGGGCTGCCGCGGTGTCTTCTCCACCCACCTACACGAGTTGGCGGCCGAAGCCCCCGCGATCAGCACTCGCTCGCTTTCTACAGGTGGGATCGCCTTTGATACATTGGTAGCGGGGATCGAGGAGGGAGAACGTTCCTTTATCATCAGTCGCCGTAAGCCAGACGGGCGCAGCTACGCCGAGGATATTGCCAAGCGCTACGGCCTTTCCTTCGACGAGCTCACCCGAAAATAAGCAAAGTAATTTTTACAAAAAGCAGAAGACAAAAAGAAAAAGGGCATTTATATGCCCTTTTTGCTTCAAAAGAGACCTTTGTCGAAGAAAAGTCGATCGTTTCCCGCCAAATTTATAACCGGGATCGCCTTCTTCTTGGCAAGAGCTACCGTCTGCGCCGTCCCCCCTACCGAGCTTTGAAGATACGCGATACAAAGGTCAGCGGCCTTGACTAAAGCGCGGTTGCGCGCGGCCATCACGAAGCGCTCATAAGCGGGGTATAAAAAAACATGGCTGTCAGCACGCTCGATCAACGAACGATACCGTTCCTTCTCCCTCTCAGGCCAAAGCCTATCCTGCTCGCGGCAAGGCAAGAGCAAATGGAGACAAATATCCGAAAACTCGCTTTCTCTCAGGGCGCAAACGCACTCCTCCGCCAGCATATCGAAGCCAAGAGCCCCGCCCGCGTAAAAATGGCGGACGCCCAAGCGGTACGCCTCTCGTACGGCCTCTGCAGTTCTTTCCCTAAGAAGGCAAAGCCCTTCGCCGACGGGCAGATGGCGGTGCCCCGTAAAGCAACAGTTTTCTATCATACGGTTTCTCTTTTCCTAAGATCGGCGGTGTGACCGCCCTGCCTTTTATTATATCGGTCTTCTTCCCTCTTGTCAAGGGTCAAGGGCGGCTTCCCAAAGGAAAAACGGTAGACCGTAACCTGTTTTTTTGTCCTTCGTAGAAATGCGATGGGAACGGTCGAGCCAATCTTTTTCTCTTTTTGTCCTCTTTTTCCTCCCTTACGGAAAAGAAACAAGCAAAGAAGGTATAAAAGGGCCGAAAAAATGATCTTCAACAAAAGACCGAAAGCGCCCTCAAATAAGATCAATCGCTTAGAAAGTCTTACCGATATAAAAACAAAGGCACTTGGCAAAAGGATCCAGGAAAAGGGGTGAAAATGAAAAGGGATAGCATTATGAAGCCCCGTAATGCTGAAGGAAAAATTAAAAAGCTCGGCGATCATCACGATATAGGCGTAGCCGTCTGCCCCCAGCGAGGGGAGAAGCAAAATGACCAGAAGAATGCTGCCGATCGAATCGAGGATGTTGACCGTCATCGAAAACACCTGTCGCCCAGCCCCCTTGAGTATGGCATCGGTGATATGGTCAAGATACATAATGGGAACAATCGGGGCAAGGATGGAGATATACCGCCCGACCTCGCTTTTTCCATACACCAAAAGCCCGATCTCCTCCGAAAAGCCTGCAAAGATCCCCCCGAAGCCGATTCCGAAAAGAAGTGTTACAAAAAGCGCTCGCTCACAAAGCCTGCGGTTTTCCTCGGCTGCTTCCCTCGCTACCCGCTCTGCCACCTCAGGAATTAGAAGCCCAGCGAAGGAGGAAAGGATCGCCGAGGGGTATAAAAGCAGCGGCATAGCCATTCCGCTCAACAAACCGTAGGCGGCAAGAGCCTCGTCCTTTTTCTGCCCGCCCGCGGTAAGGGCGCGGGGGATCAGCATATGCTCGGCACTGACGAGGCCCGAGCGTACGTATGATGAGGCGGCAACGGGGAGTGTGATCCGCAAAAGGGGGAAAAGCTGCCGCCCGGCGGCCTTTACTTTTTTGTTTCGGCGTCGCTCCAGGAGATACAGAAAAAAAAGGCAAAGGGCAGAAAAGATCTCAGCAATAGCGCTCCCGCCAACCAGTGCGAGGCAGGCGTAGGAAAGACCCTTCGGCAAAAGGGCAGTCAAGGCGCCCACCGTCAAAAGAATACGCAAAAGCTGCTCCGCCACCGAAACGGCCGCCCCGCGCGCGGCTTTTCGAACCGCAATAAAATAACCGCTGAAAACCGACGAAAGAGCGATCGGAATAAGCGCTACCGACAAAAGACGCAGGGCGGGCACGGTACGGCTATCCCCCAGAAGGACCGTGCCGAAGAAATCGGCGCCAAGGAGAAGCGAAAAGGAAGCCGCGGCGCCAAAGACCAGGGCATACCCAAGGGCAGTCGAAAGGGCGGCCCGCGCCTCTTGCGGCTTACCTCGGCCCAATGCCTCGGAAACCAAGCGCGTGACCCCCAGCTGTACCCCTGAGGTAGCGAAGGTGACGGCAAAGGTATAAACACTGATGATCAGCGAATACAGCCCCATCCCCTCGGCCCCGATGCATTCGGCAACGTACGCCCCGAAGGAGACCGATACGGTACGCATCAAAAGGGCCGCAAGGCTTAAAGCGATCCCCGTGCGGAAAAAACGCCTTACCTTCTCGCGCATAGCATCACCCCCTTTTTTCATTCATATGAAGCGAAGCTTTTCTCTATGCGAAAGAGGAAGTGATAGGCTTCAAGAAATAAAAATTCTGCCAAGCGGGGCGAAATTTCCGCGTGGCAGAATTGTAATATTTGTTTTGCGTTTTATTGCATATTCTTGTATAAACCATCCTCATGCTTTTGACGGATCGCGGCCTTTACCCCCTCTGCGTCTTCGCGGTAGGTCACGCCATACCAACGCTCAGGGCTTTGCAAAACGCAAAAGCGCGCGCCCTCGTTCTTGATCATACCATCGACCACGAAGGGCAGATAGAACTCGCTCTTCATAGGATCGGGCATTGTGGAAAGGAAATTCTCAAATCCGCTTTTCAAATGGGAAAAGATCGAGGTGTCAAATCCCCAAAGGTTCATCGATACGATGGTATCCAGAGGAATGCCGCTGTTTTTATCGAGTGCCGTATGCTCGGTCACCGAAGAAAGGTAGCCCTCATCATCAATCATGCACACCCCGCGGCTGACAGTGCCGCTTTCAGTAAGCGTATTGCCCAGGCGGAAGCCGACCATGCAGGATGGGTTATCAAGGAGCAGCTGATTATGGATCAGGCGATAGGATTCGGCACCGTAGAAATCGTCGGCGTTGATAACAGCAAAAGGGGTATCGACTACCTTGCGCGCGGCCAGCACGGCATGCCCGGTTCCCCACGGCTTCACTCTTCCCTCGGGTAAGGAAAAGCCGTTTGGCAGATCCGTGGGTGACTGAAAGACGTAGGAAACGTCCATCATCTTTTCGATACGGTGACCCGCCGCCTGACGAAAATCAACTTCGTTTTCTTTTTTAATGATCAGAACGGCCTTATCAAAGCCCGCCCTTGCAGCGTCGTAGATCGAATAATCGATGATCATCTGCCCATCGGGTCCCAAGGGGGCCATCTGCTTTAATCCTCCAAAGCGGCTGCCCATTCCCGCCGCCATTACGACTAAGGTTGTTTTTTTCATCATTTTCCCCTTTCGTACGCTTTGATAGAACCTTATATAAAATATTATAGCACGCATCGCCGAAAAAAGCAATCCCCTGTCCCATTTACCCAAATCAATCTCAATTTTAATATATAAAATATTGCCTTTTTGTCAAAATTGTATTGACTTTTTTTCCAAAACCTAATATAATATTGATGTCATATGATTTCACTACATATGAACTATTTCAAGAAAGGATTTATTATGAAAAGAACAGTACGCATTCTCTCGCTTCTTCTTTGTCTGTGCTTTCTGACCCTGGCCTTCGCCTCCTGTGGCGGTGACCCCTCGGATACCACGAGTCCTACCACGACAAAAAGCCCGTCCGGCGGTGGCTCGAAATGGGACAGTGTCAATTTCGCCGACAGTAAGGGAAACAAGAAGGAAATCATCGTTGAGCTGAACTCGACCCAGCAAGCAGGCCTTTCCACCTCGGGCTCTGACACCTCTGTCAAGTTCATTATCGGGCCCGATGACGTTACCGAGAACACGGTTGAGACCATGATCTATCAGCGTAACGATAAGGTCGCCAACGACCTTGGCATTAAGATTACTTACAAGCAGGAGCAGACCGCTTTTAGCGACGTCCTCACCCATCTTGAGCAGCTCGCCAGCCAGGGCGGTGATGCTTGCCCCGATATCGTCATCAACATGTATTACGGCCTTATCCGCGCGGAGGTCAGTGGCCTTCTGAAGGATATGAAGGACGGATACGGCGGTGCCGATAACTACTTCGATTTTGAGAGCGAGGGCTGGTACATCGATATGATGAACGGCACGACCCTCAATCCCGATAAGTATTACATCGCGGCCGGCGACTACTTTATCGATTCGCTTCGTCTTTCCTACAACACCTTCGTAAACGTCTCGAAATTCGATGAGACCTTCAGCAACGAAGGCGGCATGAATACTCTTTATGACATCATTCTCGGCAACGATCCCGACATTGCCTGGACCTATGAGACCATGTTCGACTATGCCGACCGCGCACACGTTCCGAACAACCTCGACGAAAGCCAGACCTTCTGGGGTCTGATTGCTTCGAGCGGCCTTTTCTCCCGTGCTTACTTCTACTCGTCGAACATGAATATTTTCTCGTACGACGCACAGAACCGCCCCAGCTACGTTTCTAACGAAGACCAGCAGAATGAGCTGCATACGTACATTGACAGCATCATAAACTACATGTCGAAGAGCAGCGTTAAGCTGGAAAAGAATGCCGCCAACATTCTTTCCACTTTTCAAAACGGGAACTCGCTCTTTATGTCCGACCAATTCTTGGCCTCGCTGGAGGGTGAAAAATTCCGTAGCATGAATGATGCAGCCGCCGTTATTCCTTACCCCAAGTACGACCAGTTTAAGGCCTACCGCAACCTCGTTTCCGACAACGCCTGCGGTGGCGCGATCTTGGAGGTTTCGAGCCGCGACTTCGCCGCTTGCTCTGCCCTTATGCAGTACATGACTGAGGAGAGCGTTTCGGTTGCCCGCCAGTATTTCGATGTTGATCTGAAGCTGAAGAACAACCCCGTTGATAACACCAAGCAGCTGGAGGTTTTGGATATCATTCGCTCTTCGATTGCTTGCCCGCAGGAATTTCTCTTTGATAACTACTGCGCCCGTTCCTTCTCGAACAATTCGCCCCAGAACACCGGTCACACTATCTACGATATCATTGATGTTGCCAAAACCGGTGGAACCAACAAGTTCTCGTCTACCTGGAACTCGGAGATGGAATCCAAGAACCAAGCCCTTCAGGGTGTTATCGACCGTTTCTACGCGCAGAACTGATTGCCCCTTAGCAAAAATATAACCAAAAAACGCTTACCGTACGGTAAGCGTTTTTTATTTATTACAGATAACACTCAAGATTGCTTTTCAAAACCAACTCGGGCCGTACAGCAAGATGCCTTTCCACCGCCCCCCCCAATAACCCCTGCTTCATTGCAAGGAGAGCTTCTTCCGCCTGTTTTTCGGGGGAAGAATACAAAAGAGCGGAAAGCCGACCGGTACGAAGCGCTTCAATCGAATCCTGCGAAAAATCGGTGGAAAGAACCGTCATTTTCTTTTTGCTTTCCCCGACAACAGAGAGAACCGATGAAGGCGAGATCCCAATGATAAAAAGGCCGCGAAGGCGAGCATTAGCCTGCAAAAGCCGACGAAGCTCAAAGCTCGCCTGGCGCGGACTTTCCCCGCACTCAGCAATGCCCACAAGGGGAAAGGAAAGCTTTTCAGATATCTCGCGGAAGCCGCGCACAGTCTCCTCCTCCGAAAAAATGCCGCGCCGACCGCAAAGCACCGCTACCTCTCCGCCGGCCGTAGCAAAAGCCAAAAACTGGGCGGCCAGGCGCCCCATCACACGGTAGTTTGGGGTCACCTCCGCAATCGGATCCGCCGCTGAGGATCGAGAACGAAGCAGAACGAGCGGAGTGTTACCAAGACTGCCAAGCCGCCCCGCCAGAGAAGAAAGGGCTACTATCCCCTCATAAGACGAAGAACTCTCTTCGGTGAAGGGAACAAAATCCTCGCCGTAATAAAAGATATCGCATTCAATACCGTAGGCGGCAAGGGTGGGAAGGGTCGAACGGATCCCCGCAAGGTATCGCACGTGCATACCGGCCGTATCCTTCACTAAAACGACAGCTATGCGGCGACGGCGCGCAGAGAGCAAGCGGGCAGCCGCAAAACCCGTATATCCCATCTCTTGCGCCGTCGTACGGATCCTTTTGACTGTTTCCTCGCTGATACGCTCATTTCGGTTCAGGGCCTTAGAGACCGTACCGATGCTGACGCCGCACGCGGCGGCTACGTCCCGTATTGTAACCTGTGCCATAAAAACCTCCTACGAAACCGTTTTCTCTTTTTATTATACCAGAAAGGAAAAAGCCTGTCAAGAGAACTCTTAGCAGGCTTTGGTGGGCTTTGGTGTATCAAACACAAGATGCTGTTGATCCTTCTTAGTACGGGAAAAATCGCCCGATACATCTTGTTACAGGTGCACCGGGCGATTTTCTTATCATTTTGTTTAATCAGATGCATTATGGGACAGCGTTAAAGCCGCCCTATAACGAAAATCTGTTTTTAATGTGTTGGCATAACCTTTCTTACCTCATTAAACCCATTAGGCAGTATGATATCGCCACCGAGGTTATAATGATAGGCAAGAATTTCGTCAAGCAGGTCAATCAGCATATCCAGCTGTGCCTCGTCGTTGTACCAAATGTAGAGGTCTCCGTTCTGAACCGATACGCCGTAGCTGCTCTTTTCATAGACCGAGTCAAACATACCAATGTATACCGTGGGGCCATCGGTTTCCCCCTCGATCAGGGAAACACCCAAATAGAAGTTCATCAAAGCGTTCACGCGGTCAAACGCAGTACGGTTAATGGTATCAACCGATACACGGAAATCAGAAAGAACCGTGCCACCGATAAAAGCGGACGCCTTATCGTATCCATCGTCCTCAAGATACTTAGTCAGAACCGTGTGGATGTTGGGATACGCCCAGTTCATCTCCAGTGCTTGCTCAGAAAATTCACCGAGAGAAGGGGCGTTATCTCGGCCATAGGGAGCATTCTGCAGATACACGAGGGTTTGGTCAGCCGTCTTTAGCACTACAAAGGCAACACAGTAATACTTTTGGCCATAGGATTCTTCATCGGGGAAAATTCCCTGGGAGAATAAGGCCTTCCCGTCTTCCTGCATAACGGCATCGGTATAGGAGCCATTCTCATACGCAATCGTAGCACTGACACCGTCAGGGAAGACCAGCGTTCCGTCGGAAGCAACACTTACCGAAACCCCGTCAAGAGAAGCAACCTGTCCGGATTTATTGCCCTTTTGAGCAACCAATATACCAATCGTTGCAGAGGTATTTCGGGCAGTAAAGGTGGAAAGCTGCTGCTCGTTGATCTCGAATACGGCACGAAAGCCTGGCTCACCGTAAACGTGAAGCTGCCAGCTCGAAAAATCAACCGTCTTTTGGATGGTGGATTCCTCGTAGTGATTGTAAAGCTCACTTTCTACGGCCTTTTCAAGACGGGCTTGGAGAACGGCACGGTAGTGCAGAGTCGTGGGATCGGCATCCAAAAAGCTTTCAAATACGCGCTCTTGGCTATTGACCGAAAGATTTAACAGCGAATCAATTTTAAGGAAATAGGTAGCGCAAAGCTGACGGAACGAAAGGGCCGCTTCGCTTTCGCTGTCGAACGAATACAACAGATCGCAGAGCAGTTCCTCATATCTTTGAATGCAAGCCTCGCGGTTATCGCCCAACTGCATTGTAGTAAGCAAATCGTAAAGCTGCTTCTTTTGCGTATCGTTCAAAAAGCTGTAAATCGAAAGATCGAAGCCATAGTATCCGGCAAGGTCGGCAAAGTGATTTTGCTTGATTTCCTCATCCGTCAGCACACAGTCATACGTACGAATGGCGTAGATGGTCATATCGGCACCGCTACCGAGGAGCCCCTGATCTTCGCGACGGTAAATAATATCGTCAACCTTATAAAGAAGCGTACCGTTCGCATAAGTCGAAACCGACATCTTCTTACATTCGAAAGGCCCCAAGGCGTTCTCCGTGTCGGCGGGAACCTCGGTGATCTTGTTGTTGTCGTACAAAGGACCGACGAGCGAAACCGCT
Source organism: Eubacteriales bacterium (assembly GCA_045655185.1). Lineage (GTDB taxonomy): Bacteria > Bacillota > Clostridia > Oscillospirales > CAG-272 > UBA1740. The sequence continues at coordinate 12,256 of JAZOOS010000011.1, forward strand.
TGATCGTCAAAGGTAACCCCGATATTCTTACGCGCCGTCTCGTCTATATCGTCCGCATTGGCGAGGATCCATTCGTTGCCGTTTCCGTCGCAGTAAGCGTAGCTGCCGGCGCCCTTGTCGACTAAGTAGAAGTGGCTCTGCCATTTACCGTTGTACCAATAAAGGTTACCCGCGGCGTCAACATAAAGCTTCGCATCTGCCATGGTTCTGTATTCATATTTACCGTCAAAAGGCGTCAGGTTCGATATGGCAGGGGCGCTATCCAGCTTCGCGGTATAGGCGGGATTGCCGTTATTATCGGTAATATATCCGACATCGTAGTACATATAGCTTTTGTTGTTCGCCTTATCAATAACGACCGTCAAATCGGTATCGTTAAAATAGACCTGCTTACCGGCCTTAAAACGAATCATGTTCGTGCCTTGGCCTTCAAAAGTCACACCACTGTCTTTACTTCCGAAGCCGTAATAATCAAGTGCACTGATGAAGCCGCCTTTTTTATCGATACCGTAGGTAAAGCGGATGCCGTCAAACTGCGTATATGACCCGCCCGTTCCTCCATCCTTACCTTGCGCTTTTGTGACCAGCTGATAGGTCACATCCGAATCCTCCCCGGGGGAGTAAAGACCGATCATATTCTGGTAACCCGTCTTCAAGCAACCGTCACCGTAAGCACGGATATTCGTGCCTTCATTCGCCAATACCTTTTTAAAATAGAAGGAATTAGCACCCTTGTTTTCACCGCGGAAGCGATATTTCTGGAAGAGGACATCGGCATTATAGGGCTGCTCGGTATTTCCGATATGGCTTACCGCATTTTCTTTCTTGCCGTCCGTATAACTGAACTCGTCGTAAACAAGACCGTCAGATTCCTTAGCGGCGAAGAAGTCGACCCATACCTTCAAGTTATCTTGCTTAACGTAAAGATCCTTATAGGTGATCGTTGCCTCACTAATCATGTAATCGCCGAAGGCTTCCTCAAGAACGGCGTTGATCGCAACCTCGATCGCTTCTTCAACGTTCTCTTTGGTTCTTTCAATCAAGCTAAGGGCAGCACTGTATACAGCCTGACGGTATTCAACCGGCAGGGCACGCACACGGCTGATATCAAGCTTCAAGGTCTTAGCAAGCTCTGTAAATTCCGCACAGCCGGAGTTAATGGTATCCTCGCGAAGGAGAGCCCCGTAAACCAAATCCTCGATCTTCTCAGCAACGCGCAAGTCAAGATCCTCTGCATAGCCAGGATCATTATTGCCGATGATCTCGTTGGCAAAGACCTTGGCCACTTCAAGCTTCTCGGGCAAGGAAAGGCCTTCGTACCCGGCAACGTTTAGCTTATAATATTTCGCAAGATCGGCAAAATGGTTCAAAAGGATCTCATCGGTGCCAAGATCACGGTCGTAAACACGAACGGCGTACAGCTTCTGGTCGTTACGCGTATCACCGTAATGCAAAAGCGACATTATAAGCGAAGTGTCCGCAATGCCGGCAGCATAGCTGATAGGCGACTCGAACATCTTGGTGGTGTTATAATACACCAGCAGATTACCCGAAAGACCTTTACGCGCGTCGGCACCGCTTACCTCGGGATGCTCAACCAAAATCGTAAAGTCACCTACTACGTTTTTCGCAATTTCCGCGGTAGCAGCCGGCACCGTATAAGAAATGTTTGCGTAGGCGTCGTGATTGCTCTTGAAAACGTAGCCGCCGTTACCCCCCGCCGTAAGCGAAAGACCAACACCGCGGTGAAGGAAAAAATGCCCTCCCACGTTCTCCCCGGGAACAGTTACGTATTGAACCGTAGTCTTTCCGCCGTAGCTGTCACCGGCCAAGGAAATTCTGGCTTCCTTGTACGAATTCATAGTGAACTGGAAATATCCGTTCTCCAACGAAACGGCAGGAAGCTGTTTTGTGCCATCTTTATCGTACTTCCAATCAGGTAACACAATAGAAATTTTGCGGGTACCGCCAACCTTAAATTGGTTCAACAGCGTATCCCACGCACCCTCGTATTCCTCAATGGCGGCTTTAAACGCTTCGGTACCGGTATTATCGGCGACGACACGCTCACTCAGCTCATCAAAGAGAAGATTTCCATTCTCGTCCTCCCACTCATAAAGAGAGGTGGGCATCTTGAAATCGTCCCCTTCGGGATCCCAGAAGGGATTCGTTTTAAACGTATCGAATTGGAAAGCAAGATCCTGCTTTACGTACAGATCGTCGTAATTGAAGGCTTCCTCTTCCTCAGGTTGCTCTGCCGTTGCCGCAAAGACAAAAAGCGGCATCGCCGAAAGCACCAAAAGGGCTGCCAGCAAAAAACAAGCAATGCGTTTTTTCATGTTTATTCTCCTTACCTTCCCCTGTTTTAAGCAGGGGCAACTTATCAAAATAAATTTTATCATATAAAATAAAAAAAAGCAAGAAAAACAAGCGCGCGCGAATCATTTTTTACATATATTCCAAAACTGTCTCTTTCCCGTTGGCAGGTGTGACAAAAAAAGCGGGGCGCCGTACGGCACCCCGCAAAAATCTACGGTGAAAAAATCAATATTTCGGATCCATACCGATCTCCCCGGCGCGGCGAAGAGAGGCTTTGGTAACACCGGGACCGATCAACTCGTACACGAGCGTAGCACAAAGAATGACCGCGCGGATCTCGGTCGCGTATTGGGGCACGGTCTCGGTGGCTGCCAAGGAAAGACCGATGGCAACGCCTGCCTGCGGCAAAAGCGAAAAGCCAAGATAACGGCGGACCTTTTCCTCTGCGTGGCAGACCATGGCGCCAAGAGCGCTCCCGACGATCTTGCCCCCCACGCGGAAGACAATGTAGATCGCCCCAACGAGCCCGACGAGCGGCAGCACCGAAAGCTTAAGATCGGCACCCGACGCAACGAAAAAGAGCATAAACATCGGGGGAGTAACGCCGTCACAAAGATCCATAAGCGCATTGACGTCGGGGGAGAAGTTGGCGATGACCGCCCCCATCGCCATGCAGAGCAAAAGCGAAGAGAAGCCGCAAAGCTCACTAATACCGAGCCCGGCAAAAATAAAAGCGAAGATCAAGGAAAGCCGATTGCCGTTTTTCTTGAAGAAATGAAGCGGAAAGAGGAAAAGGAAGCCAAGGATGACGCCCACGATGACCGCGCCCCCGATCTCCCAAAGGGGAGCAAGGATCGCCTCAATCCCAAAGCCCGCCGTACCGTTAAGAAGCCCGGCGACCGTTGAGCAAAGCGAGAAAAGAATAAGGGCGGTCGCGTCGTCGATCGCCACGACCGACAAAAGCGTTTCGGTCACAGGCCCCTTAGCGCGGTATTGCTTAATGACCATGACCGTGGCTGCGGGGGCAGTTGCCGCCGCAATCGAGGCAAGCACCAAGGAAAAGGCAACCTCTTGTCCGATCAAAACGAGACCAACGAACACGAAGGCTACAGCGAAAAAGGATTCAAGGCAGGCGATGACAATCGGCATCCTGCCGACACGCTTGAAGTAAGAGATCTTAAATTCATTTCCGATCGAAAAGGCGATAAAGCCAAGCGAAACGTCCGAAATAATCGAAATGTCCCCTAAAAAATCCTCGGAAACGATACCGAACACCGAAGGACCGAGAAGCAGGCCCGCCACGATATAGCCGGTCACATTCGGCAGCTTGAAGCGCTTGGCAATACGCCCGAATAGCATCCCGCCGAAGATCATCAGGGCCAGAGAAATCAAAGTGTTCATACTTTTATTCGGGAAGCCCCTCCGCAAAGCTGACGGGGATAGCAAAGAGGATGCCGGTCTCGGGATGATTGAGCCCACCCGTTACCTCGTTGGTTACCTTGGAGACCGTAGCAACCTTATCATCGGGAACCACCGTGAAAATGACCTTGCTTTCCTTTCTCGAAGCGTTGAACATATGACGAAGCGAGCCGAGGAAGCGGAACTCGTTATGATCATGCAGCTCCTTGGCCATGCCGCGCCCGTCTACGAAGGTGGCGCCGGTGATCCCCGCCTCACTGAAGCGAAGAAGCAGATCGTCGAGCAGCTCCACATGGTTCAAAACGATACATACAACCTGCATAATAACCTCCAAAAAATATTTTTTGTAAACAAAACTTTTTAAACGACCCTTTTCTTCTCTTGCAGAGAAAAGGCAAAAGCCCCCAAAAAAGGGGACTTGTAAGCCAAGAAAAATCCCATCAGAGATCCCCGAAGGAAAGCACCTGATGGGATGTTTTTCTTCGCTTTAAGCGTCGGCGACCTCGGCGACCTCGGGCAGCACGATCTCCGCGCTTACGACGAAGCTCTTTACCGATTCGATCGAGCTTTCGCACTGCTTGCGCGTGGTGTAGGATTCACCCATAAAGGCAGGGGCAACGCCGATGTTACGGAGAATGTAACGGAAGCGCCCAAACTTATCCTCGTCTACCGTGAAGTTGCCGACGTAAACGGCGCGCTTGAAGGACTTGATGCCTGCCTGGCACTGGCAAAGCTTTTCGTAGTTTTTACCGGTATACAGAACCTGGCCGTTGTTAGCCACGAGATAGAAACGGAATTCACGGTCTTCCCCGCGAATGATCTCAAACTTTCCAAGACGGGGGGTGGCGGCCTCTTTTTCGGCCACGGCATCCCAGTCGACATCGGCAGGGGTTCGACGGGCAGCCTTAGCCTCGGCAAAACGCGCAAGCTTTTCCTCGGTGGGCGTGTATTCGGCAATCACCGAATCTACGGCAAAGCGCTTGACCGATTCGACCGCGCTTTCGCACTGCTTACGGGTCGAATAGTTTTCACCGTAGTATTTACGGTTAAGTACGAAACGGTAGTGGTCGTATTTATCGGCAAGAACCACGAAATTGCCGGCGGCTACCGCGCGGCGGAAGGTATCGATCCCAACAAGGGCACCCTCCAGCGTCGTGAACCCGATGCTCTCGTACAGCAACTGACCGTTGTTGGCAAGAAGATAGAAACGGTATCCGTCGCTTGCCAGATCAAAATCGAATTTACCCATTACGCGAGGCTCGCTCACGGCCTCGGCCTTCGGGGCGGGGGCTGCCTTCATCGGGGCAGGCGTTGCCTTGAGGGCGGGAGCAGCTGTTACAGCAGGCGCTGCGGGAGCGGCTTTTTCAACCGGTGCTTCCGTGGCGGGAGCTGCAGGCTTTACCTCAGCCTTGGGGGCAGCAGCCGTAAAAGGCTTGGTCTGCGAAAAGGGCTTGGCTTGCACAACCGGCTTTGCCTCCGCCTTAGGGGCGGCTGGCACCTCCTCCTTCGGGGCGAGATCTTCGGTAACGGCGGGTGCTTCGGCAGGGGCGGGCTCGGCTACGGGGACGGCGGGTGTTGCCTCTTGCTTAATCGGCTCGGCCACCGGTGACTCCACTTCTTTTTTCTTACGGAAAAGACTGAAAAGACCCATAAAATCCCTCTTTCTGCCGAAGGCTTTCCCTCGGCTTTATGTTTTATAATCTTATTATATAATTTTTTTACTTAGATTGCAAGTTGTTTTTTGTATTTTTTCCGTATTTTTTGGTTGAATTTTTAAAAAAGAGGCGATTAAGTCTCCCTACCGAAGAAAATCGAGGACGCAGCGGAGCTTTATCGGCACACTTCTCGTTCGCTGACAAGCTTTCCTACGCATTTATAGCCCTTTCGGTTTCTTTTGTAAACTTCACATTACACAAGAAAGGCAAGCCGTTCGACGTTTTTATATTGTTCAAAAAAGCGCCTCGGCTTTTCGTCCGAGACGCTTTTCGTTTTATTTTCAAAAGGCGAAATACTCCTTCGCATTCTTGTAGCAGATTCCCTCAACGATCTGCTTCAAGTGCTTCCCGTCGTTCGGGTACTCGCCGTTTTCGACCCATTTGCCGATCAGGTTGCAAAGGATGCGGCGGAAGTATTCGTGGCGAGGATAAGAAACGAAGGAACGGCTATCGGTCAGCATACCAATGAAGCGGCCGAGGATCCCGAGGTTTCCAAGGGCTTGCATCTGCCCCTCCATGCCGTCACGCTGATCGTTGAACCACCAGCCCGAGCCAAACTGGATCTTTCCGGCGGTCGGCGCGCTTTGGAAGCAGCCCATAATGGTCGCCAGGACGTAGTTATCCTTCGGGTTAAGCGTATACAGAATGGTTTTGGGAAGGCAATCGTCCATCGCCAGAATATCGAGGAAGCCGGCAAGATTTGAGGCAATCTCACTGTCGTTAAGCGAATCAAAGCCGGTGTCGGCCCCAAGCAGACGGTACATTTTGGTATTGTTGTTGCGAAGCGCGCCGATATGCAGCTGCATCGTCCAGTTGCGCTTAACGTACTCGGCCGCCAGATGCTTTAAGACGGCGGTGCGGAAGATATCGGCCTCACGGGCGCTGATCTCTTCCCCGTTCACGCGCTTTTCAAAGACGGCGGCGGCATCCCCCACCGTGCAGGGCGCGGCCTCTAAGCCGTGGTCGGAAAGGCGGCAGCCGTGGGTATGGAAGAATTCAACGCGATCGGTCAGCCAGGTAAGAAGCTCAGAATAGGTCTTCACACCGGTCTTTTCAAGATAAGGAAGGAAGGTGTCCTTGCCGATCTCGACCGCCTTATCGGGGCGGAAGGTGGGCAGAACCTTGGTTTCGAAGGAGCGAAGCGCCTCGTGATATTCCAGCGTATCGAGCGGGTCGTCGGTCGTGCAGATGGTCTCTACGTTCGAGCGGCGGATAAGCGCTTGGGCGCGGAAGGCATCGGTCGCCAGCTTTTCGTTGCAGATGCGGAAGATCTCCTCGCAGTTATCCTCGGTAAGCGGCTCTTTTACGTCGAAATAACGCAGAAGCTCAAGATGCGTCCAATGGTAGAGCGGATTGCCGATGAGAAGCGGAAGCGTCTTACTCCACATCTTCCACTTTTCCAGACCGTCGCGGTCGCCGGTGATATACTCCTCGGGAATGCCATTCGAGCGCATCTGGCGCCACTTATAGTGGTCACCGCCGAGAAAGAGATCGTAGGTATCGCGGAACTGATAGTTGTCGGCGATCATTTTGGGCTGCAGATGGCAGTGGTAATCGATGATCGGCAACCCTTCTGCATACTCGTGATACAGCCGTCTTGCCGTTTTGGTGTTCAGCATAAAATCTTCGGTGATAAAGCCTTTTGCCATATTTTTCCCCATCCTTTACGGTCGGAATTGATTTGCTTCATTATACCACCCTTTTTATCCTTCGTCAATGGCAGAAAGAAAAAAAGCAAGAGAAAAGAAGCTTCTCTTGCCTTTTATAAATTACAGTATACGCTTAACGGTGGTGCCGTCCCCTTTTAAAAGAAGCCCTTCCCCCAAAACGCCGCGCACGCGGCAAAGCGGGTAGGTCTGCGCGCCCCGACCGATAACGGCGCCGGGGCAAAGCACCGAGTTGCAGCCGATCTCGGCGTAATCCCCGAGCATCGCGCCAACCTTTTTAAGACCGGTTTCGATCTTTTCGTCGTCCCCGTGTATGGTGATAGGCTTTTTATCGCCACGAACGTTCGAGCAGATGACCCCCGCCCCCATATGGCTGCGATAGCCGAGGATCGAATCCCCCACGTAATTATAATGAGGGACCTGCACGCCGTCAAAGAGAATGGCGTCTTTGATCTCGGTAGCGTTTCCGATCACGCAGCCCTCACCGATCAACGCGTTGCTGCGGATATAGGCGCCCGGGCGCACCTCGGTCCTCTTCCCGATGATACAGGGCCCTTCGATCGTGGCGGTTTTGGCAATTTTCACGTCCTTGGCGACGTAGACCCCCTCGCCGATGCTTTCGTATTCATCGGATGAAAGTTCCTCGATCAGCCCTTTCATGAAATCCCCGATATGCGGCAAAGCCTCGTGGGGATAGGTCGTTTTTGTAAGAAGCGGCGCCGCCGCGGTATGCGAAAGATCAAAAAGATCTACCGTCTTGATCAGCTTTCCCATAGATCAACCTCTCTTTATTACGTTTTTTCATTTCGTTTTTGTTGCGCTCACTCGCCACTTATTCGTCAAGCAACCGCCGCGCGCACTCAAAAAAACGGGCTGCTACTTGCCAAAAAGAGAAAAGCGTGCTACAATGATAAAAAAATCATTACGGGGAATAACGATGATAGAAGCAAAAGCAGAGCTGGCGGTCATTGGCGCCGGCCACGCGGGGATCGAAGCGGCCTTGGCCGCCGCCCGTCTTGGCATTGATACGGTTCTTTTTACCATATGCCTTGACGCAGTTGGAAATATGCCCTGCAACCCCTCGATCGGCGGAACCGGAAAGGGGCATCTCGTCTATGAGATCGACGCCCTTGGGGGTGAGATGGGGCGCGCGGCAGACGCTGTGATGCTGCAATCCCGTACCCTTAACCCCGGCAAGGGGGCGGCGGTACAGGCCAAACGCATCCAAGCCGACCGAATGGCCTATCGCGCGTATATGAAGGCGGTTCTTGAAAAGCAGGAAAATCTGCGTCTTCGTCAGGCCGAGATCACCGAGATCGCGGTGGAGGATGGGCGCGTTGTGGGTGTTAAGACCGCGCTTGGCGAGCTTTTTTCGGTATCGGCGGCCATTCTGGCAACCGGCACCTTTTTGTCGGGTGAGATCTTCGTAGGGCACAATTCCTACCCCGGTGGGCCCGACGGTATGCTGCCCGCCAATCAGCTTTCTTCTTCGCTTTCTTCGCTTGGGCTTACGATGCAACGCTTCAAAACCGGCACGCCCGCGCGGATCATGCGCCGCTCGATCGACTTTTCCAAAGCCGAGATCCAGCCGGGGGAATGGCCCGTCACGCCTTATTCGGCAGACAGCGACGCCGACGAGCTGAATCAAAGAGAGCAGCTTCCCTGCCATATTGTGTACACAAACGAAAAGACCCATACCATTATACGGGAAAATTTAGAAAAAAGCGCCCTCTTTTCGGGCAAGATCACGGGCACGGGGCCGCGCTACTGCCCCTCGATCGAGGATAAGGTGACCCGCTTTGCCGATAAAGAGAGGCATCAGCTGTTTATTGAACCGACCGGCAAGGATACCGAGGAGATGTATCTGCAGGGCTTCAGTACCTCCATGCCCCCCGAGGTTCAGTACGAGATGCTTCATTCGCTTCCCGGCATGGAAAAGGCCGAGATGACCCGTTACGCCTACGCCATCGAATACGATTGCATCGACCCCACCGAGCTGTATCCGACGCTTGAAACCAAAAAGATCAAGGGGCTTTACGGCGCGGGGCAATTCAACGGCACCTCGGGCTACGAAGAGGCCGCCGCCCAAGGCCTCGTTGCGGGGATCAACGCCGCCCTTTCGCTCAAGGGGCGCGATCCGTTGGTGCTTACCCGTCCTTCTTCGTACATCGGCACGCTGATTGATGACCTCGTAACCAAGGGCACGAAAGAGCCCTACCGTATGATGACCTCGCGCTCGGAATACCGCCTCCTTCTGCGGCAAGATAACGCCGACCGCCGCCTTACCCCCATCGGCCGCAAGGTGGGTCTCATCAACGACGCGCGCTACACAGCCTACCAACGAAAGCAAGAAGCGATCGAGGGGGAAAGCAAACGCCTTTTTAGCGTGATCGTTCCGCCAAGCGAAGAAAACAACGCCTATCTTGCCTCGCTCGGCTCAACGGCGCTTTGCACGGGCGCCCGCCTTTCAGAGCTTCTCCGCCGCCCCGAGCTGACCTATGAAACCCTCGCCCCCTTGGATCGGGAACGCCCCGCGCTTCCCCCCTCGGTCACCCTTACAGTACAGATCGACCTGAAATACGAGGGCTACTTAAAGCGCGAGGAGGCCGAGGTAAAGCGGCAGGCAAGGCTTGAAGAAATGGCCCTGCCGAGCGATATTGATTACTCCACCATTCGCGGGCTGCGCTTGGAGGCCGCGCAAAAGCTGCAAAAGCTACGCCCGCTTTCGGTCGGGCAAGCCGCGCGCATCAGCGGGGTAAACCCTGCCGACATCAGCGTTCTATTGATCTATTTAAAAAAATAAGACACCAAAAAAGCACCCCCTACATATACTGAAAAAAGAGGCGGTCTATCGCCCGTTCGGTGGGGGTGCTTTATGTGTAACCGTGGTTTTTTAAAGGTAGTCAGCATCGGTGTTCTTTCTTTTTCGCTGGGGATCCTGCTTTCCTTTTTTATCCCCGAAAAAATTCTTGTCGTGCTGATGGCCCTCTTGATCATGGCGATGGGCACGCTTTGTCTTTTAAAGAAATAGGCAGGTACCGCTTATGAAGATCGTTGTTTTTCGTTCTCCACGTTTTTTATCCCCACTTCTTCGGAAGATATTCGGCATCGGAAAGAAGCCGTAACTCCAACAAAAAACGCCCCATAGGGCGTTTTTTCTTTATCGTTCGGTATAAATACCATCCACTAATTCTTGAATATGAACCGCACGCTCGGGGTAAAAATAATCGCACTTCCCTTTTTTGATAAGATCGGTGAAATGCTTGATCTGCTTTAAGTACAGATTGCCTTTTTTACCGTATTTCACGACCGGCTTTACCTCCACACGACTTTGTGCGGCATCGTAATCCCCCTGGGGAGAATAGATATGGGTCAGCTTGCCGACCTCCTCCTGCCCAAGGGTACCCATACAAAGAATGTTCCCCTTCGTGCCGTAGATCTCAAGCTTACTGTTCGAGGCCTTGTCGGGAACGTTAAAACTTACGTCCACATGACCGAGAATCCCGCTTTTTGTGCGGAAGGCAACGAGAGCCGAATCCTCTACCTCGTAGGAGAAGGTACGGGTATCGTAGAAGGATTTGGTTTCAACAATTTCCTCGCCAAGAAGATACTCAGCCAGCTCAAAGCAGTGCACGCCAAGATCCATAATGGCTCCGCCGCCGCCCAACGCCTTCTTCTGGCGCCAAGCCCCTTCAATATCAGGGTACCAGCAGGTAAACTGCAAGCGAATGCTGCTCACTTGCCCGACCTTATCCTTGGCGATCATTCTTTTTGCGGCTTCGTGCAGGTTATGGTATTTCATCATATACCCGACAAAAAGGAGCTTCTTCGCCTTTTTGAAGGCATCGAGTAGCTCTCTTCCCTCCTTGGCGCTAAGGGCGATAGGCTTTTCCACAAACACGTGCTTGCCGTACCGAAGGGCGAGCATCGCCTGCTCGTAATGGCAAAAAACGGGCGTGCCGATATACACGGCGTCGCACTCTTCGTTTTTCAGCATTTCCTCCACGTCGCCGTAGCAGGGAACGCCGTACTTTTTCGAAACCGCCTCGCCAACCGCCGCATTTCTCTCCATCAAGGCAACCAACACGTTTTCCTTATCCGCAAGAAGCGCGGGGATCGTTCTTCGGTCGGCGATCCCGCCGGCCCCAATAACACACCATCTAATCATATTACTTTCCTCGTTCTTCGTTATTTTATTTGGCAAAAAACAGTTTGTAAAGTTTTATTTTCTTTAAATAGCGACGATTGGATTTTGTTCGCCAAAAAGCTTATTTTTCCGCTTTCTTATCAAGGCAGATCTTCGTCCATTCCGCGCTTGCCCTGTAAAAATCAGAATCGATCGTAACGCAATCCTCATACAACCGCTTGGCGGCAGAAAGAAGCTTTTCGGTGTTTACGGGCTTGATTTCGGGTAGGATGCGCTTATAGTTGTAATAGCAGATCTTTTCCAGCACCTCGGCGGGAAGGTCAAGCCCCCGTATCACACGGTTTCCGTAACAGGGCGTTACGAATTCGCTATGGTCGTGCGTGAGCGCCAAGCGCACCATCTCGATGATCTCGGCGTTGAAATCCTTGGTATCGTTACAGTCGGTGCCGAACACGATGCGATCGGCATACTTAATGAAGAATTCCCTCCATTCCTCAATGCGCTCGGAAAAGTTCGGGTACATCTCCACCCCCGGCGTCAGATCGAAGCAGACGTTCGGATAGGTGTCAAGCACCCGTGCCGCCTCCTTGATGTCGGCCGAAAGGAAGAAGAAATGCGCGAAAACAACCCGAAGGCGGGGGTTTTTGTCAAGCCGCTCAAAGGCTTCCTTATAAATTTCCTGCTTCGGCAGATACCCTTCGTAAAAATAGCCCCAATTACGTCTTTTTTCTTCTTCGGTCAGCTCGCGCTTCACCCACATATGCTCGGGGTCGTTTAAGTGGATGCAAAGCGGAATACCGTTTTCCTCAAGGTAAGAGAACATCGCGTCGTAGCGGGGATCGTTGATGCCGTGCCCAAGATCCTTGCGGGTATCGGGATCAAACATCAGCTTAATGCCGTCGCACCCCATATCGAGAAGCGCCTTGACCTGGGCTTCATAGGGAATATCCTTATAGATATCCTCGGGGAAATTATGGATCATTCCGTAAGCGGAAAGATCGGCACCCTTGAAATTCTTTTTCCAATAAAGAACCGAAAGGTTATAGCAAAGGGCGCGATAGGTAAGCGATTGAAGCGTGATATCGGTCAAGCCCTGCCCCGAAAGCTGATTGAGGTACTTCTCACAGCTCTCAAAATCAATATTGCTCATATGCACGTGCATATCGGCAAATTTATCCAAGCTATATCTTTTCATACTTTCTCCTTACTACACATCGTTTATTTTATGGGATCGCCCATCTTATAAAGACATTCCTTGGCCCAGGCGGCGCTTGCCCTGTAAAAATCAGAATCGATCGTAACGCAATCCTCATACAACCGCTTGGTGGCAGAAAGAAGCTTTTCGGTGTTTACGGGCTTGATTTCGGGTAGGATGCGCTTATAGTTGTAATAGCAGATCTTTTCCAGCACCTCGGCGGGAAGGTCAAGCCCCCGTATCACACGATTTCCGTAACAGGGCGTTACGAATTCGCTATGGTCGTGCGTCAGCGCCAAGCGCACCATCTCAATGATCTCGGCGTTAAAATTCTTGATATCGTTACAGTCGGTGCCGAACACGATGCGGTCGGCGTACTTGATGAAGAATTCCCTCCATTCCTCAATGCGCTCGGAAAAGTTCGGGTACATCTCCACCCCCGGCGTCAGATCGAAGCAGACGTTCGGATAGGTGTCAAGCACCCGCGCCGCCTCTTTGATATCAGCCGAAAGGAAGAAGAAATGCGCGAATACAATCCGAAGGCGGGGGTTTTTGTCAAGCCGCTCAAAGGCCTCTTGATAGATCTCTTCCTTCGAAAGATACCCCTCGTAGAAATAGCCCCAGTTACGGCTTTTCTCATATTCGGTCAGCTCACGCTTCACCCACATATGCTCGGGGTCGTTTACGTGGATACAAAGCGGAACGCCGTTTTCTTCAAGATACGAGAACATCGCGTCATAGCGGGGATCGTTGATGCCGTGTCCAAGTCTCTTTCGACTACCGGGGGCGAACATCATCTTAATGCCGTCGAATCCCATATCAAGAAGCGCTTTGACCTGGGTTTCATAGGGAATATCCTTGTAAATATCGGTGGGTAGGTTATGGATCATTCCAAAAGCGGAGAGGTTTGCCCGCTTGAAATTCTTTTTCCAGTAAAGGACCGAAAGGTTATAGCAGAAGGCGCGATAGGTAAGCGACTGAAGCGTGATATCGGTCAGCCCGCATCCCGAGATCAGATCAAGATACTTTTCGCAGCTTTCAAAATCAATATCGCTCATATGCACGTGCATATCGGCAAATTTATCTAAGCTATAGTTTGTCATTTTAACCCTCCTAAAAGTTATATCCTATTGTACCATATGTAACGGGTAATTTCAAGGGCTTCTTGTAAGGATTATCTTATTTTTTCTTGTGATAAAGAACAAAAAAAGAGGCGCCGACGGCGCCCCCTATCCTACGTCTATTTCCTTCACCTTTTCCACACAATGACGGCATAAGCCCATCGGTGCATCGCGCTCTATTCTTGTATAGCAAAGTCTGCACGTATCGGAAGCGCGGCGGAGGATCACGCGATCCCCCTCAAGGCAAGCTTCAAGCTCGCTTCCCTCATAAAAAGCAAGCGCGCGCCGTATCGTTATCGGTATCACGATTCTTCCAAGCTTATCTACGCGTACGTTTTTCATATACCACCATCCTAAAATCAATGTAAACATTATATAATGTATATGTCTATTTGTCAACCCCCTTTCACGCATATAATAATCTTACCGTTGCATTATATAACGCGGAGGTTACATACGTGAAGATAAGAATTTTAGATATCCTTAAGGAGAAGGGAAAAACAAAATATTGGCTTTATATGCAGTTGGGGCTCAGTTACCAGAACTTTAATAAGCTGGTGAACGGCAAGACCTCGGCTATCAAGTTTGAAAATATGAAGGCGCTTTGTGATATACTCGAATGTACGCCCAACGATCTGTTTGAAGAGTATCATGAAAAATAAAAAAGAGGCGCCCGTTCGCCTCTTTTCTTCTTTAACGCGCAAATGTTCTTGACTGTCTTTTCCGCTTATGCTATACTGTTTTTGTTTATGCATACCCTACCGAGTGAGCTGTATCCCGCCGCCCTTGCGTATACGGCCGAGGTGGGGAAATATTTGATCGGGCGCTTCGAATACCACCAAAAGAACACATGATATGCCAAACAGCATATTGGAGACGATAAAATGGGGAAATTTAACGGGATACTGATCTGCACCGATCTTGACGGCACACTCTACCGAAACGATAAGACGATCTCTTTGGAAAACACCGAGGCCATTGAGTATTTTAAGCGCGAGGGCGGGTATTTTACCTTTATCACGGGGCGTATGCCCTATTATTCGCTGCCGGCCTATCAAGCCGTGGGTCCGAACGTTCCCTTTGGGTGCATCAACGGCGGCGGGGTGTATGACGGCGAAACGGGAGAATACATATTCACCCGGCCTATGCCCGAGGGCTTTACGGGGCTCATTGAGGCGGTAGAAAAGGCCGTTCCCAACGTCGGAATTCAGGTCTGCCTCTTCGATAATACCTATTTCGCCAAGGAAAACGAGGTTATGGTAGAATTTCGGCGGATAACGGGAATCCCCAACCTTACCTGCGATTACCGCACGGCTTCGGGGCCAATTGCCAAAATTCTTTTCGGGGCGGAGAGAGAAGAAGAAATACAAGCGATCGAAAGAACGCTCGGGGCGCACTCGCTTTCCGATCGGTTTGATTTTATTCGTTCCGAAAAGCACCTCTACGAGATCCTGCCAAAGGGCGTAAACAAAGGTCTTGCCTTAGAGAAGCTGATCGAATATCTGAAGATAGACCCAAAAAAGAGCATTGCCATAGGCGATTACAATAACGATATCGGCATGTTCCGCGCGGCGGGGCTGGGCGTTGCCGTTTCCAACGCGTGTAAAGAAGCCCTCAAGGCCGCCGACCGCATCACCGTCAGCAACGAGGAGCACGCGATCGCCAGGGTGATAAGCGACCTTGAAAGCGGCGCGATCGTGCTTTAAGAGAAAAGAAAAACACCCATAGGGTGTTTTTCTTTTTTGATGGAGGGTGAATTATACTATCAAGTGCAACACTTTTAAGAAAGGAAAAAGAAAACTCATATTGAATCCTGTGTTATAATGAAGCTACCACACACCAAAACAACAAAAGGAGAATTCAATATGAGCTATACCCATTTTACCATAGAA
>JAZOOS010000012.1:0-151868 GCA_045655185.1 Eubacteriales bacterium
AACTAATGCACGATCCGATATTCCTTGCAGTGAAGGCGGAGCTTGCTACAAAAGAAGATTTACAAGTTGCTCAGGATCTGCTTGATACGCTGATGGCGCACAGAGAAAGCTGTGTCGGTATGGCAGCGAACATGATTGGCGTGCGTAAACGCATCATTGCCTTTCTTGACGAAAGTGGACGAGTTCCTACGTACACGGTCATGCTCAATCCAGAGATCATCAAGAAGGACGGCGCGTACGACACCGAGGAAGGTTGCTTGTCGCTTCTCGGCGGCCCTCGTAAGTGTAAGCGTTACAAGTCCATTAAGGTGCATTATCAGACCTTGGAAATGCAAACGCGAACAAAAAACTTCACTGGATGGACGGCGCAGATCATTCAGCATGAGGTGGATCATTGCAACGGAATATTAATTTAAAGAGGCGGTGGCGTTTTTGAAAACGAAAAAAGTATTAATGTATATATTTGTAGCACTATTATCGATTATTATGCTTGGTATGGCTATCGGATCATTTTTTCTAGGAGAGCCAAAATATCAAATTACCGAAGGGGCAATTGTTGTTTTTGCTTTAATAGCTGTTCTTTTGGTGTTTGATACAGTCGAGAGCTTAAGTGTTGGCAATGTGCTATCTTTAAATAAAAAAATAAAAGAAAAAGATAAAGAAGTTGAGAGATTAAATGGCGAAAATGTGCAGTTGCGAAACCAATTCTTTTCAATGATAAGTAACTCTTTTAATAGTAAGGCCTCTAGTCAAATTATTATTGATGCGTCAAAGGGATTTATGATTCAGCAGGCTGAGCAAAATGATATTGATAAGGAGCGTGAAGCTGCCCAAGAAGAACATAAAGAAATACCGAGCGCAACAACTACAAGATACAATAGAGTTAAAATTACGCACTCAATGGAACAATTGCTGCTGGCAAAATTTATTGAAGATAATGATGTGCCTAAGGAACAAATTCAAAAAGACGTAAAAATTGCTAGTATTTCAGCTGGAATAGATCCTATCATTGAAAAGGATATTATTTTTGATGCATATTTGAGAAGGCCGATAGATGAAATCTTTATAGAAGTTTCTTTGATTAATAATCCGCATTCGGTTATGGATTATAGGCTGTATTTTATGATATCGAAAATATACCACTACGCCAGGGCGAATCAGGTTAAGGCGAAAATGATTCTGCTTGTTCCCATTTATTCTAAGGAATATATTGATACGAAGCCTGAGTGGTTAAGGTGGGGTGGCCCAAGTGCAATGTTGGATAGATTGAAAACAATATATGCTCCTGCAATATTAAACGGATTGCTTGATGTGGTCGGAATAAAGGTATCCTTAGAAGATATGAAGCAAATAGAGTCATTAGCTATAGATACATAAAATAAATAAAAATCAAAAAAGAGCTGGACTTTCTCTCAAACTTGTGGTATTGTTGGTGTTACCAAATAACAGGAGGTAAAAAAATGATACTGCAAGCATTGAAAAACATGTATCCAAAGGTGAGCGAGAAGGTGCTCCGAGCGGTCATGAAGGATCTTGAAAAGTGCCGTGGCAAGAACATGAGCACCGACGAGCTTGTTGATTGGATAGGAAAGCTCGTAACAGCACATATCATCGAAGAAGCATTAAGAATAACGGAGGACGATTCAAAGCCGAGTCAAGTCGGTGATGAGTCGTCCTTTGCTATTACGGAGGTGGGCGATGAAGGAGACAATTGAAGAGCTGTGGCACGGCAACATTATACCGCAAGAGGATAGCCGAACCAACTCTCCGGAGATGAAGGAACTGCTCAACTACATGGCACGGCATCATGAGGATTTAGAGAAGAGCTTCACCGACGAACAGAAAGAAATATTCGAGAAATTCCACGACTGCTGGAGCGAATACATGAGCCTAGCGGAAAGGGCAATATTCGTATATGCGTTCAAGCTAGGAGCAAAATTGATGTTAGAAAGCTTGAAATAGCGTGGAGATGCATATGGGCAAGAAGGGTTTTTACGGAGTGCGATTAAACAACTATTTTTCGCCGAGTTTCTGCTCACGCCATAAGGTGTATTTTGGAACACTAAATGAAATAAAAGCATTTATCGAGAACATGGATAGTGGTGAGCAAAGCTTCATGATAAGAGAGGCTTTCGAACGATATCTATCAGGGGAAACCAATGCTACGCACGAAGTTGCATACGTACAGCAAAAGCTTATTGAGGATGTCGAGTTGATTGCGGAAATCGAGGTGAATCTAGGCCGCACCGCATGGGAGTTCTTAAATGTGTGGCATTATACGCAATACATGGAGATAGACTCTGCTATGGTGAAAATAGCACTCATAAAATACGAGGAGCAATATTTAAGAGTGATAAAAGTGCTGGCGCAGGGTCTTCGCACATGTGTTGATATCAATAGACCAAAAGAGAAATGGGTGGAGTTTTCAGATGGATTTTGGGGGCATCCTGGAATACTGAGTTCTGTAGCAGACGGAGAAAGATATATAGTTTACAGCAACCTTTATATGAAAGAAAAAGAGTATGCAACAAAAGAAGAAGCACTAGCAAAATTACATACCGACGAGGTATGCCTTGACTGTTTATGCGAAGATGTCTTCGGTAATGGATAAGAGCAGTTACGCTCCCAAAGAAATGGGGAGCAATAAACAAAGAAAAAGGGCAGTAGCACCAAATGTGCTACTGCCAGGATTTTTGTAAGAGTTATTTGATTTCGGAAAGCTTCTTTTTTATTAGTGCTAGGCTGCGATTTTCTTTTTCAGATTCGCTAAAACTATTGATGATTTTTTTCATAGTATCAGCGCTCCAATATATTTTCAGCTTATCCTTGGTGCGTGTGATTGCGGTGTAAAATATACCGTGTGAGATTCTTTCGGAGTTGCTATTAGGAATGACAATTTTGATGGAGTTATATTCGAGACCTTGCGCTTTGTGAATCGAAACAGCATATGCCAATTGGAACGGAACAATGGATTTCATTCTCGAGGTTTCACGTTCCTCATCTGTTGTACCGCCATCATTTTCTTGTACATAAAAGGCAACTCTGGTCGACTCATCAAAGAAATCGATCAACTCCAAATCGCTACCGCGTACATCTAAACTTGTTAGCGAAATTCCAACATCTATGGTGAAACGCAGGAAGTTAGTGCCTTGTTCTATGTCGACAATTTCACCTTTAAGATTGTTGTATAGCATAGGGAAGCGTTTGCTTTCGTTAAACAAGATGGGATCTCCTACCTTGTATCTCCACTCTTGCCAAACAAAGGTTTTTTTAGAGGGGTTGGCATCTTGAAAATAGCTATTGATGCTGTTTAGACCAAATTTGCCGTCATAGTTAAGGCAAAGTACAACTTCATCGGGATCCGTTTTTGTGAAAATCTTTTTGCTGATATCCTCAGAGAATGGCCCATCAATTGCCAACATTTCAGTGATCAGTGGATTCTTGAATCTAACAGCTTCCCAAAGTCCTTTGATTTCTGCCTTTTGAGTTCGCCAAGTACTTGTCAGTTCGACAATAGAACGTTCGGACAAAATATCTTTAGCATAGAAGAACCAGTTGCCGAAATCTATTGATTCGATCTGATATATATCACCGGCAAGAACAACTAGAGATTCCTCTCCAACGCGTTCTAATAGTTTAAGCATAGCGCGGTTATCTATGGTGCTACACTCGTCGATAAATATAAGATTATAATCAAGTTTAGTTCTATTTTTGGAATAAGCCAACCGATCTACTATGTCGAAATGACTGGAACGTTTATCTGTATCGATTCTACGTTCAAGGTTTTCAAGTGCGGTGTGAGTCTTGGTTAAAAACAGTTTTGATCTACCTTCCATAAGCTTGGAAATGTAGTTCATCAAAGTCGTTTTGCCTGTTCCGGCAGCACCGTAAATCATCAAGACTCTCGAGTCGACAAAAACCTTACTAAGAGCATTTTTCTTGGATATGTCGATTTCTTCATCATCTAGATCCTTGACAAATCGTTGGTTAAGTTGTGCTTGTCCATCATTACCGTCGTTGGTATAACCAAGCAAGGTTTGTAGGATAGAGACGGTATTGTTTACATATCCATCAATATAAACTAGATCACCATCTTCTTTGATCGATAATCCTTGATTCTTATCATATTCTCTTAAGGTTGAGTTGTACTGTGCAATGGTTTGCTTGGAGTTTGTGGGCTCAATTTCGCATTTAGGAAAATAAATCTCACCTGTGATGTCGGTGGAATTCTTGATCCTCAGATAAGGCGTTGTTGCGGTTAATAGTTTTGAACCGGCAGCACGCATAACATCACGTATTATGTTGCTATGCTTGGGTAGATTGTAAAGAACTGGATTGTTGTCAAAGGGATGGCAACCAACGGATAAATTTAAAATGTTGCTGTAGAATTTTTTTTCGTCATCTTCGTTGGGAAGTAAATTTTCAATAACGGCTTCCTTAAGATGTAGCAAGATATACCGAACAATATTTCTACCGCGCACAGTTGATTTATCGTTGAATGTCCTGTGCAGATAAACGAGAATTTCCTTGAAATAAGTGGTGTTTGTGTCTTTGTAAATTTGCTCAATAATAGCATTAAACTGGGAATCGCTAAGGTCAACAAGATCTAGTAGATTCATGCCAGTCTTGGTCAAGAAGTCCATCAGTGCACCGTATTCTTTGTATTGGGAAGATATCTTTGTTTCTCTTTTTAAAATGAGTGCAAATTTATTGAGCGCGGCAGGTTCTACGGAAACTCGCCAATTGGTGACAACTTTAATTTTCGAAGGATCTTCCCAAAGGTGTATTTCCGCCTCTTCAAAACCAATTTGTATTGAATAGTTTGAGGAAATATCGCTCTTGGTATAGACGGTTAAGCGATTGTATTTCGTTGCATATTTGCTAGCTAATTGTAGTGTAATTTCGAAGTATCTCTCGCGACCAACATAAAAGGTGTTTTTCTTCTGGATGTAATATCTGGAAGATTTCCAAGGATTTGATGTGGTTTCGATTGAGTCGATTGCACTGGCTACCAATGCATTGTAGTGTTCGTCTTCATCGTTCTTTGGTCGAGGAAACTCCTCTAGGTTTTCTAAGACGGATACACCATATTTCTCATGCATGAATTGACGAATTTTCCAAAGGAAGTCATAGTACTTAAGCATCAAACGCTCGTTTTGTCCATCTTCTGGAACGCGTAATCCAATGTACCGCAAACCTTGAATGAAAGTTGCGAGAAATTTGGTTTTGATCGACAGTAACGAACAATCGTAAGCCGTTCTCAAACTCATCGGAGAATAGTATTGCAAACCATTGAGAATCAACACACTTTCGCATAGGCGACTTAATTCACCTAAAATCTTACGGGATATATTATCTCTGGTTTGATTAAGAACATTGCCTGCCGTGATGGCTTCGCAAATGTTTTTACTATGGGCAAGTGCTACTTTCAAAACATCCTCAACAGCATACTGGCGAGTTTCAAGCTGTTTTAAGAAAGAGTGTTTCTCGGAAATTTCGATTAGCTTCTTTGTGAATTCGTTAATTGATTCGTCGGTGTTAAGAATCTCATCGTCTTTAGTGAAAGTTATTGTGGAGGAATCCTTGGCGAAATCTATTGAAGCAAGAAATTCCGGAGATACATATTTCCAAAAGATTCTCTCGTTATGTCTTTCACAAGGATTTAATACAAGAATAATAAGCCCAGGATCAAGAGTTACTTCTTTTACGATATATGCAGGGAAGGCAAGACTGTGAAGTTGATACTTGATTTCACCGTTCTCGTTTTCTCGATAAACCGTAGTTCCTTTGATTTGCACAAAGAAGTTTTGCGTAGGCTGTCTGCAAACATCAGGATTTGGTACGAGTTCAAATCTGCCGTCAGCATTTGGCCATTTATCATTGGAAGAAAAATCAGTATTGATTTTTCCATTCGACTTAAAAACGTATTTAATTGTATCGACAGCAGAGCAGTCTTCAACAGAACGTATTGAATGAGTTTTTAAATGACGCTCTATTTGTTCCAACGTTGATACAGTCATATTTTTCACCTCTTTTGCGTGGATTCTAATCAAAATAATTATATCATAAAAAAGTGAACTTTTCAATCCAAATTCTGCTATTATAAAGCCAAAAATCTCCGCAAGTGGTCAAACATGTGGTCAAGTGCGAAAAATGGGCTTGTTCAACCCTCAAAATAGGAAAGAACAAGCCCATTATTTTTGTTGCGGAAACGCGAGATTTCGCGAGGATTTGCGAGAAAATAAAAGAAAATCGGAGGTTCGGTTGAACCTCCGATTTGGTCTGAGTGACAAGACTTGAACTTGCGGCCTCTACCACCCCAAGACAAATTTGTCATATTACACCGATGAACCTTCATCGGTGTTTTCTTTTTGCAGGTAGGACGAAAGGCACTCGCCGTTGATGTTTTTGTATTCCCCTTCGTAAAGAGGATAAGGTTCATCTATAAGCCCCGATACAAAATCAAGAGAGAGGTTGTAAAACAAGGCCAAGGCTGAAAGCACCCAAGAGGGAACAACGCTCCCACCTTGCTCAAAACGGATATATTGGCGGTAGGATGTGCCAAGCATTCTTGCGAGGGAACTCTTGGGTACATTGTAGTATTCCCGTATTTCGGCAATGCGTATTTTTGCGCCTTGCGTCAGGTCATCGTCAAGGATGTCGATGTGCAAGCCCGTGCGGATGTAGTTGCGGATATCACCTTTTTCCATAAACCCCCCAAATGTTTACAACTTGTTCACCATTTATGACAAAAATGTCATATAATATATCATAGGGATATGACAAAAATGTAACAGTTACGAAAATGTCATAACGCTATACCGAATTATATCATAGCCGTTCCAAAAAAGCAAGAGGGAATGACGAAAAAGTTATGTCAACGCACCCAAAGGAGCGTTGTCAATGGAGAGAGGGAGCATTTATGTTCACGCGCTTGCGCGGGAAGGATAAAGCGGACTGAACGAAATTTACAACGCGGAGATTACTCGCCCATACTGTTCGGCTCGGAGAGCCGCACAAAGGGCGGCTCTCCCTGCCTAACGGCGAGTGATAACCCCTGCGCCTTTGGGCGCGTATAAAAGTTTACGGGCGCGCTTTTCAAAGGGCGCAAGAAGGGGTGCGGCGCGGAACGCGCTTGCGTCTGTGGTACGCCCACGGCGCAGCGCGTCGTGCCGCGCGGCGAATGCCGCGTCTATACTTGACTAAGTAACATAAAGCGGTAAAAACGGAAAGGATAGAATGGATTACTACAAGTTAAAGGGAAGAAAATATCTTCACGATGTCGCTACAATCAAAGAGTTTACGCCTTGCCATTACAAAGTAACGGCATTTCGCACTCTGCGCCAAAAGGGAATAGTGGCCGATGAAGAACGCAAGTACACCGCCAAGGGCGAAGCAGGCAACGATGAAAAATTGTCAAACAGCGTTAGCCGAAGCCGCGCCAAGGTCTTTGAACTTGCCGATTGCAACCCGTGGGAATTGTTCGTCACCTTTACGCTTGACAAAACGAAATATGACCGCCACGATCTGCGAAGGTTTAACAAAGACCTTGCACAATTCATCCGCAATTATAACCGCAAACACGGTCTTGCAATCAAGTATTTGCTTATACCGGAACAGCACCAAGATGGGGCATGGCATATGCACGGCTTTCTTATGGGCTTGCCTGCCGGCCATTTGCATCCGTTTGACCTTGCGGAACACCTACCGCAAAAAATTCGAAACCGATTAGAAAGCGGAAAGCAGGTCTTTACTTGGGAAGCATACGCCCGAAAATTCGGCTTTGCCGATATTGAGATAGTAGAAAACCACGAAGCGGCAAGCAAGTATATCACCAAGTACATAACCGAGGATATGCAACGCGCCGTCACGGAACTGAATGCACACACCTATTATTGTTCGCAAGGGCTTGATGTTGCCCGTGTGGTCTATATGGGGCTTATGACGCGAGAATTGGAAGCCCCCGATTACAGCAACGATTATGTAAGTATCCGCAATTTTAAGAACTACGAGGAAGCCGAGGCCGCCGTTATATGAAGGTATCCACTTATTTTTTAGAATGGCTTGAAGCCAAACGCCCCGATTTGGAGCGCTCAACCTATGAAGCGTATGTCATTTACATTACGCGGCATATCGTTCCATACTTTGACGCTCTTGGTAAGGAACTTGAAGAACTGAAACCCCTTGATATCAAAGGGTATATTACCAACAAGCGCACAGGCGGCCGTAAAGACGGCAAAACGGGCGGTCTTTCCTCGGTGTCAGTACGCAAGCACCTCAATATCATTAAGCAAGCCCTACGCGAAGCCGTGCTATATGAGGTGTTGCCAAAATCCCCTGCTGACCCCGTGAGAATGCCAAAAGCCCCGTCCATATCCGCGAATGCACAATTTATTACGGCAGAGCAGGCGCGAGATGTGATAGGGGCGTTGCAAGACCACCCCTTGCACGATGTTGTCTATACGACGCTCTATTACGGCTTGCGGCGGTCGGAAGTCCTCGGCCTCAAATGGTCGGCGGTAGACTTTACGCACGATACGCTTACAATCAATCACACGGTTGTAAAGGCAAGCACCATTGAAGCCAAAGACCGCACCAAAACCGCAAGTAGCCATCGCACCTTTCCCTTGCTTCCAGAGGTTAAATCTCTCCTGCAAGAGAGAAAGGAGAAACAGCGCATAGAAAGCCCCTATATCTTCACAAATGAAAAGGGAGTGCTATTCCGCCCCGATTATGTCACGCGAGGGTTTCAACGGGCTATCAAGGCCAAGGGATTGCCCGTGATACGCTTCCACGATTTGCGGCACGCTACGGCCACCATACTGTTCGATAAAGGGTGGTCGGTCAAGGATGTTCAGCATTGGCTCGGCCATACCGATATTGAAACAACAATGAACATTTATGTCGCATATGGTAGAGGCCGAAAAATCGCCCTTGGCGGTAGTTTGGAAGGCCTTTTTGGGTAAACAAGAAAAAAGCCCAAAAACCCCCGTAAACAAAAGAAAAACGGACAGTAAAAACTGTCCGTTTTTCGTTGGTCTGAGTGACAAGACTTGAACTTGCGGCCTCTACCACCCCAAGGTAGCGCGCTACCAACTGCGCCACACCCAGATATTGATGGAAAGCGGGGGAATGCCCCGAAAACCTAACATATTATAACACCGCCTTTTCAAATTGTCAAGGGGTTTTTCGCTTTTTTTCAATCTTTCTTGCGGGGCGGCCTTGGGGGGCGCAACGGATAGGGGAGAGGGGAAGGGAAAGGGGCCTTGCCGATGCAAGGACCCCTTTCGTTTTATCAGCGGATCTCTTTGACGGGGTAGTTTTCGTTTTCGACGGCGGCTTTGAGAACACCGTTTTCAACAGGCTTTTCGAGCGTTACGGTGGCAGTGCCGTTTTTGAAGCTTACTTCGGCCGTGGCGACCCCCTCGATCCCCTCTAAGATCTTTTTGACACGGGCTTCGCAGTGGGGGCACATCAGCCCCTCGATGACCATGATTTTCGTCATAGCTTTTTTCTCCTTTTTGATTGGCTTTTTGGATTTATAGAGATCGACGGCGTTTAACCGCAGGGCGTTGGATACCACGATAAAGCTGGAAACGCTCATAGCCGCGGCGCCAAACATCGGGTTCATCTCCCACCCGAGAAGCGAAATGAATGCCCCTGCCGCCAAGGGGATCCCGACGGCGTTATAAGCAAAGGCCCAGAATAGGTTTTGCTTGATGATCTTACGTGTTTCACGCCCAAGACGTATCGCGGCGGGAATATCCGTCGGATCGCTTTTCATCAGGACGACGTCGCCTGAGTCGATCGCGATATCGGTACCCGCGCCGATGGCGATGCCGACATCGGCTGCCACAAGAGCCGCGGCATCGTTGATCCCATCGCCGACCATCGCGACGCTTCCGCCTTTTTTGAGTTCTTCAACGGCTTGTGCCTTTTCGTTGGGAAGGAGCTCTGCGTGCACTTCATCGACCCCAACGGCCGCGGCCACAGCATGGGCGACTTGTTCGTTATCTCCCGTCAGAAGGACGGTTCGGATCCCCATATCCCGAAGCTCATGGACGGCCGCGGCACTCTCTGCCTTTACCGCGTCCGATACCGCGAGGATCCCAAGGAAGCGTTCGCCCCAAGCGAAGAAGAGGGGTGTTTTCCCTTCGTTTGCCACTTCGTTGGCCTTTTCCTTGGCAGTCTCGGGGACCTCTACCTTATCCTTGATATAAGCAAGGTTGCCCCCGTAGGCAATCTTGCTTTCAACGGTGCCGCAAAGCCCACTCCCCGGAAAGATCTCGACTTCCTCGGTTGGCAGAAAGCCGATCGAAAGATCTTCTGCCTTTTGGCAGATCGCTTTGCCGAGCGGATGCTCGCTCATCCTCTCCAAAGAATAAGCAAGGGTCAAGAGCCCCTCGGGCGTTTGGGTGCCAATGGGAAGGATATCGGTGACAATGGGGGTGCCGACGGTCAGCGTGCCGGTCTTATCCAGTGCTACGGTATGGATCCGCCCGATCGTCTCGATCGCGGCGGCGTGCTTAAAGAGAATATGGCTTTTGGCCCCCTTTCCGCTTGCCACCATAATAGCAACGGGAGTCGCAAGCCCCAAGGCGCAGGGACAACTGATCACAAGGACCGAGATGCCCCTTGCGAGGGCAAAGCCGATCTCTTGTCCGAGAAGAAGCCAGATAAGCGCGCTTATCAGCGCGATCGCCAAAACGGCGGGTACGAAGACCCCCGAGACCCGATCCGCCAGCTTGGCGATCGGGGCTTTTCCCGCGGCGGCATCGGCGACTGTTTGGATCACGGCGGACAGCGAGGTATTCTCCCCGGTCTTCGTGGCACGGCATTCAACGTAGCCGGCCCGATTGACGGTGGCGGTATAGACACTGTCTCCCACCGTTTTATCGCGGGGAAGCCCCTCGCCCGTAAGGGCGGATTCGTCGATCGAGGTATGCCCGAAAATAATCTCCCCGTCGGCGGGGAAGCTTTCACCCGGCTTTACCGCGAAGATGTCCCCGACTTGAAGGTCCTTGGCTAAAACGACGCTTTCCGCTCCGTCCTTCTTCACCGTCGCGAATTTCGGGGAAAGATCGATAAGTGCTTGAAGGGCGCCCTTCGTTTTGCTCTTCGCGCGGGCCTCTAACAGCTTGCCGAGCGTGATCAGAACCAGGATCATGGCGGCCGATTCGAAATACAGATCGTGCAGCGCCGCGTGCGCTTCGGCGGTTCTGCCCGCCCCTTCGTCGATCAGAATAGAAGCCGTAACCGCAACGCTATAAAGGAAGGAAGCGGCCGAGCCAAGAGACACCAGCGTATCCATATTCGGCGAAAGGTGTAGCGCCCCCTTCACGCCGTTTTGGAAGAAGCGGTAGTTTATCCCCATTACGGTAGCCGCAAGGACCATTTGTAAAAGCGCGATGGCCAAGGGGCTTTCGGCAATCGGTTTGGGAAGCGGAAGAGAGAGCATCGTGTGCCCCATGGAAATAACCATCAAAAGAAGGAGAAAGAAGAGGGAAGAGAGCAGCCTTTTTGCAAGGCGTGAAGCCTCTTCGTCCTTTTCTTCCTTTTTGGGGGGCGTGTTCTCCCCGTTTTCCGCAAAGGCGCCGTAGCCTGCCGCCTCAACCGCCGCTATGATCGCGTTGTCGGGGGCTGTGCCCTCGATCTGCATCGTCTCCGTCAGAAGATTGACCGTGCAAAGGCTGACCCCCTCTATGGAGGATACCGCCCGCTCGACCCTTGACGAGCAGGCCGCGCAGCTCATGCCGGTTACTTTATATTTTTTCATGTGGTGTTCCTGTTCGTTGATTTTTGGCGGAGCGCTTCAAAGGCGCGTTATCATCTCCTCAGCGGGGCGGCGCTTTTTGGGGCGTGCCTCATCAAGCGCGTAGCCAATCGTGATCACAAGGCGAACCGCTCCGTCAAGCCCGCAAAGCGAGGCGATCTTATCGCTGTCCAGCCATCCGATGATACAGCTGCCAAGGCCCTCGGCCGCAGCCTCGGCCGTAATGTAGGCCGAAAGGATCCCGATATCGATCGAACGGTAATCGTTCTTTTTCAGCTTGGCGCCGACGGCCGCCATTTTGCTATACGGCTTCTCAGAGATCACAAGAAGGGTCGGGGCTTGATCTACGAAGGTATTAATGGTCACATCCTTAGTTTCCGCGGCGATCCTTTTTGCAAGCTCGCCTTG
The DNA here is from genome assembly GCA_045655185.1 of Eubacteriales bacterium. Classification (GTDB taxonomy): domain Bacteria; phylum Bacillota; class Clostridia; order Oscillospirales; family CAG-272; genus UBA1740. The sequence continues at coordinate 12,182 of JAZOOS010000012.1, forward strand.
GCAGACCGTGATATGATAGGGCTGGCCGTTGCAGGCCGAGGGGGAAAGCAGAGCAGCCTCTAAGACCTTTTGCAGCTTTTCTTCCTCGACTTGGCGGGTTGGATCGTATTTGCGGCAGGAATAGCGCGCTTTCGCAATTTCCAGAAAATCCATGCGTGTTCTCCTTTTTCGTCTTTTACTGTTATTTTAGCACAGCTTTTTGCTTTTTTCAATCCCTGCTTGCAGGGATTTCCACTTGACAAGATGCTTTATATTATATATAATATAATCGATGAAATATGGCCAAACGGCCGCCGGGCTTGCCCCATTAAGCTCGGTAGGAAAGGAAACTATGGAACACAAGAACTGGGAAGGATTTAAGTTGGGGGCGTGGATGCATACCATTGACGTCCGTGATTTTATTCAGCAAAATTACCGTGAATATAAGGGGGACGCTTCGTTTTTGGCAGGGGCGACTCCCCGTACCGAGGCCCTGATGGAAAAGCTTACGGCACTTTTTGCCGAAGAGCGGAAGCGGGGCGGAGTCTTGGATATTGATACCGATACGGTATCGACCCTTACAGGCTATGCCCCCGGGTATCTCGATAAGGAAAACGAGCTGATCGTAGGGCTTCAGACCGATGCGCCCTTAAAGCGCGGGGTCAACCCCTTCGGCGGTATCCGTATGGTACGCGCCGCCTGTGCCGCCTACGGCTACAAGCTCGGTGACTCGGTCGAGGAGCATTTTCGGTATCGCACCACGCATAACGACGGTGTTTTCCGCGCATACACCGAGGAGATGCGCAAGGCCAGAAAATGCCACGTCATCACGGGCCTTCCCGATGCGTACGGCCGTGGCCGTATCATCGGCGACTATCGCCGTGTGGCGCTTTACGGCGTTGATCGGTTGATCGAGGAAAAGGTAGCCGATAAAAAGGCACTTGAAAGCCGCATCTTTGATGCGGATACCGTGCGTGAGAGCGAGGAGCTCTTCCGCCAGATCACCTTCCTTGGCTTCTTAAAGGAAATGGCGGCCTCCTACGGCTTTGACCTTCGCCTTCCTGCCGCCAACGCGAAGGAAGCGATCCAATGGACTTATTTTGCCTATCTTGCCGCTAACAAGGAGCAAAACGGCGCGGCGATGTCCTTAGGGCGTGTCAGCACCTTCTTCGATATTTATATCGAACGCGATATGGAAAGAGGAATTCTTGACGAGATCGGCGCGCAGGAGCTGATCGACGATTTCGTAATGAAGCTTCGCATGGCGCGCCATCTTCGTACCCCCGAGTATAACGAGCTCTTCGGCGGCGACCCGATGTGGATCACCGAGGCGGTCGGCGGTATGGGTAACGATGGGCGTACCTTGGTCAGCAAGAGCAGCTTCCGTATTCTGAATACGCTTTATACCCTCGGCTCGTCGCCCGAGCCGAATTTAACGGTTCTTTGGTCGAAAAATCTGCCGGACGGCTTTAAGAAATTCTGCGCTAAGGTCTCGGCGGATACCGATTCGATCCAGTACGAGAACGACGATCTGATGCGCCCGATCTACGGCGACGATTACGCCATCGCCTGCTGTGTTTCGGCTATGGCGATCGGTAAGCAGACCCAGCTCTTCGGCGCGCGCTGCAACCTTGCCAAGCTGCTTCTTATCGCCCTCAATGGCGGCTACGACACCGAAAGCTGTATGCATATCGGGCCGCTTATGCCGGTTATGCGTGATAAGGTGTTGGATTACGGGGAGGTCGAGAAGCGCCTGGATCTGTATATTGAATGGCTTTGCCGCTTGTATGTCAATACGATGAACGTCATTCACTATATGCACGATAAATATGCTTACGAAAAGATCCAGATGGCCTTACATGACAGCAACGTGCATCGCTTTATGGCCTTTGGTATCGCCGGTCTTTCGGTCGTGGCGGATTCGCTCAGTGCCATTAAATACGCCAAGGTCAAGCCCTTGATGAATGCAGAAGGCTTTATCACTGACTTTAAGACCGAGGGGGATTTCCCGAAGTTCGGAAACGATGACGATCGGGTAGACCTTATCGCTAAGGATCTTACCCACCGTATGATCACCGAGCTTCGTAAGACGCCTGCCCACCGCAACGCCGAGCATACGCTTTCGGTCCTTACGATCACCTCGAACGTGATGTACGGGAAAAACACCGGCGCAACGCCCGACGGGCGCCCCGCAGGCGCGGCCTTTGCCCCCGGCGCCAACCCCATGCATAACCGTGAGGAGAATGGGGCGTTGGCCTCGCTCAACTCGGTCGCTAAGCTCAGCTACGACGATTGCCGTGACGGGATCTCGAATACCTTCTCGATCACTCCCGAGGCGCTTGGGCGGAACGAAGAAGAGCGTGTGGATAACCTTGTTACGATCCTTGACGGATATTTTTCCAAGGGGGCGCATCATATCAACGTAAACGTGATGAACCGTGAGACCCTCTTAAAGGCGTATGAGGATCCCGAGGCCTACCCCAACCTTACCATTCGCGTATCGGGCTACGCCGTTCACTTTAATAAGCTCTCGCGTGAGCAGCAAAGAGAGGTTATCAGCCGAACCTTCCACGAAAGCGTATGAAGGGATTTATTCATTCGATCCAAAGCCTTGGCACGGTAGACGGGCCGGGGGTGCGCTTTGTTGCGTTTTTGTCGGGTTGCCCCTTGCGTTGCGCTTGCTGCCATAACCCCGATACGTGGCAGGCGGGCGTGGGAGACGTCTATACACCCGAAGAGCTTTTTTCGAAAGCCATTCGCTTTCGCGATTACTTTGGGAAAGAAGGCGGCGTCACGCTTTCCGGCGGAGAACCGCTCTTGCAACCCGAGTTTTGTAAAGAATACTTTTCTCTTTGCAAAGAGGCGGGGCTTCACACCTGCCTTGATACGTCGGGATGCGTGCTTACCTTGGCCGTAAAAGAGCTCCTTGCGGTTACCGACCGTGTGCTCTTGGATATCAAATACGCGAACGAGGAGGACTATCGCCGCTACGTCGGTTGCTCGCTCTCCTCTCCGCTTTCTTTCCTTGCCTATCTTAACGAGGCGGGGGTCAAGACCACGCTTCGGCAGGTCGTTATTCCGACCTTGAACGACAACGAGCAAAGCGTTCGCTTTCTCGGTGAACTGCGCGCGCGCTATTCGGTGATCGACAAAGTCGAGCTTTTGCCCTTTCGTAAGATCTGTGAGGTAAAGTATGAGAGCATGGGGATTCCTTTTCCGCTTGCCGATATCAGCGAGCCTTCCCGAGAAAGTATGGCAAGACTGCAAGCGCTTCTTTGATTGTGCAACATCGACAAAAATCTGGTTTTTTTTCGTTCACTATGACCACTTGATATATGCATAGAAGTAGTACTATAATATATTTATAAGATTATTGAATAACGATACGGTAAGAGCCGCTGCGCCGCGTCGCAGCGGCTCTTGCCTATATGAGGGTGTATGACGGGATTTGAGGTATACTCGTTCATCGTCTGTCTGATCGTTTTCTTGCTTTTCGGCGGCGTATTTGCTTTTTTTATAAGCTATTACGTCAAGACCGAAACGAGAATGGTCGAGGCGGGGCTGAATGACGCTGTGCTGAAAATTGAATACGAAAAGCTCAAGCGAAAGAGCCGTTTTTCGATCGTTTTCGATCGGGCGGTATCCTTCTTTTTGTGCGCCTTTGCGTGCTTGATCCTCGTCGCCTCCATCGCAACGAATGTTATCTCCGAGCTGCGCCCCGGCGGAAGCCTTTCGGTAAAGGTCGTTCAAAGTCAATCCATGGCGCTGGCTCACCCTCAAAACACCTACCTTGAAAAAAACGGGCTCACCGATCGGCTTGAGATCCACGATGCGATCGTGTTGCATCCGATGCCCAAGCAAGAGGAATTAAAGCTTTACGATATCGTGATGTATGAGATCGACGGGGCATACGTCATCCACCGTATCATCGCGATCGAAGAGCCGAACGCAAAGCATCCCGATACCCGCCGCTTCGTTCTGCAAGGGGACGCCGTGCCCTATCCCGATGCGAAGATGGTCGAATACAGCGAGATGCACGGGATCTATTACGGGCAAAAGATCCCCTACGTTGGCAGCTTCGTTATGTTTATCAAGTCGCCGGCCGGCTGGCTGTGTATTGCCTTGATCATATTCGTTATTTTCTTGGCGCCTCGCCTTGAAAGAAAAATGTGGGAAACCAAGATGAAGCAGCTTTATAGGATCGGCTACGTCACCTACCGTGATATTGAGGCCTTGAACCGTAAGCTGGGGATGAAGGAATTTTAAGCAAAAAAGAAGCCGAAAGAGAAGGGAGAAGGATCGTGCGTAAGATCACCGTGGGAACTACGGTTTTGTGCATCGGGCTTTGCCTTCTTTTTCTGTTCTCCTTTGGGCAAGGGGTCTTGGCCGCCTGGAACTATGCCGAGATACCGTTGCTACCTATAACCGGGCATTTTTCTTCCCTCACGCTGAAAAACTTTACCTGGAAGCCTGAGGATATTTTGCCGGGCGGCGGCAGCGGCGGTGGCACCGATATCGAGCAGGGCGGCAGCGAAAGCATCGATAAGGTGGGTGAAAACTACCTCACCTTGACCCAATCGGTTCTTTGGCATACGAAAATGGGACTGAACGGCGATAAGGATGCCTTGGAGAACGCGATCCAAAAAATAAAATTATTTATGACGACCATAACCTGCAGGGCGGTAATATGAAGCATCTCTTTACCACCAACGAAAGCCGTGCGCTCGGTTTTGTTATTGTGTTTGTCAGTGAAACCGAATTCCATATGTATATGTATGAGGATGACCGTTTGTCGAACGCGATCCCCGGAACCACCCCCGTCCTTGTATATAAGAATATTTTGACCTACGATGCCGCAACCGATGAATGGGATGCGAAGCGTGCCGAGGTGGGAACGGCGATCGTTACACACGTTCCCGGCTCAAGCACCAGGCGTACGGTCGATTACAAAAATTTTGTTGCCACGGCATAAAAGAGAAGACCCTTTGGGCCTTTTCTTTTTAAAAAAACGAAGAAGAGAGCTGAAGTTTTTGCGTTAACGATATAACGATAACATCAATGAAAAGGAGAAATTCGATGAAACGCACCGATTACATATCCTGGGATGAATATTTTATGGGGGTCGCGCTCTTAGCGTCCCTTCGCAGTAAGGATCCGAATACGCAGGTCGGCGCTTGCATCGTGGATAAGGATAACCGTATCCTTTCTACCGGCTATAACGGCTTTCCGCGCGGCTGCTCGGACGATGAGTTCCCGTGGGGGCGTGAGGGGGAGGCAAACGAGACGAAATACCCCTTTGTCGTTCACGCGGAGCTGAATGCGATCCTAAACGCGGGCGGCCGCCCCTTGGCGGGCTCGCGCATCTATGTGGCGCTTTTTCCTTGCAACGAATGCGCCAAGGCGATCATCCAGGCGGGGATAAAGGAGGTTATTTACCTTTCGGATAAGTACGCCACCACCCCGGGAACGCTTGCCTCTAAGCGTATGTTGAAGAGTGCGGGCGTCACGCTTACCCCCCTTAACAGCGAGCGGGGCGAGATCTCCTTAAAGCTTAAATGAGGATCGGCGTTTTAGGCAGCGGCTCGTGGGGGACGGCGCTTTCGCAGGTTTTATGCGATAATTGCCACGAGGTGCTTTTGTACGGGCGCAACGAAAACGAGGTCAAGGATATCAACGAAAACGCCAAAAACAGCGCGTATTTCGGCGACCTTTTGTTGGCAGAGGGGATTCGGGCTACTACCGAGCTTTCCACTCTCGCCCCCTTTTGTGATGCGTATTTGCTGGCGGTTCCTTCGGGCGCGATCGCTTCGGTGCTTTCGCTCCTTACCCCCTATATTAAGCCGCATACCGTTATCATCAACGCCGCCAAGGGCTTTGATCTTGCAAGCGGCAAGCGTCTTTCCGAATTTATTCGCGATACGCTTGCGGGCGTTTCCTACCGCGGCGTCGTTACCCTCGTCGGCCCCAGCCACGCCGAGGAGGTCATTCGCCGCATGCTGACCTCGCTTGACGCGGTGTCGCTTGATGCTTCGCTTGCCGAAGAGGTTCAAAAGCTTTTTTCCAATTCTTATATGCGCGTGTACGCGGCAACCGACGAAAAAGGCGCCGAATACGGCGCGGCGGTCAAAAACGTGATCGCCTTGGCTTCGGGAATGTTGGAGGGGCAGGGCTACGGCGACAACGCCAAGGCGGCCCTTATCACGCGTGGGCTTGCCGAGATCGTTCGCTACGGCGTGGGCAAGGGCGCCATGCAAAAGACCTTTTTCGGGCTTACGGGGGTCGGCGATCTGATCGTTACTTGCTTTAGTAAACATTCCCGTAACTACCGCGCGGGGCTTTCTATCGGCGCGGCCGACAGCGCAGAGGCATTACGCAATAACAACGAAACGGTAGAAGGGATACAGAGCGCGCGCGCCGTGTATCTTGATGCCTTGGCTATGGGGATCGAAATGCCGATCGTTGCGGGGGTATACCGCGTTCTCTTTGAGGGGGCGAAGCCGAGCTATGAGATCGAGCGGCTGATGACGCGCCCGCTTCGCGCCGAATAAATTTGTTAACAGAAAAAAGAAAAACGAAGAAAACAAGAGAAAACAAGAGAAAACAAGAGCATTTTTAAAAAAACAAAAAATGCTCGTTTTCTTTTTCAAAAAACGCTTGACAAGCGCTTTTCGGTGTGTTATAATGCTCACGTTGAAAAAAACGGATGAGAACACTCATACCGACTACGGAGGAAAGAAAATGTCCACATTTATGGCTAAAAAAGAAACCGTTAGCCGCAAATGGTATGTTATCGACGCTGCCGGTAAGCCCCTTGGCAAAACCGCCGTTGCCGCCGCCAACATCCTGCGCGGAAAGCATCGCCCTGAATTCACCCCCCACGTTGATTGCGGCGAATACGTCATCGTTATCAACGCGGCTAAGGCGGTTCTGACGGGTAAGAAGCTGGATCAGAAGCACTACTATCATCACTCGGGCTACATCGGTGGCCTGAAGGATAAGAGCTACCGCATCCTGATGCAAGAAAACCCTGAGTTCGCTATGCAGAAGGCGATCAAGGGCATGCTCCCCAAGAACACCATCGGCGATAAGGCCATCACCCGCCTTAAGGTTTACGCCGGTGAAACCCACAACCAAGCTGCTCAGCAGCCCATCGTTGTTGACTGAGACTGAGAAAGGAAGATAAGCAAATGTATACCAGTGCAAAGCCTTACTTTTACGGCACCGGCAGAAGAAAGAAGTCCATCGCCCGTGTCCGCCTTTATCCCGGTACCGGTCTGATCACGGTAAACGGCAAGAACGTTGATGACTATTTCGGTCTTGAAACCCTTAAGCTCATCATCAACCAGCCCTTCGGTGTAACCGATACGGTTGGCAAGTTTGATATCGTTGCTACGGTTCGCGGCGGTGGCCTTTCCGGCCAGGCCGGCGCTATCCGTCACGGTCTTGCCCGCGCTCTCGTCCTGGCTGACGAGGCCGCTAACAAGAAGGCCCTCAAGGCCGCCGGCTTCTTGACCCGTGACCCTCGTATGAAGGAAAGAAAGAAATACGGTCTCAAAGCCGCCCGTCGCGCTCCCCAGTTCTCGAAGCGCTAATTTCAATCTTACAAAAAAGCTTCGCTTTTGCGAAGCTTTTTTCTTCATACTCGGGCCCTCCACCGTCGCATAGTCGTCTGCCGTCGCCTGCGCCCGCTCGGCTCGGCACACTCCTTGCTTTGGGCGGTTTCGCCTTCACCAAAACAGTTATCAACTGTTTTGGCTTGTCTACCCGTATGAAGGAAAGAAAGAAATACGGTCTCAAAGCCGCTCGTCGCGCTCCCCAGTTCTCGAAGAGATAATTACAGCCTTACGGCAATTATCAAAAAAACCCCGAAACCACAACGGTTTTCGGGGTTTTCTTTTTGCCAAGTTTGCGATTTTGGTGCAAATTTGGTGCAAATAAAAAAATAAGCGTTTTTTCAAGGCGTACAATGAGGTTTCGTGTTGTACGCTTTTTTTGCATTTTTTTAGTCGAACACATCTCTTTAATACCGAAAAAATGTTGCTCTATAATACTGCTACAAGGTGGTGCTTTTATGCCGTTCAAGTAGTAGAACAAAAATTTTGCAGGGGGTCGAACACTTTTTAATTATGACAGCTTTCGACACTTGCATATAATTTAAAAACAAAACAAATGAAACATTTTGTTTTGAGCTCACCTCGAATAGAGGTGTCTCGCCAGTATGGAAAGCATGGTGTTTTTACTTGTTAGTCCTTCCTTTTTCCTTTCTTTTCTAACATACATAGATAGTCTTTTCAGCGTAGCGTACCATCCCCCGAAAGGGGGAGCCAGAACCTGCAAGGTTCGGATATTGTAAGGATTTTTAACGGATAAGGCGGTTTGAGTGAAAATCAAGCCGTCTTATCTTTTTTGAACCGTTCTCCTTTACAAATCGACAAAAGTATGCTATCATATATATGATAAACTGGGTTATTATAACTTGGAGGAATGATAATGAAAAAAACATTATGGTTAGCACTATTTTTGTTGTTGGTTTGTGTATTTGCCTTTTCTGCGTGTGATAGCGGAGATACGTCGCCCACCAATAACGAAAACAATCAACAGACTACTGATGATAACAATCAAAATACGGAAAGTAGTGGAAATAGCACTTCGGGAACTCCTACGGGATGTCAACATACTTTTGGTAGTTGGAACACTATAAAACAGGCTACGTGCAAGGAAGAAGGAAAGCTTGTCAGAACTTGTAGTAAGTGTTCCGAAACCGAGGAATCCACCGTTGCTAAAACCGATATACATACTGAAGTTATAGATGCCGCTGTTTCAGCAACATGTACTGTTGATGGCAAAACGGAAGGTAAGCACTGTTCTGTTTGTGGTAAAACAATTATTGCTCAAACCGTTGTAAAGGCTTCTGGTCATACCGAGGTTGTTGATCCTGCCGTTGAGGCGACATGTAAAGCAAAGGGTAAGACAGAGGGCAAGCATTGCTCCGTATGTAACACTGTAATAATCAAACAAACCGATACAGCTATTATTGATCATGATTATCAAAGTGGTGCTTGCATTATGTGCAAGGCTGTTGATACGGTTGCAAAACAAGCAGAAATTGATGCAGAAAATGAACGCCACGAAGCCAAGTTGGCTCAAATTGAAGAGTATTATCCCAGCGTAATATCTGGTTTGCAAGAAAGAATCAACAATCTTAAAGATGCATACGGAATTACCTACGTATATAGCGACTCTTATTGCTATGATAAGATTTCGAGCTTAACAACAGAGATAAGAAATTTGGAACGCAAAATTGCTTCTCTTTCTGGTAGTACAAACAGTTCTGATGTAGCTGAACGCCGTCGATATGAAGCTCAGTTGACACAAAAGCAAAACGAACAAGACATGTATTACAAGTGTATTACTATTAACGGCTTAAACGACGAAATAACCTACACGCGTGCATATTATTCCGAAGCAACATCTGATGAAAACGCATTACACAGAGCAAATCTTGAATCAATCGAAATTAAATATACTTGTGCTTCCAATGGGCATACCATCGTTATAGATGAAGCCCAAAAACCTACTTGCACTGTTAATGGACATACAGAAGGAAGTCATTGTTCGGTCTGTAATGCTGTTTTGGTAGCTACACAAACAATTAGTGCAACTGGGCATAATTATGGTGGTTGGAACACAGTATTAAATCCAACATGTGAAGATATGGGCAAGGAGGAAAGGGTTTGTTCCGCGTGTAATACCAAAGAGCAAAACAATTTATCTGCATTAGGACATGAATGGTCGGAGTGGCAAGAATTTGAGAAGCCAGATTGTACTAATGCTGGGAAAAACATACGAGATTGTTCTCGTTGTACTGATAAAGACTACCAAACCGTTTCGGCAAAAGGACATCTGTTTGGGGATTGGGAAACTATTCAACAACCGTCTTGTATTGCAGAGGGATGTCAAAAGAGAAGATGTAATAACTGTACTCACAGCGAGGAACAATCAGTTTCGGTAATTACCCATAGTTATAATACGTCAAATATTTGTAGCGTGTGCAACATGTTAAAGCCAAGTGAAGGATTGCTTTATGAATTAAACGAAGATGGGGAAAGTTATAGAGTTACAGGTATCGGTAACTGTCAAGATACCGCAGTTGTTATTGCGGAATACTACAATGGTAAATTGGTTACGGCTATTGGAGAAAATGCTTTTAGTAGATCATCAATTGTTTCAATTGTAATTCCCGATACCATAACTATTATAGGAAAATATGCTTTCCATTATTGCGATGATTTGTTGAGTGTTACAATTCCAGATAGTGTAGTTACGATATCTGACGATGCTTTTAATTCTTGTTTGACTCTATCTGCTGTAACGTTAGGATGCAACATTGAAACAATTGGAAACAGAGCTTTCGTTGCATGTTGGGCTTTAACTGAAATTACCATACCTAATAGTGTTACATCTATTGGGGAGTATGCATTGGGCGAATGTCATCAACTTAAAGCAGTTAATTTTGAGTGTAGCATAACCACAATTGAGGCAATGCTATTTTATAATTGTAGAAGTTTGGAAAAAATAGTCATCCCCGATAGTGTAACTGCCATTAAGAATTCAGCATTCGAGGGATGTGAGAAATTAAAATCTATTACATTCTCCAGTAATCTTGAGGAAATTGGAGAATATGCATTTGCTTCTTGTACTCTCTTAAATAATATAGCCTTGCCCAATACTGTAACAATTATAGGCATGCGTGCATTTATGCATTGTAAAGGTATTACATCAATAACAATTCCTGATAAAATCACTACTATAAACCAAGATACTTTTTATAATTGCACAAGTTTGTCAAATGTAGTGATAGGAAAGAGTGTGTCTGTTATATATCCTGATGCATTTGGACAGTGTTCAAATTTGAAGAGTACTACATTCAAGGAATCTGGCACATGGAAATTAAAAGAAACCTATAATTCGAATTCTTGGTATGAGATTACTGTTTCGCCATCTGCTAACAAGTCAACTGTGGCAAAGTGGTTAAAGGAAACTTATATTGATTACTATTGGATTAAGGCATAACATTAGGCATACATCTATATTTTAGCCGCTGTCAAAGCGTGATCATCACGCCGCGATAGCGGCTTTTTTCTCACCATACATATTATAGTGCCGATTTCTCTTACTGGCAGAAAAAATAACATCTTTTTTGATGATTTAATTTATCAAGATGTCATTTTTTCACTATAATATAGCAAAGGCAATTTTTTGCTACAAATTTGAAAGGCACAGAATATGGAAGGAGTGAAAATACAGTATGGATAAGGATTTTGATGCTTTTATATATTGCGATAAAGGTATATATAAAAGTATCAAAATATTTGGATGAAACAGCGAGCGCAGCTCGATGCTTCATCCAAAAGGCACGTGAAGGATTTTTGATAAAGAAAAATCCAACATTTTCTCAAATGATTTTGCAAACGGCAAACTCGAAGCGCTAATTTCGATCTTACAAAAAAGCTTCGCTTTTGCGAAGCTTTTTTTCATACTCGGGCCCTCCACCGTCGCATAGTCGTCTGCCGTCGCCTGCGCCCGCTCGCTCTGAATTCGTTCGGCAGCACCCCCAAAAGGGACAACTTTTGCGGGAAACGCAAAGTTTGCCTTGACAAGGAAAATATAGTTTGCTATAATAAAGCCAATCAATGAAAGCGAGGTTCTTTTATGAAAAGTTGCTTGATTCGCCTTTCCACCATTCAGGACGTGCGCGATTTTGTAAATATCGTAAGCGCCGCTGCCACCGACGTGGATCTTTCTTCGGGCCGTTACGTGGTTGACGCCAAGTCGATTATGGGTATCTTCAGCCTTGATCTGTTAAAGCCCATCACGCTGACCGCCGCGAAGGAAGACACGGAGCTTTTTGAAAAGCTTGCCCGTTTTATGGTGGAAGGATAAAAAGAAAACCGATCCTTAAAGGATCGGTTTTCTTTTTGTCAGAAGCAACGCTCGGCTTTGTGCTTGCGGCAGCTTTCGATCTTGCCGCAACGGTAACAAAGCTCGTTTTTGGAGAAACCTTTCTCCTTGACCTCAAGGATGTTTTCTACCGTTGTTTTGGCGATACTGTCCAAAGCTTCCTCGGTCAGAAACGCTTGGTGAGAGGTCAGAAGCACATTGGGCATGGAGATAAGGCGCGCCAGGGTATCGTCCTCTAAAATATGCCCCGAAACGTCCTCGAAGAAGATGTCGGCCTCTTCCTCATATACATCAAGACATGCCGCGCCGATGATGCGCTGCTTGATCCCGGTAAGAAGCGCTTCCGAATCGATCAGCGCCCCGCGCGAGGTGTTCACCAGCACCACGCCTTTTTTGAGAAGCGGCAGCGTGCGTTCGTTAATAAGGTGTCGGGTCTCTTCCGTAAGCGGGCAATGGAAAGAGATCACGTCGCTCTCCTTTAACAGCTGCTCTAACGGTACGTAGGTAAGCTTTTCATCGGAGAGCGGGTATTTGTCATAGCAAAGCACGCGCATGTGAAAGCCTTGGCAAATATCGATAAAGGCGCGACCGATACGCCCCGTGCCGATGACCCCCACCGTTTTTCCCGAAAGCTCAAAGCCGGTAAGCCCCGCAAGACTGAAATTGAAGTCGCGGGTACGGTTGTAGGCCTTGTGGATACGGCGGATCGAGGTTAACAGAAGCGCCATGGCATGCTCGGCTACCGCGCTCGGGGAGTAGGCGGGCACATGTACAACGTGTATTTTCCGAAAGGCGGCCGAAAGATCAACGTTGTTATAGCCGGCGCAACGAAGCGCGATAACGCGTACCCCCAGCGAATACAGCTTATCGATGACCTGCGCGTCCAGCGTATCGTTTACGAATACCGAGACCCCCTCATAGCCTGCCGCCAGATCGACGGTATCGGCCGTTAGGTGCGATTCAAAAAACTTGAAGCGAATGCCCGCCGCTTCTCCGTATTTTTCAAAGGAAGGCCTGTCATAGGGCTTGGTGTCAAAAAACGCGATCTTCATAAAACGGTCCTTTCTTAATTATTTCTGTAGCTCTTTGTAAAGAATACTTTTCGAAACGCCGCGATCCTTGGCGGCAGCCTTGATGGCGTCCATGCGGGCAAGACCGCCCCTTTCGTAATAGGAAACGTGCTCTTCGGGCGAAAGGGCGCAAAGCGGATTTTCGGCCTCGGCGCAAACGCCCCCTTCAAGGATCAGCACGTATTCACCGCGCGGCTCTTTTTCTTCGTATAGGGAAACCGCCTCTTGAAGGGTCGTGCGGCAGATCTCCTCGTTCAGCTTGGTAAGCTCACGGCATAGGGCGATCGCGCGCCCTTTGCCAAGGGCCTCTTCAAGATCCGAAAGCGTTCGGCGCAGCTTATGCGGCGCCTCGTAAAGGATCAGCGTGCAAGAAAGCTTTGAAAGGGCGTTAAGGCGCTCTCGCCGCGCGGCCTTATCGGTCGGTAAAAAGCCCTCAAAGAAAAAGTGCGAGGTCGAAAGACCCGAAAGCGCAAGGGCCGTTACGGCGGCGCAGCACCCGGGGACGCAGGTGATCGGAATCTTCCGCTCGGCGCAAAGCCTTACGAGATCCTCGCCGGGATCGCTGATCGCGGGCATACCCGCATCGGTCAGAAGCGCGCAGCTTTCCCCCGCCAGAAGACGGGCGGCGATCTCTTCGCCGCTTTCGCGCTTGTTATGCTCGTGATAGGAAACGAGGGGCTTTTTGATCTCAAAATGCGAAAGAAGGCGCAAGCTGTTGCGCGTATCCTCGGCGGCGATAAAGTCGACCCCCGAAAGCACCTTCAGGGCGCGGGCCGAAAGATCGTCGAGATTTCCGATCGGGGTGGCGACCAGATAAAGCGTTCCTTCGTTTATTTTGTTCTTCTCGCTCATAGGTTCTCCTTTTCGGGGAAAAGTATTCCTTCTCTATAAAGCCGAAGCATCGTTTGGCTTTCGGCGGTGTGGCTTTCATCGGTATAAAGCGTAAGCGGGCTCTCTTCCAAAAATCGGGAAGCGCCCCTTCCCAGCTCAACGAGAAATAAGGTGGGCGCGGCCCCCTCGTGCTTGGTAACGGGCAAAAGACGGCGGGGGAAAAGCTTTTGCTTTTCGGCCTCGCCCAAAAGCTCTCGCTTTCGGCGGTAGGGATATACGCAAAAGAAGCGCCCGTCATCGGAAAGAAGCCGCCCTACCGCTGAAAAAAGCTCTGAAAGGGTCAAATTTTCCTCAAAGCGGGAAAGATAAGAAAGGCGGCTTTTGGGGCTTTTTCCACTCCCAACCTTGTAGTAGGGGGGATTGGAAAAGATGATCGGGTATCGTTTCGGTGGGCAAAAGAGGCGGACGTCCGCTTCAAACAGCGCGACCGAATCGGTAAGGCTGTTGTGAAGGAGATTCTCTTTAGCGACGGCGCAGAGCTCTTTTTGGATTTCTACCGCGTCAATATGCCGAAGCTTTTTTCGCAGGGCGCAAAGCACCGATACCGTGCCGACCCCCGCCCCGATCTCAAGCCCCTCCTTTTCCTTGTCTTGGGGCAGAAAGCCCGCAAGAAGCAAAGCGTCGGTCGAGATCGAAAGGGCATCGCGCAAAAGAAGAAGCGTTTTGTCGCCCCTAAGCTTTTCTTCGTGCAGGCCGTTTCCCATTTTCTTCTCCTATTTATGAAGAAAGCGGAGCGAAAATTCCGCTCCGCTTTCACGGTAAGTATTTTATGCTTCCTGGGGTGCGTTGACGGGGCAAACCGAAGCGCACGAGCCGCAATCGATGCACTTATCGGGATCGATAACGAACTTGCTGTCGCCCTCGGAGATAGCCTCGACGGGGCACTCGTTGGCGCAAGCACCACAGTTCAGGCAATCATCATTGATAACGTATGCCATAGCTTTATATCCTCCTAAAAATTTTATCTAGCGATATCATTTTAACACATAATATGAAAAAATCAAGGGATTTTTGAAAAAAAGCGCCGTTTTTTAGTTTTCTTGCTTCTTTTCGTCGTTGTGCCCTTGCCCCGGCTTCTTTTTTGGCTTGCCCGAGCGAAGGACGCTTACCTCATCGCAAGGGTAGAGGTGGGGGGTATCGGGCTTTTCGTCAAGGCGTACCTTGATCTGCCCCAAGAGCGGTCGGGTCTCGATAACGGTCCCCTCGCCGTCTGCCGTCGAAACCGACGAGCCGACCGAAGGGGTCTTTTTAAGGGCTTCCTCGTAGGCTTCATGCTCATAGCGCAGGCAGCACATCAAGCGGCCGCAAGCCCCCGAAATTTTGGCTGAGTTTAACGAGAAGTTCTGTTCCTTCGCCATTTTGATGGTGACCTGCGCGAAATCGGGCAGGAAGGAAGCGCAGCAATAGGGGCGACCGCAGGTACCGATACCGCCGAGAAGCTTTGCTTCGTCGCGGATACCGATCTGCCGAAGCTCGATACGGGTATGGAAGGTGGAGGCAAGATCCTTAACAAGCTCTCTGAAATCGACCCGCTTTTCGGCGGTGAAATAGAAGAGAAGCTTGCTGTTGTCAAAGGTGTATTCGGCGCTGACGAGATCCATCTCCAACTTATGCTGGGCGATCTTCTCGCGGCAGGTCTTCATAGCGTCTGCCTCTAACTCGTGGTTGCGGCTGTTCCTTTCGCGGTCAAGGTCGGTGGCGATCCGCGTAACAATACGAAGCGGGGGAACGATGGCGGAGGCGGGTACCATTTTGTTGGCGATGGCGATCTTGCCGAATTCCATGCCGCGCGCGGTCTCTACAATGACCTGCTGTCCCACCGAAAGCTTTAAGCGACCGGGGGAGAAATAATACTTTTTGCCCGTTGTGCGGAAGGATACGCCCACCACTTCAACCGGCGGCGCGTTCTCGGGCAACGCTTCTTTTTTTGCTTCTTCTAAAAGCTCTTTTTTTGTTTCTTCCATGATCATCTATAACCTCAATTCGTGTATTTACAGCGTCCGATGCAGGGCGCTTATCATCGTGTGGATCAAAAGCTGGGTATTGGCGTTCCGAGAAAGGTCGTACAGCACCCCTTCAAGGATCTCGGAAAAGTGAAGCAGGCGGCGAATACCGATCCGATCGGCGGTAGAAAGCGCGCTTTCCCGATCGTAAAAGTAGCAAAGCTTTACCCCCTCGGCCCTCTTTAAGAGAACGAGGTCGCGCACCGCCTCAAAAAGCAACGAAAGGATATCCGAAAGCTCGCTTCTTTTTTCGGTCGGCAGGGCGGAAAAGGCGGCATAGATAGCCGAAAAGCGGTTCTCGGCGAGAGCGGTCAGCAACCCGTCTACCACCTCACGCTGCTTTAAGATCTTATTGAGAGAAGCCCCATCCAGATACCGAAGCGCCGTGCCGATCGAGCCGTGGCTGCTTTCAAGAAGCGCCGCGTAACGCTCGGGGCTTTCTTTTTTCAGCTTCTCGGCGGTTTTTTCGTTCCTCAGAAAGACGTCGATCTCCTCGGGCTCAAAAAGCTCGGTCCGCAAGATCTGGCAGCGGCTCCTTACGGTGGGCAAAAGCTTTTCAAGCTGCTCGCACAAAAGAAGGATGATGACCCCCTTCGGCGGCTCCTCCAGCGAAATAAGAAGGGCGTTCTGGGCGGCGGCATTCATCGCATCCGCCCCCTCGACGATATAGATCTTGTGATCCGAATCGTTGGCGGCCAGCACCATATCGGCGCGTAAGGAACGGATCTTTTCAACCGTTATCTGCGTCTTTCCCTCTTCGGGGGTCACGTAGGTAAGGTCGGGGCATTGGCGAGCCTTTATCTTTTGGCAGGCGGGGCAGATACCGCAGGGCAAGGGAAGGGCGGCGTTTTTTCGGTTATGGCACAAAAGCGAAGCGGCGATCTCTTCGGCTAAGAGATGCTTGCCGCTGCCCGTCGGCCCGTCAAGGATCATCGCGTGGGGGAAGGTCCCGTTTTCGATCATATTGGCAAGCGTTTTCTTTTGCTCTTCGTTGCCAAAAAGCCGTTCAAATAGGTTTCGCATGGGGCGCCCTCCTTCCTTTGTTTATTATAGCAGACCGAAAAGGGAAAGTCAAATGCTTTTTGGTGGGAAAGCTGCCATATCGTGAAAAGTTCGCCGATAAATCCCGAAAATCGCTTGTATTTCCTCCCCGAATGTGTTACAATATATAGGATAAAAAAAGAGAAAAACGCCCTCTCTCGCCTTTTTCTGCAAAAAGCTGCGAAGGTGAGCGCATCTAAGCATGTTTTTGTAAAGAAAACATTTCATTTTGTTCAACCGTTCCCCGCCAAGCGGTTCATTTCCGCCGATGGCGTGGGGCAGGATATAAAATCTCTTTCATCAGGAGGCCTTTTTTATGGCAAGCAAGCAAGAAAAATTCTACATCACCACCGCGATCGCTTACAGCAGCCGTAAGCCGCACTTCGGCAACACCTACGAGGTGATCATGACCGATGCCGTTGCCCGCTTTCAGCGCCAGATGGGTAAGGACGTCTTTTTCCTGACCGGTACCGACGAGCATGGGCAGAAGATCGAAAACCTGGCTAAGGAAAGCAATCAGACCCCCCAAAGCTACGTAGACGGCGTTTCGGGTGAGATCCGCCGCATCTGGGATCTGATGGGCGCAAGCTACGATCACTTTATCCGCACGACCGATGAGTCGCACGTAAAAAGCGTTCAGCATATTTTCGAAAAGCTTTATAACAAGGGCGATATCTATAAGGGATACTACGAGGGCTGGTACTGTACGCCCTGCGAATCCTTCTTCACCGATACGCAGGCCGAGAGCGGCGTATGCCCCGATTGCGGACGTCCGGTTCAGAAAACGAGAGAAGAAGCGTATTTCTTCCGTATGAGCAAATACGCCGATCGCTTGATCGAATACATTAACGACCACGTTGATTTCATCGAGCCCGAGGGGCGCAAGAAGGAGATGCTCAACAACTTCCTTCTCGCCGGTCTTCAAGATCTTTGCGTATCCCGCAGCTCCTTCAGCTGGGGCGTTCCGGTTCCCTTTGATGAAAAGCACGTGATCTACGTGTGGATCGACGCGCTTTCGAACTATATCACCGCCCTTGGATATGACCCCATCCTTGACGAGCAGCCCGCCCTGTTCCAAAAGTATTGGCCGGCTGAGGTACACGTGATCGGAAAGGATATTCTCCGCTTCCACACGATCTATTGGCCGATCCTCCTGATGGCGCTTGATCTGCCCCTGCCGAAAAAGGTATTCGGGCATCCCTGGTTCAATTCGGGCGCCGATAAAATGTCCAAATCCCGCGGCAACGTGATCTACGCCGATACGCTGGCGGAGGATATCGGGGTAGACGGCGTTCGTTATTTTGCCCTTTCCGAGATGCCCTACGCCGCCGACGGAAGCATCACCTACGAGGGGGTCATCAACCGCTATAATACCGACCTTGCCAACAACCTCGGCAACCTCGTCAGCCGTACCCACGCCATGACCAAAAAGTATTTTGAAGGGGTCGTGCCCGCCCCCGGCGCCGAGGAGGGGACCGACGGCGAATTGAAGGCGACCGTCAAGGAAGCGGTTGCGGAATGCCGCCGCTTGATGGAAAGCTTCCATATTGCCGATTCGCTTGAGGTGCTGTTCTCGATGCTTCGCCGCGCCAATAAGTATATTGACGAAACCATGCCTTGGGCCCTCGCGAAGGACGAAAGCCAGAAGGAACGCCTGGGTACCGTGCTTTATAACCTCCTTGAGGTCATTCGTACGGCCGCCGTTATCTTAACGCCTTACTTGCCCTCGACCGCCGAGAAGATCTTTTCTCAGCTGAACACCGATAAGACCGCTTATGAGACCGTATCGGCCTTCGGCGCGCTTTTAAGCGGCGAGACGCTTGGCGAGGCTTCGCCTCTCTTCGCCCGTATCGACGAAGCCGCCTTCTTTAAGAAATTAGAGGAAAGACAAGCCGCCGAGGAAGCCGCGGCGGGTCCCCGGATCGAACACGAAGAGCCGATCAAGATCGACGACTTCGGTAAGGTAGAGCTTCGCTCTGCCAAGATCATCGCCGCGGAGAAGATCAAAAAGGCTAAAAAGCTTTTGAAGCTGCAGGTAGACCTCGGCTATGAAAAGCGTCAGGTCGTTTCGGGTATCGCCAATTTCTATACGCCCGAGGAGCTGATCGGAAAGACCGTCGTGCTTGTTACCAATCTCGTTCCCGCCAAGCTTTGCGGGGAAGAGAGCTACGGCATGATCTTGGCTTCCGGAGAAGAAGAGGTACGCGTTGTGTTCCTCGATCCCGAAACGCCGCTTGGGGAAAGAATTCACTGATGCGCTTTTTCGATTCGCACGCCCATTATTGGGATAGCCGCTTTGAAGAGGAGCTTGGGAAAGAGGAGACCGATAAGCTGATCTCCTCACTCCTTCGGGGAGAGGTTCCGCGTATCGTAAACGTGGCGACCTCGCCCGAAACCGCTCTTCTTACCGTCGCGCAAGCGCAAAAATACGATGGGATGCTGACCGCCCTTGGGATCCACCCCTCCGACTGTCAATCGCTTCCGTCAATAGACGATGCGCTCCTTTCGATCGAGCGAATGTTGAAGGATCCCGCATCCAAGGCCGTAGCCCTTGGCGAGATCGGCCTTGACTATCATTACGAGGATACGCAAAAGGAAACCCAGCAGCTCTATTTTCGAGAGCAGCTGAAAATGGCCGAGAGGCTTTCGCTACCCGTCGTCATTCACGATCGGGATGCCCATGGGGATATCCTTCGCATCCTTTCCGAGTTCCCGTCGGTCTGCGGTATTCTGCACAGCTACAGCGGTAGCGCCGAAATGGCTAAGGAGCTGATCGAGCTTGGCTATTACATCTCTTTTTCGGGTACGGTCACCTTTAAAAACGCCGAGCGCGTGCGAGGGGTTGCCGCCGCCCTGCCGCCCGACCGCCTTCTGATCGAAACCGATTGCCCCTATCTTTCGCCCGATCCGTATCGCGGGCGCTTAAACCATTCGGGACGCTTGGGCTTGACGCTTGCCGCGCTTGCTTCTGCCGTGGGGATCCCCGCAGAGGAATACGCCGAGACGGTTTATCAAAACACGCTTTCCGCCTATCGGATATAAAAAAGAACCGCAGATTTTCTGCGGTTCTTTTTTGTTAATTACAACAAAACGCAAACAAAACGTTTCATTCACCGTGTCGCTTTGCGATGCGAAAAAGCCCCGAAAGCATCATAAGAAGCGAATCGTCCGCTAAGGAAAGGGGATAAAGCCCGATCCCCGAAAAACGCATCCTCTTCAATAGGGTAAGCTTTTTATAAAGGCTTTCGGCGTCCTCAAAAAAGACGATGTGGCGCCCCTTTTCCTCGTAGGTGAAATACGGACATTCGGCCAGCTTATCGTAGCAGATAGGGCTGTGGTGTTGCTTGGCGATGGCAAGCGCTTCCTTCGTTCCGTAGATCGTGGCGGGGCTTTGAGAGCCTACCGTATAATCCTTAGCGCAAAGAGAAAGACCCAGCATCGTCTTTTCGGGTCGAAGCAGGGGCAACGCTTCCTTCGTCGCCCATTCCATTTTCTCAAACGGGGCAAGCGGGCAGGGCGTGCCGAAGCGGGAGGTAAGGGCGTGCGTGCTCAGCATAAGGGCGCTTGAAGCGCGCCCAAGCGCCGCCGTATCCTCCCCGGGGGAAAGCGGCGCTTGCCCCGCAACCTTTGCTTCGAGCGCGCAAAGCAAAAAGCCGCCGAGCGAGGAAAGCTTACGGCGAAGCTGGATGCAAAAGGCGGTAAAATTATCCTTGGCGGCAAGCGGAATAAAGGTAAGATCAAGATAGACGCCGCCATATCCCTTTTCCTTTACGGCAGAAAGCAGGCTATTGACGAGATGTTGCCGCGCGTTTTCATTTTTTAGAAATGAAAGCACTTTTTCTTCTTCGCCCCCTTTTTCATCTTTTGGGGTGGGGCGGATCCCGAGAAGCGGGGTTACGTAGCGCCGCCTGGCAAGCTGTAAGGCTTCCTCGGCGTCAAGCAAATGAAGGCTACCATCCTCGTCAAAATGATTTCCTACGATCGAAACAAAGCTGAGATAGGGGCAATATTCCGAAAGAAGCTCTTCCATACCCGCAGTGATAAAGCCAACCGTTGAAAGCGCGCCAAGGGGCGGATCGCATAGCGAAAGAGTAAGCGTTTGTCCGGGATAGGGCTCCCCTGCGTGCCGCAGGGCGGGATTGTATTGGAGAAGGCGAGAGTGGGAGATGCGGTGTGCCGAAGCAATCTCCTTTACGTCCTCCTTTCCCTTTACGGTATGGGTGGCGGACGGAGAAAAAAGCAGAATTGCCTGTCCTACGGGGAGCGGTTCGTCAAGTGAAAGGCCGTTTTGCTCGGCAAGAAGAATAGGGGATACCGAAAGGCTTCGGGCGATCCCCGAAAGAGTGTCCCCTTCCTTTACACGGTATAGCTGCATGCGCTGCCTCCTTTTATCCATGGTACTCTTTCCCAGTATATGCAAAGAGGAAAGTGGGCGTTCCTTGGGTATTTCGTTTTTTTCTTTGGGAATAATAGGGGTAATATCCCGTTTAGGAGGAAAATATGAGTAAAATACAGATCGTAAGGGCTACGGCCCGTGAAATACTGGATTCAAGAGGCAATCCGACCTTGGAGACCACGGTGTATCTCAGTAATGGCGCCGTTGGCTGCGCCTCGGTCCCCTCGGGGGCGTCCACAGGTAAATACGAGGCTAAGGAGCTTCGCGATAACCGTGAGCGATACAGGGGACGCGGGGTTTTGGATGCAGTTTATAACGTTAATAAGATCATTTCTCCCGCGCTTTCGGGCATTGGCGCGCAGGAGCAGGAGGAGATAGACAGCACGATGCTGCTTCTCGACGGAACCCCCGATAAAAGTAAGCTGGGGGCCAACGCCATTCTTTCGGTCTCGTTGGCTGCGGCAAGGGCTGCGGCATGTGCACTGGGGATCCCACTTTTTCGGTATATCGGTGGGGCGAGGGCACGCCGCTTGCCAATTCCGATGATGAATGTTCTCAATGGCGGCGCCCATGCGGCGAACAATCTCGATATCCAGGAGTTTATGCTGGTACCCCTTGGTGCTGAAAGCTTTAAGGAAGCGCTTCGGATGGGAAGCGAGATCTATCACACATTAGGCGGTCTCTTGAAGCGAAAAGGTCTTTCCTCGGGCGTTGGAGACGAGGGGGGATATGCCCCCAGCCTTGAGGGGGAGGAAGAGGCGCTGATGCTTCTTTGCACCGCCATTAAAGAGGCGGGATACAGCACCGATACCGTTAAGATCGCCTTGGACGCTGCCGCTTCGGAGTGGAAGAAGAATGGCGAAAAAGAATATTATCTGCCGAAAAGCGGGCGCCGCTATACCACCGAAGGCCTGATCGATTATTGGCAGGAGCTGGTGCGTAAATACCCGATCCTTTCAATCGAGGATGCCCTTGGGGAAGAGGATATGGGCGGTTGGCGCATGCTTACCGAACGGCTTCCCTCAACCATGCTGGTGGGGGACGATCTGTTTGTCACCGATGAAGGCCGCCTTTTAGACGGGATCGAAAAGGGGGCAGGAAACGCTATTCTTATCAAGCCCAATCAGGTGGGGACGTTGAGTGAAACGCTTCATGTGATTGATATGGCGGAAAAAAACGGCTATCGCTATATCCTTTCCCATCGCTCGGGCGATACCGAGGATACCACACTTGCCGACCTTGCTGTGGGGTGCGGGGGCGGCTTTATCAAGGCGGGAGCGCCCTGCCGAAGCGAGCGGGTGGCAAAATACAACCGTCTTTTAAAGATTGAGGCTGTGATCTTCCAAGGGGGAATTTACGGATAAAAAAGAGGGGGGCGAAGGGCTTTGCCTTTTGCCCCCCTCTTCTCAAAGCCGAAAAAAGCATTATTTTCCTATAAACTCCTATAAACTTTGAAAAAAGGCTTGACAAAGCTTTCCTCTTATGCTATCATAAATGAGCGTTAATTTTGCCCCTGTAGCTCAGACGGTAGAGCACTTGACTTTTAATCAAGGTGTCCGGAGTTCGAATCTCCGCAGGAGCACCAAAAAAACGGCAAGCCTTGGCTTGCCGTTTTTTATCCCAAACCGAAGGGCTTGGTATGGAATCAATTCGCAAAGTGAAAGGTATGGAATTGCGGCTTTGCCGCGTATGCCGCCACGCCTTGAGCATATACGATTTTTATACGATATTTCACCATCGAAACGAAAAAGTGAGGAAAGCATGACGACGTATACGGTTCGGCCACAACCGAAGGGTGAGGACGCCATTCGGAAAGAGGTGCGATTCATCATCGCCACCGCGCGTGCCAAGGGTGAGCGAGTGTTTAAGGTTCGGCACGGAGAGTGTGCCCCCTTTCTCGTTGTTCTTTTGCGGCAGACCTTTTCGGCCTTAAAGCGCCGCGGCCAGGTGAATATCGTATTGCCCGGCGGCAAGATCAAGCCCGATGAGCCGGGGGTCAGCTATCTTTCCGAAAAATATCCGCTTCTTTTCAAGGATCCCGAGCTTGATGGGGAGCATGATGATGTGACCCTCATCGCCCTTTAAAGCAAAGAAAAAAGAGCTTTCGCAGCAAATGCGAAAGCTCTTTTTGTAAAGTTTTGCTTACTGTTCCTTGGCTTCGAGATAAGCAACGACATCACCGACGGTAATGAACTTGTGCAGGTCTTCATCGTCAATCACAATGTCGAACTTTTCTTCGCAAAGAAGAATCAGATCGGCCAGCTCCAGGGAGTTAACGCCGAGATCGTTGGCAAGCTCGGCGTCAAGGACGATCTTGTCCTCTTCCACGCGAAGCTCCTCGATCAGAAGATTCTTAACTTTCTCAAACATAAAGCTTTCCTCCTAAAAAAGTTTGCATGTATCCATCATTTAACCAGATACCGAATGATCTTCTTCGAGGTGTTCCGTTCAAACGCCTCGTTGCGGATCTCGATATCGGAAATGTGCTTAAAGGTGGGCAGATGCTTATTGACGTTCATGACTGCGACTTTCATAACGTCGTAGATCTGGCTGGGGGTCTTACCGGCAAGCTCTTCGCTTTCGGTATTCGGTACGATGATAGCGGTGATCGCAACCTCGCCGCCCTCTTTTTCACGGCCGACCACGACGCTTTCCAGCACCGCGGGGATCTTTCCGAGGTATTCTTCAAGCTCCTCGGGGAAGACGTTCTTGCCGTTTGAAAGAATGATAACGTTCTTTTTGCGGCCGGTCAGGACGAGGTAGCCGTGCTTATCCAGATAGCCGATGTCGCCTGTACGGAAATAACCGTCTTCGGTCATGACTTCGGCGGTGGTCTCGGGATCCTTATAATAGCCGAGCATAACGTTGGGGCCCTTGACGAGGACCTCACCCGTGCTTTCCCCGGGCGTTACGTCGATCTTGACCTCGCAGCCGTAGACGGGCAAGCCGACCGAGCCGAGCTGATTTTTGCCCGAACGGTTAACGGCGACAAGGGGCGCGCACTCGGTGATGCCGTACCCTTCGAGCACCGTAATGCCAAGCATATAGAAATCCTTGATGATCTGGGGATCGGTATGGGCGCCGCCGACAATGATCAGGCGAAGCTCTCCGCCGAATTTATCGAGAATCTGCTTGAAAAGCTTGCGGCGTACGTCAACGCCGGTCGCGAGAAGCCCAAGGCTTACCTTCATCATGGCGCGCACTTTCTTTTCGATGCCGCGGCGACGAAGCTCGCCGAAGATTCTTTTATGAATCGTTTCAAGGAACAAAGGAACCAGGACCAGCGTGTTCGGCTTAAAGGTCGCAAAGTTGTTCAACGCGTGCTTGATGCTGTCATTGATCATCATCGTGCCGCCGATGGCGATAACCCCGAATTGCCCGCACATCATCTCATAGGTATGATGGATGGGAAGCACCGAAACGAAGGTGCAGCTGGGGCCGCAGGGCATCGAGTGGGTAGAG
Source organism: Eubacteriales bacterium (assembly GCA_045655185.1). GTDB lineage: Bacteria > Bacillota > Clostridia > Oscillospirales > CAG-272 > UBA1740. Next base: position 36,985 of record JAZOOS010000012.1, read on the forward strand.
GAATTGAGCGCCGAGATGAGGTTGCGGTGCGAAAGCATGACCCCCTTGCTCGTTCCGGTCGTTCCTGAAGTAAAGAGCAGTGTGCAGCAATAATCCATATCGATCGGGGCGTCAAGAAACGCGCGCGCGCCCTCGGTGATGGCGGCCTGTCCCTTTTTAAGAAGCATCGGGTAGGGAAGATAACCTTCTTTATTTGCAAGCTCCTCGCTCGGCATAATGGGCATACGGGTCAAAAAGCCAAAGGTCTCGTCGTCGGCAAAGAAGTCGTTAAAGGTGGCCGTATACAGAACGGCGTCTGCCTCGGCGCGCTTTAAAAAGAGAACGATCTGCTCTCTTGAAAGCTCTTTATCCAAGGGAATGATCGTGCCGCCCGCCGAAACGACGGCGATGTAAGCGGCGGTATAGACCGGGTGTGTTTCCCCGATAATAGCAATTCTTTTTCCGTTAAGGCCGGAAAGATAAAGCGCTTCTCCGAAAGAAACGATGTTATCCTTTAAGTCATTATAGCTCCAAGCCTTTTTCTCTCCGCTTTCCAGATAGACATAAAGCTCTTTGTTTCCGAATTTTTCGGCAGTATGTAGCACCAAATGACGCAGATCGTCATAAAAAATAGGCGGTTTTTCGTTTACGCCGGCTACCATTTTCATGGATAAGCCCTCCTTTTTTGTGGCATAGGGTCAAAAGCGTTACAACACATTTTACCCCAAAACGGGGCTTTTGTCAAGGCTTATTTTTTTGCCGACCTTCGGGGAGAGGGAGGAAAAGGAAGCTTTTTCCTGCTTTTTAGAGAATTTTGTGGCATTGTGCCTAAAAAACGTGCAAAGCCCTTTACATTTTTTCAAAAGCGTGGTATAATTTTAAAGATAAAACGAAGGAGTTCTTTTATGCCGATCCTTTTTTGGCTTTTTCTTTGTATTTTTGTACTTTCGGTAGGCAGCATGCTTCTCATTGGGCGGCTGTGGCTGCTTTCCTTTGCCCCCGGCGCCGCCGTTTCCTTAGTGCTTTCTTTTTTTCCTGTTATTTCCGAATTGCAGAGTGTCTTAGCCTTTTTGGCGGTATCGCTTCTTTCTTTCCTTTTTTTGCAGTTTCGGTTCCGTTCCAAGTCTCTTACAGCGATCGAGATGTTGGTTGGGCGTCGATGCCGCGTGACGGAGGTAATCGACGGCATGGCCGTTTGCGGTCTGGTGGAGGTAGATGGGATGCTGTTTGCGGCGCGCTCTCTTTCCGGGAAGGAATACAACGTGGGAGAAGAGCTGACGGTCGTGGCGATCGAGGGCGTTCGCCTAATCTGCGGCGAATAAGCTGTGTGTGGGCGCCTTTTTGAGTAGGCGTTGCTCTTTTTTCGGTTTTGGCTTGTGTTTGAGCGCTTTTTGCGGAAAAAAGAAAGGTTTTTTCGGAAAAATGCTTGACAAAGGGCATTTGGTTTGCTATAATACAGCCGTTGCGGTTTCTGACGTGTACCTTTAGCTCAGTTGGATAGAGCAACTGCCTTCTAAGCAGTAGGTCGAGGGTTCGAATCCCCCAAGGTACGCCAAAAGGATGCTGCACGCATCCTTTATGGTGGGTATGGCTCAGTTGGTTAGAGCGCCAGGTTGTGGCCCTGGAGGTCATGGGTTCAATTCCCATTACTCACCCCAGAGTAAATCACTTTTGCCCGAGGGCAAAAGTGATTTTTTTTATCATCGTAAGAAAGGTGCGGAATATCGTGAAAAAGCTGACTTTGGTGATCAACGGGCGCGGTGGCGTCGGTAAGGATACGTTGTGTGAGGCGGCGTCGGCCGTATACCGCGTTTTGAACGTTTCTTCTATCACCCCAATCAAGGAGCTTGCCAAGCAATGTGGCTGGCAGGGCGAGAAAAGCGACGAGGCGAGGCGCTTTTTGGCCGAGCTGAAGGCGGCGGCGGTTCGCTATAATGATTATCCGACGCGCTGGGTAAGCGAGCGGTATCGGGAATTCCTTTCTGGGGAAAACGAGATCCTTTTCGTTCATATAAGAGAACCACAAGAGATCGAAAAGTTTGTTAAGGCAACGGGGGGAGAAGCCAAAACGCTTCTCGTGCGAGCCAATCGCCGCATGCCGAGGCATACCTACGGAAATGCCTCGGACGACGGGGTTGAGAACTACCCGTACGACTACTATTTTGATAACGACGATTTACCCTCGGCGGCGGCTAAGGCCTTCGTCGCGTTTCTTAAGGAAATACGGTAAAGGAAAACAAGGAAAAAGGAACCCTATATGGCGTACGGCGTACGTCAAGGGTTCCTTTTGCTTATATCCCGTGTGGTGGCGCTTATAAAAGATAAGGAAAGTAATACTTATCTTCCTTCTCTTTTAAAGGAGGATACAGATCAGTCCACCGCTTCCTTCGTTGATAATACGGCCAAGGGTATTGCCAAGCCGCTTTCTGGATTCCTCGGGCATGTGGGCAAGCTTTGCGTGGATCCCTTCGTTGATCAGCTCATAAAGCGGCTTCCCGAACATATTCGATTCCCAAATGGTACGGGGGCTTTCTTGGAACTCCTCCAGCATATAGCGGATCAGCTCCTCGGATTGCTGCTCGGTTCCTACGATCGGGTTAATCTCGGTCTCAATATCGGCGCGGATCATATGAATCGAGGGGGCGGAGGCCTTTAGCTTCACCCCGTAGCCGCCGCTTTGCTTCATGATCTCGGGCTCTTCCAGACGCAATTCGTCAATATCGGGCATAACGATACCATAACCCTTGTTTGACACCTCGTCGAGGGCCTCCTTGACCTTATCATAGGCACGTTTAGTGGCGGCCAGCTCTTTCATGGCGGCAAAAAGGGCACCGTCATCCCCGATCGTAAGGTCGGTAAGCTCGGAAAGCGTTTTGAAATAAAGATCGGGCAAAAGTGCAATCTCCAAAAGGGCAGACCCCTCCCCAGCTTGAAGGGAATGCACCCGGCATGCGCTGATCGACGGAGTGTTCTCTGTTCGTAAGACGGCAGGACGGATATCTCCCGTGCGCGTGATACGCGCAGCGGTATCTGAAATAAAGGTAAGGATTTCCCGCCGCAAGGGATGCTCGTCGGGCAGGGATACGCACCAGCTTGGCAAGCGGAAAAGAAGCTTGTTGACAGGGAACTGGTGAAGGATCAGCTCGAGAATATGGGAAATGTCGTCTCCGTTCAGCTCCAAGCAATTCACAAGGGCAACGGGGGCCTCATATTTCTTCTCGAGTTCATAGGCGAGGTTGATGGCTTCCTCGCTACCGGGATAAGCAGAATTAAGAATAATAGCAAAGGGCTTTTTTAAGGTGGTCAGCTCTTTGGCTACCCGTTCCTCCGCCTCCTGATAGGCGGCGCGCGGAATATCGCCAATGGTTCCGTCGGTGGTAACGAGGATTCCAACCGTCGCATGCTCGTTTATTACCTTCTTCGTGCCGATTTCGGCTGCCTCACGGAAGGGGACGGGCTCCTCTGACCAGGGGGTATGTACCATACGGGGCTCCCCGTTTTCGCTGTCACCCAGTGCCTCGGGTACCAAATACCCGACGCAATCAACCAGCCGCACACGCAGCTCAGTTGCTTCCTCTGTTACGATATGTACCGCCTCCTCGGGCACGAATTTCGGTTCGGTCGTCATCACCGTACGCCCGGAGCCCGATTGCGGCAGCTCGTCGGTGGCCCTTGCCCGCTCCTCGGGGCTTTTGATCATGGGAATGACGGCGCTTTCCATAAATTTTTTAATAAAGGTCGATTTCCCGCTCCGAACGGGGCCGACGACACCAAGATAAATATCGCCCCCCGTTCGCTTGGCAATGTCCTTATAAATGCTTGTGCTTGTCATTTTCGCTCCTCCTCTGTTCGGCGGCTGTCTTGTTTTATAATTATGCTCGGCCCATCGAAAATATTCCCGATTGGATATTCTTTTTATTATAAATTTTTGTTTACTAAAATGGAATTAAGATTTTGTAAAAAGTCGACGGTTAAAGCAAAAATTAATCGTATCCGCCAAAAGGTGCGCCGCCTTTTCGGTGACCTCATCGCTTTGGCGCGGAGAAACGAAAAAGCCTTTTTCACTTCGAAGGATCCTAAGAAGCGCTTCGTTTGGCTCAATACCCCCTCTTTTTAAGGTGTCATATATGAGAGTGGATGAATCCACAACGGTTGGAATGCCGATCGAGATGACCGGGACACCGAGTGTTCCCTCGTCAATGCTGCCACGGCTGTTTCCGATGCCGGAGCCCGGGTTAAGTCCTACGTTTGCAAGCTGGCAGGTGGTGGCGAGGCGCTCAAGACTTCGTGCGGCCAAGGCGTCAATTACGATCACAAGCCTTGGCTTTACGGTACCAACGACGGCCTTTACCATCTCATTGCTTTCAATCCCGGTCTGGGCCAGGACCCCGGGGGCGATCAGCGAAAGCTCGGTGTCGGTAAAACGGTCAAACAGCGGGCGATCCTCTTCCTTTAGATGGCGTGTGGCCAAGATTCGCCCGATCACCTCGGGCCCTAAAGCGTCAGCGGTTATATAGCGGTTTCCAAGCCCTGCTACCAGCACCCGATCGGGTGGCTTCTTTCCGCATAGGGACAGCAACAAATCGGCAAGAAGCTCGGATAAAAATGAAAGATCGTTTTCACTAAGCTCCCAAAGGCGTGGAAAGGAAAGCGAGAGATAGGTACCCTTCGGCTTCCCAATCGACCTTTCTCCTTCTTCGTCAGTAATATGCAGGCGCGTAAGGGTGGCGATCCCCTTTTTTTCCTCTGAATATTCGACCCCAGGAAGCGAGGTGTTGGCCTTCATTCTCTCCAGGGCCAGATCTGTGTGGGGAAATCCCCCTATATCGTTCGTTTTCATAAAGCGTCCTCTTCTTTTTTATCTTGTAACCATTTTATGCAAAAATTGCTTGTGCAATACGCGAAAATGGAACTTTTTTTCTTTATTAATGAACAAAATGCACAATTTTTATTTATGTATTTGTGCAGATGCGACGATTAGTTTTTTGTTCATAAAAAAGAGTTGCGAAACGCAATAATGAGTGGTATAATAAGGTATATTATTATGCCAAAAACAAGGAGTCCCGTTATGAAAAAGTGCTTATCCCTGCTGTTGGCCGTCCTGATGCTCTCGTCGGTATGCCTGACCTTTGCATCTTGCGGCGGAAACAACGACGCCGGCGCCGTTATCAACGCATATTACGTAGGGGAAATGTATGATTTTGACCCGGCTTACGCCATGATTGATGACGATGCGGCAAGGGTGCTCAGCTTGCTTTACGAGCCGCTGTTCCGTCTCGATAACCGGGGGCGGGTTCAGAACGCGCTTGCCAAGGAATATAAGATTATCAAGAGACCCGAAAAAGATCTTTACCAAATGGAGATAAAGCTGCGTGACGCATCGTGGAGTGATGGGACGCAGGTCACGGCCTATGATGTTGTTTATTCCTGGCAACGCTTGATTGACCCCGGCTTTAAGAGCCAGGCGGCCGCCCTTCTTTACGATATTGAGGGGGCGCTGGAGGTCAAAACGGCTATGCCGGACGAGAACGGGGATTATATGGTTTCGCCCGAGGGCGACTTCAAGGTAACCGCCGAAGATGCCTATACCCTTACGATCACCTTCCGTAACCATTATGACGAAAACGGTAATCTGGTTGAAGTCGATTACGACGCGTTTCTGAGAAAGCTGACCAGCATCGCTTTGGCCCCCGTTTCGCAGACCACGGTCTCCAAGGCCGAGGATTACTGGGGCACGCGTGCCGCCACCATCGTTACCTGCGGTCCCTTCCGCGTCAGCACGCTGGATCTGGCGCTCGGCGAATTCACGCTGGAAAGAAACCGCTACTATCACCGCTTGAAGATGGAAGACGAGACCCTCGTCACCATGAAGGATCTGAAAAACAGCGTTAATCCCTATCAGATCGTCAGCAGCTGGGCCGAGGATGCTTGGGATTCGATTGCCGACAGCTTTGCCGCTGAGACCGTGTTCCTTCTTTGCGATATGCCGCTTGAAATGAGAAAGGCACAGGAGAAGAAGGCTGAAACGGCTGATCTGCTTTCTACCTCGACCGTCCTTCTCAATCAAACCGAGACGGGCGCCGCCTTCTTAAAGAACGAAAACGTCCGCAAGGCTCTCTCGTTGGCGATCGACCGCACGGCTATCGCTTCGTTGCTCACCTTCGCCAAGCCCGCCGACGGCTTTATCTCCCACCGCGTTTTTGAAGCAAATTCCTCGCGCGATGAATTTCGAACCGATAAGGCTCTTCTTTCCACCACCGCTAAGGTAGCCGAGGCCGAGGCTCTTCTTGCTGATGCGAACCTGCGTGGGGTATTGAAGCTTCGCTTGGCCTGTGCCAATAAAGAGGCTGATTTGGCGGTTGCTGAGTACCTTAAGGAGACATGGGAAAGCCTTAATTGGGGCAACAATGTTACCTTCACGGTTGAGATCACTAAGCTTTCGTATCATACTGAGCGTGTGTTCCCGGATAAGAACGACCAGACGCAGTTTTATATGATCAACAGCTCGGAGTTGGAGGACGTTTACGACGATTTTGCGCTTCGTCAGTATAATGACGGGGTTCTTCTGTCGACCGAATCGGTGTTTGATGCCGTTATCGTTGATTATCAGATGCTCTCTCCCGATGCCTTTGCCCCTCTTTGCGGCTTCTCCTCTTGGATGAACGGCAACGGTGTTGATTTTGTGCCTGATGCAGAGGGGGTTCGTACCGAGACCGCTTATAAGCACATGACGGGCTACGAGAGCGAAAACTTCGATGCAAAGATCGAAGCGGCTTACGACGAAGCCGATCTTACCAAGCGCGCGGCGCTTCTGCACGAGGCCGAGGAGATCCTGCTTGACGATATGCCCATTATCCCTCTTACCTTTGGTCAGAGCTTCTATGTGAAGAGCGGCCTTATCCGCGGTATTGATAACAACAACTACTACGGATACCCGATCCTCACCGAGATGAGCATGAAGAATTACGAAAAATATTTGCCCGAGGATCAATCCGAATCTTAATCAAAAAGTGGCGGGACTGCTTCGGCAGTCCCGCTTTTGGGAGAAGCTATGAAAAACATGAGAAACGGTGTGTTGAACAATAAGACCGACGTCAAGATCTTTATCCTGTTTCTTCTCAATCACGTTCGATATCCGCTTCCCTATGACGATATCTGTGTCTTGATTGGGGAGGATGGGTTTGTTGCGGATTTCGACTTTGCCGAATGCTTTTCCGAGCTTTGCGAAATGGGGCATATCGAAGAGAGTGAGACAGACGGCGTAAAGAGCTACGTCATTTCCGAGATCGGTAAAGAGGTGGCCGCCAGCCTTGAGGATACGCTTCTTTCCTCGATCCGTAAAAAGAGCCTGCACAGCGCTATGCGTTATCTTTCGCTACGTCGCCGCGGGGCTCGCGCCTCGGCCTCTGTCGAGCGCCGCGAGGATAAGCAGTATACCGTTTCCTGTCGGGTAGAGGAAAAGGAGGGGATCTACGCGTCCTTTTCTTTCACCCTGCCGACCGAGGAGGAGGCGCAGCGTATCCGCCGCCATTTCCTGGATAAGCCCGAGGAGGTTTTGCGCGGCATCACGGCGGCCGCGACGGGAGAGCTTGAGTATTTGCTCGGCCCCTCCGACGTTTTTTGATTTTTGCTTTTTTTGTTTAATTTATTTTTACAAAACTATTGACAAAATGTTTCGGTTGTTGTAATATAGTAATGTATAGGTGCAACCTGGGGAAGTTATGAACACAACAGATGAAAAAACCATTCAACTGATTGATTCCGTTAAAAACGGTGAACGGGCGGCATTTTCCGAGCTTGTCGGGCGATATCGTCCGCTTCTTCTTTCGCTTACTTCCCGTTTTACCGAGGGGGGGGAGCCCCTTGACAACCAGGAAATGTTCGCGGAGGCGGCGCTCAGTTTTTATCGTGCCGTTCTGCATTATGAGCCGTCGCGCACGGTAAGCTTTGGTGCTTACGCCAAGGTTTGCGTAACGCACGCCTTGATTACTGAGTATCGAAAGAACCGGAAAGATCATTCGTTGCAGATCACCTCGCTTGATGAGCTGCAGGAGAACGGGGCGCTTTTTTACGGGTTAGAAGAAGAGAATAACGATCCTGCGGTTCCCCTCATTAAGCAGGAAGAGATCGAAGATCTTTATCAGCGGGCGGTTGCTTGCCTTTCTTCGTACGAGGCCGCCGTTTTTGATAAATATATTAAGGGATATTCCCAAAAACAAATTGCGTTTGAGCTTTCTAAAAGCGAAAAGTCGGTTTCAAACGCGATCGGTCGTATGCTCGCAAAGCTGCGGGCAGAACTGCATTAATTTGTTTATATGCCCCCGTAGCTTAAAAAGAGCGTTGGTCACAAAGGTGTCGGTTGAAATCCGTCCAAGGGCAATTATTAACCAATATCAAGAAAGGTAGAAAGCAAATGTTTGAGGACAAAACACTGAAGTGCAAGGACTGTGGCAGCGATTTCGTGTTCACCGCCGGTGAGCAGGAATTCTATGCAGAAAAGGGCTTCCAGAACGAACCCCAGAGATGCAAGGCCTGCCGCGATGCCCGCAAGAACGCCGCTAAGGGTGCTCGTGAAATGTTTGACGCTGTTTGCGCCGAATGTGGTAAAGAGTGCAAGGTTCCCTTCAACCCCACCGAAGGCAAAGCAGTTTATTGCAGCGAGTGCTACGCGAAAAGACGCGCCGAGATGTAATAGATACTTACGGTAAAAAGATGCGAAACGGATTTCCGTTTCGCATCTTTTTTTCTTTTCACACCCCCCTCTTTTTTTGAAAAACCCTGTACAAAAGCGAGTAGATATGATATACTTATATAATAAGGTAGAAAAAAGGGGAAAGCGCCATGGGATATAAACCGAATCAAAAAGCCGAAAGAGTGTTTGCGGCTGCCGAAAGCACACCCGAAAACGGGGTGATCGGCGGGCGCAACGCCGCCAAGGAAGCCTTGGCCGCAGGGCGAGAGATTGATAAGATCTTTATCGCTAAGGGCGAAAAAGAGGGCTCGATTCTTCCCCTTATTGCCAAAGCGAGGGAGCGTCGTATACCCGTGATTGAGGCCGACCGTCGTAAGCTTGATTCGCTTTGCGGCCATGCACATCACCAAGGAATCGTGGTTTGCTGTGCCGCTCGTTCGTATTGCGAGGTAGAGGATATTTTAGCCTACGCCGAGGAAAGAGGGGAGGCCCCTTTTCTTCTTATCGCCGATGGGATCGAGGATCCCCATAACCTTGGCGCCCTGATCCGCACGGCCGAGTGCTGCGGCGTGCATGGCTTGATCCTGCCGAAGCGTCATTCGGTGGGACTTACCGCGGTTGCCGCCAAGGCGTCTGCCGGTGCCATTGAGCATTTGCGTATTGCCCGTGTTTCGAATCTTGCCTGTACGGTAGACGAATTGAAGAAAAAGGGAATCTGGTTTTATGCCGCGGATATGGACGGAGAGAATTATACCGCGCTTGATTACCGCGGTCCCGCCGGCCTGGTACTTGGAAGCGAGGGATTCGGTATTTCTCGCCTGCTTCGCGAAAAGTGCGATTTCGTTACTTCAATCCCCCTATATGGAAAGGTAAATTCGTTAAACGTTTCCGCTGCCGGTGCCGTTTTGCTTTGTGAAATGGCCCGCCAACGTCATTAAAGGAAAGGAGGAGCTTGTATGACCGAAGAAGAAAAGCAGGGCTTTTCCCCACCCGAGGAAGACCCCGAATACATAAACCGCTTGCTTTCGCTCTTGAAGGAAAGCGTGGAGGTATATCGCGCCGCGGAAGAGAAAACCGAGAAGAAAAACGAGAAGGCGCAAAAAAACGCACTGATCGAGGTCGAAAAGGTTAAAGAGCCCTCCTTAGAAGAACAAGCGTTGCCCCCCCAATCAATAGGTGAAAACGAGGGGGCTTTTCCGCATGAAGAATTCCTTTTTCAGCCGCCCGTAGCGTATCCTTCCACCGAGGAAGAGGTGGCAGAAATTGTCGAAGAGATTGAAGAAAAGGCAGAGCTTAAAATAAGTGAAGATGTTGAAACCTTCGAAGCGGTTGAAGAAATCGAAGAAATCGGTAAGATCGAAAAAAATGAAGAGATAGACCCGATCGAATCCGCGGAGCAAGCCAAGGAGGAGAGCGAGGAAATTATCCCTCTTATAGAGGATGCGTTTTTTTCGTCTATTGAAGAGAGTTTCATCGAGGAAGAAGAGGGTCTTCCCGTAAAAAAGGAAGAAGCCCGTCAGAATAAACCCGAGGAATGGGAGGCAATCACGTTGGATAGCGAGATCGACGCTTTGATTGCCGAAGGGCGCGAGAAAAAGAGTGAGCGTGAAAATCTTTTTCTAAAAAGGGAAGAGGAACCGGCCGCCTCGTTCTCTGCTATCGATATTCCGGTTATTCCCGCTGAAGATTTGGAAACGCTGCCGCAAGAGGCTTTTGTTCTTGAAAAAGAAAAAAGCGCTCTTTCCGAGGAAACGGTCGTTCCCACCCATCGGGTGCGCCGTTTCTCAATGCGGCTTATCAGCCGCCGCAGTACGCAAAAGAAAGAAAGTGCCGTTTTTGTACAAGATGCTGGCATTTCTTCTCCGCTTCTTTCTCCCTCCGAAGAGGGGAGAGGAGAGGATTTTGTGGGTACGCTTCGCCCACAGGATTTCTTTATCGCCGATATGAAGGAGGACGAGAGCCTTCTTGCCGCCAATGGCGAATATGTATCCCGCAACCAGATCGAAAGCATTCTCTCTAAATATGTGAATGAAGAAAAGCAGTTGGGCATTCGCTTTTTCCTCTCGGTCGTCCTAAGCGTTTTGCTGTTGGTCTTCGAAAATTTGCCGCTCTTTGGGATCAGCCGTTTTTCGCTTTTTGGTATTACGCCCGTTGTTTCGGCTTTGCTGGATATCGGGTTGCTTTTGGCTGTCTGCTTCCTTGCCTTCGATGCTTGGAAAGAGGGCTTTTCCGAAATCGCGTCTCTTAAGATCGGAGAAAGCGGTCTTCTTGTGCTTTCCCTGCTCCTTTCCTTTCTTTTTGGCCTTTTCAATCTTTACGCGGGGCTTGATCTTCTTTGCGCCCTTCCGGCCGCTTTGTTCGTATCGGTTTCGCTCTATCTGCGTCGTATGCGCTGCAAGGATGAAGTTATTACCTTTACCGAACTTTGCAAATCGGGAGACAAGCTGGCGGCCGAGGATATTCCCGCCGTATACGCCAGCGAGGAAAGCGCGGCACTCGATAAGCATATCAAGGATGTTGTCCGCATTAAGAAGGTTGGCTTCGTCAACGGCTATTTTCGCCGCATGAGAAAAAAAAGCGAAGACCTTTCTCTGCACGGGCTTCTCCTCATAATCGGTCTTGCAGGCACTGTTTTGATAACGATACTTTACGCATTTTTGAAAAAGGATAGTACCCAGGCCCATGTTGTCTCGTTGGCCTTTTACCTGCTGTTCCCTCTTCTTTCCACGATCCTCCTCACCGCCCGTAAAATTCCCTTTCATCATCTTGTCGCTTGCGCCGATGAGATGGGAACGGCGGTTATCGGTGAAAGCTCGGCCGAGGATTACGCCGCGGTCGATGCCATTTGCTTTGAGGATGTGGAGGCATATCCCTCCCGTAAGGTGCGCGTTCGCCAGATCAAGATCTACGAGAACGGAAAGCTTGACGACGTACTGTATTATATGGCCAGCGTCTTCTCGATCCTCGGTGGGCCGCTTGACGGGGTATTCCGCGTTTCGGCCGCCGAGCTTGGGATTTCGGAGAACATAACGCTTCTTTCCTCTGCAGCGGACGGATTTGAGGCCTGTGTCGACGGAGTTCGCATCTCGGCCGGTAAATCCACCTTCTTCCCGAAGGAGAAGATCTACGCCTATTACGACGGCGGGGACGCATTTGAAGAGGATTGCGGCAATATCAGCGTGATGTATGTTTCGGTAGACGGGGTGATCAACGCCAAGTTCTGCATCGAATATACCGTCAGCCATCAGTTTGAGCGCAACGCTGCGCGTCTGCGCCGCTATAAGGTAGCGCCGCTTCTTCGCAGCTTTGACCCCAATATTTCCAACCTTCTGTTGCTTCGTACACTGCATAATCCCTCGTTGCAGATCCGTGCCGTCCGTAAGCGGGTTGATCAGCTTTACGACTTTGCCGAATCAAGGATCGACAGCGGTCTTATCAGCACCCGCGGCTCGAAGGAGCTCTTAAAAACTCTCTTTTTGTGCCAGGGCTATCGGCGTGCTTGCCGCATCGGGCGTATTTTGAAAATGGCGGCGGTACCGATCAACCTTTTCCTCGGCTTCCTCGTATCGGCCACCCTCAGTCCCCTCTTTTTCTCGGTGTATGTGGCAGCCTTGCAGCTCTTTTGGCTGCTCCCCCCTTATATCACCTCTCGAATTTATTTCCAAAAAAGAAAGAAGAAAAAATGAAATTTACCGAATATCCCGAGATCCTTCGCTCAGTACAAAAGCCGGGGCGTTATACGGGTGGCGAGCTTTTCCAGATCAAAAAAGATAAGAACGCCGTGGATCTTCGCATTGCTTTTTGCTTTCCCGATATTTACGAGATCGGTATGTCCAATCTCGGTATGCGCATTCTTTACGATTGCTTAAACGCCGAAGAGGACGTGTATTGCGAGCGTGTATACGCCCCCTGGCCCGATATGGACGAAAAAATGCAGACCTATGGTCTACCGCTCGTTTCGCACGAAAGCGGGGATCCGCTTCGTGATTTCGGCATCGTGGCCTTCACGCTGCAATACGAGCTTTGCTATACCACGGCGCTCCATATGCTGAAGCTTTCGGGTATCCCTCTCTTTTCCGCCGAACGCGGGGAGGAAGAGCCGATCATTCTCGGCGGCGGTCCTTGCGCTTATAATCCCGAGCCGGTGGCCGATTTCTTCGATATCTTCAGTATCGGCGAGGGGGAAGAGGCGCTTCCCGAGCTTGCAAGGCTTTATATCCGTATGAAAAAGGACGGCAGTTATACAAAGACCGCCTTCTTGCACGAGGCCGCGAAGCTCGAGGGCTTTTACGTCCCCTCTCTTTACGAGGTCAGCTATAACAAGGACGGGACCATTAAGGCCTTTACCCCGAAATACGACGATATTCCGAGGAAGATTCGCAAACGCATTGTCAAGGATCTTGATAAGGCCCGCTATCCCGAAAAGCCGGTTCTGCCGTATATCGAAACCGTGCATGACCGTTGTATGCTGGAAACCTATCGCGGTTGTATCCGCGGTTGCCGCTTTTGCCAGGCGGGTATGGTATACCGCCCGATCCGCGAAAAATCGGTGGACGTTCTCTGCGAGCAAGCGAAAACGCTGGTCAAAAACTCGGGCTATGACGAGATCTCACTGATCGCCCTCAGCATCAGCGATTATTCGCACGTCGATGAGCTGACCGACCGTCTGCTTGCTTGGACGAACGATAAAAAGGTCAATATCTCGCTACCTTCCTTACGCGTAGACAGCTTTACCAAAGAGCTGATGGAGAAGATGGCCTCGGTCCGTATGGGCGGGGTGACCTTCGCCCCCGAGGCGGGGACCCAGCGCCTGCGTGACGTGATCAACAAAAACGTGACCGAAGAGGATCTTCTGCGTGCTACGGGTATCGCCTTTGAAGCAGGGAAGAACAGCGTAAAGCTTTATTTTATGATGGGTCTTCCTACCGAAAGAAAGGAAGATTTAGAGGGGATCGCCTCCTTGGGAGAGCACGTGATCGACCGCTATTTCGAGGTACCCAAGGCTCGCCGTGGGCGCGGGATCAGCGTGACCCTCAGCGTCGCTTGCTTTATCCCCAAGCCCTTCACCCCCTTCCAATGGGAGGCGCAGGACAGTCTTGAAGAATTAAAGGAGAAGCAGGAATACGTAAAGGGCTGCATTCAAAACCGTAAGATCACCTATAACTATCACGATGCCTGCGTATCCAAATTAGAGGCGGTCTTTGCCAGAGGTGACCGCCGTCTGTCGCGCGTTTTGGCCTTGGCGGCCGAAGAGAACCGCACACTTGACGCGTGGGACGAATTTTTCTCCTACGCTGATTGGTGCCGCCTTTTCGAGCAGGCGGGGATTGACCCTTGCTTCTATTCGGATCGCGCCCTGGGACTTGATGAGGTGCTTCCGTGGGATATGATCGATTGCGGCGTTTGTAAAAAATTCCTTCTGCGCGAAAGAGAGCGTGCCTACGGGGAAAAGACTACCCCCTCCTGCGCCGAAGCGTGCAGCGGGTGCGGGGCGGCCGAATTGGGGGATAAAAACAAATGGTGCCATTGATCTGTGAATCCTTTGAGGAAAAGAAAGAATTTTTCGTGATCCGTTTTTGCTTTGAGAAGCGCGGCGCGATCGCGTACGTATCCCACCTTGACCTTCTGCGTACCTTCAATAAGGCTCTTCTTCGGGCGGATCTTCCGCTTTATTATACCGAGGGCTTTTCCCCGAAGCCGAAGCTTATCTTCGCTACGCCCTTGTCGGTCGGGCAGGAAAGCCTTTGCGAGTATTTAGACGTGCGCCTTACGGGCGAGGTCGATTTTTCGGCGGCCGCCCGCGCCTTACAAGAGAATCTCCCCGCCGAGCTTCGTCTTTGCGGCGTGGGGGCGCCTGCCGCCAAGTTTTCTTCGATTGCCTATTCGGACTACGAGATCACGATCAAAACGGCGGGGGCAGACGAGGTGCTTGCAAAAAGGATCGAAGCCTGCCTCTTGCAAAAGCCGCTTATCGTCTTTAAGCGCTCGAAGGCGGGTGACCGCGATACCGATATCAGCGGCGGCATCCGCGCGCTTTCGGTCTCTTACGAGGACGGAAGTATTCGTATTGCGGCAACGCTTGCCGCCGACAGCGCGGGCTTTCTCAATCCCGATTATCTCCTTGGCGCTTTGCGCCGCGAGCTTTCGATCCTATCGACCGATCCGCTTACCGAAAGCGTTCGCATTTTGCGTGTCGGGCTTCGCGACAGAGAGGGAAATCCTTTGGTCGTAGGTGGGGGACCTTCACTATGAAAAAGGCGGTCGTATTCGATCTGGACGGCACGCTCTTAGATACCATAGACGATCTTGCCGCGGCCCTCAATTACGCCTTGGAGAAGCACGGCTTCCCAACGCATAAAAGAGAGGCGGTTCTCGGCTTCGTTGGAAACGGCGTTGCCAACCTCGTCGCGCTGGGGATGGGCCGCTCACAAAAAGACCCCCTCTTTCCCTCGGTCTTTGAAGATTTTCGCGCGTATTACGGCTTGCATAACACCGACCTTACCCGTCCCTACGAAGGGATCCTGCCCCTGCTTTCTTCGTTACGCGAGCGGGGGATAAGAATGGCGGTGGTATCCAATAAATACGATGCCGCCGTGAAGGCGCTTGCGGGGCGCTTTTTCGGGGATATGATCCCCCTTGCGATCGGGGAAGGCCCTACTGTAAAAAGAAAGCCCTCGCCCGACGCGTTGCTTTACGCAATGGATTATCTTGGCGTATTGCCCGAGGAAGTCTGCTACGTCGGGGATTCCGAGGTGGATATCGAAACCGCCCGCCGTGCGGGGATCGAATGTCTTTCGGTTCTTTGGGGCTTCCGCACCGAAGCCGAGCTTCTTTCCGCGGGGGCTACAAAGCTTTTCAATACGCCAAAAGCGCTTGGCACTTTTCTCACAGAAAGTCCTTCGCCGTAAGGATAAATTCGGTTTTAAGCGATAATAGCCTTTGGCGAAGCGCGGCGATCTGCAGGGCGTATTCGACCTCGTCGTTTACTTCGACCGCTGCAATGGCCGCCGAGAGCAAAACGAGAAGCTCCTCGGTCTTTTCATGACGGATGCAACCATTTAAGAGCCAAAGCCGCCGATTGATATCGCCCTTTATTTCGGTAAGACGAGGGATCGCCTCAGACAATTCTTCGTCCTCGCTCGGCAGATCCGAGAGATACGCGTCAATTCTTCGGGCGGCGAAGCTGTTCACCGTGATGATCCCCCCAATAAGAAGGGCAAAGACCACAAGGGCCGCAATAAAGGATTTCATCCATTCTTCTCCTTTTTCACAAAACAAAGTGTGCCTTCGTCATCGACGGTCAAGAGAAAGACCTCGCTGGGTGGGCACCCTTTTTCTTTGCAGACCTTTTTGAGCCACGCCTCGCTTCGCCCGGCCTTCCTGAGGTTATCCTCCCGTATATCTCCGTCACAGATCAGGGGGAAGGCGCAACCCCTTTCACTTACCTTGATCGCGCAATCCTTCGGGGTCAAAGGGGCGCTATCCGCTTTTGGAAGTAAAGAAAACTTTCCGTTCGGTTCGAAGATAGCGTAATAAATATCCGAGAGCGAGGCGTATCCCTGCTGGCGCACCTCACTGAGCAGCTCTTCGATCGTGATGCGCATACGCATCATTTCCGCTTGGTCGATCTTCCCGCGGCATATCAGCAGGGTTGGCCGTGTTTCAAAGATCTTTTTGAGAAAGTTGAATCGCCCCTTCAGATAGCTGATCACGATCTCGGTCGCCACGATCAGAAAAACGGGGATCACGAAGTATAAAAGCGGGATCTCCGGCTCTTCGATCGGAAGCGAGGCGATCTGGGAAAGCAGAAGCGTGGTCACCAGCTCAGACATATCAAGCTCTCCCACCTGCCGTTTTCCCATCAGGCGGATAACGAGGGTGATGATGATGTATATAAGAAGCGTGCGAAAAAACAGTGTGAACATAAAAAAATCCTCCCCTTCCAGTATGCTTTAGGGGAGGATTTTTATGTATTTCTTATCGGTTTGCGGTCAGCTTGATCAAAAGATCGATATCGTCGGGATCGACCTCGGCGGGGTAAGCCGCGCGATTTCGTACGCGCGCGCCACAGCTTTCGCATTCATGCGTGATGATATAGCCGCGCTTGGGGTCGGGGTCGCAGAAAAGCGGGCGCAGGGCGCCGCCGCAGGGGTTGGCGCGATCCCCGGGCATAATATCAACGTGGCGCGAATAAAGACAAAAGGGGCAATGGTTTCGGGAAGTAAATCCCAAGGGGCGAACGGTTTTGCCGCAATGCAGACAGATAAAGCCGTTGTCATTTTTTGAAAAACGTTTCTGCTCCATGTATTTCCTTTCCTTACCGATCGATTTCGGTGTATACTAAATAAAAATTACGCAAGGGAGGAACTATGAGAAAAATACGGATCTGCCTTTCTTTCTCGTTGGCAGCTTTGCTTTGCGCCGTCTTTTCGGCGCTTCCTACCGAGGGAGAGACCCTTTTGGTCGCCTCTTTACCCGATGGGAGCGCGATGGCAGGAGAGGCAGGGATCGAGGTGTTTGCCTTGGTGCTGGCTTTGATCGTTGCGGTCGCGGTGATCACCCTGATCGCCCTGCTTTTGCCGCAGGTGCTGCGGCTTCGCCGCCGAAAATAAGCGGCGTATCCCGAATAAGCGAGAGCTGTATCGCATTTGCCGTACAGCTCTTTATTTCTTTTATTTTCCCACGCAGAAGTGGCTGAAGATCTCGGAAACGATATCCTCGTTGACGGCAAGCCCCGTCGTTTCGCCAAGCGCCGTGAGGGCATTCTTCAGATCGGCGCTTACCATGTCGACGGCTAGCCCCGCGCGCATACCGTCCTCGGCGGTCAAAAGCGCCTGCTCGGCCCCCAAAAGGGCGGCGTATTGCCGGGCGGAAAAGACTACGGCGTCTTCGCCAAGCGTGATCTTTTCGTCGGTAAAAAGCTTCTCTACCAGATTTTTCAGGCTCTCTGCCGTATCCTCTTTGGCCGAAAGGGTCAAAACGTAAGGCGAATAAAGGGAGAGCGCCTCGGGGGAGAAGGCGGGGGGGAGATCCGCTTTATTATAAATAAGGATAGCAGGGGCAGGGGAAGCCTTGGCTTCTTCCAAAAGCGAAAGGTCTTCCTCGGTAAGGGGGGCAGAGCTATCGAATACCGCAAGAAGCAGATCGGCCTCTTGGAGAGCGCTTTCGGCTCGCTTGACCCCGATCTTTTCAATGGGATCCTCGGTCTTGCGGATACCCGCCGTATCGCATAGATGCAAAAGCACCTGCCCAAGCGGCACGCTCTTTTCCAAAACGTCGCGCGTCGTGCCTGCGATATCGCTTACGATCGCCGCCTCTTCGCCAAGAAGGAGATTGTAAAGCGTGCTTTTCCCAACGTTCGGGCGACCGCAGATAACCGTTTTAATTCCCTCGCGGATCGCGCGCCCCGTGCGATAGGTAGCGATAAGCGCGTGAATACGCTCCCCGATCGAAAGGATGCCCGCAAGCATTTCCTCGTCGGTAAAATCGCCAAGATCCTCTTCGGGAAAATCAATGTGCGCCTCGGCCGTGGCCAGAAGCGTTAAAAGCGAGCGGTAGCATTCGGTAAGCGAAAGCGAAAGGCGGTCACGGGAAGCCGAAAGCAGGATCTGCGCGCGGCTTTTTGCCTCCAAAAGCGTGCCGATGGCCTCGGCCTCGGTAAGCGAGAGGCGACCGTTGAGAAACGCGCGCCTGGTAAATTCTCCGGCTGCGGCGGGGGTAGCCCCGGCCGTAAAGAGAGCTTCCAGCACGGTGCGAGTCAAAAGAATACCGCCGTGGCAGGTAAATTCAACCGTGTCCTCCCCCGTATAGGAATGGGGGGCAGGGAAGTAAAGGGCCAGCGCGTCGTCTATCGCGACCCCCTCGGAATAAAGATCGCCGTAGATCGCGGTGCGCGGCGAGGCAAAAAGCCCTTTTTTCGCTCTGGGAACGAAGCATTTTTCGGCGATCGCAAGGGCATCGGGCCCCGATAGGCGGATAAGGGCAACCCCGCCCTTACCGGGCGGGGTTGATACGGCGGCAACCGTCGTCGTATATTCAGACATTTTCGTCGGGCGTCTCGGCCTCGGTTGCATCAACCTCGGCTGCCTTTTCAGCCTTAGCGGCTTTCTTGTCGGTCAGGTAGATCACGATCTTTCGGTTCGAATCGTTTCCGATCGAATTGGTGGAAACACCCTCGATGCTCTGTACCTCGGAATGGATGATGCGTCTTTCATAAGCGCTCATCGGTTCAAGCATCACGTTGCGCTGCTTTTCAAGTGCCTTATTCGCCATACGGCGGGCAAGGGCGCGAAGCGCTTCCTCACGCTTAGCGCGGTAGCCTTCAATATCAATGGTAACGCGGGTCTTGTTCTTCTCGCCGTTCTCATTCTTCTGAGCGCCGGCAAGGTTGGCAAGGTACTGAAGCGAATCCAGCGTGTCGCCGTGGTGGCCGATCAGCACCGAAGCGCCTTCACCGAGGATCGAGATGCGAAGCGTGCCGTCGCTGCAGCTGTAAAGCGTGGCCTCGGCTTCGATGCCCATATCGCGAAGCAGGGTGCAGATGAAATCATAGGTGCGGTTTTCACCGGGGGCAACCTCGATCTTTTCAAAGGTCAGGTCGTTTTCGGGAATAACTACGCTGCGAAGCGCGGTGCTTTTCGACTTTGCGTCGCGCACGGCCTCTTCGATCTCGGCCTGACGGCGGGCGCTTGCGTCGCTTCTGTCGCTTCGGTTCTGACCCTTTCCGCCCTTTTTGCGGCGGCGGTCGTTCTTCTTCTTTTCGGTTTTTTCGGGCTTGCTTTCCTCAAACACGACCTCATCGTTTCCACCCTTGCGGCGGCGTTCGGGGGCATCGGGAATCTCAACGTAGGCGCGGACCTTAGCCGGGCGGGCGCCGATGCCGAAGATCCCCTTGGTCCCAAGGTCGATCAGCTCAAAGCGGACGTCCTCGTCCGCCCCAACGCCGAGGGCGGCGATGGCGTTTTCCTTTGCGGTGGTAATATCTTTACCCGTAGCGGTAATTTCTTTTAACATAACGTCAATTCCTTTCAGTTTTCGGGGGTTGTTTCGGGTGCATCGGCGGGCGCCGTTTCGGCGGTCGCTTCTTCAACCTTCGGCTCGGCGGCGATCTCTTCTGTGGGCGCCGATTCAGCCTTCTCGGGGCGGTCGTCCTCCTTTAGGGGGGCGGCTTCGATCCCCGCGGCCTTCTTCGGCTGGGGCTTGGCGGCAGGCTTTGAGCCGTTATTTTTTTGTGCGGGCGCCTCGTCCTCATCGTCAATATGGTGAAGCGAGCGGGGGCGGTTTGCCGAGGGGGTATACGAGCTGCTCGAAGCAGTTGCGCCACCCTTGACCGGCTTGCCCTTTAAGGCGCGCTCGGCCGCCTTCAGCTCTTCGGGCGTGAAGGTAGGCATCGGCATAAATTTGGCTAAAAGAAGCATCTGAATGATAGCGATGACCGACTGAATGATCCAGTAGAAGCCGAGAGCCGAGGGAAGGCTGAAGGCAAAAAAGAGGGTCATGGCGGGCATCATCAGATCCATGATCTTGTTGGAGGCGGCCGCCTCGGGATTCGATTCGGCCTGCATCTGCATCATGGGGTTGAGCCAACGCGTCATCTTCATCGAAAGGAACTGCGAGGCAAAGGTAAGAACCGGGATAAGCAACGCCCAGGTCCAGAATTCGGGCTTCACCGAAAGGTCGATGAAGTTACCGAAGAGCGAGAAGTTCGGCAGGGTCACGCCGTTCAGCTGCGAATAGGCCGAAAGGTCTAATCCTTGCAGAATACCAAGCATCCCGATCTGGTCGTTATACGTTGCGGCGGTATGGCCTTCCTTCACCAGGATATCGGCAAGCTGCTGAATGCTGGTCTTATCCATCATGCAGATATACGAAAGCGGCTCGCGGATAATGTTATAAAGAATAATGACGAAGGCCAGCTGAAGGATCATCGGCAAGCAGCCCGAAAGCGGGGAATACCCCTCTTTTTGCTGCATCTCCATGATCTCCTGCTGCTTCTTCTGCAGGGTGGGGCGGTCGGTACGGCCGGCGTACTTCTTTTCGATCGCCATCATCTTCGGGCGCAGCTTGGCACCTTTTATCTGATTCTTCTGCTGCTTGATGGTGAAGGGAATAAGAACGATCTTCGTAAATAAAGCAAACCAGATAAGCGCAAGGGCGTAGCTTTCAAAGCCGATGTCATAATAGCAAAAGCGCATGACGTAGCCAAGGCCCTTGTAAATAAAGTCAAACATAAGGATCCTCCGTATTGGAATTTTGTCGGTCATCCTCCCATTTTCTGCTATAAGGGCGAAGGCCCGTTAAGGGAACGGGATCGTAACCGCCCTTCGAAAAGGGATTGCACCGCGCGATGCGGTACACGGTTAGCAAAGCGCCCACGAAAAAGCCACGTTTTGAAAACGCCTCAACGGCGTAGGCAGAGCAGGTTGGAGTGAACCTGCAGCAGGACGGTTTTAAGGGAGAGATGAATTTTTGATAGAGCCGTATCAGCCATATGCAAAGATGCTTCATACGGCAAATAGGTCTAATTTACCAAAGGCGCGGATAAGGTCTTTGGTAAGGTCGGTCGCTTTTTTCTGCGTCGCGCGCTCTCTGGCGGCGATCACGATCAAAAAGCCGGTTTTGATGGGGCGACACCTGATCGCCTCACGGTACGCCTCACGCATGATGCGCTTGGCGCGGTTGCGGGTCACGGCCCCGCCGATCTTTTTGGAAACGGTAAGCCCCAAGCGGTTGGTGCGAAGCTTTAAGGGATGCGCCTTCATCAGGCGGTTGGCCGCATAGTCGGGCAGGACATATACGGCAAGGCTTTCGGTCACGTACCGTTTTCCCTTTGAATACGCTTTGGCATACAGATGATTTTCGCAAATCGCACGGAATTTCACGTTTGCCTCCTTACTTTCGGTTAAACAAAAGCCCCGATAAGCCGCAGAGGGTATCGGAGCTTTTGTTCGCACTGATTAATAGGTAAGCTGTGCTCTGCCTTTGGCGCGTCTTCTTTTCAGAACTTTTCTGCCGTTAGCGGTTGCCATTCTTTTACGGAAGCCATGCTCCATTTTTCTTTGTCTTTTCTTGGGCTGGTAGGTTCTTTTCATGGCGGCACCTCCTTCTTTCAATCGAAAACTATTTATATAATAAAAACTATATAAACGAAATTTTATGCCTGCGCGTATTCATACTTGTTTATTATACGATAAATGGGAAAGCTTGTCAAGATATTTTTTTAAAAAAACACGCCTGAAAAAGACACTTTTGCCGCTTTTTCAAAAAAATGGCTCTGCCAAAGCGGCAGAGCCGGGTGAATTAATAGAATTTTTCGCGTTTTTTCTTCCGTACAAACAGGAAGATCGAGGTTGCGGCGATCGCCAAAACGATCGCTCCCGCCGAAATATAGATCCCAAGATCTCCGGCGCTTTCGATCTTCAACTGCTCCCAAAGCGAGTTGACGTAGTCAAGCGTTTCGCTGTCGAGGTTATGGAAATAGTAAACCGGATACTCGTCAAGCTCGGGATACAGGATCTCGTAGCCCGCCGCGGCGTACTCGGGGTCATCCTCGTTCAGGGGATTGAACATATATTCGGGGTCGTTGACGACCGCGTCGTTGGGGGTGGCGTAGCAGATATACTCGGCAACCTCCTTGGCGATGTTGTAGCTTTCGCCGTTGATATCAGCGTCGGTCATCAGCATAAAGTCAATAAACCGCTCGGCCGCCAGCTTGTTCTGCGAGCCCTTCGGTACGCACATGGCGTCAATAAAGATGTTCGTGCCTTCCTTGGGATAGGTGAAGGCAAGATCCTCGTTTTCGTCCCACATCGTCAGAAAGTCACCGGCGTAGTAGGGGGCAAGGGCGGCGGCGCCGCTTTCCATCTTGTTAAAGACCTCGTCCATAACGTAGGCCTGCACGATGGGCTTTTGCGCGTGCAGAAGCGTAAGCGCCTCGTCCCAACGGGATCGGATTGTCGTATTGACGTAGTTATCGGTCTCGCTCGTTACGCCCTTCTCGGCGCTGAGGATATACTGGGGAATTCCAAAGGCATCGCGGGAGTTGTTGAAGGTGAGAATATTGCCTTGGTACTTTTCGTCCCACAGAATACGCCAGCTGACCTCACCGGGATCCTCAAAATCCTCGGGATCCACCATCGTGGTGTTGTAGATAAGACCGACAAGACCGACGGTGAAGGGAACCGAATAGAGGGTATTCGGGTCATAATCGGGCGCCCGATAGCGCGGGTTGATGTTCTCAAAGTGAGGGATGTTGTTAAAATCCAGCGGCGAAAGCCGATCCTCGGCGATCAAGCGCTCGACCATATAGTCAGAAGGAATGATCAGGTCGATCTTCGACGAGCCGGTTTTCAGCTTGGCGTACATCTCCTCGTTGGAAGCGAAGATCGAATAAACGACCTCGATCTCTTCACCGAAGGTATAGGCGTAATACTCCTCGAAAAGGGCGATCACGTCCTCCGAATCGTCGCCGCCAAGGGGCATATATTCCCCCCAGTTGTAGATATAAAGCTTGTTTGCTTCGCCGCCGCAAGAGGAAAGCGGAAGCGCGAGTGACAGAAGGATCGCCGCAAAAAGCAGCAGGGAAAGGATCTTTTTCACGGGCGGCCTCCTTTCTTTTGCTTCCCGTTATCCCGCTTCGCTTCGCCGCGCGCGCTGGCGATATTCGAAAGGAGAAGAAGCAGCAGAACCGTACCGAAGATAAGGGTCGAAAGGGCGTACATATCGGGGGTAACGGTACGCTTGGTCATTCCGTAGATCACGATCGGCAGAGTCTGGAAATCCTCGGCGTTGAAGTAGCTGATAACGAAGTCGTCAAGCGAGAGGGTAAAGGCCATAACGAGGCCGCTTAAAATACCCGGCATAATGGCGGGCAGCTCTACCTTGAAAAAGGATTGCAAGGGTGTGCAGCCGAGATCAAGCGCCGCTTCGGGCAGGTTCTTATCCATCTGGCGCAGCTTCGGCAAAACCGATAGAATGACGTACGGCAGGTTAAAGGTCACGTGGGCGGCAAGCACCGTCCAAAAGCCGAAAACGCTGGTAAGTCCCAAGGCCGTCATAATAAAGGTAAAGAGAAGGGCCAGGGAAATACCGGTTACGATATCGGGGTTCATCATCGGGATATTCGAAACCGAAAGTATGGTATTCTTTACAAATTTGCGGCGCATACGCGAAATACCCACCGCGGCGGCGGTTCCGATGACCGTAGAGATCAGAGAAGAAAGGACGGCCAGGATCAGGGTATTTTTCAGTGCGGTCAGAACCTCGGTGCTTTGAAAAAGCTCGCTGTACCAGCGAAGCGAGAAGCCCGAGAAGACCGAAAGGCTTTTTCCCTCGTTAAAGGAAAAGAAGATCATAATGAGGATCGGCGCGTACAAAAAGAGAAGGATCAGCGCCGTATAAACACGGGAAACAGCATTCTTCATACAACCATCGCCCCCTCTTCATCGCCGAAGCGGTTCATGATCGCCATGCTGATCAGCACGATGATCATCAAAACGAGCGAAAGCGCCGCGCCCATATTGTAGTTGGTGTTGGCCATAAACTGTCTTTCGATCGTATCGCCGATAAGGTCAAAGCTTCCGCCCCCCATCTTCTGGGAGATATAGAAGGTCGAGATACAGGGAACGAAGACCATGGTAATACCCGAAATGACTCCCGAAAGGCTCAGGGGAAAGACCACCTTGATCATGGTGTGAAGGTTGCTGCATCCAAGATCCCCCGCCGCCTCCAAAAGCGACTTGTCGATCTTGGAAATGACCGTGCAGATCGGTAATACCATATAAGGGAGAAAATTGTAGACCATACCGAGAATGACCGCCCCGCCGGTACCGAGAAACCGAATGTTGGTACCGAGGATCGTGTTGATCAGGCCGTTGGTTTCCAAAAGGTTCATCCAGCAATAGGTGCGGATAAGAAGGTTCATCCACATCGGGAGCATGATCAGCATAATGAGCAGCCCCTGTGTATGCGCCTTCATGCGGGAAAGGAAATAGGCAAGCGGATAGGCGATCAAAAGGCAGATCGCGGTGGCGATGACCGCAAAGCAAAGCGAGCGCAGAAAGATCGCCATATAATCGGGGGTGAAAAGATCGCGGATGTTTCCAAAGGAAAACTCGCCGCTTTTGTCGGTGAAGGAATAGTAAAGAACGAAGATGAGGGGGGCTACGATAAACAGAACGCTCCACACGATGTGCGGGGCGGCGGCAACCGAGCGCCGCAGCGAACCCTTACGCTGCATCTTATTCTTCCTCCTCTTGGGGGTTGGAAAGCTCGTCCATCTCGGCGCTGAAGGTGCTGTAATCGCCGAAGGTACCCGAGAATTCGGATTTCTTCATAATGTGGATGGCGTCGGGCTCAATATACAGGCCGATCTCCTTGCCAACCTCCACGAAGTCGGTGGATTGGATCATCCATTTGAAGTTGTCGATATCCACGATGATCTCGTAATGCACACCCTTGAAGGTGACCGAGGTGACCGTGCCGCGAAGCATTCCCTTTTCGGGGGCCACGACGTCTACGTCCTCGGGGCGTACGACGACGTCAACCGGCTCGTTCTTCATAAAGCCGTGGTCAAGACACTCGAAGGTGTGCCCGGCAAAGGAAGCCTTATAATCCTCGTGCATTACGCCGTCTACGATATTACTTTCACCGATAAAGTCGGCAACGAAGGCGTTCTTCGGCTCGTTGTAGATATCGGTGGGGGTGCCGATCTGCTGAATAACGCCGCCTGCCATGACCACAACGGTATCCGACATCGAAAGCGCCTCCTCCTGATCGTGGGTGACGTAGATAAAGGCGATCCCGGTCTGCTTTTGTATCTTCTTCAACTCGTTCTGCATATCCTTGCGAAGCTTCAGGTCGAGGGCGCCGAGCGGCTCGTCAAGAAGCAGGACGCGGGGCTTGCTGATCAGGGCGCGGGCAATGGCGACGCGTTGCTGCTGACCACCCGACAGAAGGGTGACGTTGCGCCGTTCAAATCCCTTTAACGCCACAAGCTCCAGCATCTCCTTCACGCGAGCGGAAATTTCTTCCTCAGGGCGCTTTTGCAAGCGCAGAGCAAAGGCAATGTTCTCGTAAACATTAAGATGGGGGAACAAGGCGTATTTCTGAAATACCGTGTTTACCTGACGCTTGTAAGGGGGAAGATCGTTGATCTTCTTTCCGTCAAAATAAACCTCTCCTTCATCGGGGGAGACAAACCCGCCGATGATACGCAGGGTCGTGGTTTTTCCGCAACCCGAGGGGCCGAGCAGGGTAACGAATTCGTTGTCACGAATATAAAGGTCGATCGAGTCTAAAACCTTCTCCCCGTCAAACTCCTTGGTAATTCCTCTAAGCTCAATGATTTTTTCCATTTTTTGTCCGAACGGCTCTCCTTTCATACGAAAAAAATAGTCGAAATGAATTATATCAAAAAAGTTGACAAAATGCAATATTTTTTTCAAAAAAATAAACATAAAAAGGGGTGGGTTATATTCCCACCCGCCGGCGGTTGAAAAAGAGGCGCAAAAAAATGGAAAAAAGAAGAAAGGCAGCAAGCGGACCCCCGCCGAAAAGCAACAAAAAAAGAAGCGAAAAGATCAAAAGAACGCTAAAAGAAAAAGTTAAAGCGAAGACGACGGTTTCGGCTGCGCGAAGCGGAAGAAAAAGGGCTGAAAGAGCAAAAAGCGCGCCGGAGCCGTCGGTATCGGGAAGCGGCAAAAGAGAGGAAAGCCCGCAAAGAAGCTGAATGACGGAAAAGGATAAAAGCGCTTCGCTTACGGGAAAGAGTCTTGGCAGTAAAAATCCCGCGGCGATATTAAAAAGCGGGCCGCAAAGCAAAACCGCCAGTTCCCCCTTATAGGAGAGCGGGGCGCGGGGTGTCAGAAGCATGCCGCCGTAAGCCGCCCGAAAGGCAGGCAAGGGCTTTCCAAGAAGCAGAAAGCCGAACAAATGCCCCCCTTCGTGAAGAAGGATGGCGGCAAGGATCATAAAGAATTCGGCCGTCTCGGTCAAAAAAAGAAGCGGGAGCAGCCAAGAAAGCAAAAGAAGCCCTCCCTTAGCGAGCTTCATACTTACATAAAAAGGCGTGTATCACGTCGCTTTCGGTGATAGCCGAAAGGGCGCTTTCCTCATCGGTCTTTTGCCCCTTTTCCAACCGACAGCCAAGGCCGCCGAGGAAAAAAGAAAGCGATAAAAGGAAAGAAAGAATAACCACCCCCCAAAGCCTTGCCCGAGAGGGATCAAAAACCGTACGCATAAGCCTTCTCCTTTCTTTTTATCCTATGCAGGAATTTTTCGAAATATGAAAGAAGAAAAGGACAAGCCTTCGGCGCGCGCCGAAGGCTTTTTGTTATTTTCGTTTGATCAACAGCTCGCCGGGCGAGGCTATGGGGTAGCTGCCCCCTCTTTTTGGGGCGATCACGAGACGCGCGTTGTCGTCGATCCCGATGACGGTTCCCTTTTCCTTCTTTTCGCCTCGCAGAAAGCGCACGCGCTTCCCACGCAGGATCGAATGCTCGCGGTATTCGTCAAGGAAGGAGCGCTCCAACGCCATTTCCTCATACAGCGAGAAAAATTCGGTCAAGAGCGTATCGGCCATACGCTCGGTCAGCGAGCGGCGAACCGGCGCAAAAACGTTTTCTACGATCTTCGGGAGCGATTCGGAAAAATGGCGGCGGTTGATCCGCAGGGAAAAATCAACGATTGCGTAATGAAAGCTTCCGTTTTCGCGTAAGGAACAGACCGTTTCTACCGTTCCGATGGTCTCCTTTTGATAAACGACGTCAGAGGGCCAACGAACCGAAGCCTCAACGCCCGAATAATGGCGAACCGTTTTTCGTAGGGCAAGGGCCCCGATCACCGAAAGCAACAGCTTTTGAGAAGCGGAAAAGGCGGGGTGGATCAGAATTCCCATATGCAGGGAACGGTCGTTTTTTGCTTTTCGCTTTGGGGACGGAAGAGGGGAAACATTTACCTCGTCGGCCAAGAGGATATATCCGTCGGCCCCGCCCCGGTTGGCGATTGATTTGAGAAGGGCAGCAGTGGAATCGGTCTTTCCGATATGCTCAATGGTCAAAAGACGGCCACGCGGCGAACGCGCGGTGGTGATCTTCGATTCCATAGGCGACCTCCTTTAACGATTAATAAGCTTTACCCCAGTATACCAAGGATTTGGCGGGCTTTCCGCAGCAGATGCAACGCTCGGAAATTCTTTCCTCTACCAGCGGGATGCAACGCGAACCGATCCCCGTCAGCTCCTTTACGCGGTCTTCACATTCCTCGTCGCCGCACCACATGCCGCGCACGAAGCCGTCGCCATTTTCAAGCGCCTTTTCAATATCCTCGATGGTTTGGCAATCGTAGGTGCGCTTTTTGCGGTTTTCAAGCGCTTTTTTGAACATACCGTCGCGCGCCTCTTGCATTTTCGCAAGAACCGATTCGGCAAGACCTTCAAGCGAGGTAAAGGCCTTTTCGCGGTTGTAGCGGGTTACGATCACGCACTGTCCCGCTTCGATATCGCGCGGCCCGACCTCAAGGCGAAGCGGCACGCCCTTCATTTCGTATTCGGCAAACTTCCAGCCGGGCGTCTGATCGCTGTCGTCTACCTTGCAGCGGATTCCGGCGGCACTAAGCTCGGCGCGGATCTTTTCCGCAGCCTCCAACACGCCGGGCTTATGCTGCGCGATCGGGATGATAACGACCTGAATGGGCGCGATGGCGGGGGGAAGCACGAGACCGTTATCGTCGCCGTGCGTCATAATGATACCGCCGATCATACGCGTGGTGCAGCCCCATGAGGTTTGGTGGGGATTCTTTACGGTGTTTTCCTTGGTGGTGTAGGTAATATCAAAGGCCTTGGCAAAGCCGTCCCCGAAGTAGTGCGAGGTGGCTGCCTGCAGGCACTTTCCGTCGTGCATCAGGGCCTCGATCGCATAGGTATCCTCGGCACCCGCGAATTTATCGCTCGGGGTCTTGCAGCCCTTTACGACCGGGATCGCGAGATCGTTTTCGTGAAAATCCGCGTATACGTTCAGCATACGTACCGTCTCTTCTCTCGCTTCCTCGGCGGTAGCGTGCATGGTGTGCCCCTCTTGCCAGAGAAATTCGCGACTGCGAAGGAAGGGGCGGGTGGTCTTTTCCCAACGCACGACGTTGCACCACTGGTTATACAGCTTCGGCAGGTCGCGGTAGGAGCGGATGATATTGGCATAATGCTCGCAGAAAAGCGTTTCGGAGGTCGGGCGGACGCAGAGCCGCTCGGTCAGCTTTTCGCTGCCCCCCATCGTGACCCATGCTACCTCGGGCGCAAAGCCCTCAACGTGCTCTTTTTCCTTTTGCAGAAGCGATTCGGGAATGAAAAGCGGCATATATACGTTTTCGTGCCCCAGCTCCTTGAAGCGGGTATCTAAGATGCGCTGGATGTTCTCCCAGATCGCGTAGCCGTAAGGGCGGATGATCATGCAGCCCTTAACGCTGGAATAATCGATAAGATCGGCCTTTTTGCAAATGTCGGTGTACCATTTCGCAAAGTCCTCGTCCATTGCGGTGATCTGGTCTACCATCTTCTCGGTGTTTGCCATAGTAATCTCCTAAAAAATGATAATAAAATATACAAAAAACATTATAGCGCAAAGGGGCGGCGTTTGTCAAGCGAGATGAAGCATTTATTTCTTGAAGGCGTAAAATGCCGTTTTTGAAACTTTTTGACTTTGAAAATTCAAAAGCAAAACAAACTTTTTTAAAAAAAATTAATTTTTTTGCCAAAAACACTTGCAAAACGAAAGAAGATGGAGTAAAATATAAATGTTATGCTTGCAAGATAAATGCAAGTTGGCAACACAAAACTTTCAAAAAAGGTGCAATTATGAATTATCTTTCTGCCGAGCGTGCGGCGCTTTTACGTGAATACGAGGGGCTTTCCCTTCAATATAAAGGCTTTTGCGCCGAGGGGTTGAATCTCGACCTTTCGCGCGGCAAGCCCTCGGGCGAGCAGCTCGACCTTTGCGACGATTTTTTCGGTACGCTTCAAGAGGGCGATTTCTTTGCCGAGGACGGATTTGATTGCCGTAATTACGGCGTTCCCTTCGGCTTGCCCGAGGCAAAGCGCTTTTTTTCGGCTTATACGGGCGTTCCCGCCGAAAACATCATCGTGGGCGGAAACTCCAGCCTGAATTTGATGTACGACGCGCTCTGCCGCTGTATGCTTTACGGGACCGCCGATTCAAAGGGGCCTTGGTGCCGTGAGGGAAAGCTGAAATTCCTTTGCCCCTCTCCGGGGTACGACCGCCACTTTGCGGTTACCGAATCGCTCGGCTTTGAGCTCGTCTACGTTCCCATGACCGAGGAAGGCCCGGATATGGACGTTGTTGAAGAGCTGGTGAAGGACGGGAGCGTAAAGGGCATCTGGTGCGTGCCGAAGTACTCGAACCCCACGGGTATCACCTATTCGGATGAGGTGGTCCGCCGCTTGGCTTCGATGAAAACGGCGGCGCCCGATTTCCGTATCTTTTGGGATAACGCTTATGCCATTCACTTTTTCGATCCCCAAAACGACGATACGCTTTTGGATATATTTGAAGAGGCGAAAAGGTGCGGTAACGAAAACCGCGTTTTCTACTTTACCTCGACCTCGAAGGTCACGCTTCCCGGCGCCGGCATTTCGATGATCGCCGCCAGCGAGGAAAACCTTTCTCTTATCAAAAAGGTGATGGCGGTGCAGACCATCGGGCACGACAAATTAAATCAGCTTCGTCACGTGCGCATGTTTGAAAAGGAAGGCTCGCTTCTTGAAAAAATGGCTTCGCACGGTGCGGTTATTCGCCGCAAATTCGACCTTATGCTCTCGATCCTTGAAAAAGAGCTTTCGGATACCTCGGTTGCGAAATTCAGTAAGCCGAAGGGCGGCTACTTTTCCTCGCTTGACGTAATGACGGGATGCGCCGCGCGTGTATATAACCTTTGCTTGGAGGCGGGCGTACAGCTGACCAAGGTTGGCGCTACCTTCCCCTACGGGCGCGACCCCGAGGACAAAAACCTTCGCTTGGCGCCGACCTTTGCTTCGGATGCCGCGCTTGAAAAAGCAACCAAGGTTCTTTGTGTCGCGATAAAGATGGCGGCGATCGAAAAGCTTTTGGGATAACCGTTAAAATAGAAGAAGGGCGGCTTTGACCGCCTTTCTTTTTTTCTTTTTCACTTGAAAAAAGAAAAGAAAAATGGTATACTGTAAGTAATAAAAAGTAAGCAAGCCAAGCTTGCCCCTTTGAGGTATACGATGGATAAGGAAACGGCAAAAAAGAGGATCGAATTTTTGCGTAGTGAGATCGCTCGCCACGCAAAGCTCTATTATGAAGAGGATGCGCCGACCATTTCTGATTTTGAGTATGACGCGCTTTTCCGTGAGCTTTCGGAGCTTGAGGCGGCGTATCCCGAATTTGATAGCCCCACCTCGCCCACCAAGCGTGTGGGGGGAGAGGCCTCCTCTAAATTTGAAAAGTTTACGCATAAGGTCCGCATGGGCAGCCTTGGCGACGTTTTTTCGGAGGAGGAGCTTTCCTCGTTTCTCGATAAGTGCGAGGCAATCGTCGGCGAGGTCAACTATTCTGTCGAGCCGAAGATCGATGGGCTTTCGGTCTCTTTGACCTATGAAAACGGCGTATTCGTTCGCGGCGCGACGCGCGGCGACGGAATCGTTGGTGAGGATGTGACCGAAAATCTGCGTACGATTCGCTCGATCCCCTTACAGCTGAAAGAGCCGATCCCCTACCTTTGCGTACGGGGGGAGGTCTATATGCCCCGATCGGTCTTTACGGCGCTGAACGAGGCAAGAGACGCCGAGGGGGAGAGCCGTTTTGCCAATCCCCGTAACGCGGCGGCGGGCTCGCTTCGTCAGTTAGATCCGCGTATCACGGCAAGCCGCCGCTTGGAGATCTTCGTTTTTAATCTGCAAGAGGGAGAGCTTTATACAGACGGGAGAAAGCCCTCTACCCACAGCGAAGCGCTTACGCGCTTGGAGGAGCTTGGCTTTTGCACCCTACCCGATCGAAAGACCCTCGTTGGGAAAGAGGCGATCCTTGCCCACGTTCGTGAGCTTGGGCGCTTGCGCGAGAGCCGCGGCTTCGATATGGACGGGGCGGTCATCAAGGCCGATTCCTTCCGTGACCGTGAAATTCTCGGAGAGGGAACCAGTACCCCGAAATGGGCGATCGCTTATAAATATCCGCCCGAGCAGCAAGAGACCCGTCTTTTGGATATCGTGATCTCGGTAGGGCGCACCGGTGTGTTGGCGCCGACCGCGATCTTAGAGCCGGTGCTGCTTGCGGGCTCTACTGTCAGCCGCGCGACGCTTCATAACCTTTCTTTCATTGAGGAAAAGGATATCCGCATCGGTGACGCGGTCATTCTGCAAAAGGCGGGGGATATCATTCCCGAGATCGTGCGCTCGCTTCCCGAAAAGAGAAGCGGTAGCGAAGCAGCCTTCCAAATGCCTTCTCATTGCCCCTCGTGCGGGCATCCCGTCGTGCGGGACGCTCTGGGGGAGGGCGCGGCCTTCCGTTGCGTTTTCGCGGGCTGCCCCGCGCAAAAGGCGCGCTCGATCATTCATTTTGCCTCAAAGGACGCGATGGATATCGACGGGCTTGGCCCCCAGATCGTTTCCTTGCTTCTTGAAAACGGAAAGATCGCGGGGATCGCGGATCTGTACCGTCTTCGCGCAGAGGATATTTCCCCTCTTGAAAGAATGGGGGAAAAGAGCGCCGAAAACCTCGTTGCGGCCATTGAAAGATCCAAAGGGGCGGGGCTTGAACGGCTTCTCTTTGCCCTTGGCATCCGTCAGGTAGGGGTCGTGGCGGCCGCTTCGATCGCTTCGCGCTTTGAAACGCTTGAAAATTGCTTCTTGGCAAGCTTTGATGATTTTTGTACGGTGCCCGATATCGGGGATATCACCGCCGCCAATCTTCTTGAATTCTTCGCAAACGAGGAAAATCGCGCGCTTTGCGATGCTCTTATCGAAGCGGGGGTCGAAACACAGGCTAAGGCCGAAAAGCCCGCCGATACCCTCGCGGGGCTTACCTTCGTTCTGACGGGGACGCTTCCTACCCTCTCGCGTGACGAGGCTTCTGCCCTTATCAAAAAGGCGGGCGGCAAGGTCTCCGGCTCGGTTTCCAAAAAGACCTCTTACGTCGTAGCCGGTGAGGAGGCGGGCAGTAAGCTCACCAAGGCAAACGAGCTTGGGATAACCGTAATAAATGAGGAAACTCTTCTTAAAATGCTTTAAAGGAAAAAGAAACTTTACAAAATAAGCAAAAACAAAAAGGAACGCATCTGCGTTCCTTTTTCTTTTGTCGTCTTTTATTCCAAAATATTGGTCGTGATAAAATCAAGCCCCATCTTCTGGCAGAGGGCGCCGTCCTCAGGGCGGTCTACCGTCCATACGTTCACAAGGTGTCCGTGCTCCTTGACCTTCTTTAAAAATTCGGGGGTCAGTCGGTCGCCGCGGATATCGAGGTCGTAATGGTAGCGGTCAAGAATGGCAAGCACCTCGTCGGTCGCCTCTTGGGTGAGAAACTGGATCTTGGCTTGGGGGTATAGCAGGCGGATGGAAGCAAGCGAGACGGCCGAGAAGGAGATAAAGGTCGTATGCTCGATATACCCAAGGTCGTGGATCTCGCGCAGGTATCTTTCGGTTGCGGGCGGGCCGAAATCCCCCTTGATCTCAAGGATCGCTTCCTTTTCGTACTTCTGGCAGATCTTGATGTAATCGGCAAGGGTCGGTACGATATAATCGGCACGGCTTTCCTTTCTTTTGGGGCAGGTAAGGCGGATCTTTTGCAGCTCTTCAAGCGTCGTTTCCTCGATCACGAGGTGAACGCCCGAAACACGGAAAAGGTCGCTGTCATGACAAACGACGAAGTGACCGTCCTTTGTCATATGCATATCGGTCTCAATGCCGTAATAGCTGCGGTTTCCCGCCGCTACGAAGGCGGCAGAGGTGTTCTCACATTCAAGACCCGAAAGACCGCGGTGGGCGATCATTTTCGGCTTATCGCCGATAAGCTTAATGGTGTCCATAGGGTTGGTTTCCTTTCTTTAATCGGGCAGGCGCCCAACGGGGCGAAAGCCGTCGATGTTTCCTTCGGTAAGCGCGTGAAAGATGCGGTGGCGAAGCCCCGGATTTTTCTTTTCAAGATCCCGAAGTAAAAGCTTCATGTTTTCCCGTTCGGTGGCTTTATCCTCGGGGCAGAGATTTTTGGTGATCGGCAGATCGGTGTGGCTTGCGAAATATTCAATATCCTTTTCCTTCGCGTAAACGAGGGGGCGGATCAAGGTAATATCGCGGTTGGATAGATAGGTAACCGGGGAAAAGCAGCCAAGCCGCCCCTCGAAAAAGAGGTTCAGCATAAAGGTTTCGACCGTATCGTCGAAATGGTGCCCAAGGGCCACCGCCGTACAGCCCATTTCCTTGGCGGCGCCGTGCAGAACGCCGCGGCGCATGCGGGCGCATAGCGAGCAAGGGTTGCTTTCCTTGCGTACGTTGAAGATGATATCGGCAATATCGGTCTTAACGGCGCGGTATTCGATCGAAAGCTCTTGGCAGAAGGCCTCGATCGCGGAAAAATCGTTGCCTGGGAAGCCCATGTCCACCGTGATCGCGCATAGAGAAAAGGGGATGGGGTAAAAGCGCGAAAACTCGGAAAGGGCGGCAAGCAAGGTAAGCGAATCCTTACCGCCCGATACCCCCACGGCGATCCTTTCGTTTTCGCGGATCATGCCGTAGTCGTCTACGGCGCGGCGCATATAGCTTAAAATTCTTTGAATGGCGGGAAATGCTTTCATCGTACCTGATTTTCCTTTATGGCATACAATGTAAAGAGACTGTTTTGTAAGGAGAGAGCTATGGCGATCCGAATCTATATCGATCAAGGGCATAACCCCCAAAATCCCAACGCAGGGGCAGAAGGGAACGGAAGGCGCGAGCAGGATATCGTTTACCGCATCGGGCAAGAGCTGTACGCCCTGCTTTCGGCCGACCCGAATTTCGAGGCGCGGCTTTCGCGCCCCACCCCCGAAACGGCTCTCGGGGTATCGACGGCCGACAGCTTGCGCCTTCGCGTTGCGGGGGCAGAGGCCTTTGGGGCTGATCTTTTTTTAAGTCTGCACACGAACGCTTCCTCGTTACCCGCGGCAACCGGAAGCGAGGCTCTCGTCTATTCCGTGACAACGCCCGCTTACCGCATCGGGGAAGTGGTGCTGGATGCGATGTGCGATGCAACAGGGCTTGATAACCGCGGGGTAAAGGTGCGCCCGGGGCTTTACGTATTACGGCGAACGAGTATGCCCGCCGTGATGCTGGAGCTTGGGTTTATCACCAACGCGGGGGATGCCGCCCTGATGGCCGATTCCCCGCGGCTTTTCGCGCGCGGGATCTATAACGGCCTTAGGCGTTATTACGGCGTATAACGAAAAAAGACGGAGGGCGGGCACCGCCCTCCCTTTTTTTATTCAAGGTCTAATCGGTCGCAGGAAAGAAATTCTTGCGCCGCCGCCACACTGTCGGTCTCAAAAAGGTGAGAGGCGCCGCAGCTTTGGCAGAAAACGCGCACGCCCCGTTCGGTCATTTCCATACCGTATTCACCGCTGTGGCAGGGACAGTGGATGGCCCCGTCGGCCTCCAACTCCTTCACCATAAAGCGGATGATATCGTAGATCTGGGCGTCTGGCAAAACGTCGGGGGTAACCGTTTCATCCCCAAAATCCTTCCCGTCCTCGTTCTCGGTGGGGAAGCGAACCGAAAGCTCGTTAAAAAGCTTTTCAAGCTCCTCGGTGCATTTTTGCGCGGTGGCGTCCACCTTTTCCTCGTCCTGCCCGAAAAAGGCGATATTGATCGAGGTGTAGGGGCAGGCATATACGAAAAGATCCTTGGTAAAGAAAAGCGACTTCGAGATGGTAAATTGGTGGTTCTTTTCGCAGAAAAGACAGGGAACGGTGATGCGGATCTTATCGTCGTTTGTGGCAACGGCGCTCATCTCGCCCCCTCTTCCGCAGCTGCAACGCATGCGAAGCATACGGTTTTTGGAAAGGGCAAAGGTGCCCGCGATCCCCTTGGTGGCCGAAGCGCACTTGGGGCAGCGGAAGGCGATATGGGTCAGCTTTTGGTTTAAGATCATAAAAATACCTCAGGATTTTGATGTAAGAGGGAGAACGCCATTTTCGGTGATAAGAGAAGATACCGAAAAATCAAAGGTACCGTGTGGGAGGCTTTCGCTTATAAAATCGGCGTAAACGACCCCAAGCGCCGTTCCCTCAAACCGTGACAGAAAGCGGTCGTAATAGCCCCTTCCGTAGCCAAGGCGATACCCAAATCGGTCAAAGGAAAGACCGGGTACCAAGCAAAGCGTGGCGGGGGCAAAGGAAAAGACGGGCGCATCGGACGGCGGCTCTAAAATGCCGTATTTCCCGGGAGAAAGCTCTGAAAACGAAGTAATAAGGTGAAAGGACATTTCCCCTTCGCCGTAGCAACGCGGAAAGGCAAGCCGCTTCCCCTTTGCAAGGGCGGCTTCGCAGACGGGGAGAATATCGACCTCCTCGCCCTTGGGCGCGTAGGCTAAAAGGGTAGAGGCGTAACGAAAGGCGGCGGATTGCAAAACGCGGGTCGCGATCGCCTCGTCAAGCATTCTTTTTTCTTCTTTTGGAAGAGCCCTTCTTTTTTCTTTGAAATACGCCCGCAGACGGTATTTTTCGGCTTTGATATTCATAAGACCTTTTTACAGCTCGGCAAAGCGCTCGCATCCGAGAAAGGCTGCGTGGCTGACCTCTTTCGCGACCTCCTCGCCCTTCATAAGCGAGAGAAGGCGTACGGCAAAGGCCGAGGCCGCCCCCATACCGATCGCGGTGGTGATATTCCCATCGGTCACGACGGGATCCTTTGTAACGGTCGCGCCGAGAAGCTGGGAAACGAAGCGCTCGTTCGGGTAGCAGGTAGCCGTTTTCCCTTTTAAAAGACCTCTTTTTCCAAGGACGTACGGGGCAGCGCAGATCGCGGCAAGATGCCCGCCGTCCTCAAGCGTTTTTTCAATGAAGCGGGAAACGAAGGGCGAGGCGTCCAGATGATCGGCCCCCGGGATCCCACCCGGCAGAATAAGCAGCTCGATGGGCCCCGTTACCTCTTCGGGGGTAATATCGGCCGTGATCTCGATGCCGTGGGCACCGACCACCTGCTTTCCCGTGATTCCCACGGTCTTTATTTCGCAACCGCCGCGGCGAAGCACGTCAAGCGGGGTAAGCGCCTCGATCTCCTCACACCCGTCGGCTAAAAGCAAATAGATCATAATAATACTCCTTTAATCCGAATAATCGCCGTAGCGCTGCTCGTATTCGGCGCGATCGATCAGGACCTCGCGCGGACGGCTGCCGCCTTGGGCTTCGCCCACGATCCCCATATCGTACATCGCGTCGATATAGCGCGAGGCGCGGCCGAAGCCGATCCCGATGCGGCGTTGCAGCATCGAGGTGGAAATGGTTCCGCTGGCAAAGGCAACGTCGAGGACCTTGCGGAAGATGGGGTCGCTCATCATGCCGTCAAAGCCGATGTCACCGCCCTCGCCGTCCTCGTCGTCGTTATGCTGGGCGCACTTGGCGGCCTCTTTTTCGATGCCCGCGAGAATATTGTCGTCAAAGACCGCGTCTCCGACCTTATCACGCAGGAAGTTCACGACCTCCTTGACCTCGTCGTCGTCAACGAACGCGCCCTGTACGCGGAAGGGGGTACCCTGCGGGGCGAAGAGCATATCGCCCTTAGGCAGAAGCTTTTCGGCGCCCGCGATATCGAGAATGGTACGCGAGTCGACCTGCTGGTTTACGCGGAAGGCGATTCTTGTCGGGATATTGGCCTTGATATCGCCCGTGATGACCTTGACCGAGGGGCGCTGCGTACCGATGATCAGATGGATGCCCGCCGCGCGCGCCTTTTGCGCGATACGGCAGATCGAATCCTCAACCATCTTACGGGCCGACATCATCAGATCGTTTAATTCGTCGATAACGATAACGATCTTCGGCAGCTTTTGCAAGCCCTCTTTTTCACAATGGCGGTTGTAGTGCTTGATGTTACGCACGCCCGCCTCTTCAATGAGGTCGTAGCGCCGTTCCATCTCGGCTACCGCCCAGTTCAAGGCGCCCGCCGCCTTGGTGGGGTCGGTAACGACCGGAACCAAAAGATGCGGGATCTTGGAATAGATGTTAAATTCGACCTTCTTCGGGTCGATAAGGATCAAGCGTACGTCCTCGGGCGCGGCCTTATAAAGCAGGCTGACGAGGATCGAGTTGATACAGACCGATTTACCCATACCGGTAGCGCCCGCTATCAGCATATGCGGCGCCTCGGCAATGTCGTATAGGATCGGGCTGCCCGTGATATCGCAGCCGATGGCCACGTTGGTCTTGGATTCTGCGTTTTTGAAAGCGTCCGAATCAATAAGCGAACGGATACGCACGAGGTTGGGCGTGCGGTTCGGTACCTCTACGCCGATGGTGGATTTATTGGGGATCGGCGCTTCGATACGCACCCCTTGGGTACTGAGCTTCTGGGTGATGTCATTCGCGTAGGTCGCGACCTTGTCGACGCGGATGCCGTCCTTCTGAATAAATTCGTAGCGCGTGATACGCGGGCCTCTTGAATAACCCGTGATGCGGATCGGGATCCCAAAGCTTTGTAAAACCTGTACGAGGGTATCCGAATTGCGCTGGATCTCCTCTTGAAGGTTGCCCTCAGGCTCAAGCGTCGGTACCTGCAAAAGCGAGATCGGGGGGAAGGTGTAAGGATTTGACTGGGCCTTTTGGGAAGGCTTCGGGCTTTCTTGCTCGCGTATCGGCTCTCGCTCGGGATTTTTCACGAAATCACCGGGGGCGTGAGAGGGTGTTTCGGAAAGAGGAAGGATCCTTTCGGGGATATCCTCGGATACCTTGATCGGCGGCTCTTCGGGAGGAAGGACCTCCTGCACCGTCTCTCTTTGCAAAAGCTCATCGGCCTCGGCTTGGCGTTGGGCGGCGCTTTTTACGCAGACCGGCTCGCTGACCGTGATACGCCGAAAATCCTCGACGCCGCGAAAGGGAAGCTCGGCTTCGGGAGGCTTTAGGGTAAAGAGAGGCTCGCTTTCGGTTGGCTCGTGTTTTGGAGAAGCGGAGACCTCGGGCGAGGCTTTCGTGCCCACGAGATCCGAAACCGGATAGGAAACGATCCGTTCACGGTTGCGAAGCTTTTCGCGAATCCGTTTTTCTTTATATTCGCGAAGCTCTTCCTCGCTGGGAAGGGGCGTAACCGTTTCGAAGCTGCGGGATTCGGAGGTGCCTCCCGCTTCCTTAAATATGTCTGCAAAGCGGCGGTGGCGGCTTTCTTGTACTCTGTTCGTCGGTGTCTCCTCTTTCACCGTCTCAAAGAGGGCGGTGTTCTTTTCGGCCTTTTCCTCAATCGGCTTCAGTGGCTCAAGGGCGGGGATCGGTTCGGCTTGCGCTGCCGTCGGCGTTTGCAAGGGCGCGACAGCGGCAGTCTCCTTGCGGCTTTGACGCTTATCGGCTGCGCGGACGATACCGCGGCGGATAGTGCGAATCCCCTCACGGAAGATCTCGTCGGGGCTGAAGCCAAAGCCGAAGATGCCGTAAAGCAGAACGGCAAGCGCGGTTAAAAGAATGGTGCCGACGGGTCCGACAAGGCGGAAAAGAACCCAGCCGATCAAAGCGCCAAGCAGACCGCCACCGCGGCATACCGGGCTTTCAAAATACTGTCCCGCATTCAGCGAGACCTCTTCCCGTGCAATTTCTCCAAACAAAATTTCCCTCGGCAGGGTCAACACGTAAAGAAGCGATAAAAGCATAAGGATCGCCGCACTGAGGAGCCACAGATGCGTGGTAATATTCCCCTTTTCGACCGAGCGGCGCCAGAAGATGCCGAGAAGGATCATCACAAAGGGAAGGCCATAAGAAATGTAAGAAAAAAGCCCGAAGAAAAGATAGCGGATCGCATCGCCGAAAAGACCGCCCTCTGCCGAATAAAGGCAGAAGCCGGTAAAAATAGCAAGACATATGAAAATGTAGGGCATAGCGACGTTAAGGCGGCTGTCAGGGTCACGTCTTGCCGCCCGACGAGCTTCGCGGCGGGCGGCGATCGCTTCGCGCTCCTTTTGCGTTTTTGGGATGATGCTTCTTTTCTTACGGGAAAATTTGAATGCCATGTTTAACCTTCCGCTTTCTTTTTCGGGAAGCCTGCCGTCCTTTTCCTTTTTTTCTTAAAAAAGGATATGAAAAAGGAGGTATGAAAGGGCTTTCCAATGTTACACTTTTTATGATATCAAAAAACAACTCGAAAAACAAGCCCTTTACTTATATTTTACCATATTTTTAAATTTATATTATAGAAATGAAAATCAAGGATATTTAAATGGAAACAACGAGCAAAAAAGGGATAGAGGGTCGTGCTCTCTCCTTGTATCTTCTGTGCCTTGTGGCCGGGGCGGTAAACGGATTTTTTGGTATGGGGGCGGGGATGATCCTTGTGCTTGGACTCTCGCGTTTTTATCGGGGAAGTCGAGGCGAAATAATGGCTATTTCGACATTGTGCGTCTTATCATTCTCTCTATTGACAACGATACTTTACTTTGCGGCAGGGCATGTAAAGCCTGAAGCAGCGCTGCCGATTCTCCTTCCTTCGCTGCTTGGCGGGGCGCTTGGTGCCACGCTTCTCGGGCGTGTCAGCCACGCTCTTTTGCAGACGGTCTTCGCGCTTCTTTTACTCATATCCGGGGCGAGGCTTTTGTTTTTATGAGCGGATTTTTTCTTTTGCTGTTCCTGTCGGTTCTTACCGGTATGGGAGTCGGCAACGGCGGCTTTTATCTTTTGTATCTGACCGATACGTTGGGGGTTTCTCAATATGAAGCTCAAGGTACAAATCTTTTGTTTTTCCTTCTTGCTTCGTTTGCCTCCACCCTCGTCAGCCTTCGCGCGGGGCGCCTTCGCAGCCATCGCCTTTTTCCGATGCTGCTTTGGGGCTTTTTGGGGGTTGGTCTTGGTGCGCTTCTTACCCTTTTCGTCGCGCCTGCTTACGCTCGACGTGCCTTTGGCGTCTTGCTTCTTTTTGGCGGGGTGCGCGCACTTTTGGATAAAGGTCGGCGAAAAGCTGAAAATTACGGTAATTCGCTTGACAAAAAAGAATAATTTATATATAATTGTCAGTAAGATAAAGTAAAAAATCGAGGTGTCGGTCTATGATTCAACTGTATAACACGCTTACCGCCAAAAAAGAGCCGTTCGTGCCGCTTACCGAGGGGGAAGTAAAAATGTACGCCTGCGGGCCTACGGTCTATAATTTCTTCCATGTCGGCAACGCGCGCTGCTTCGTGGTCTTCGATATGCTTCGCCGCTATTTCGAATACCGCGGCTTTCGTGTTTCCTTCGTGCAGAATTTCACCGATATCGACGATAAGGTGATCCGCCGCGCGAACGAAGAAGGGGTGGGGTACAGCGATATCGCCGCCCGCTACATAAAGGAATATTTTACCGATGCCGAGGGGCTTGGCGTACGTCCGGCCACCGTGCATCCGCTCGCTACCGATAACATCGATACCATTCTTTCGATCGTTTCGGGTCTTGTCGAGAAGGGCTACGCCTATCCGATGAACGGAGACGTGTATTTCCGTACCCGTCGCTTCAAGGATTACGGCAAGCTTTCGGGGCAAGCGATCGAGGATCTGGATTCGGGCGCGCGCATCGACGTAAACGACCAAAAGGAAGATCCCTTGGATTTTGCCCTCTGGAAGGCCGCCAAGCCCGGCGAGCCGTCCTGGGAATCACCGTGGGGGCAGGGACGCCCCGGCTGGCATATCGAATGCTCGGCCATGGTCAAAAAGTACCTCGGTGAGACGATTGATATCCATTGCGGCGGGCAGGATCTTATCTTCCCCCACCACGAAAACGAGATCGCGCAATCCGAGTGCTGCAACGGCTCTCCCTTTGCCCGCTATTGGCTGCATAACGGCTATATCAACATCGATAACCGCAAAATGTCCAAATCACTCGGCAACTTTTTCACAGTGCGTGAGATCGCCGAGCAGTACGGATATCTGCCGATCCGCTATTTCATTCTTTCCTCGCATTATCGCAGCCCCATCAACTTCTCCAAGGATATCATCGAGCAAGCCAAGGCCGCGCTTGAGCGCATCTTCAACTGCGCCGATTCGCTTGATTTCTACGTTGGGAAGGCTACGGGCGATGTGCTTCTTGAAAGTGAAAAAGAAACGGTCGCCGCTTTTGTTGCTTGCCGCGACGCGATGATCGAGGCAATGGACGACGATTTCAATACGGGTGCGGGGATCGCTTCGATCTTCGATCTCGTCAGTCTTCTCAATAAGGCGATCGGAAGCGGTACGCTGACTCAGGCCGCCGCCAAAGAGGGACGCGCGATCCTTCGTGAGATGACCGGGCTTTTCGGGTTCGTAAAGGAAGAATGTGAGGATAGCGAGCTGATCGCGTATATCGAAGAGCAGATCGCCGCCCGCGCCGCCGCCAAGAAGAGCAAAAATTACGCGGAAGCGGACCGTATCCGCGCTGAGCTTGCTTCGCGCGGGGTCGTTTTGCAGGATACCGCGCAGGGCACGAAATATACCATCGAAAACGCATAAAGCAAAAGAAAATACGACCACCCTTGGCGAAAGATGGCGCCAAGGGTGGTTTTTTTGCTTTTTTTACCGAAGCGGGTAGGATTTGCAGGTTTCTTTTTCTTCCCCTTGCGCGTATAATGGATAAAGACGAAACGAAGGGAGAAACCGTATGGAATTGCTACGCATAAACGAAAGCAAGCTTAAAATCATGCTTTCGCTCGCGGATATGGAGAAATACCGCCTTGACAGTGAGAGCATGGATTACGATAATACCGAAACGAGAAGCGCTCTTTGGCAGATCTTAGACCTTGCCAAGCAAAAAACCGGCTTTGACGGCTGCGGTGATAAGCTCTTTATTCAGGTATACCCCTCACGGGGAGGGGGGTGCGAGATGTACGTCACAAAGGTCGGAGAGGGGGGAGGTAAGCCCTGCCTTGCGCCGATCTCCTTGGTGCGGGGGACTCAAAGCATTTACCGTTTTGAAGCACTCGAAACCCTTCTTGATGTTTGCAAAAAACTGAAGGCGTGCGGCTACGCAGATGAGAGCGCAGTCTACGTAAAAGAGGGAGCCTATTATCTTGTGATCCGCGAAAAGCTGCAAAGCAGCATTATGAGCGTCAATGCTATCAGCGAATACAGCTTTATTGAGGAATACGGTACGCGAAAAAGCGGTGGGATACAGTTGGCGATGCTGAAGGAGCATGGCATCTGCCTTGACGAGACAAGTGCCGTCGAACGCTTCGCGGTGCTTTAAAAACAAAAGGCAATCAACTACATAAAAAGAAGAGCCGTTCGTGTTTTTATGAACGGCTCTTGTTGATTCTATTTAAATAAAAATAAACCTTTACAATTTAACGCTGGCTTCACCCGTCTGTAAACGAAGAATGCCTTGCGTACTTTCAAGCAAAAGGGCACCATCCTTGTCAATGTCGCGAGCGATCCCCTCCACCGTTTCCCCACGGTAGATGGCGCCTACCTTCTTCCCCAAAAGGAAGGAGCGGCGGCGGTATTCGGGCAAAAAGGAAGCGTCAAAAAGGCGGGGAAGATCGCTATAAAAGTGATTGATGATCCGGGCAAGCAGAGGGGCTTCCTCGGGCGGTACCGTGAAGTTTCCGAGCGAAGAAGCGATTGCGGCAACCTCTTTTGGCAGGGAAGCGGGGGTACGGTTAAGGCCGATGCCGATCACCGCGAAGGAAAGAGCGCCGTCCTCACAAAATTCCCCCTCGGTCAGAATGCCCGCGACCTTCTTTCCTTTTACGAAGAGATCGTTCACCCATTTGATTTCGATCGTAAGATTGCATAGTGCTTCGATCGCCTCGGCAACGATCACGGCGGTATAAGGGGTAAGTAACGAAACAGAGCTTTGGGGAATCGGTCCGCGCAATAGCATACTGAAATAAAGCCCTGCATCCTTTGGGCATACGAAGCTATGTCCGCGTCGCCCACGTCCGGCGCTTTGCGTCGCGGAGATATAAACGCTTTTATCGGGCGCCCCTGCCTTGGCGGCCTCCATAAGGCTCGTGTTGGTGGAGGGAAGCGTATCAAAGAAAGAAAGAGAAGCGTCTACGGTAAGGAGCGGGCGAAGCAGGGTTTCGTTTGGCATGGTCTTTCCTCCTTGTTCTTTTTTCTCTATTGTAACAGTTGGCCAAAAAAAAGTCAAGAAAATCGGCATAATGAAGCAAAGAAAAAAGAGTGTGGGGTAAAATTCAAAACTTCTTTCGCGTGCGTGCGTATAAATACTTATGGAAGAAAAAAACGGGAAACGTCAAAACGAAAATTGAAAATAGCACAATTTACAGAAAATTTACAATTATTGCATCGAAATTTTACAAAAAATATTTTTCTTTTTTTGAAAAAAATCCCTTGACATAAGGAATATTGGGTGATATAATTATAAACTGCCTACTGTTGGCTTGTCCTATATTATAATTATAGTATAATTTAGCTCGGCCGACCCAAAAAAACGCATTTTTCGCACAGAAAAAGGGCCTTTCTGAACAAGCGGGAAATGATGAAAGTGAGTGATTCTACGATGCTAAAACCAGCAAAGCTCGGTAAAACCACAAGACTCAGCTTCTCCAAGATCAACGAAGCCTTGGAGATGCCGAACCTCATTG
Organism: Eubacteriales bacterium; assembly: GCA_045655185.1. Lineage (GTDB taxonomy): Bacteria > Bacillota > Clostridia > Oscillospirales > CAG-272 > UBA1740. Next base: position 81,396 of record JAZOOS010000012.1, read on the forward strand.
AGGTGCAGAAGAAGTCTTTCGAGTGGTTCTGCAACGAAGGGATGAGAGAGGTCTTGCGCGATGTGTCGCCGATCAACGACTACACCGGCAACCTTTCGATCGATTTCGTTGACTTCACTATTGACTCCACCCCGAAATATTCGGTCGAGGAGTGTAAAGAGCGTGACGCGACCTACGAAGCGCCGCTTAAAATGCTCGTTCGCCTGGCGAATAAGGAAACGGGTGAGGTGAAGCAGGATCAGATTTACATGGGGAATTTCCCTCTGATGACCGAAAGCGGTACCTTTGTTATCAACGGTGCCGAGCGTGTTATCGTTTCGCAGCTCGTTCGTTCCCCCGGTATTTATTACAGCTGCAACGTAGATAAGAACGGAAACCACAGCTACGCCAACATGGTCATTCCTTACCGTGGTGCGTGGCTTGAATATGAGACCGATGCCTCGGGGATCTTCAATGTCAAGATCGATAAGACGAGAAAGCTTCCCGTAACCACGCTCGTCCGTGCCCTTGGGGTGGAGACCGACGAAGCCATTTTTGAAATGTTCGGCAACGAGGAAATGATCACCGCGACCCTTGGTAAGGATGAAAGCCGTAAGAGCGCCGAGGAAGAGAATACCACGCTTGCCGAGGCTGCCCTGAAGGAGATTTACAAAAAGCTTCGTCCCGGCGAACCCCCGATCATCGAGAGCGCGCAGCTGCTTGTAAACAACCTGTTCTTTGATCCGAAGCGGTATGATCTTTCCGCTGTCGGCCGTTATAAATTCGATAAGAAGCTGAACATTGCCACCCGTGTACGCGGCTTCGCCCTTTCGCGCCCCGTGATCAGCCCCATGACCGGGGAGGTTCTTTTTGAGGCGGGAACTGTTCTTTCGCGCGAGGATTGCGAGATCCTTGAGAAGAATGCCGTCAACGAGGTGTACATCCTTGACGTTATGGGCACCGAGGTCAAGATCTTCGGTAACGGTGCCGTTCGCGCCATTGACGTTCTCGGCTTCGATCTTGCCGATTGCGGCATCAACGAAAAGGTCCGCTATACGGTTCTTGCCGAGATCATGGAAGAGGCGGCCGGTGACGTTGACGCGATCAAAGAGGCGGCCACCCTTCGTGCGGCCGAGCTTTCGCCCAAGCACATCACCAAAGACGATATCTTTGCTTCGATCAATTATCTTCTGGCCCTTTCGCACGGTATTGGAAACGTGGATGATATCGACCACCTCGGCAACCGCCGTTTGCGTTGCGTCGGTGAGCTTCTGCAGAACCAGATGCGCATCGGTATGTCGCGCATGGATAAAAATATCAAAGAGCGTATGTCGGTACACGACACCGAGGATATGACGCCCCAGTCGCTGGTCAATGTCCGTCCCGTGGCGACCGCTATCCGCGAATTCTTCGGCTCCTCGCCGCTTTCGCAGTTCATGGACCAGAACAACCCCCTGGCCGAGCTTACGCACAAGCGCCGCCTTTCGGCTCTCGGCCCCGGCGGTCTTACCCGTGACCGTGCCTCCTTTGAGGTTCGTGACGTTCACCACACGCACTACGGCCGTATCTGCCCGATCGAAACGCCCGAAGGTCAGAACATCGGTCTTATCTCCTATCTTGCGACCTACGCCAAGATCAACGAATACGGCTTCCTGGAAGCCCCCTACCGTAAGGTCGACCAAAAGACCGGTCGCGTTACCGACGTCATCGACTACATGACCGCCGATATCGAGGACAATTTCGTGATCGCGCAGGCGAACGAGCCGCTCGACGAAGAGGGACATTTCATCAACGAAAAGGTTATTGCCCGCGATAAGTCCGAGATCGTTGAAGTCGACCGCACCAAGATCGATTATATGGACGCGTCTCCTAAGATGGTCGTTTCGGTTGCTACCGCGATGATCCCCTTCTTGGAAAACGACGACAATACCCGTGCTCTGATGGGCTCGAACATGCAGAAGCAGGCGGTTCCGCTTATGGTGACCGAGCAGCCCTTTGTTGCCACCGGTATGGAATATAAGGCGGCCAGAGACTCGGGCGCCGTCGTCCTTGCCAAGGAGGGCGGTATCGTTGAGAAGGCCACCTCGGATATCATCACGGTCCTTAATGACAGCGGTACGAAGGATACCTATCATCTGATCAAGTTCAAGCGCTCGAACCAGGGCACCTGTATCAACCAGCGTCCCATCGTTTCCAACGGGGATCGCGTGGAAAAGGGTGAGGTGATTGCGGACGGTCCCGCGACCGCCAACGGCGAGATCTCGCTGGGTAAGAACGCCACCATCGCCTTCATGACCTGGGAAGGCTATAACTACGAGGACGCCGTTCTTCTGAACGAGAACCTCGTCCGTAACGATACCTATACCTCTATCCACATCGAAGAGCATTCGATGGAAGCCCGCGATACCAAGCTCGGCCCGCAGGAGATCACCCGTGAGATCCCGAACGTCGGTGAAGACGCTCTGAAGGATCTGGATGCCGACGGTATCGTTAAGATCGGTACCGAGGTCCGCTCCGGCGATATCCTCGTCGGTAAGGTCACCCCGAAGGGAGAGCCCGAGCTTACCCCCGAAGAGCGCCTGCTTCGCGCCATCTTCGGTGAGAAGGCAAGAGAGGTAAAGGATTCCTCACTGAAGCTGCCGCACGGTGAATCGGGCATTGTCGTTGACGTCAAGGTCTTCGACCGCTCCAATTCCTCCGATCTGCCTCCCGGCGTTAATAAGGTCGTCCGTGTTTACGTTGCGCAGAAGCGTAAGATCTCGGTCGGTGACAAAATGGCGGGCCGCCACGGTAATAAGGGCGTTGTTTCGCGCATCCTGCCTCCCGAGGATATGCCTTTCCTTGCCGACGGTACGCCGGTCGATATCGTTCTGAACCCCCTCGGCGTTCCTTCCCGTATGAACATCGGGCAGGTGCTTGAGGTACACCTCGGTATCGCCGCCAAGCGCCTTGGCTATAAGATCATGACGCCCGTCTTTGACGGCGCCAACGAGCAGGACATCATTGAGTGCCTGTGCGAAGCCAAGTACGCCCGTGAGATCCGCGACGGCGAGAACGTTCTCGGTAAGGCTCTCTTTATCGAGGTCACCGACGAAAACGGTAAGAAAGACCTGCAACGCGTAGACCCGATCTACGAGCAGGATGCCGAAAAGCTGGCCGAGCTTCGTCAGCGTGAGCACGTCGTGGTTATCGACGGTAAGGTCACGCTTTACGACGGCCGTACCGGCGAAGCCTTCGATAACCCCGTTACCGTTGGCGTTATGTATTATTTGAAGCTTCACCATCTGGTTGACGATAAGATCCACGCCCGTTCCAACGGTCCTTACTCGATGGTCACGCAGCAGCCTCTTGGCGGTAAAGCCCAGTTTGGCGGTCAGCGTTTCGGTGAGATGGAGGTTTGGGCTCTGGAAGCTTACGGCGCCGCTTACACCTTGCAGGAGATCCTGACGGTGAAGAGTGACGACGTGACGGGCCGTGTAAAGACCTACGAGGCTATCGTAAAAGGCCAGAATATCCCGACACCCGGTATCCCCGAATCCTTCAAGGTTCTGGTTAAAGAGCTTCAGTCTCTTGCCCTTGACGTACGCGTACTTGACGAGGCGGGCGAGGAGATCGAGCTTTCCGAGCTTGTGGATGAGGATGACGGACCTATGCTCGGCTCGGTCAGCGAGCTTGAGCCTTTGGATGAGCCGTTGCCCATCGAGGAAGAGGAGACCATCGACGATTCCGACGACGAATATTACTCTGACGAAGAGGACGATTTTGCCGAGGAGTTCGCCGAGGAATTGTATGACGAAGGCAGCGATGACGCCGACTTCTGATTTGAAATTCGAGATACCGTTAATTTAAGAGAGGGGAAAACGCCCCGTGCGTAAGCTCGGGGCGACCATGAAAAATATGGCAAGAATTTTTGATTCGATCAAAATCGGTCTGGCATCGCCCGATATGATTCGTTCTTGGTCGCACGGCGAGGTCACCAAGGCCGAAACCATCAACTACCGTACGCTCAAGCCCGAGCGTAACGGTCTTTTCTGCGAGACCATTTTCGGGCCGCAGAAGGATTACGAGTGCCAGTGCGGCAAATATAAAAGAGGCCGCCGCTTTAAGGGCAAGGTCTGCGAGAAGTGTGGAGTAGAGGTCACCAGCAAAAAGGTCAGACGCGAGCGCATGGGTCATATCGAGCTTGCGGCTCCCGTATCGCATATCTGGTACTTCCGCGCCGTTCCTTCGCGTATGGGGCTTCTGCTCGATATGCCCCCGAAGTCCTTGGAGCGCGTGCTTTACTTCGCCAGCTACGTCGTGCTTGATCCTGGCGATACGCCGCTTGAAAAGAAGCAGCTTCTGTCCGAGCCCGAGTATAACAACTTTTATGAAAAATACGAAAACGACTTCCGCGTCGGCATGGGTGCCGAAGCGATCAAGGAGCTTTTGCGCGAATTGGATCTTGACACTCTTTCGCGTGAGCTTCGCGAGGAGATGCTGAACGCGGGCGGTCAGAAGAAGATCAAGATCATCAGGCGCCTTGAGGTCGTTGACGATTTCCGCAAATCGGGCAACCGCCCCGAGTGGATGATCCTTGACTGCCTGCCGGTCATTCCCGCCGATATCCGTCCTATGGTACAGCTGGACGGCGGCCGCTTTGCTACGAGTGACCTTAACGAGCTTTACCGTCGCGTGATCAACCGTAACAACCGTCTGAAGAAGATGATCGAGATGGAATCGCCCGACATCATTATCCGTAACGAAAAGCGTATGCTGCAAGAGTTCGTTGACGCTCTTATCGACAACGGCCGTCGCGGCAAGGCGGTTACCGGTGCCTCCAATCGCAGCTTGAAGTCTCTTTCCGAGATGCTGCGCGGTAAGCAGGGGCGTTTCCGTCAGAACCTGCTCGGTAAGCGTGTTGACTATTCGGGTCGTTCGGTTATCGTTGTCGGTCCTGAGCTGAAGATCTATCAGTGCGGTCTGCCGAAGGAAATGGCGCTTGAGCTCTTTAAGCCCTTCGTTATGAAGCGCCTTATCGAGACCCAAAAAGCCAACAGCATTAAGGACGCCAAGAAGAAGGTCGAGCGCGTATGCCCCGAGGTTTGGGACGCCCTTGAATACGTTATCAAAGAGCATCCGGTTCTTCTTAACCGCGCCCCGACGCTTCACCGCCTTTCGATCCAGGCGTTCGAGCCGATCCTTGTTGAAGGCCGCGCCATCAAGCTTCACCCGCTGGTATGTACCGCCTTTAACGCCGACTTTGACGGTGACCAGATGCCGGTACACGTACCGCTTTCCGCTGAAGCGCAGGCCGAAGCACGCTTCCTGATGCTTTCCGCCAACAACCTTCTGAAGCCCATGAACGGTAAGGCCGTTACCACGCCCTCGCAGGATATGGTTCTCGGTTCCTACTACCTTACCATGCTTCGCGAGGATGAGCCCGGCGCCGGTATGACCTTCCGTGATTTCAACGAGGCCGTTATGGCTTACGAAAACCACGTGATCGGTCTGCACGCCCCCATCAAGGTGCGCGTAGAGCGTGAGGTAAACGGCGAGGTATACAGCCGCGTGATCAACGCCACCCTCGGCCGCCTTATCTTCAACAGCAAGATCCCACAGGATCTCGGATACGTTGACAGAACCGACCTTAGTCGTGTATGCGACCTTGAGATCGATTTCGTTACCACCTCGTCGGATCTGAAGAAGATCGTTGACCGCACCATCAAGTCACATGACTTTGCCGCGGCCGCCGTCGTTCTTGACGATATCAAGACGATGGGCTATAAGTATTCGACCAAGGGCTCGATCTCTATCTCGGTTTACGATATGACCATCCCGCCCGAGAAGAAGGAGCTGATCGCGAAGGCCGAGCAGCAGGTTGCCGACATTCGCGAACGCTTTGAGGACGGTGAACTTTCCGAGGAAGAGCGCTATAAGAACACCATCGCCGTTTGGGGTGAGACCACCGACGCGGTGACCAAGCGTCTGACCGAGGGCATTGACAAGTATAACTCTATCAACATCATCGCGACCTCGGGCGCCCGTGGTTCGATCAAGCAGCTTCGTCAGCTGGCAGGTATGCGCGGACTTATGTTCGCGACCGACGGTAAAACGCTGGAGATCCCGATCAAATCGAACTTCCGCGAAGGTCTTACCATGCTTGAATACTTCATGGGCGCGAAGGGTTCGCGTAAATCGCTTTCGGATACCGCTCTTCGTACCGCTGACTCGGGTTATCTTACCCGCCGTCTCGTAGACGTTTCGCAAGAGGTCATCATCCGTGAAGAGGATTGCGGCTCGCGCGAGGGTATCACCGTCAGCGCGATCACCGAAAACGGTAAGCCGCTTGAATCGCTTTCCGAGCGTTTGAACGGCCGCTATACCATCGATCCCGTTCTGCATCCCGTAACCGGTAAGGTTATGGTCGAGGCAGGCGAGATGATCAGCGAGCCGATGGCCAAGGAGATCGAGGATGCCGGCGTTATCAGCGTTGAGGTCCGTTCGATCCTGCGCTGCCACGCGCGCCGCGGTGTTTGCGCTCACTGCTACGGTGCCGACCTTGCTTCCGGCAAGCCCGTCAGCATCGGAGAAGCGGTCGGTGTTATCGCCGCCCAGTCGATCGGTGAGCCGGGTACCCAGCTTACGATGAGAACCTTCCACACCGGTGGTGTTGCGGGTTCGGATATTACCCAGGGTCTGCCCCGTGTTGTCGAGCTGTTTGAAGCCCGCCGTCCGAAGAAGACCGCTGTTGTTGCCGAAAGCGACGGTATCGCCCATATCATCGCCGATAAGAAGATCCACCACGTCCGCATCGACGTCGAGGGTGTTCCCGAATCGCAGCAGAAGATCTACGATATCCCCTTCGGTATGCGCCTTATCATCGAGGACGGTGCCCCCGTCCACCGCGGTCAGGCTATGACCGAGGGTGCCCTGTATCCCGTTGATATTCTCGAAAACAACGGCTTGCAGGCGGCCTACGACTATATCATCCGCGAGGTACAGAAGGTATACCGCGGTGAGGACGTTGAGATCAACGATAAGCACATCGAGGTTATCGCCCGTCAGATGACGCGCAAGGTGCGCGTGCTTGACCGCGGCGACACCGATCTGCTTGACGGTGCGATCGTCGACGTGATGGAGCTTGCGGCCGAGAACGAAGCCATTCAGGCTCGTATCGACGCCGGGGAGATCGGTCTGCGCGTGGCCGAAACCAAGCCCGAGCTGCTTGGTATCACCAAGGCCTCGCTGCGTACCGAGTCCTTCCTCTCCGCCGCTTCCTTCCAGGAAACGACGCGTATCCTTACGGCTGCCGCTATCCGCGGCAAGGTCGACCATCTGACCGGGCTGAAGGAGAACGTCATCATCGGTAAGCTGATTCCCGCCGGTACGGGTCTTGACGCTTACCACAACATCGCCATTGAGGAGACCGAGACGGCCGACGAAAGCAAATACGCGACCGTTGGCACCGCTGTCGCCGAATAAGAAAAAAGCGCCGCTACCGCCCGGTAACGGCGCTTTTATTATATTTTTATATAATAATCGAAAAAAAGCAAAGAAAAAAGAATAAAAATCCTTGACAAGTGGGAAGGCTTATGTTAAAATAAACTGTATTTTTATGGATACGAAGAAAAAAGATCCGTAAAAAAATGTTATATCGTGCGAAAGCATCGTATATAAACAAAATCGCAGGAAGGAGGAAGATCATGCCAACCTTTAACCAGCTCATTAAGAACGGCCGCTCGAAGTCCGAGTACAAGTCGAAGGCGCCTGTGTTGCAGCACGGCTTTAACAGCCTCACCAACAAGCCTACCGATTTAAGCTCGCCCCAGAAGCGTGGCGTTTGCACCAAGGTTACCACGACCAGCCCTAAGAAGCCGAACTCTGCTCTTCGTAAGATCGCGAGAGTCCGTCTTACCAACGGGATGGAAGCGACGACCTACATTCCCGGTATCGGGCACAACCTGCAGGAGCACTCGGTTGTCCTTATCAGAGGCGGCCGTGTACGTGACCTGCCTGGTGTACGTTATCACATTATCCGTGGTACGCTCGACGCGCAGGGTGTTGCAAACCGCAACCAGAGTCGTTCCAAGTACGGCGCGAAGCGCCCGAAGAAGTAAGCTGGCCACTCATCTTGCATGAGGGCAAGCACGTGCCGTCATAGCAAACTGTGATTTTGTTTATAAACTCGTTTATATCCTTAATCCCTATGCCTGACGCGCACTAACGAAAGGTAACTTTCGAGTACCGATGAGTTCATCTAAAATTTATGAAGGAGGGAAGTACAGTGCCGAGAAGAGGTCAGATTTCCAAGAGAGAAGTTCTGCCGGATCCGATGTATAACTCGCAGCTCGTTACGAAGCTGATCAACAACGTTATGCTCGACGGTAAGAAGGGCGTTGCGCAGAAGATCGTTTACGATGCTTTTGCCGCAATCGAAGAAAAGACCGGTGAGAACGCGTTCGACGTATTCACCAAAGCTCTTGAAAATATTATGCCGGTTCTGGAAGTAAAGGCTCGCCGTGTCGGTGGCTCTAACTACCAGGTACCGATGGAGGTTCGGGCGGAGCGCCGCCAGACCCTCGGTCTTCGTTGGCTCATCATGTTCGCAAGAACGCGCGGTGAGAAAACGATGGCTGAAAGACTTGCAGCAGAGATCCTTGACGCGAAGGCCGAAGCGGGTGGCGCTTTCAAGAAGAAAGAAGAAACCCACCGTATGGCCGAAGCCAACAAGGCTTTTGCTCACTACAGATATTAATCGTATAAGACAGAATAATTAAGGAGAAAGAAAATGCCAAGAGAGTATTCCCTTGAAAACACTCGTAACATCGGGATCATGGCGCACATCGACGCCGGTAAGACCACGACCACCGAGAGAATTCTGTTTTATACGGGTAAGACCCATCGTCTTGGGGAAACGCATGACGGTGCCGCTACTATGGACTGGATGGCTCAGGAGCAGGAAAGAGGTATCACCATTACCTCCGCTGCGACCACCTGTTTCTGGAAGGGCAATCGTATCAACATCATCGATACCCCCGGACACGTTGACTTTACCGTAGAGGTTGAGCGTTCGCTTCGCGTGCTTGACGGTGCCGTCACCGTTCTTTGCGCCAAGGGCGGCGTTGAGCCCCAGTCCGAAACGGTATGGCGCCAGGCGGACGAATACAAGGTTCCGCGTATGGCCTACGTCAACAAGATGGATATTACCGGTGCGGATTTCTTCCGTGTCGTTCAGATGATGAAGGACAGACTGCACGCAAACGCCGTGCCGATCGAGCTTCCCGTAGGTAAGGAGCAGGGATTCCGCGGAATCATCGACCTTATGAATATGGAAGCCGACATCTACTACGATGATATGGGTAAGGACGTGCGTGTTGAGCCGATTCCCGAAGATATGGCGGAATTGGCGGAAGAATACCACAACAACATGATAGAAGCCATCGCCGAAACCGATGAAGAGCTTTTTGAGAAGTTCTGCAACGGCGATGAGATCTCGGTAGACGAGCTGAAGGTAGCCCTTCGTAAGGCGACCATTGCTAACCAGATCGTCCCCGTATGCTGCGGTACCTCGTACCGCAATAAGGGCGTGCAGAAGCTGCTCGATGCCATCATCGACTATATGCCCGCCCCGACCGACATCCCCGCCATCAAGGGTATCATTCCCGGTACCGATGAAGAGGATTGCCGTCACTCCTCGGATGACGAGCCGTTCTCGGCTCTCGCCTTTAAGATCATGACCGACCCGTTCGTCGGAAAGCTTTGCTTCTTCCGCGTCTACTCGGGCACGATTGGAAAGGGCACCGCCGTTTACAACTCGACCAAGGATAAAGAAGAGCGCTTCGGCAGAATCCTGCAGATGCACGCCAATGACCGTAGCGATCTTGACGTGGTTTATGCCGGTGATATCGCCGCCGTCGTCGGTGTCAAGTACACCACCACGGGTGATACCTTCTGCGACGAAAAGCACCCCATTATCCTTGAATCGATGGTGTTCCCCGAACCCGTTATCCGTGTTGCTATCGAACCCAAGACCAAGGCCGGGCAGGAAAAGATGGGCATCGCCCTTTCGAAGCTTGCCGAGGAAGACCCGACCTTCCGCGCGTATACCGACGAGGAGACCGGGCAGACCATCATTGCCGGTATGGGTGAATTGCACCTTGAGATCATCGTTGACAGACTTCTGCGTGAATTCAAGGTAGAGGCGAACATCGGCCAGCCTCAGGTTGCCTATAAGGAAACCATTCGTAAGACGGCCGAGCAGGATACCAAGTACGCCCGTCAGAGCGGTGGTAAGGGTCAGTACGGTCACGTTAAGATCCGTATCGAGCCGAACGAACCCGGCAAGGGCTACGAATTCCTCAACGAGATCGTCGGCGGTGTTATCCCGAAGGAATATATTCCCGCGGTTGACGCCGGTATCCAGGGCGCGATGCAGACCGGTGTTGTTGCCGGTTATAACGTCGTAGACGTTAAGATCCACCTGTACGACGGTTCGTACCACGAGGTTGACTCCTCGGAAATGGCCTTTAAGATCGCCGGTTCTATGGCGTTCAAGGAAGCCATGCGCAAAGCAAACCCCGTGCTGACCGAGCCGATCATGAAGGTTACGGTCACCACCCCCGACGATTATCTTGGAGACGTTATCGGTGACCTTAACTCCCGCCGCGGCCAGATCGAAAGCATGGATCCCGTTGCCGGTGGCCAGCAGGTCAAGGCTAACGTTCCGCTTTCCGAAATGTTCGGTTATGCGACGACGCTTCGTTCCCGTACCCAAGGGCGCGGTAACTACGTTATGGAGCCCAGCCACTTCGCTGAGGTACCGAAGTCGATCCAGGATGAAATCGTAAAAGCCCGCGGTGGCGCGGTTTAATTAATTTAAGTAAAAACAATTAACATTTTAGGAGGAAAACCAAAATGGCAAAGCAGAAATTCGAAAGAACCAAACCCCACGTCAACATTGGTACTATCGGCCACGTTGACCACGGCAAAACCACCCTTACCGCTGCAATCACCAAGACCCTTTCCCTGAAGCAGGGTAACGTTGAGTTCTTGGCCTATGACCAGATCGACAACGCTCCCGAAGAAAGAGCCAGAGGTATCACGATCAACACCCGTCACGTTGAGTACGAGACCGACAACCGTCACTACGCTCACGTTGACTGCCCCGGACACGCCGACTATGTTAAAAACATGATCACCGGTGCTGCCCAGATGGACGGCGCGATCCTCGTTGTTGCCGGTACCGACGGTCCTCTCCAGCAGACCCGCGAGCACGTTCTGCTCGCCCGTCAGGTTGGCGTTCCCGCTATCGTTGTTTTCATGAACAAGTGCGATATCGTTGACGACGAAGAGCTTCTCGACCTCGTCGAGATGGAAGTTCGTGACCTCCTCTCCGAGTACGACTTCCCGGGTGATGACATTCCGATCGTCCGCGGCTCTGCCCGTGAGGCCCTCGAAAGCGCCAGCACCGATCTCAGCTCGCCTGAGTACGCTTGCATCGTTGAGCTTATGAACGAAGTCGACAGCTATATCCCGACCCCCGCTCGTAACGACGATATGCCCTTCCTTATGCCTGTTGAAGACGTCTTCTCGATCTCCGGCCGTGGTACCGTTGCTACCGGTCGTGTTGAGAGAGGTGTCATTCACATGAACGATACCGTTGAGCTTGTTGGTCTTACCGATGAGCGCCGCAACACCGTTGTTACCGGTATCGAAATGTTCCACAAGCTCCTCGACGAGGCCGAGGCCGGCGATAACGTTGGTCTTCTCCTCCGTGGTGTTCAGAAGAACGAGATCGAAAGAGGTCAGGTTCTCTGCAAGCCCGGCTCCATCGATCCTCACACCAAGTTCGTAGGCCAGGTCTACGTTCTTACCGAGAAGGAAGGCGGCCGTCAAAAGCCCTTCTTCTCCGGCTACCGTCCTCAGTTCTATTTCCGTACCACCGACGTTACCGGTACCATTAAGCTGCCCGAGGGCACCGAAATGTGCCGCCCCGGTGATAACGTTGATATGACTGTTGAGCTTATCACGCCTATCGCTATTGAAAAGGGTCTGCGCTTCGCTATCCGTGAAGGCGGCAGAACCGTCGGTTCCGGCGTCGTTGCCGAAATCAACGCCTAATTCGTTTTAGTGCGGCGGGTGCGTACCGAAAGGCACGCACCCGTTCTTTTATTTTCGATCGCCAAGGGAAATCCTTTCCCCTTTCGGCGTTCTATGCTTACGAGAGGTTTCCTATGCAAAAGAAATCTTCCTTTTCGGTTCAGAAAATGACCTTTACGGCCGTCTTTTGCGCCCTTGCCTTTATCGTTTCACTCGTACCTATGCCGAAGGTCATGTTTTTGACCTTTGACGTAAAGGATGCGCTTATTATTATGGCGGGAATGCTCTTCGGCCCCTCGGCCGCCCTTTCGATCTCGGTGGCCATTCCTCTGCTTGAAATGATCACCACCAGTGCGACGGGGCCTTGGGGAATGCTGATGAATTTTTTTTCCAGCGCTTCCTTCGCTTTTGTCGGTTCCTTGATCTACAAAAAGAAAAAAACGCTTCGGGGTGCTATACTCGGGCTTCTTTCCGCCGTCCTTTCGCAGGTTGCGGTCATGATCTTGGCCAATCTTTTGATCACCCCCATTTACATGGGTGTTTCCCGCGAAACCGTTCTCGGCTTATTGCTTCCGCTCTTCGTTCCCTTTAATCTCACAAAAGCGGTACTCAACGCTTCTCTTGCGATGATGCTGTATAAGCCGATCTCCAATATATTAAAGCGTGCCCATATCCTTTCGGGTATTCCCGATTTTAAATTTACCAAGAGAAGCATGCTCATCTTCTTTTTCTCGCTTACCTTGGTGGTCATCGCCACCGTCGTCCTTTTCGTCGCCCTGAACGCGACCTTTGCGTAAAGCTATGGAAACGATGTTTTGCCGTACCGAAGCCCTGTACGGAAAGGAAGCGGTCGAAAGACTGCAAAGGGCAAACGTTCTGCTGCTGGGGCTTGGAGGGGTTGGCGGCTACGTGCTGGAGGCCCTTACTCGCACGGGGGTAGGGAAGCTTACGCTCTGTGATTTTGATGTTGTTTCCCCTTCGAATATCAACCGCCAGATCTTGGCAAACCAAGAGAACGTTGGGCAGAAAAAGGCCGAGGTCGCAAAAAAACGCGCCCTTGCCATTAACCCTGATGTTGAAATTTCTCTTTGGCAAGAAAAGGTCACCGAGGAAAGCGCGAAAGACCTCATCAACAGCGCCCCCTTCGATTTTATCATCGACGCTATTGACGACGTGCGCGCCAAGCTTGCCGTGATCGAGTCGGCCGTTTCCCAAAACATTCCGATCATTTCCTCGCTCGGCACCGCCAACCGCCGCGATCCGTCCCTTCTTTCGATCACCGATCTTTCGAAAACCGTGGGGTGCCCCTTGGCCAGATCAATGCGCGCGGGGCTTCGCAAAAAGAATATTACCCACTTACCTGTTCTTTTCAGCCGAGAAGAGCCACAGGAGAGCCGTGATCCCGCTATCCGCCTCTCCTCCTCGGTCTTCGTGCCGGCAACGGCGGGGCTCCTTTTGGCCTCTTACGTTGTTGAAGAACTGATAAAGAATATAGTATAAGCAATTTGAACAAATAAAAAAAGAAAAAAGCGGAAATGGGGAGAAAGCGCTCGTTTTTTTTAAAAGTTGAAGCGACGCGCGGTTTTCAAAACCTGAAAAATCCCTTTATTCTTTGCTTTTTTCTTTTTGTTCAAAAGGGAAAGCACCATTTTGTGCATAGTGCCGATTTTTTATAAAAACCTTTACAAAAGCCCTTCCCCCGTGCTATAATCATAGTAGAAGGTGCATGCCTTGATGCATTTGTCGCTCAAAAAAATATTTATAAGGAGAAAACAGATGAAAAACAGCATGAAACTCGTAGTCGTTGCGCTTGCCTTGTTCGTTTTTGCTACCTTTGCGGCAGCTTGCGGACCTCTTGGAACCACTCCGACTACCACTGAGGCGCCCGTCACCACGACTGAAACGCCTGCGACCACCACGGTCGTCACCACGACCGATCCCGTCACCACGACCGATCCCTCTGCTCAGAAAGAGGATATCAGCGGAGGCATTCGTTTCCAGGATAAGACGGCTGAGTTTACCGGTTTTGCTATCGCCGCTAATAATTACAAAGTACAAGGTGCGAACACAGAGATTCTTAAGATTGCTTACACCTTTAAGGATTCCACCGGTGCGACTGTTGAGAATCCGGTCAATGTTGGCAGCTACGAAGTGACCGCGACCTTCTCGTTCAAGGACGCTGAGTATGCCGAGGAATATTTGCTGCCCGCTCCTATGACTGCCACCCTTGAGGTTTTGCCTGTTGATGCGCAGTCTATTCTGGCCTTTGGCTTTGAGGGTGTTGACGCAGACAAAAACATGTTTGTCTATTATTACGACGGTTGCGAATACCAGATCGTTGTTGGCGATCTGCCTGTCGGTCTTACCGTTTCCTATGAAATGGTGCAGATCAAGGATGAAAACGGCGATGATATGTCCTATACGGTTCCCACCGACTCGGTAACCGGTATTCCTTCCGCGGTTGCGGCCGGTACATACATTGTTACCGCCACCTTTACCGATGAGGGTGGCAACTACAACACCGATTCGTACCCGGCGATGACCGCCACCCTGGTTGTTGAGACCAACCGCAATCAGGTTCTTAAGTATACGCCCAACGTCGACGGTGTGCTGGATGCCGCTTACCTGAAATCCGCCCACTATGAGACCACGCTGGATGAGACTGCCGATCCCGAAGATTACTGCATCTTCACGAAGATTTCCAGTTCCTCGACTACTTTCGGCGCCAAAGCTAAAGTTTACTACCTCTGGGACGGTGATTACGTCTACATCTGCATGGTTGTTACTGATAACACCTATTATCCCCGTCACGAAGACTATGTTCGTCAGCCTGACCCGTGGAAGAACGACGGTGCTGAGATCTACTACTACTTCGGTGGATATGAGCAGCCTGAAGTCGACCCTCTCAAAATTTATCCTGTCTATTCGGCCTTCACGACCGACTCGCTCGGCCGCGGCGAACAGAGTACGTCTAGCGCCGTCGCTTCTATCCCCAGCGGTAAGAATTTGACCTTCACGAACGTTGCGGAAATTTCGGCCGTTCCCGCCCAGCGCTCGGCTTACTATAATCAGATCCTCTGCGCTACCACGCATGAAACGGCCCAACCGGGTCAGCCTTACTCCTATATTGTAGAGGCAGCTCTTCCTGCCAAGAGCGAAACTCTTGCCGGTGGTGAAAACGGTAAGGTGGAAGGCAACCAGATCATCTACAAGAACGAGGGTGAAGCGATCAGCGCCGGTGAGTTTGGTTGGGTCTGCATCCAGCTCAACGATGTTACGTATCTTAATCCTGATGTTCCTGACGTACCCCCTACTGACGTTCCTAAGTATCATACAAACCCCGACGGAACCCTCGGCTCTAGGACCGACGAATGGACAACTTACGAAACAAACGTGGGAGCCAAAGTTGAGTGTTATTCGAACCGTCAAACTCCCGAACGCTTTAACTTCGTCCAGTTCTCGAATGATGCTCCTGTTTTCGATTAATAATCAGCAAGCATGACGAGTAAAGAAAAATCCCCTACGGGGGATTTTTCTTTTTGCTTATAACAAAATGATGCGGTGCACCCAAGGTTCAAAAAGCTGTAAAACCTATAAAAGCGAGAGGAAAAAGCCTTTATATGTCAAAGGCTGTCCGCATACCCGCAATAGGTAGTAAAAGAAGAGGCCCCTGCGCCACATATGCCGCAGGGGCCTTTAATTCTCGTAGATTGAATTTATTGTGCAGGGGAGAGCTTAACGATTACGTATCCCTTATTCGCGCAGGACACCGAAATCCTTCCGTTCGTAACCTTCTCGGAATTGACGGTGAAGCTATCGCTCGTTTCAACAATCGAAATATCCATGTCATTCATGTAATCGGGAAGCACGACTTCTTTCCCGTCCAGTGACTTTTGCGTGTGCAGGGAAAGCACGATCTCATCGCCTACCCAGTAATGGTTCTTCGCGATAAAATCCTCGTCGGTCTTGACAGAGGGGATACGGTAAGCGATAAACGAAAGGTTCTCACCAGCCTCAAAGGGAATGCCGCGGCTGTTACGGAAGAGGTGTGGGTACATCTTCTGGGTCGTGTGGCACCAGCCGAAGGGGTCGTCGCCCTGAATATAGCTCATTCGGCTTTCGGGCGTCGCGTCTCCATACAACGGGTAATACCCAAGGTTCATGGCGGTAGCACCGTCTGCTGAGGTCATCTGGAAGTAGCTGCTGGTTGGCTGATTGGGATCCAAGAGATCGGAAAGGGTCCACTCAACACTCTTGCCGCTTACTTGCGCCACAGGGGAGGAAGCAACCTTGGTGCCGGGCAGGTATACATATTGGGTGCTTGTGGGCATCATGCAGGATTGCACACCTGACATAGAGGTGGCGGTCACAGCGGTCTTAAAGGTGTAGTCGTTATACACGACGGTAGCGCCGTTCTTGTGGAAACGGTACGTGACATCAACCGTCACGTAAGCGTCCTTGATCTCTTCATCGTAGTGGCTTTGGTTATCGTTGCTGCCGACGTTGTCCATCAGGTACTGAAGAACGGCGGGCAGATAGATGATATCGTAGGTCTCGTGGAAATCAACGAACTCGCAGTCATAAACGCCGTCAACAGAAAGGTCGATCTCCTTTGTGCCGTTAAGGTAGGCGTGTTGTTTAACATGGTTGGTTGCACCAAAGAATTGCAAACGCTTGCTTTCCTTCGAGGCGGTGATCGTCTTTTTGCTTCCGGTATTTGAAACTTGGGTAAGCGTGCTTCCCTCATTGATCGAAACCGCGTTGAAGATCCCGCTTTGCATCGAACCGTCGTCAAAGGGGCAGAACCAGGCGTATTCGGTACCCCCATTGTCGTCTTGCGTGCGGACCTTGACCAAAACAAACTTTTTGGTTCCCATCTGCCAGACCGAGCCAATATCCTCTTCGGTTAAGGCTGCCGTATTGGGGATCGCGGAAATGATGTTATAGCCGTGGTTTGCGCCGATATAGGTGCCGTTGAAGAAAAGGGGGGTCACGTCATCATCGGAATACTTGAAGCGGGTGCCGCCTGTTACCTGGTCGGTTTTGGTGCTTGCGGGCACCTCATAGTTGCCGCTGATGTTAAAGTTCATATTGGCAGAGCCGTGCAGGCGTGCGTCAGTAACGAAATGGTAGCCATCCCGTCCCCATTCGGTCGCTCGGAAGCGTAAGTACGCGCCATTTGTCGTATGAGGATGGTTTTTGTTGGTCGACTTCGTGCTGTTGGTTTCTTGCTTGACGGTAAAAATGAAGCCGTTACCCATGGAAGCATTCTCCTGTTTTCCGTATTCCGCTTGGTTTAAAAGGGCGGTAAGGATCGGCACGCCGTTTACTGCCGCTACACGGCCCGAGGGGGCAAAATCAGTCCAATCGGGAGCAAAAAGATTGGCGGTGTATTGTAGCTTGCCATTCATTTCGCGGATATAAAGCGTCAGCGGCACAGGCTCGCTACCGTTGAGAATGATCTCGGCGCGGTTAAGCGAGGCGTTTTCTTGAAAACGAAGCGAAACCACGCGGGTGTCTGTATCAAAATCAAAGCCAAGGAAGGTGGCACTGTTGAAGCCTTCACGCAGGCCAATTTCGGTTACCAGGTTCTGTGTGGTCTTGTCCTGATATTTTATGATCAGCTTCGTGCCGTCGCCGGAAAGCGAGACCGATTTGATCGGGTTTTGCGAGATTTCGACGGGTGCGGTGGTGGTTACGGGCACGGTCGTGGTTACGGGTGCGGTGGTGGTAATGGGATCGACCGTGGTGGTGGTCGGGACCCCGCCGGTGGTCGTTACGGGCGGCATCAACGTGCTGAAATCAAAGGCGCAGGAAGAAAAGCACAGGACCGCGAAAACGATCAGAAACAGAAATAAAAATAAGCGTGCGTGTTTCACAAATGGACCTCCTAAAGATATTTATAATTTACCATGTATAGTATACCATATATAATAAGAAAAAGCAACAAGCATTTTGTCTAAAAACGCTTGTTGCTTTTTGTGGCTTTGCTTATTTCGCAGGCGAAAGCTTTACGATCGCGTAGCCGACATCGTCGGTCGAAAGCGTGATCTTGCTGTTTATAATCGTGGTGGTTTCAACCGTCGCGCTATTGCTCTTTTCGATCACGGTGACCGTCATACCGTTCATATAGTCGGGCAGGGCGATCTCCTTACCGTCAAGGATCTCCTGGGTGTGAAGCGAAAGGATAATGTCCTCGCCTACCCAGTAGTGGTTTACCGCCAGCATATCTTCATGCGAAGGGACGGAAGGAATGCGATAAGAGATAAACGAAATGCTGGTTCCGGCCTCGATCAGCCCTTTCTTGCTCGCTTGGTGTGCCAGATTCGGGTATAGCTTCAAGGAGGAAGCACTGCGACCAAAGGGTTGGGTGGGGTCTCCGGTCAGCTCCATGCGCCGCTCAGGGGTAGCGTCACCGTAAAGCGGATAATATCCAAGGTTCATCGCTTTGGTTCCGTTGGCATCGGAAAGCTGAAAGTAGGAAGAGGTGGGGACATCGGGGTTCTCGAGATCGTCTTGGTTCCAGGCATAAGTGACGTTATTGTCCTTTACGTGCAGGGTAGGCACATTATATTTGGTTGTGCCCGGGATATACAAATAGTCCCCGTCGATGGGGCTGGTCCAAGGATAGGACTGAATGCCCGAGAGCTGTCCAAACTTAACGGCATTCGGGAAGGTATAATCGGTATAGACAACGCAAGCGCCGTTCTTATGGAAGCGATAGGTAATATCAAAGGTTACGTACGCGTCCTCAATCGCTTCATCAAAGTGTGTCAAGTTATTGTTGTAGCTTACATTGTCCATTAAAAACTGCAGCATTGTGGGAAGATAAACCACATCGTATGTCTCGTGAAAATCAATGAAATCGGCTTGGTAAACGGCGCTGCTGCCAAGATCGACCTCGACCGTTCCGTTTAGAAAGACATGCTGCTGCAGATGGTTGATCGCCGGAAGGAACTGACAGGAAACGCTTTTTTGCGAGGTGCGAATGCTTGTTTTGTTCGAGGCACCCGATACGTGTGTCAACGTTGAGCCGCTTTCAATCGCCTTATAAGAAAAGATACCGGTTTCCATCGCATTGTCATCAAAGGGACAGAACCAGGCCATTTTCTCAAAGTCCGTATCGCTGCTGGCGCAGATCTTTACTAATACATACTTTTGCGTGCCGCACTTCCAGACGGAGCCGATATCTGCTTCGGTCAGTCCCGTCGTATTGGGGATCGCGGCAATAATGCCGTAGCCGTGGTTCCCTCCGATATAGGTGTCGTTGATGTAAAGCGGGGTAACATCATCTCCGGAATGCTTGAAGAGGGTACCGCTTTTTACATCGTCGTAGGAAATGGAGGAGGGAAGCTCACGGATATCCAGCATATTAAATGCCCAGTTCTTCGAGCTGGATAGGCGCGCGTCAGTTACAAGGTCATACCCCTCCTTCATCCATTCCGTGGCGCGGAAGCGGAGGTATGCCCCCTGATTTTTACCGGGCATATAAGCATTGTCCTGCTCGGATCCCGGGGTCTCTTGCTTGACGGTTAAAACCATTCCTTCGCCCGAGGATTCGCTCGTCAGCTTACCGTATTGCACATCGTTAAGAAGCACGGTAAGGATCGGCACGCCGCCAACGGCCGCCACACGGCCCGAGGGCGCAAACTCGATCCAGTTGGGGGAAACGAGATCCTCGGTGTATTGAAGCTTCCCGCCCATTTCGCGCACGTAAAAGATCTTCGGCGCGGCTTCGGTGCCGCTGAGAATGATCTCGGCGCGGTTAAGCGAAGCGTTTTCTTGGAAGGAAAGCGAGAGAACGCGGTTTTCGGTATCGAAATCAAAGCCAAGGAAGGTAGCGCCGTTAAACCCTTCGCGCAGGGAAACGGTGGTTACCAGGTTCTGTGTGGTCTTGTCCTGATACTTTACGATCAGCTTTTCGCCGTCATTCGAAAGCGAGACCGATTTGATCGGGTTTTGAGAGATCTCGATCGGCGCTGTGGTGGTGACGGGAACCGTGGTGGTCACGGGCGCCGTCGTCGAAGGATCGGTGGTGGTAATAGGTTCTTCGGTCGTTACGGGCGCGGTCGTCGGTGTCATAAGCCCGCCCATAAAGCTGAAATCGCAGGCGGTGAGGCACAAAAGCGCCATCGTGAAGATGATCAGTACCAAAAATAAACGGGTAGTTTTCATAAGACCTCTCTTTATATTATAAATGTTTTCACAATATGAAAAAACGAATTTAAGGCGCGGGCGAAAGCTTTACGATGGCGTAACCGTTTTCCGTGGTGGAAAAGGTGATCTTTCCATTTTCGATAACGGCCGTTTCAACCGTCATGCTCTCACTCTTTTCGATCAAGGTGACCGTCATACCGTTCATGTAATCGGGTAGGGCGATCTCCTTGCCGTCAAGCGCCTTCAAGGTGTGAAGCGAAAGCATGATCTCATCGCCTACCCAATAGTGGTTCACCGCCAGCATATCCTCGTCGGTCGCGATCGAGGGGGCGCGGTAGCCGATAAGAGAAAAGTGCGTGCCGGCTGCGGTTGGAATGCCCTCGTTGCTGCGAAGAATAAGGGGATACATTTTTAAAGTGGAATGGCACCAGCCGGCAGAAAGCTTGTGCGCGGGGAAGGAAAGACGAACCTCGGGGCGCGCATCACCGTACAGCGGATAAAAGCCGGTATTCATAGCGGTAGCGCCGGTCGGCGAGGTCAACTGAAAATAGGTCGTCGGGGGATAGGTGGGATCGACAAGGTCAGAGGAGGTCCCCCATTCAATGCTTACGCCGCTATGCTGCTCAATGGGGGTCTTGGCTACCGTTGTTCCCGGTACGTATACGTATTGGGGATTGGCGGTCATTTTGCAGGACTGCACGGCGCTGATAGATTGAATCAAGAGATCCTTATGGCAGATATATTCGTTGTAAACGACCATCGCGCCGTTTTTGTGAAAGCGGTAGGTGACGTCCATTGTCATATACGCTTCTTTAATATCGTCGCTGCAATGGCTTTGGTTGTCGTTATAGCCGACGTTATCCATGAGATAGCGAAGAACAGCGGGGGTATAAATAATATCGTAGGTTTCATGGAAATCGATAAATTCGCATTCGTAAACGCCGTCCTTCGAAAGGTCGATCTCGATCTTACCGTCAAGATAAGCGCGCTGGGTCACGTGGTTGGTGGCGTTATAAAACTGGGTCTGTACGCTGTCGGCCGAAGCGGTGATCGCGGAGGTGTGAAGGGCGCCCGAAACGTGGGTCAGCGTAGACCCCTGCTTGATGGCGATATAGCTGAAAACGCCGCTTTCCATCATTTGGTCATCAAAGGGGCAGAACCAGGCGCTTCCCGTGTGCAGCTTGACCAGGACGAATTTCTTCGGTCCCATCTGCCAGACAGAGCCGATATCCTCTTCGGTAAGCCCCATCGTGTTGGGAATGGCGGCGATAATATAATAGCCGTGATTGGCCCCGATGGCGGTACCGTTAAAGTTCGGGGGCTTAATGTCGTCGTCCGAGTATTTGAAGAGCGTGCCGCCGGTTACCGTGTCGGTCGGGGTGTTGGCCGCGATCTCGTAGTCATTGGTAATATTGAAGTTCAGATTAGCCGAGCCGTGCAGGCGCGCGTCGGTCGCGTAATGATAGCCCGCCCTTTGCCACTCGGTTGCGCGAAAGCGTAAATACGCGCCGCGCGTAACGGTTGGATTGTATGGGTTTTGCGTCTTGTTGGCTTCGGTTTCCTGCTTAATCGTGAAAACAACGCCGTTTCCCATAGAAGATATCTCCTGTTTCCCGTATTCGGCAAGCTCCAAAAGCTTCGTAAGGATCGGTGTGCCGCTCACCGAGGACGAGCGGTTGGCATCCGCAAAGGCTGCCCAATCGCTTGTCCCGTTCTTGCTGTATTCAAGCTTGCCGTTCATCTCCCGTAGATAAAGGGTGATAGGCCCCTCACCCTCGTTCCCAAGGATCAGCTCGGCGCGATTTAAGGCGGAAGAGGCTTGATAGGTCAGTGAAACAACGCGGGTGTTGGTATCAAAGTCAAAATCAAGGAGAGAAGCGCTTCCAAACCCTTCTCGCACCGCTACGTCGGTAAGCAGATTCTGCGTTACGTTGTTCTGATACTTGATGACCAGCTTCGCGCCGTCGGTGGTAAGCGAAACCGATTTGATCGGGTTTTGCGAGATTTCAATCGGCGCTGTGGTGGTGACGGGAACCGTGGTTGTCACGGGCGCCGTTGTAGTCGAAGGATCGGTGGTGGTAACCGCCCCTTCGGTCGTTACAGGCGCGGTCGTCGGTGTCATAAGCCCACCCATAAAGCTGAAATCGCAGGCGGTGAAGCATAAAAGCAGGATAAGCGTTACGCCAAGAAAAAACAAAAAGCGAAAGTGCTTCATACGCAACTCCTTCAAATAATCTCTTAATTTATATTATAGAAGAAAAAACGATGAAAAACAAGAGAGAAGGTTACGAAAATAAAGTTGTTTTTTGGGCAAAATGATGAAAAAAAGAGCCATAAATACTTCTTTTTGAAAAATTCATAAATTCGCTTGACAAACCGCCCTATCTTTGCTATAATACCACTGTTAATGCTGGTGTGGCTCAGTCGGTAGAGCAGCTGATTCGTAATCAGCAGGTCGCCGGTTCAAGTCCGGCCACCAGCTCCATATAAAAACCCCTTTTGTCCATCAGGCAAAAGGGGTTTTTACAATGAAGCCATTTTGTGGTGCATGAAGAATGAAGCAGGGCTTTGCCCTATGAAGCGTGCCTGCGGCACACGGAGTAAGAAAGTGCGTGTTTGCGAAGCAAACGCCTCTTTCTTCAACCTGCCGAACAATTTCTATTTTATCCCAAAACTCTCATAATTTACTTGACAAAAGCAGCCCTTCATGGTATCATAATAAGATGAACGAATATTAATAGCGGAAAGGTTTTTTAGCGATGGATATAAGAGAATTCTTTGCGAAAAGAGAAGAGCTTCTGGGGCAGGAGGTCACCCTTTCGGGATGGGTCCGTAATCACCGCAACCAGAAGAAGATGGGCTTCCTTGATTTTTATGACGGAACGGCCTTCGACCTTTTGCAGCTGGTTTATTATGCCGACAGCGAGAACAAGGAGATGCTTCTGGCGCTTTCGCACCTGAAGATCGGCTCTTGCGTCACGATCACCGGTAAGGCGGTTAAGAACGAAAATAACGGAAGCGTGGAGATCGAGCTTTCGGACCTTACCGTCATCGGTGAATGCGCCGAGGATTATCCCATTCAGCCTAAGCGTCACTCGTTGGAATTCCTGCGCGAAAACGCGTATCTTCGCCCCCGCACCCGCCTTTTCCAAGCGGTGTTCCGTGTGCGTAGCGTCGCTTCCATGGCGATCCACGAGTATTTCCAAAGCCGTGGGTATCTGTACGTGCACACCCCCCTCTTTACCGCGAACGACGCCGAGGGGGCGGGCAACACCTTCACGGTCACGACCTTTGACCCGACCGATGGGAAAAAGCATAAGTTTGAAGACGATTTCTTCGGTAAGCACGCCTCTCTTGCCGTAACCGGTCAGCTGGAGGCGGAAACCTTTGCGCTTGCTTTCAGCAAGGTATACACCTTCGGCCCCACCTTCCGCGCCGAAAACTCCAACACCCGTACGCACGCCTCCGAATTCTGGATGATCGAGCCCGAGATCGCCTTTACCGATCTTTTCGGTCTGATGGATATCGAAGAGGACTTCTTGAAGAATATCCTTCAAACCATCTTAGAGCGTTGCGACAGCGAGCTTGCCTTCCTTGAAAAATACAACAACCTGCCGCTGCGTGAGCGGATGAAGGCCTTGATCGATTCCAAGGTCGCCCGCGTTTCCTTCCATGACGCGATCACCATCTTAAAGGAAGCCGACGCCACCGAGAACTTTGAGTTCAAGCCCTCCTACGACGAGGATCTTGCGAAAGAGCACGAGAAGTATCTCACCGAAAAGAAATTCGGCGCCCCCGTCTTTATCTACGACTGGCCGAAGGAATTTAAGGCCTTTTATATGTATCAAAACGACGATGGGAAGACGGTTGCGGCGGTTGACCTGCTCGTTCCCAATGCGGGTGAGCTGATGGGCGGCAGCCAGCGCGAAACGCGCTACGATCGCCTCATCGGTCGTATGGATGAGCTTGGGATCTCCTCCGAGGCCATGTACTGGTACTGCAATCTCCGCAAATACGGCGGCTGCACGCACGCGGGTTTCGGTATGGGCTTTGAGCGCCTGCTTATCTACGTAACGGGTATGGAAAATATCCGCGACGTCATTCCTTACCACAGAACCCCCGGTGCTTGCGATTTTTAAGCATAAATTGTAAAATAAACTATACAGAAAGGAAAAAGGCCATGAACCGTTGTGTGATCCCCGAGGGGTATCGTTCGCGCCTTAACGCGTACGAAACGCAGCTTGCGATCTCTCTCATTAAGAAGACCTTCCAGCACGAGTTCGCCGCCGCTTTGAACCTGAAGCGTGTATCCGCCCCCTTGTTCGTTACGAAGGAATCGGGGCTTAACGATAATTTAAGCGGAAAAGAAAGGCCGGTTTCCTTTGATATCCCCGCCGCCTCGGCGGATGCGGAGGTCGTGCATTCGCTCGCTAAATGGAAGCGGCTTGCCCTGCTTCGCTACGGCTTCGCGGTGGGCGAGGGGATCTATACCGATATGAACGCCATCCGGCGCGACGAGACGCTTGATAACATTCATTCGATCTACGTCGACCAATGGGACTGGGAAAAGGTCATCACCGAGGCGACGAGAAATCTTTCTTATTTGAAGGCGACTGTTACCTCGATCGTGGGGGCGATCTGCGATACGCTTGACCGTGTAAAGGCCGCCTTCCCGCAGCTGGAAACCTCGCTTTCGCGTGAGGTATCCTTCATCACCTCGCAAGAGCTGGAGGACCTGTATCCTACGCTTACCCCCTCTGAAAGAGAGCAACGCTATGTCGCCGAGAAGAAGACCGTCTTTATTATGCAGATCGGCGCCCCGCTTCGTTCGGGAAAGCCGCACGACGGTCGCGCGCCCGACTACGACGACTGGTCGATGAACGGTGACCTCTTCTTCTGGGATGAGGTTCTGTCGCGCGCGCTTGAGATCTCTTCCATGGGGATCCGTGTTGATAGCGCGTCGCTTGATTATCAGCTGACCTTTGCAGGCTGTGACGATCGCCGTTCTCTTACCTTCCACAAAATGCTTCTTAACGGCGAGCTTCCGCTGACGATCGGCGGAGGTATCGGCCAATCCCGCCTTTGCATGCTGATGATGGGCTGCGCCCACGTCGGTGAGGTACAAGCGAGCGTGTGGGATGAAGAAACGCAGCGCATTTGCGCCGAGTGCGGGGTAAGCTTACTGTAATGGAGCTTACGAATCTTTCCACCATCCGCGCGCTGATGGCCGAGGCGGGCGTCGAGTTTCGTAAGGAATTCGGGCAGAATTTTCTGATCAATCCCTTGATCCCTGAGCGGATCGCCGAGGCGGCATCGCCCGATGAGGAGGCGGTCATCTTAGAGATCGGTCCCGGCATCGGCACCTTAACGCAAGAGCTGTGCTGCCGTTACGCGAAGGTGATCGCGATCGAGATCGACGGCGGTCTTATCCCGATCCTACATAAAACCATGGCCGAGTTCGATAACTTCGTCCTTATCCACGGGGATTGTATGAAGCTCGATTTATCCGCTATTCTTTCTGAGCATGCGGCGGGAAAAAGAGTTTCTGTCTGCGCCAATCTGCCGTATTATATCACGACCCCCATTCTGATGCGTCTTTTGGAAAACGAGCTGCCGCTTGATTCGATCACGGTTATGATCCAAAGCGAGGTGGCCGACCGTCTAACGGCTGTCCCCGGCAGCGCCGAATACGGCGCCATCACCGCAACGCTCGGTTACTACGGGGAAACAAAGCGACTCTTTACCGTATCGGCCGGCAACTTTTTGCCGGCCCCGAAGGTAAATTCGGCTGTTGTGCAAACAAAACTATACAAAGAGAAACCCTTTGCGCCGCTGTCCGAGGCCTGCTTCCACCGCACGGTCAAGGCTGCCTTTGCGCAACGCCGCAAGACGCTGGTCAATGCGCTTTCGTCCGGCTTTTCGGGTATCGACAAAGCGACCCTTACGGGAATTCTGGCCGATCTTGGGCATAGCCCCACAGTACGGGGCGAGCGCCTTTCCACAGGGGAATTCGTCGCGCTTTCCGACGCCCTTTACCAACACCTTTCCAAGTGAATAAAAGAAAAAAGAGCCCGTTGGGCTCTTTTTTCTCATTTGATTTCGACCGTTACATGCTTGCCGCAGGTATTGGCGGCGGCCTTCATCACACAGCGGATGGCCTTGGCGATCTTGCCGTGGTGGCCGATGACCATACCGGTATCGTCCTCGGCAACCGAAAGCACCAAGGTAACATCGTCTCCCTCAACCGTTTCGGTAACCGTAACAGCATCGGGCGTATCGACGATGGCGCGTGCGATATCGGTCAGGATAGTTTTCAAATCCATGGATCTCGCCCTCGATTACTCGGCGGCGTTCTTCTTAAGAAGTGCTTTGACGGTCTCGGTGGGCTGGGCACCGTTGGCGATCCAAGCGGCGGCCTTTTCCGCGTCGATCTTGATCTCGGCAGGGTTAGCCATGGGGTTGTAGTAACCGATGGATTCGATGAAGCGGCCATCACGAGGCGAACGCTCGTCAGCCACTACGATGCGGTAGAAAGGGGTCTTCTTGGCGCCCATTCTCTTCAGTCTGATTTTAACCATTTTCTTTTCCTCCAAAATTATATAGTTCTGTAATAAAAATCCGAATGAAAACGGAATTTTTTCTTCTTAGAACGGCATTTTCATTCTGCCGCCGAAGAGCCCCTTCATCTTTCCGGGAGAAGAGAGCTGCTTCATCATTTTTTTCATTTGCTCAAATTGCTTGACGAGGCGATTGACCTCTTCAACCGAGGTGCCGCTGCCAAGCGCGATTCTTTTTCGGCGAGAGCCGTTCAGCGTTTCGGACGGATAAGTCCTTTCTTGGGGTGTCATCGAAAGCACGATGGCCTCAATACGCGAGAGCTGCTTTTCGTCTACGTTGATATTCTCAAGCGCCGAAGCGCTGACCCCGGGGATCATCCCAAGAAGCTGATTGAGGTTGCCCATCTTGCGAAGCTGGCGCAGCTGCATCAAAAAGTCTTCAAAGGTGAAGGCCGATTCGCGCATCTTGCGCTCCATATCCTTCGCGGTCTTTTCATCAAAGGCAGCTTCGGCCTTTTCGATCAGCGAAAGCACATCGCCCATTCCCAAAATGCGGGAGGCCATACGGTCGGGGTGGAAGGGCTCGATCGCGTCCATCTTCTCGCCTGTGCCGATAAACTTGATCGGTTTGCCGGTGACGTACTTGACCGAAAGGGCGGCACCTCCCCTTGTATCACCGTCCATCTTGGTCATAATAACACCGGTGATGGATAGGCGTTCGTTAAAGGTGGCGGCCACGTCAACGGCGTTTTGCCCCGTCATCGCGTCAACCACCAGAAGGATCTCGGTTGGCTCGGTAGCGGCTTCAATCTTTTCCAGCTCGCGCATCATCTCATCGTCGATCTGAAGGCGGCCTGCGGTATCGATGAATACCATATCGAAGCCCTGCTTTTTGGCATGCTCAACGCCCGCCTTGGCGATCTTTACGGGGTTTTGACCCGTACCAAGCGAAAAGACGGGAACGCCGATCTGCTCCCCAACGATCTTTAACTGATCGATGGCGGCAGGGCGGTATACGTCGCAAGCGATAAGCAACGGATTTTTGCCTTTTTTCTTGAAATAAGCGGCCAGCTTACCGGTGTGGGTGGTTTTACCCGCGCCCTGTAAGCCGCACATCATCAAAACCGTCGGGGGCTTTGATGCGATCTCGATCTTCGGGGATTCGGAGCCCATCAAGCGAACAAGCTCTTCGTTTACGATCTTGATGATCTGTTGGGCGGGAAGGAGGCTTTCCAGTACCGCTTCGCCTACCGCGCGTTCGGTCACGGCTTTTACGAATTCGCGCACGACCTTAAAGTTGACGTCGGCCTCAAGAAGCGCAAGCTTTACCTCGCGCATGCCTTCCTTGACGTCTGCTTCGGTCAGCTTTCCTTTATTGCGGAACTTTTTCAGCGCCGCTGTCAGTTTTTCGGTAAGACCTTGAAACAAGGGTTTTCTCCTTTACTTTAATCGGCAAGCTTTTCGGAAAGGGAAAGGATCTCTTTTGCGGCGAACCGCGTTTTTTCATCCCCCGATTCGCAAAGCCCCGCGGCCAAGGCCCGAATGCCTTCGATCAGGGCGGCATCGCTTTGGTGCCGTTTGGCAAGCCCCAGCTTCTCTTCAAGCGAAAAGAGGATATCCTCTCCTTTTTTTAATATATGGCGAACCCCTTGGCGGGAGATGCCGATCTCGCCTGCGATCTCAGCCAGCGAAAGGTCTTCACCATAGTAAGCGGAGAGGATCTTTTTGGTGTGTTCGTCCAGCACCTCTCCATAAAAATCAAGCAGATATTCGATCGTAAGGTTCTTCTCAAACAAAGCGATTCACCTCTGTAAACCGATTTACTTTACAAGTATAGCACGCCTTTTTCAAAATGTCAAGAAAAAAAGTAAAAAACTTTTTAAAAAGACTTGAAATTTCGAAAAAAGTATGATAAACTTTATTACTGTGTGTAGGTGAATGCTTTTTCACACCCTCTCAGGTGATAATGCAGTCAGCGAGCCAAAAATAAAAGTTGGAGGAAAGTTTCGTGCCGAATATCAAATCTGCCAAAAAGCGCGTCAAAGTGACCAAGGCGAAAGCTCTGCGGAACCAAATCTTCAAGACGCAGATGCGCAATATCATCAAGAAGTATGATGCCGCCCTTGCCGAAGGCAATCTCGAGTTGGCAAGTGCCGCTTACAAGGTGGCCGTGAAGAAGATCGACCAAGCAGTTGCTCATGGCATTCTTCATAAGGACAACGCCGCTCACAAGAAGAGCAGCTTTACCAAGAAGCTCAATAACCTGGCTTAATTACGCGAAACGGTGCACAGCTTGACCCGGCTGTGCGCCGTTTGTTTTTATGTAAAGGAGAAAGTATGAAAAGAAAAAGTGGGGTCTTGCTCCCGATCTTTTCGCTTGGGGGCGGCCATTCTATCGGCTCCTTTGGCATTGACGCTTACCGTTTTATCGACAAGCTTTGCGAAGGGGGCTTTTCTCTTTGGCAGATCCTGCCGCTTGGCGCGACCGATCGGTGGGGCTCTCCCTATAACTCTGCCTCTTCCTTTAGCTTAAACCCGTATTTTGTTGACCTGCAACAGCTTTTTGAGGAGGGGCTTTTAACGAGGGAAGAGCTCTCGTCTGCCAAGGAAAGCACGCCGTACCGCTGTGAATATGCGCGTCTTTCCAAGGAACGGCTTAAGCTTTTGTTTTCGGCCGCCGCCCGCTTTCGGGATAAGGAAGCCGTAAAAGCTTTTATCGAGGAACACCCTTACGTGGGAGAATTCTGCCGCTTTATGACCTTGAAAGAGGTAAACGGGGGAGCCCCTCATTGGGAATGGAGAGAAACGGTTCTCCCGGATGAAAGGCTGTTTGCTTGGCAGTTTATTGAGTATAAGGCGTATCATCAATGGCAGGCGCTTCACGCTTACGCCTCATCGCGCGGGGTTTCGATCCTTGGGGATCTTTCGATGTATCCTTCGCTTGACAGTGCTGACGTTTATTTTCATTCCGAAGAATTTTTGCTGGACGAAAAAGGACGGCCGCTATCGGTCGCGGGTGTGCCCCCCGATGCCTTTGCGCCCGAAGGGCAGAAATGGGGCAATCCGTTGTATCGCTGGAAAAAGGCATCAAAAGAAGGCTACGCCTTTTTCAAAGAGCGGCTTTCCTTTGCGTGCTCGCTTTTTGACGGGGTAAGGCTTGACCACTTTCGCGCGCTTGAATCCTATTTCGCCATTCCCGTCGATCAAAGCGCCCGGGAAGGGCGCTGGATAAAGGGGCCGGGGAACGGCCTTCTACGGGCGCTTGCTGATCTTATCGAGGGGGCAGACGTCATCGCCGAGGATCTTGGCTTCATCACCCCCGCGGTGGAGCGATTGGTAAAAAGATCGGGCTTTGCCACCACGCGCGTTTTACAATTCGGCTTTTCGGGGGAGGGGGAAAATCCGCACTTGCCGCACCGTTACCCCGAAAACGCGGCCGTCTATACGGGCACGCACGATAACAACACCCTTTTGGGGTATCTATATGAATTAAAGGAAGAAGATCGGGGGCGCATCCTCTCGTATTGCAACGCGGAAGGGAAGCGGCCTTCCGAAGCCATTGAGCCGATCGTTAAGACATTGCTTGCCAGCCGTGCGCGGCTGGCGATCTTCCCGCTGCAAGACCTTTTGGGATACGGGGGCGATGCGCGCATCAATACCCCCGGGCGCGCCGAGGATAACTGGCATTTTCGCCTTTCAAGCGAGGATATATCCGCGTTTGACCTTTCCCGCTTTCTTCCTTTAAACCGTTTATACGGGCGCATATAAAAAGGGCGTACGGATTTGGAGCAGAAATACTATGATGTGGGGAAAAGAAAAAAGAAAGCCGAAGCATTATGCTTCGGCTTTCTTTACCGTAAGTCACTATTATTTGGCAACCCAGTTATAGTGAATGTCTGCGTTTGTGAGGCAGTCGTTATCGTTCGGGTTGATCTCGATTTCGTTCCACTTTTCCGCATCGGCGGCATAATAAACGTCGGTCAATGCGTTGCAGTCCATGAACGCGCTCGAGTTGATAGTTTTCAAATAGCTGCTGCCAATCTTTATAGCAACGAGGGAATTGCACCATGCAAACGCATAATAGTCGATCGTTTCTACCTCATAACCGAGCGAAACGTATTTGAGCATATAGCAGCCCGAAAACGCGCTGCCGCCAATATGCGTGACGGTCACCGGAAGATGAACGCCGAGGATTTCCTTGTTCGCAAAGGCATCCTCGCCAATCTCTTGTACCGGCTTGCTGTCAATATAAGCGGGAACGATAATATAATCATCGGTACAAGTGCCGATACCGGTCACTATATAATAATTTCCGTCAGCGGAAAGCTCAAAATCAAGCCCCACGGAGTATACGATTTCCTCACCGCAGAAGCGACAGACGGTGTACTCGTAGAAATGTCCGGTCGGCTCATATTCCACCCTCTCGGACTTGTAGTCGCAAACCGAGCATTCCTCATACGCGCTATATCCCGCCTCGGTGCAGGTAGCTTCCTTGGCGGCATAGGTAGTAATCGTGTGCGCGCTTCCGTAGTGATAAACAATCGTATTTATCCATTGCTTTGCATCGGCGGAAAGCTTTATCGTTTCCCACTCGGCTTTGGTTCCGAGGAAGTTTATCGTCACGCACTTCACGCTGTTTTTCGTGTACAGCGCCCAATCGCCGATTTCACTGACCGTCTTCGGAATTACGATGCTTTCAATACCGCTCGCTCGGAAAGCGTTCATATGGATCTTATAGTTCTCTCCGTTAAAGCTGTCGGGCAAGGTAATCTCGGTACCGTCACCTACGTAGGACACAAGGGTGGCTTCACCGTTTTCAACGTAGAAGTAATAACCATCCAAGAGAACCATATTACTGTTTCCGTTATGGTCGCCGAGGAGCTGATCCTTTATAAAGAAGTTGAAATCTTCGGTATCGATCTCCGAATTGTTTATAATCTCAACAAGATTGAAGCAATCAAGGAACACGCTGTTATCGATGGAAATAATCATAGGATCAAGCGTAGACGGAATATACAAGCTTACAATATCGCTGTATGCCAATGCCGCCTGCTTAATTCTGCTCACGGGCAGATTGTTATAGGTTGAGGGGATTATGATAACCTTATCGGTACAAGTGCCAAGGCCTACAAGCTCGTAGCTCTTACCGTCGCTTGCAAGCTCAAACTCAAGTCCGACACTTCCCTCTCGGTTATGGCAAACCGTACATTCGCCGTTAACGTAATTGTGTGGAGTAGTATTTAACAGCACCGGCTTGGGAGCGATTTCGGGTGTGTGCTCTATTACGTAGCAACGTCTGCAATAAGCGATCGTTTCATAACCTACGGTCGTACAGGTGGGCTCTATTCTTAGCATAGGCACGTCGTCGTGACCGTACGGGGCAAGCTCCTCGTGCAGATCAACGTCATTGCAATTAGCGCAGGTCGTCGTTTTGCTGCCGGGCTCGGTGCAGGTCGGCGGATCGTTTAAGATTACGTAAGAGTGACCGTTGCTCGGGTTTGCCTTGAACGTGTTAAAATCATCGCATCTGGAACAGGTTTGGTAAGCATAACAGCCGTCCTCATAGCATGTAGGATCTTTTGCTTGGTGCTCTATTATGTCGTGGTCAAGCGCGTCAAGCTTATTTTCGAGCTCCTCGCTCCAGTCGCCTCTTGAGCAGTACCGGAATTCACGCCAACCACCCTCGGTACAAGTTGGAGTTTTTCCGGGCATAGTCACTATATCGTGCTCAAGCGCGGGAATTTCATTATAATTTTCCTTATAACTGCATCTTGTGCAGTAATAGTATATATCCCAGCCGATTTCGGTACACGTTTCCTTTTTTCCCCAATCGGTTTCCATCAAATGTCTTTTTTCGATGATATTATCCTGCTTTGTCGAGTAGCTGCATCTTGTGCAGGCTTCGTAAGCATACCAGCCGTCCTCAGTGCAGGTTTCGCTCTTTGCATCGTAATACACTTTATCGTGGTCGAGCGGGTCAATCAGATTCTCAAACTTGTTATCCCAATCGCATCTTTCGCAAGTTTGATAAGCGTACCAGCCAAAGTCTGTGCAAGTAGGCTCTTGTGCCAAGTTATCTACGGTTTTATGGTTGAGAGCCGGGATTTCCTCGTAGGTGGTGTATTCGCATCTCGAGCAATACTCATAATCGCCCCATCCTACGTTAGTGCAGTTCGGCTCTTGCGCAAGCGCGGTCACTATATCGTGCTGAAGTGCGGGGAGCTCTTGATAGGTAGTATATTCACATGCCGTGCACGTCTCGTAGGCATGCCAGCCCGCCTCGGTACAAGTAGAGCTCTTCGCTTCGTGATGGACCTTTTGGTGATCGGTTGCGGGTATGATCTCGTACGTGGTGTATGTGCAACGCGAGCAGCTTACGTAATCACCGTAGCCGGCCTCTTCGCAGGTAGGCGCTTTTCCGCTATGCGATACCTCGTCGTGCCCCAAAGGAGAAGTAGATATTCTATCTCTGCTCATTTCCTTATCGCACGCGCTGCAGTAGCGAACAGCATCGTACTCGCCGCCCTCGGTACAAGTAGCAGATATCTCACGCTCGGTGGCAACTCTTACCTCAACGTGCTGGCACTCCGGATTTTGCCCTGTCGTCATTCCTTGCCCTGTTGTCGTTTCTTGCCCCGTCGGCGTTTCTCCTTCTCCGCAAGAATAGAGCAGAAGCGTAAGCGCTATGATCCATGCGGCGCGGATTACGGCCTTTAAAGCTTTTTTCATATCGTTTTCTCTCTTTCTTAAAATGACTTTAAAATTCTCTATCCGTATTATAATATTTTTATTGTAGCATTTAGATAAAGAAAAGTCAAGATTTTGATTGAAAGCCGCAATTTTCCTCAAAAGCGCAAAACTTTTTCCTTAAAAGAATAAAAAAGGCACCCTGTATTTTGCAGGGTGCCTTTTTCACGTGTTGCCGATTAGTCGGTAACGTAGGGCAGCAGGGCGGCCTGACGGGCGCGCTTGATAGCACTCGTCAGCTCACGCTGATGCTTCGCACAAGTGCCGGACATACGGCGGGGAAGGATTTTCGCACGCTCGGAAATATACTTACGAAGACGGGCGACATCTTTATAATCGATAAATTCGACCTTTTCCGCGCAGAAGGCGCAAACCTTCTTCTTACGACGAAGGTTCGGGCGGAAAGGACGGGGGGAATCGACGTTGTTCTGTCTTTCCATTCTAAAGCTCCTGACCTTTCTGGCTCATATTCGAATTAAGAAGCCCACGGGCATTGAGCCTACGCCTTGGGCGATGCGTTTTACTTAAAAGGGAAGGCTTCCGTCGTCAGGGGTTTCTTCAAAGCTTTTGACGTCGTCGGCTACGTTGCTGTAAGCGGGCGTGCCGTAAGCGTCGGGCGTGTATTGGGTGTTGTTAGAGCCGGGGGCGGCGTCGTTCTTCGACTCGACGAAGGAAACCTCGTCTGCCACGACCTCGGTCGCGTAATGCTTAGCACCCTGCTGGTCGGTCCAGCTGCGGGATTGCAGTTGTCCGCACACCAGAATCGGACGGCCCTTTTTGAACCAACGTGCGACGAATTCAGCACTTTGACGCCAGGCAACGACCGTGATAAAATCGGCCGTCTGCTGCTGGGCGCCCTGTCCCTCGGCGCTGTTGTTGCGCGAGAAACGGCGGTTGATCGCCAGCGTGAAGCGGCAAACCGAGATACCGGTAGGGGTCTGTCTTAATTCGGGGTCTGCGACCAAATTCCCGATCAGAATTACTTTGTTGAAACTGGCCATAACAATTGCCTCCTCTTTTTTATTCAGCAGCTGCTTCCGTGCTTACGGCTTCTGCGGGCTGCGGTTCTTTCGCTGCGGCGGCCTTTTTCGGGGCGGCAACGGTAGTCATCGAGCGCAGGATACCGTCGGTAATCCCGAGCACACGCTCCATTTCCGCGGGGAAATCAGCAGGGCTGCGATAGGACAAGAGAACGAAATAACCGTCGGTCAGATCGTTGATGGGATACGCAAGCTTGCGCTTACCCCACTCGTCCTGAGATTCGAGCGTTCCGTTTGCCTTAACGAGCGACGCGAACTTTTCAATAAGCGCCTTGATCTCTTCCTCGGGAAGAGCTGCGTTGACGGCAATCAGAGTTTCGTACGAACCGATTCTTTTCTCCATCAGAATACACCTCCTTATGGTCTTTTTCGGTCACACAAAGTGTGACAAGGAGTTGGACTGCACCTTACAGTCCAAATCAATTTAATATTATACATAAGTATTTATAAAAAGTCAAGCGTTTTTTGAAATTTTTCCAAAGTGGGGGAATTTTGTCAAACGGCTTGCATTTTTTAGGGCGTTTGTGGTATGATGAAAGAAAAAAGGAGAGGGCTATGACGGTAAAAGAAAAGGCGTATGCCAAGATCAATCTGTATTTAGACGTCGTCGGACGCTTGCCGAACGGCTTTCACGCGATCGAAACGGTGATGCAAACCGTCAGCCTTTGCGATGAAGTCACCGTAACGGCCACCCCCTCGGATACCCCTTCGGTCACCCTTACGGTCTCGGGTGATTTTTCTGTCCCTACGGGGAAAGAAAATTTAGCTTGCCGCGCAGCTTACTTGTATATGGAACGCGCCGCGTGCCCGATGCGCGTGTCTGTTTCTCTCGTTAAGCGTATCCCCGTTGGGGCAGGGCTTGCGGGGGGGAGCAGCGACGCCGCCGCCGTTTTGCGCGCGATGAACCGTATAAATAACGGCTTTTTCTCCACCGAGGTGTTGCTCTCTCTTTGCGAAGAACTGGGGTCAGACGTCCCCTTTTGCCTTGTGGGGCAAACACGGCTTTGCTGCGGAAGAGGAGAAAAAATGAAAAAGCTTTCACCGCCGCCCCCCTTCTTTGCCACGCTGTTTACGGGTGGGGAAAGCGTCAGTACCCCCGCTTCCTTTTCTAAGCTCGACACACTTTACGGCGGTTTCGAGGAAGAAGAAAAGCACGGCGATCTTCCGTCCTTTCTCACCGCCCTTGCTTCAGGCGATCTTTCGGCTATGGCTTCTTCGGCCTATAATATCTTCGAGAACTCGGTGCTCTCTGATTGCCCCTTGGCAAAAGAAGCGCTTCTTACGCTTGGGAAAAACGGCGCGCTTGTTGCCCGCATGAGCGGAAGCGGCTCGGCGGTATTCGGGATCTTTGATACCGAAGAGGGGGCAAAGAACGCAGCAAAACGGCTCGGCAAGCATGCTTGCACCGTACAGCCGTTGTGACCTATAAAAAAGGCGTGATGTCCGTCACGCCTTTTTGTTTTTACTTGCTTTTTCTCTCAGCAGGGCTTTACGGGCGCCGCCGACTCGTGCGTGGCAAGCGACTCTCCGCATTCTACCTTTGCGATCATATCGACGCGCAGGCTATGGCGCCCACCCGCTTCAAAGGGGGTCGAAAGAAAGAGATCGACGATATCGAGGGCAAGCCCCGGGCCGATCACGCGCGCCCCCATGCAAAGCACGTTCGCGTCGTTATGCTGGCGCGTCATACGCGCGCTGAAGGTGTCGCCGCAAAGGGCGGCGCGGATCCCCTTGACCTTGTTGGCAGCCATGCTCATACCGATGCCGGTGCCGCAGATAAGGATGCCGCAGGAATTGCTGTCAGCCGCTACGTGGCGGGCAACCGCCTCGGCAAAAACGGGATAGTGCGAGGAAGCGGCGGAGTCCGCCCCAAGGTCTACGACCGAATATCCGGCCTCGGCAAGATGCTCTTTGACCGTCTTTTTTAATTCAAATCCTGCGCTGTCGGCGCCAATATAAACAGTTCTCATATTTTTATTCCTTCCCGTTTTGTATAGTTATGTTTTCTTTTTCTTGTTCTAAACGTTCAAGACGTTCTCTTTCCGCTTGCGGTAAGCGCAGATAAAGCGGAGAGATTTCAAGGTCGGTCACGACCTTTTTCGCCTCGTATAGGCGAAGGGCGCACCGCCCAACGGCCGCCGCCGATTGGATCGAGATCCCGTCTGGCGTCGGTAAGACGGTAAGACCCGCTTCCAAAAAGTGGGGAAGCGCAACGCCAACTCCGTCGCCTACCAAGCGAACCGCTCTTTTGCCGTAGACCGTCTTGATCTCTTCGCAAAGAGCCTCGATCGAAAGGGCGCGGTCGGGCGTAAGGCGGGTAAGGATCCCGTCCTTCATTTCAAAAAGCGCGTTGTATACTTGGTTTCTTCTGGCATCCATTAAGGGGCATAAAAGCCCGTCAAGCGGCGATAGATTTTCGGCTAAGGCCTCCAACGACGATACGGCGGCGCAGGGAAGGCTTCGCCCGAAGGCAAGCCCTTTGATCGCCGATACCCCGATGCGAACGCCGGTAAAGGATCCGGGGCCGTTCGTGCAGGCAAAAAGCCCGATCTCCTCAAGCGCAACGCCACAACTGTCCAAAAGACTGTGCACCATGG
Source organism: Eubacteriales bacterium (assembly GCA_045655185.1). GTDB lineage: Bacteria > Bacillota > Clostridia > Oscillospirales > CAG-272 > UBA1740. Next base: position 118,554 of record JAZOOS010000012.1, read on the forward strand.
GAATAAGCAGCTCGGTATGCGAGCGAGCGCCGCTTCGTATAAGAATTTCGCCCAGCGTTTCGTTATCGGAAAGCAGGGCAACGCCCGCCGCCTTCGCGGTGCTCTCAAGGCATAAGATCTTCATAAGCCCCTCCTTCTATACGTACCGTACGGTCACTTTCTCTTTCCCCACGCAAGATCTCGACCGTGATCGCATCACTCGGTAGGGCAGAAGAAATATTTTCACTCCACTCGATCAAGATATACCCATCCTTCTCCGTGTAATCGGTATATCCGATCGAATACAGCTCGTCCTCGTCCTCAATGCGGTACATATCGAAATGAAAGATCGGCAAGGGGCCGCTTCGGTATTCGTTTACGACCGTGTAGGTAGGGCTTTTTACGGCGTCCCTTGGCGCCGCGATGCGGCAAAAGCCACGGGTAAAGGCGGTCTTGCCTACCCCCAGCTCCCCACGGTAGGCAATCAGGGCGCGGCGGGCAGAGGCAGAAAAAAGCGCCCTTGCCAACGCTTCACCCAGTGCCTCGGTCCCCTCGGGGGAGGCGGTTTTGTATTCTTTCATAGCGGTATCCTTACTGTATGGCGTTCAAATAGTCTTCGGCTTTTTCACCGAAAAGGTAGCGAAGGGCTTCTTCGTATTCCTTCTTCGCTGCCTCGATAGCCGCTTGTCGGTTTGCCCCTTCAGCCCGCACAGCGCGAAGAAGGGTGTTCTTTGGCGTGTCGTCGGGGTCGGTAAGCTCGGTTGCCGTCACACGGTATCCCGCCGCCGTAAGGCGCAGGGCGCGAAGCCCGTCTGTCAAAGCCTCGGAAAGCTTTTGGCGAAGCTGGGGCTGACCCGAAGCAAAGGAAAGCGGGGGGCAGCTTAAATAACGCGAAAGCGTGCGGTGGCAACAGGGGGTGGAAAGAATGACCGAGGCCGAAAGCTCAATCCCTTTTGCGAGAACCAGATCGGTCGCGATATCGCAAGCGTGCAGTGACATCACAAGATGAGGCTTCCCATTCGGCGTACGGCGTACGTCCTCGCAAAGAAAGCGCATGCCCGAAAAGCCGAGCCGCGAGGCGCTCTCGGCGCAAAAATCCATCACGTCGCGCTTTAAGTCAAGGCAAAGCATATCGACCTCTCGGCCAAGAGTAACCGAAAGATAGTGATAGACGGCAAAGCTTAAATAGCTTTTTCCGCAGCAAAGATCGTAAACGACGATGGGCCCCTCCTTGGGAAGATAGGGGAGAACTTCGCAAAGATGCTCTAAAAAACGGTTGATCTGGCGGAATTTCGCCTGCTTTTTATCGTGGATGCGCCCGTCTTTATCCGCGATCTCCAACTCGCGCAGAAAGGGCTCGTCCCCGTTAAGAATACGGTTTTTCTTTCGTTGCAGCTCTTCCTTCGGCAAGGTGATTCCCGACCCGGAAAGCGAAGCGAAAAGCCCCTCTTTTGCGCGAAGAATATCGCGCCCCTTCGAGCTTTTTTTGTATTCGGCGTCGCCAAGCTCGGTCAAAAGATTGAGCTGGGCGTAACGCCCGAAGGTCGATTCGAACGCTTCTTCGGTAAGCGGGGGCGAAAGGCGGGCGTGCTTTACCTTCCCGTCCGAAAAGCTCTCTTCGGCAGCAAGCACCGCCTCGTTCCGAAAAAGACGAAGCGTGACCGTCAGCTTCTCGGCGCCCTCCCCACGGGGGCGAGAGCCGACGATGCGGCGAAGCTTGCCCGTTTCGGCGGCGCTGTTAAGCAACGATAAAAACTTTTGGCTGTTTTCGCTCATTTTTCTTCCTCGTTGCCGTTCGAGGGGGGAACGGGGTCCTTTTTGTGAAAGCTGAATTTGTTTTCCTGACGCTTCCAAAGCCGTACGAGGTTGGTGCGGTGGCAGATGATAACGATGACGGCGAAGATGAAAGCGAACAGCTTGATGGTCGGGTCGTAGGTACCGCCGAATATCATCATATAGCTTTCAATGGCAACGGGATAAAGCCCCGCGCAAACGATCGAGGCAAGCGAGATATACTTGGTTCCCCATACGATCAGAACGAAGGCGATCAAAAGAATGAGCAGCACGACGGGGGAGAGAACGCCGATGGCCGTCGCTGTGCAAAGCACGCCCTTGCCGCCGCGGAAGCCGTAATAGATCGGCTTGATATGCCCGATCACGCAGGCAAGCCCCGCAAGATAGCAAAGATAGTTGACCGAAATGGCGTTCACGTAATAGAAGCCGAAGAAGAGGCCGGTAAGAAAAACCGATAAAACGGTTTTCAGGATATCGCCAAGCAGGGTAAGCCCTGCTGCCTTTTTTCCGTAGGTGCGGTACATGTTGGTAAGCCCCGCGTTCTTGCTGCCGTACTTGCGTACGTCATCTTTGTACAAAAGGCGGGAGACGATGACGGCGCTGTTAAGGCTGCCGAGGAGATACCCGACGGCAAGACAAAGAAAAAGACAGTACAGCGGGATCGCGGTATCCCCGGGCGAAAAGTAAGTGCCGTAAAGGCCTTGATTTAAGATCGTTCCAAGCATAAAAACCTCTTTTTACGTTGTTTATTTGTTTTTGTTGAAAAGCGAGCGCAGGCGGCTTTTGTTTTCGGCCTTTTTTTGCTCGGTTGCCTCTTTATCGACAAGAGCCGAAAGAAGCGTGCCGTTTTGGTAGGTAAGAAGAACAAGGTCTCCCTCTTTTAAGGATGCGGTGGCCGTGGGAACGAGATATTCCTCTCCCAAATCGTCAAGGCAAACGAAAAAGTTTCCCTCTTTTCGGTCGACCGAGGCGTTTACGGTTTTGTTCATAGCGACCCCCTATTTAACTTATTACTTTATAATAATACTACATTTAAGAGGAAAAAGTCAAGCATTCCCCCGAATTTCTCGGTATTTCTTGATTAAGGGGAACGCCAAGGATATGGGATTTGTAAAAAAGAAGTAAATTAACGGGGGTGTTCTTGCAAGAAAAGGGAAAATGTGATACAATAAAAAACAAAAGAAGGTGGGGTGCATCCCCCGTTCTTTACATTCAGAGGTTTTACTATGAGATCAAAGCGCGTTAGGCAAAGTTTCTTTGTCATTTTGATCGTTCTTATTCTGTTTACGGTATCTTTCATTCTTTATCAATCCTGCCTCCCTCCCATTGAATCCGATGAAAAAAGCGATCAGGTGAAAGGCTTTTTTGTTACACTTTTCGGCGGAGAAAATACGTTGCTCGGCGCTTTCTTTTTCAAATACGTCCGAAAGATTGCCCATTTCGTTGAATTTTTCGTCCTGGGGGCTGAATGCACGGCTCTTGCGCTTTTGATAAAAAAGAGCGGCTTTCCCCTTTGTGTGCTGCCTTTTGGGTTTGCCGTCGGCTCTCTTGACGAAACGATTCAGCACTTTACGGGGCGCGGCCCTTCGTTTAGAGACGTTTGTCTTGATTTTTTCGGCTTTTTCATGGCTACCGTGTTCATATATGCTATCAACCTTTTGATTCTGCGTGCGATACAAAGCAAAAAAATCCGCAAGGAGAAGGAATATGTTTGAATTTTTGAAAGATTCGTCGCTTATTGAGGAAGCCCGGCGGGCAAAGGTACGCCCCCGCCTTTTCGGTCAGCTTCTTATTTTTTGGCTTGTCAGCTTCGTGGTCGAGTCGGCGGCTACGCTGATCCCCTCCTTTTATCTCACGGCAGAGATGATCAAGGGGCTGCCTGTCCTTGGTGACGTGTCGCTTGAAGCGTACGAAGCTTATCTTAACGAGGCGATGGGGCCCATTATGGCAAGCGATACCTTTTTGCTGCTTTCTCTTTTCGGCACGGTGTTTATGCTGATTCTCGTGCCGGTGTATTGCTGTTGCATTGAAAAGCGCCCGCTTTCTTCGCTTGGGGTACGCGGCACCTTTCTTCCCGAATACGGAAAGGGGATGCTGTTCGGCCTTTTACTGATGGGCGGCGTTTTCTTCGTCTGCTACGCCAGCGGTGCCGTTACCGTGACGGCTGGGAAACTCAATATCGGTCTTATTCTTTTATATCTTTTTGCGTTTTTGATCCAAGGGGCGGCCGAGGAGATTCTTATGCGCGGGTATTTCACGGTCTCGCTTACTAATTCGATCTCTCCCGCCTTCGCCGTCTTTACGGGGGCGGCCTTCTTTGCGGCGTTGCATTCTTCGAATACGGGTTTTGGCATCTTTCCTTTCGTAAACACCTTTCTTTTCGGTCTTTTGCTTTCCTTTTATATGTTTAAAAGCGGAAGCATCTTCGGCGCGTGCGCTTTGCACGGTGTCTTCAATTTCGCCGAGGGGCTTTTATTCGGGCTTCCCGTCAGCGGGTTGACGACGGGGGTATCGATCCTTTCTTCGGTAAGCAACGGGGAAATGACGCTGACGAACGGCGGTCTTTATGGACCCGAGGGTGGCTGTGCCGTTACTCTTATGCTTTTGGTTGCGTTTCTTCTTTTCTTCTATTTTCCGAAAAAGAAAGAAAACGGCAAGACGGAAAATGTATAAAAGCTTTGCTTTTCCCGATACTGAAAAGAAAGGGGAAACGCTATGGTCAATCGTTTTAAAAAAATAAAGCTTGGCATAGCCTGCCTTTTAGGGTCGGCTATGCTTTTTTTATGCGGTTTGCAATTTTTGTTCCGCCGCTTCCCGTCCTTTGCTGAGTGGGTTGATCGCACCGTGGGCGCCCCCTTGCGAAGCGGGCTTTCCCGTCTTTCTTCGGGGATTCCGTTTTCGCTTACGGGGCTTTTGCTCGTATCGGTGCCGCTCCTTTTTATCCTGCTTCTTATTCTTGGGTATCGTGCGCTTGACAAAAAGGGGGGCTTTTCCCGCTTTTTGCTTTCTTTGTTTTCTCTTCTTAGTGTTTTTGCCCTTCTTTTCACGCTTACGCTTTCGCCCGGGTACCATAAACCCCCGCTTTCCGAAAAGCTTTCGCTTTATGTAAGAGAGCCGAGCGGGAAAGAGCTGGCAGGGGTCGCAGCTTGGCTTTCGGGGCTTCTTAGTGAAAAGGTTCCGCCCGCCCCAGCGCTCGAAGAGCTGGCGGTGCGCCTTGACGCCTCTTACCGTACGCTTGGCGAAAAATACGACTTTCCTGTAAATCGGGAATTTTCGATCAAGGAAGAGCGGGGCGGTGCACTTTCGGCTCTTGGGATCATTGGTCTTTATTCCTTTCCTTTTGGGGAGATCACGTTGAATTTCGAGTATCCCCCAACAGCGCTTGCCTTCACCCTTGCCCACGAGATGGCACACGCCTCGGGCTATTCCCGAGAGGAAGAGGCCGATCTTATGGCCTTTCTCGCGTGTCTTGAATCGGGGGACGCTTATCTACGCTACGCAGGGGTGCTTGGGATGCTACAAAGGGTCCTGCCGGCACTTCGGGAAAGCTCGTCTTCCTTATGGGAAGCGGCGGGTGAGGAGCTGCCAAACGAAGCGAAAAGGGAAATGGAGAAATCGGGTCGCGTATATGAAAAAACAGCGCTTCCCACTATGGCAACCGAGGAAGGAAAAAGCGGACACGAGGGGCTTTCGGCCCTTCTTTACGCGTATTACCGCCGCTTCGTATCACCCGAAGGGGGCTAATTGAGTATACTGTAAAAGGAAAAGGAAGCCGCAAAAATTGGGGGACGTTTCAAGAAAAGCTTCTTGGAGGAACCTATATGAAAAGGCTTGTAATCTTTGGGGGAAAGCGGCTTTCGGGAAAGGTGGAGATCAGCGGCTTCAAAAACGCGGCTCTGCCGATCCTTTATGCCTCGATCGTCACCGCTGATGTATCGGTGATCGAAAACGTTCCCCGTATACGCGATGTCGATATCACGCTTTCTCTCCTTACGGAAATGGGGGCGGTGGCCCGTTTTACGGGGAAAAGCACTGTCCTTTTGGATACACGGGGGATGACCCCCTTTCTTTCCTCATCCGTGCTTTGTAAAAAGCTGCGCGCATCCACCTATCTTTTGGGGGCCTGCCTTGCGCGCTTTGGTAGGGCACGGGTAGAGAGGCCCGGCGGATGCCTGATTGGGGCAAGGCCGATCGATCTGCATATTGCGGCTCTTTCGGCTCTCGGTGCTACGGTTACCGAGAGAGAGGGTGAGGTCATAGCCGAGGCCAAGGCACTTTGCGGCGCCCCGGTCGAATTCGCGAAGGTCTCGGTGGGGGCCACTGTCAACGCGATTCTTTGCGCGCTTTCGGCCCAGGGAGAAACGAGGATCATGGGGGCCGCCAAGGAGCCGCATATCGGCGACCTTTGCCGTTATCTTATCGCGTGCGGCGCCGATATCGGGGGCGTTGATACCGATACCCTTAGGATAAACGGGGGAAAAAGATTGCACGGCTGTGTCTTTCGCCTGATGCCCGATATGATCGAGGCGGGGACCTTTTTGTGCGCGGTGGGGGCCGCCGGCGGTGAGGCCTTTCTAAAAAACGCTCGCTGTGGGGAGCTTTCTTCGGTCATTGAGCCGCTTCGTGGGATGGGGCTTTCCATAAAAAGAGAAGGCGAAGGACTTTTTGTTTCTAAAAAGGGGGCGCTTTCTCCGTTTTCGGTAAACGCTATGCCGTATCCCTCCTTTCCCACCGATATGCATCCGCAGCTGGTGGCGCTTGGGTGCCTTTGCAAGGGGGAAAGCCACCTTTCGGACACGGTTTTTCCCGACCGCTTCGGCTATACCGAGGAGCTTCGACGCCTTGGCGCCAATCTTTCGGTAGAGGGAAATACGGTAACCGTACGGGAAAGCTCTCTTCGCCGTGGGCGGGTGACGGCCGTTGATCTGCGAGCAGGGGCCGCCCTTGTCGTTGCATCCCTTTCGGTAAAGGGAAAGGTGGTCATTGAAAACGCCGAGATGATTGAGCGTGGATACGTAGCGCTTCCCGAAAAGCTTCGCGCCCTTGGCGCCGAGGTCCTTTCCCCTTGATATTATGAAAAAGACCCTTTTCATTTGAAAAGGGTCTTTTTCATTAGCGACGTTTTCTTCTTTTTCGCCCCGGCTTCTTTTGCGCCAAAGCCGCGCCAAGAGGGGAGAAAAGCAGAACGAGCCCATATAACAAAAGGGAAGATAGGGGAAGCTTTCCATCCCCTAAGATAAGCCCGATGACCAAAAGAAGCAAAGCAAGGATCGCCCCCGATAAAAGGCCGATAAGGGCTCCACCTGTGCGGTGACTTCTTGCGAGAAAAAAGCCGTCAAGAAAGCCGCAAAGCACAGGTGTTATGTAAAGGGCGGGGGTAAGAAAGCGCAAAGGGTCCTCGGTCTGATACAGCAAAAAGGAAAGTAGCAAGAGAAAAAGAACCGAAAAAAAGAGTGAAAGCAGCAAAGAAAGAAAAAGCCCCGAAAGGAGGGGACGCTTTCTTCTTTCGGAAAGATGCGCGGCGTTTGAACGTTCCATAAAAAAACCTCCCACAACATACTGATACAGTATATGGTGAGAGGATTTTTTATATGAATTACTTTTTGTCGGCTGCGCGAACATCCACGTTGCGGACAGCACTTTTTAAGAAGCGGATATGCGTTTTATCCTTGGTGGTCTCAAGAACAAAGGTTTCGTCCTTGATGCTGATGACCTCGCCGATAATGCCGCCGATGGTAGTGATCTCATCTCCGACCTGCAAAGCATCCCGCATTTCCTGCGCTGCCTTTTCCCGCTTTTTCTCGGGACGGATCAAGAGAAAATAGAAAACCAGAACGACACCGAGGATCAGAACCAAAGAGACCCAGCTACTGCCGCCACCCTCGCCGCCTGCGGTACTTTCAAGCCAAAAATTAAGCATGTAAACTTCCTCCTACAATTCAATCATTTACCAGTATATCATACTTTTGACGCTTTTGCAAGGGAAGAAGGAAAGTTTAACAAAAATTCATAAAGCACTTGACAAAAATCGACGGCTGTGATAACATAAATTCGGAACACAAATTAAGTCTTTTACGCGGCATAACGATGTCGGTAAGATTTACATGAGATTCCAGAGAGGAATGTATAGTCTTGCCTACGCAAGGCTTTTTTTATGCCAAACGGCGACTTTCTTTGTTTCCGGAAAAACAACGGAGGTAAAAAATCCATGAAGCTCGTTTACAACGTAAATGACAGACCCAAGTTTCCTCAGATCCTTATTTTCGCGCTCCAACAGCTCCTGGCGATCTTAGCGGCGACCATTGCGGTCCCGATGATCATCGGCCACGGCATGTCGACCTCGGCCGCCCTTTTCGGTGCCGGTGTCGGTACGCTGGTTTATCAGCTGTTTACCCGTTTTAAGAGCCCCGTATTCCTCGGCTCGTCCTTCGCCTTTCTCGGTTCGATGGCTGCGGCCTTCGCCGGCGGCGTTTCGGCCTCTGCCGGGTATCTCGGCCTTATCATCGGTGCCGTCTTTGCCGGTCTCGTATACGTGGCGATCGCGATCGTCATCCGTTACTGCGGCGTTAACTGGATCAACAAGCTGATGCCCGCCGCCGTTATCGGCCCCACGGTTGCCATCATCGGTCTTTCGCTTTCCGGCAACGCGATCGGTGATCTCTTTAAGGGCAGCGTTACGCATCCCGAGCTGGTCGACGGTGAGATCACTGCCGTCCAGAACGCCAACACCTTCCTTTGCCTGCTTTGCGGCCTTGTGACCCTTGCGGTCGTTATGATCTGCTCGGTCTACGGCAAAAAGATGATGAAGATGATCCCCTTTATCATCGGTATCGGCGCCGGCTACGCGCTTGCCGCGATCTTCACGGTTATCGGGAATATCGCTGAGGTACAGGCGCTGCAGATCATCGACTTCTCGAAGTTCCAGTCGATGCAGTGGTACCCCGATTTCACCTTCCTTACCGCCTTCTCGGGCAACTACGACTTCGGTGAAGCCGGTAGCTTCTGGGCCTTCCTCGGCACGGTTGCCGTCGCTTATATCCCGGTCGCTTTCGTCGTGTTTGCCGAGCATATTGCCGACCATAAGAACCTTTCCTCGATCATTGAAAAGGATCTGCTTGAGGAGCCCGGCCTTTCCAACACCCTTCTCGGTGACGGTATCGGCTCGATGACCGGCGCCTTCTTCGGCGGCTGCCCCAACACCACCTACGGTGAGTCGGTCGGTTGCGTAGCCATCACCGGCAACGCCTCGGTCGCTACCATCACGGTCACCGCCTTTATGGCGATCCTTGCCTCCTTCATCGCCCCGTTCGTCACGCTGCTGGCTACCATTCCCGCCTGCGTTATGGGTGGCGTTTGCGTCGCGCTTTATGGCTTTATCGCCGTCAGCGGTCTCAAAATGATCCAGAAGGTCGATCTTGGTGACAACCGCAATCTCTTCACCGTCTCGGTCATTCTGATCGCGGGTGTCGGCGGCCTCGTTATCAACATCGGCCCCGTAACCCTTACCTCGGTCGCTTGCGCGCTGATCCTTGGTATCCTTACCAACGTTCTCGTCAATCAGAAATGCAAGTGCTGCTCTTGCGACGATAAGACCGAAGAATAAAAAAATTGAAAAGCGGATGCTTCGGCATCCGCTTTTCTTTTTTATGTAAAGAAAAAAGAAAAAAGGGTTCAATTTCTTGAACCCTTTTTGGTTGCTTAACTTAGTCGATCGAGCGAACGATGTAAGGGGCCATCTCGGCTTCCAGCTCGGCTCTTTCCTTCGCGGCGGCAGCTCTTTCAGCGTCGCGGGCGGCACGCTCGGCAGCTCTTGCGGCTTCTTCCTCGGCGCGCTGAGCGTCGTCAAGAATCGCGCGCATCGAAAGCGACAGACGGGAGCGCTCGTTATCGATCTCAACAATCTTTACGTCGACCTCCTGGCCGATCGCAAGAACATCCTGCGGACGGGCGATCTTCTCCTGCGAGATGCGGGAGATGTGAATGAGACCGTCAACGCCGTCAATAACCTCAGCAAAGGCACCGAAGGGCATCATGCTGACGATCTTGGCCTTTACGATATCACCGACCTTGTATTCAGCGGCAAACTTGGTCCAGGGATTGTTCTCGGCGGTCTTGTAGCCAAGCGAGATACGCTTCTTCTCGGCATCCAGATCCTTGATGTAAACTTCCAGCTTGTCGCCTACCGCAACGACTTCCTTGGGGCTCTTGATGTGTTTCCAGGAAAGCTCGGTGTTATGTACCATACCGTCGATACCGCCAATGTCTACGAACGCACCGTACGAGGTCAGGTTCTTGACCGTACCGATATAGTGCTTGCCAACCTCAAGGGTAGCCCAGATAGCGGCTTCCTTCTCTTTTTCCTCTTCGATCTGTACGCTGCGGATCGAAGCAACGGCGCGCTTCTTATGCTCGTCGATCTCGATGATGCGGGCGCGCTGGGTGGTGCCGAGCAGGGAAGAGAGGTCGCCGTCCTTCGCGATGCCCGTACGGGAAGCGGGAACGAATACCTTGTTACCCATGTATTCGATCACGACGCCGCCCTTGTTGGTCTCGGTTACGGGGCCTTCGATAACGCCGCCCTCGTCCTTCATCGCAATAAGGCCGTACCAATTCTTGTCGCGGTCCACTCTTTTCTTGGAGAGGGTGATGATGCCTTCGCCGTCGTTTACACGGATGACGAAGAGCATAAGCTCGTCACCGACCTTGAACATCTTGGCAAGGTCCGCGTCGGTGTCGTCGGTGATCTGATCACGCTTAACGATACCGGTGCCCTTGACGCCAACGTCAACGTAAACCGCATCTTTGGCGATGCTCGTTACGATACCGGTCACTGTTTCTCCTGTATTTAAAGTTTTGAGTGTTCCTTCCAGCATTTCGGCGAAATTTTCGCTTCTGATTTCGTCCATTTCTTTGTATACCTCCATTATTAAACCGTCAGGGGTGGAAGCACCTGCGGTGATTGCAACGGTAGCATCGGGGGAAAAATTCTTGGAAAGCTCTTTTGCGGATTCGATGAATTGCGTATTTTTGCAGATCGAAGCGCACAGCTCGTAAAGCTTACGGGAGTTGGAGCTGTTTTTTCCGCCGATGACGATGACGGCGTCGGCCATCTTGGAAAGCGCGATCGCTTCGGATTGCCGTTCTTGCGTCACATTACATATTGTATCAAATATTTTTGGATTTGTATATAGTTTTTTGAGATTTTTTTTCGTTTTTTCGAACTCTTTTTTGCTTTCTGTGGTCTGCGCAACCATACAAAGGGGGATATCGGGTGAAAAATTCTTGCAAAGCGTGAAAAGCTCGTCTGCCTGATTAAAAACGGCGGTAGGGCAGGGGGCGCGGTCCAGCGTTCCCTCTACCTCGGGATGTCTCCTTTGGCCGAAAAGCAAAAGGATCCCGCTTTCTTCGGCTTCCTCTTCAACCAAGCGGTGGATCTTTTTTACGAAAGGGCAGGTAAGATCGATCACGTGAAAAAGGGGATGAGAAAGCGAAAGCGCCCGCAACGCCTGCTCGGTGCTTTTGGATACCCCGTGGGTACGGATAACCAAAAAGGTTTTTCTTCCTTCGTCGCTTTCGGCGGCGCTTTCGGCAGCTGCTTTCTCATCGATCGCAAAAACGCCTTTTTTCTCCAGCTCCTGTATGTATAAGGGGTTGTGGATCAGCTCGCCGAGGGTGAAGATACGGCAGGGGGCCTCGGCGAGCAAAAGCCTTTCGACCTCTTCAACTGCCCGCCTTACGCCAAAGCAAAAGCCGGCTGATTTTGCCATAATAAGCTTCATGCCCCACTCGCTCCTTCCGATTCGGGCAGAAAGCCGCCAAGGGCGCAGGCCTCAAAAAAGACCCGCTCGGCTGCCTCCATATAGCTTCGGCTGCGGTCGGCAAGACCCAATTCCTCCAAGGAGAGCGGTTTCCCGATATATACGTGTACGGGGCGGAAGAGGCGATAACGCTGATTTTTCATCGTAATACAAACGGGTAGGATCGGCAGACCCGCGCGAGAGGCGATCAGGGCCGCCCCCGATTTGATCGGAGTTGTGGCGGGGTTTTTACCCTTTTGGCGGGTCCCCTGCGGAAAAACCGTTAGAAAACCGCCGCCCTTGGCAACCGTCACCGCGCTTTCAATAGCGCGCACGTCACGCCCCCCGCGATCGAGGGGGATCGCCCCCATCGCGCGCAAAAGGCGCCCGAAAAGCGGGATACGAAATAACTCTGCCTTCGCCAGATACTTCGGCATACGGTCGCGCGGAAAGGCAGCGGAAAGCGCAAAAACGTCGTAAAGCTGTACGTGGTTTGAGCAAACGATACAGCTCGTATCCTTTGGAATATTTTCTTTTCCGTGTACCCGAAGCCGCGTAAAAAAGCGAACGGGATGCAAAAGAATAAAATGAAAGAAACGCTCAAAGCGCGAGGTTTTTCCCGTATCGCGCATCACAGCTGACCCTTTTCTTTTATGATCGAAAGCGCCCGTTCGATGGTTTCTTCCACCGTAAGGAGAGAGTTGTCGAGAAAAACGGCGTCCTCAGCGGGGACGGCGGGGGCGATCTTGCGGGTCGAATCGTTCTTATCGCGCGTGATCATATCGGATAAGACCTCTTCGTAGGTGCAAGCGACTCCTTTCGCCAAAAGCTCGTCGGTGCGGCGGCGCGCCCTCGCCTCGGAGGAGGCGGTCAGAAAGATCTTGACCTCGGCATCGGGCAGAATGACCGTGCCGATATCGCGCCCGTCCATGATCACCGAATTCTTTTCGGCGATCGAGCGCTGGGTATCCAGCAAAAAGGCGCGTACGGTCGGAAGGGCGGATACGGCCGAGGCGTACATCGACATCTCGGGCGTGCGGATCTTATCGCCCACGTCCTCGCCGCAAAGCAGGATATGCTGCTCTCCGTCACGGAAAAGAAGGGAAAGCGATACCGCGGGCAAAGCGGCGCTGACGGCCGCCTCGTCATGCGGATCGATCCCGTGATCCTTCATATAAAGACCGATGCTGCGGTACAGCGCCCCCGTATCCACGTAAATAATCGAGAGGCGCTTGGCAATCGCCTTGGCAAGGCTGCTCTTTCCGGCCCCGCTCGGCCCGTCAATCGCAATTTTCATAAGAATTATCCTTTCGTTTTTTCGAGATCGCGCGCGCCGCCGCAACGGCGGTCGCAAAGGCGATCTGCAGATTATAGCCGCCGGTATAGGCGTCAACGTCTAAGATCTCGCCCGCAAAATATAGGTTTTCGACAAGGCGGGACATCATGCTTTTCGGCTCAACCTCGCGCGTATCCACCCCACCCGAGGTAACGATCGCTTCGTCGATCGGGCGAAAGGCGGAAAGTGGAAAGGAAAAGCCCTTTAAGAAGGTAAGCAAGAGCCTGCGTTCCTCTTTTGTGATTGAATTTCCGGTCTTGCTCGGTAAGATCTTGGTTCGTTCAAGGCAGACAGGGATCATAAGCGAGGGTAAAAGACCGCCTAAAATATTTGAGATCGCGCGATTCGACTGCTTCGAAAGATCCGAAAGCAAACGCTGATCCAGCGTCTTTTCGTCAAGGGCGGGCTTTAAATCGATCGAGGCGGTTACCTCGCTTACGGGGATATTCCGTAAATGCGCCGAGGCCGAAAGGACCATCGGGCCGCTGATACCGAAATGGGTGAAAAGCATTTCCCCAAAATCGCGGTAGATCGCGCGCCCCTCTTTATCGAGAAGGGTAAGCGCAACGTTTTTTAAAGAAAGACCCTGCATTTTTTTGCAGACGTCATCGGGGCTTTCTAACGGGACGAGAGAGGGAATAAGCGGCGTTACCGTATGGGAAAGAGCGGTGGCCATACGAAGCCCGTCACCGGTTGAGCCGGTACGGGGATAGGATACCCCACCGGTCGCCAGCAAGACCGCCCCCGCGCGGTATTCTCGCCCGCCTGCCGTAACGCCAACCGCCCGCCCCTCTTCGGTAAGAACAGAGTCGACACGCGTCTTTACGATCCTTGCCCCTTTTGCGTAACGGGCAAGGGCGTCGACAACGTCAAGCGCGCGGTCGGAAATCGGGAAAACGCGCCGCCCTCGCTCGGTCTTTAAGGAAACGCCGAGCCCTTCAAAAAGGGACATACAGTCAGCGGGCGTAAAGCCGTATATCGCCGAATAGAGAAAACGCGGGTTCTTGGTCACGTTTTGTAAAAAGTCGGCGGGGGGGCAATCGTTGGTCAGGTTGCAGCGCCCCTTGCCTGTGATCGAAAGCTTACGGCCGAGCTTTTCGTTCGGTTCAAAGACCGTGACCGAAAGCCCCTCTTCAAGGGCTTTTCCGGCCGCCATAAGACCGGCCGCTCCACCCCCCACGATCAAAAGGTCAGGGTTTTGTGTAGACATCGTATTCATCCCAAAGGGCCTCCAAGCGATCAAAGCGCTCTTTGATGCGCTCTTCGCTTCGGCTTGCGATCTCGGCAAGAAGGGCGTTGATGATGCTAAGCGGCGCCACCAGCGAATCGGCAAAGGAGGCCATATCGCTTTCGGCCGTCAGAAGGCAGGAGGCCTCGGCGGCGATCGGCGCGCGGACCGAATCGGTAAGGGCGATAACGAACGCCCCGCGGGAGGAGGCGTACTGAACGGCCTTAACGAGCTTAGAGGAATAGCGGGGAAAGCTGATGGCGAAAAGCACGTCGTTTTCTCCGATCGGCAGGATCTGCTCAAAGACCTCGCTGACGCTGCTGGGCTGCAAAAGGCGCACGCGGTCAAAAACGAGATTGAGATTCAGCTGCAAAAAGCAGGCAAGGGCCGCGGCGCTTCGGGCCCCGTAAATATAAATGGTATCGGCCTTGATCAGACGGTCGATCGCCTCGGAAAAGGCCTCGCGGTCGAGCTTGTCCATCGTCGATTTGATCTTTTCGACGTCCTGCGACATAACCTTTGTAACGAGATCGCCGCCCCCTACGCGAAGCTTGGTAGCCTCAATGCGTTGGCTGGGGGTCAGATGAGAGCGAAGCATGCTTTGAATGGCCTCTTGAAAGTGGGGATAGCCCGAAAAACCAAGCTCGACCGCAAAGCGGACGACAGTTGATTCAGAGACCCCCGAAAGCTCGCCGAGCTTGGCGGCGGTAAGATAGGCTGCCCGCTCGTAGCTTTCGGTTATAATATCAGCAAGGCGGCGTTGTCCCTTGGAAAGGGCCGTGTAACGGCTCTTGATCAGCTCGGATACATCTTGCATGACGTATCTCCTTTTTAAACTTGAAATGAACGCTTATTCAAAAAGCTTGCGGGCATGGGCGATTCTCGAAAGGCTTTCTTCCTTACCGAGAACCTCCATGATCTCGGTGGCGCCGCCGGGGGTGATCGCCTGACCCGAAACCGCAATACGGATGCACCAGAAGAGCGTGCCGGTTTTCAGCCCCGCTTCTTCGGCAACGGCCGAGAGGGCGGCAAAGAGAGAATCGTTCGTAAAAACGTCGACCTTCTTCAAGGCTTCCTCGCTAAGGGCGAGGACGGTGGGGGCGTTTTCAAGCGTTACCTTATTCTTTTTGTTTACGAAAAGCTCTTTTTCATACGAGGGAAGCGAGAGGAAGAAGGCCATTACCTCACCCGCCTCGGAAAGCTTACGAAGCCGCCCGGCAAGAAGGGCAAGTAGCTTTTCCTGATTGATGTTTTCGGGAATATCGAGAGGGAGATAAGGCGCTACCTTTTCGCAGAAAACGTCAAAGGGCAGCTTGCGGATATATTCGCCGTTGAACCACAGAAGCTTTTCGTAGTCAAAGACCGAGGGGGATTTGCTGACGGCATCGATCGTGAAAAGACTCTCCAGGTCGCGAAGGGTAAAGAACTCGGTCTCGGATTCCTTCGGGCACCAGCCGAGCAGGGCGATGTAGTTAAGGATCGCCTCGGGCAAATACCCGTCCTCCAAAAGATCTTGGAAGCTGACGGCGCCGTGACGCTTCGAGAGCTTGGATACGCTTCCGTCGGCGCCCCGCCCCATCAGAAGCGGCAGATGCACGTAGTGCGGTCTTTTCCAGCCGAAGGCATCGTAAAGCAGGACATACTTCGGGGTCGAGGTGAGGTACTCGCTGCCGCGCACGACGTGGGTAATACCCATCAGATAGTCGTCTACGATATGGGCAAAGTTATAGGTAGGATACCCGTCGGCCTTCATAAGGATCTGGTCCTGCAGCTCACAGTTATCGGTCGAGATCTCTCCGAAAACCTCGTCGGTATACGAGGTGGTGCCTTCAAGCGGCATTCTTTGGCGGATAACGTACGGAATCCCCTTTTCAAGGTTTTCCTTTATCTCCTCTGGGGAAAGATCGCGGCAGTGACGGTCGTAGCCGCCGGTCGCATCCTCTTCATGTAGGGCCTCAAGGCGCTCTTTGGTGCAGAAGCAGTAATAAGCCGCGCCCTTTTCTACGAGAATCTTGGCGTATTTTGCGTAGATCTCCTTGCGCTCGCTTTGTACGTACGGGCCGTGGTCTCCCCCAACGATCGGGCCTTCGTCATAGGAAAGGCCGGTGTCGGCAAGCGTTTTTAAGATCACGTCGGTCGCCCCCTCGACGAGTCTCTCACGGTCGGTATCCTCGATACGGACGATGAATTTACCGCCGCCGTGACGGGCGATAAGATAGGAATACAGGGCAGTGCGAAGGTTCCCAATGTGCATATAGCCCGTAGGGCTCGGCGCAAAGCGGGTGACGAAAGAGGAATTGTTACTCAAAATAAGCCATCCTTTCAGTCCGCAACGGAAAGTTCTTTTGCGGAATTGACATTTAAAATTTAATCATATATAATAATAACATAGAATATTTAAAATTGCAAGGCGGATAAGGAAAAATGTTCAAGAGCATATTTGCAAAGCTTTTATTCACGATCACGGTCGTTTTGAGCGTCAGCTTTTTGATGCTGGCGGCCATTCTTTCCAATTTCGCCAACAGCTACGAGCTGGATAAGCAAGAGGAGGAGGTAAGGCGTACCGCCACGGCCGCCCGCACGCTTTTGGAGGATGCGTTTTTGGAAGCAGGCGTTCGGGATATGACCGCCTACGTTACCGAGCAGGAGGAACGCTATAAAGGCTTTTTGCGCATTTTTCTCTCTAACACCGATAATATGATGCTTTTGCTTTCGGATCCCCTTGGAACCGTCCTTCTTTCCGCCGACGGGACGGTGGATCCCGCCGATCTTTCGGGGCGGTCGATCAATACCGGCGTTCTTGACAAGGTTGAAGCGGAGGGGGAATACCTTTCGCTTTCCGATGCGGCCCTTTCGGGGGACGAGCAGGGGATCCTTTGCGGCTTTTCTCTTCGTGGGGAGAGCGGCGATACGCTCGGGTATCTCTTCGTTTATTCAACCGCGGGGAACTGGGGCGCCCTTACCCGTCTTTTAACGCGCACGGTTCTTTTGACCAGCCTTTGGATCGCCCTTGGCGCGCTGATCGTTTTGTATCTCTTCTGCGAGCGCCTTTCCGAGCCCATCAAGGAAATGCGTACGGTCAGCGCCCGCTTTGCCAAGGGGCAATTCGATAAGCGGGTAAGAGTAGAGGGAAACGACGAGATCGCCACCCTCGGCCGTGCCTTTAACGAAATGGCCGATTCGCTTGAGCAGCTGGAAAATATGCGTAACAGCTTTATCGCCAACGTCTCGCACGATCTGCGAACCCCGATGACCACCATCCTCGGCTTTATCGAGGGGATCACGGGAGGCGTTATCCCGCCCGATAAGCGGGATTATTATCTTGATATCGTTGCCGAGGAGGTGCGCCGCCTTTCCCGCCTCGTTACCCAGCTTCTCGACCTTTCCCGTATCCAATCGGGTACGCGAAAATTCAATTTCACGCGCTTTGATATCTGTGAAATGGCGCGCCTTATCCTGATCTCCTGCGAGCAACGGATCGACGAAAAGCGTTTGGAGGTCGAATTCTTTGCCGAGGCGGACAATATGTGGGTCTTGGGGGATAAGGATTCGATCCATCAAGTGCTTTACAATCTTTGTGATAACGCCATCAAATTCGCGAAAGAGGGCGGCATCTTTTCCTTGAAGATCGTAAAAGAGGGAAAGAAAAAGCTTGCGCTTACCGTGTTCAACGAGGGAGAGGGTATCCCCGAAGCGGAGATCCCCTTCGTTTTCGACCGTTTCTATAAGACCGATAAAAGCCGCGGTCGGGATAAAAGCGGCGCTGGGCTTGGGCTTTATATCGCTAAGACCGTTATGGATGCGCATAAGGAGAGCTTGACGCTTGAAAGCCGAGAGGGCGAATACTGCGCCTTTACCTTCACGCTTCCGCTTGCGGAGGAGTAAGAATGGAAAGAACCATCCTGCATTGCGACTGCAATTCCTTTTTCGCTTCGGTCGAATGTCTTCTTGATCCGTCCTTATGGTCGGTTCCCATGGCGGTTTGCGGAAGTGAAGAGGATCGGCGCGGCATCGTTCTGGCAAAAAACGAGCCGGCAAAGAAATACGGCATCCAAACCGCCGAAACCGTGTACAGCGCCCGCCGCAAATGCCCCGCTCTTGTGACGGTTCCCCCGCATCATGAGGAATACGCGCGCATATCGGCCGCCATTAACGAGATCTATTCACGCTTTACCGATCTTTACGAGCCCTTCAGCATCGACGAATCCTGGCTCGACGTCACGGGCAGCCGCGCCCTTTTCGGGGATGGGCTTTCTATCGCAAGGCAGATAAGCGAAACTGTCAAAAAAGAGATCGGGATAACCGTTTCTATCGGCGTTTCCTTTAATAAGACCTTCGCCAAGCTCGGCAGTGATTATAAAAAGCCGGACGCCATTACGGTTATCAGCCGAGAAAACTACAAGGATATTTTGTTTCCCTTGCCCATTGAGGATATGCTGTTCGTCGGCGGGAAGACCGCCGCCCTCTTAAAGAGCGCGGGGATCCGCACCATCGGGGATCTGGCAAACAGCAGTCGCGCTTTTCTTTCCGCGCGGCTTGGGAAAATGGGAGAGCAGCTGTGGCAGACCGCCAACGGTCTTGACGAGGCGCAGGTCGTTCCCCCATCCGAGCGCGAGGAGATAAAAAGCGTCAGTAAGGGAATGACCTTCCGCCGCGATATCGTAGGGCGCGAGGAGGTAAGCCTTGGCCTTTCGGTGCTTGCGGAGGAGGTCGGCGAGCGGCTTCGCAAAAAGGGGCTTTGCGCCTCTACCGTTTCGGTTTCGATCAAGGACCCCGCCCTTTCGGTCATTAGCCGCCAGTGCAAGCTTTCACCGCCCAGCGATCTTGGCAGAGAGCTGGCCGAGGCCGCTCTTTCTCTCGTTGAGGGGCTTCTTTACGGCGATCGCCCGATACGGATGCTGACGGTTTCGGCCAGCGGCCTTTCGAAGAAGGACGACGGCGAGCAGATCGGCTTTTTCGATGAAGAGAGAGATGAAAAAAGAAAAAAGACCGAGCAGATCGAGGTGGCGATCGACCGTATCCGCCACCGCTTCGGCAACGAATCGATTTATAGCGGCGCCCTGATTGATAACGATCTCGGTATCCATAGCGGGCATAGAGAGAAGGATAAAAACTCAAAATAAAGAAAAGAAAACTTTACAACCTTATCTTTTTTGAAAAAGGCGAAAGAGGGCTGCTTGGTATAGAAAACGGGCGGCCCTCATAGAATTTCTTGACAAAGCTTTCCCTTTTTGCTATAATGCATACGTTTGCGCGAGGGAAGATGACCTTTTGCCAAACCTATTTTGTTTTAAAGAGGCAGTAAATGGATTTCGTTTTTTTTATGAACAGCGCCCTCTTGGGGCTGGGTCTGGCGATGGACGCCTTTTCGGTTTCCTTGGCCGACGGGCTGCACGAGCCGTCGATGTCACGCAGAAAGAGCCTTGCCGTTGCGGGGGTCTTTGCTTTCTTTCAGGCGGCGATGCCGCTTCTCGGTTGGGTAGCTGTCCACACGGTTCTTTCGGTCTTTTCGTCGCTTGAAAAGTTTATTCCGCTTACCGCCCTTTTGCTGCTTGCCTTTATCGGCGGCAAGATGATCCACGAGGCGCTGCACGAATGCCCCCCGGGGGACGAAGCGTGTGAGCTTCGCAAAAAGCTTTCGATGCGCCTTTTACTGGTGCAAGGGATCGCCACCTCGATCGACGCGCTGTCGGTCGGCTTTACGATCGCTACCTACAATTTCCTTTACGCGCTCGTTTCATGCCTCGTTATCGCCGTGATCACCTTTTTCATCTGCTTTTGCGGGATCTGTATCGGGAAGAAATTCGGTCTCGCCCTTTCACGCAAGGCGGGGATATTCGGTGGGGTGATCCTCATCCTTATCGGTCTTGAGATCTTTCTTTCCTCGCTTTTCGCTTGATTTTAAAAAAATGAAAAACCGCCTTTTTAAGGCGGTTTTTCTTATTTAGGTTCGTAAACCTCTTTTACGAAAAGCGTATCCCCCGCGACGGTAAAGGAGACCTCAAGGCTTGCAAAGCGCATGCGGTATATCCGTTCGGCGTCGGCTTGATAAGAGGGGCGCGGGTCGTCGGCTAAGCAGAGAAGCAGGGCCTCTCTTTTTTCGATCGGAAGCGCGTTGAGAAGATGGGGAGGAAAGTCTACCGTCAAGCGGTGAGAGACCTCGGCGTCGGCATAGCCGCCGCGGGCGTCGGGGTGGCAATCCGAGGGAAGATACGGTTTTATATCAAAGATCGGCGTTCGGTCGACCAGATCCGCCCCGCCAACGAGAAGGCAATCCCCATCCTTTTCGCTATGCTCGATCCCCAAAAGGCGAACCGAGGAAAGGCCGATGGGGTTTGGGCGAAAGGGGGAACGGCTGGCAAAGACCCCCACGCGGCGGTTTCCGCCGAGGCGGGGCGGGCGGACGGTCGGGCTCCACCCCTCGCGGTGCGCAAGCGAAAAATCAAAAAGAAGCCAAAGGTGCGAGAAGCCTTCGATCTCTCGCAAGGCGTCGGGGTTTCTGTAGGCGGGCAGAAATACGATGCGCCCGCGCAAGGGCTCTACCCGCCCGCTTTGGCGCGGAACACCGAACTTATCGGGAAAGTCGGTTTCGATATAAGCGATCGGCTCGATCGAGAGCGAATTCTTTTTCGGCATACCGTACTCCTTTTTTCGTTTTAATAAAATGGGAAAAAGAACCGTCGTTTCTTGACAGAAAAATCAAATTTTGCTACAATAGAGGTAAGAAAAAAAGAAGAGGAAAGCTATGATACCAAAAAGCCTATCTAAGCAATTTGATACCGTGATCGTGCTCGACACCGAAACGACGGGGATCAAGCATAAAGAAGACCGTATCATTGAATTGGCCGCCGCCCGTATGGATAAAAAAGGGGGCAAGAAGCCGTCTGCGACCATGGATCTTTTTATTCGTTTACCCGAGGGGCAGACCATTCCCGACGAGATCATTCTTCTTACCGGCATTACCGACCAAATGCTTGAAAGCGAGGGGGTCGAGGAAGCAGAGGCTGCCCGCCGTTTTGCTTCGCTTTTTCCCGAGGAGGGGAAGATCCTTGTGGCCGCCTACAACGCCCAGTTTGACCTTTGTTTTCTGTACTACTGCCTTTTGCGGCACGGCTATGCCGACCTTTTGAAGCGCACGAAATTCTTGGATCTGCTAACTGTTTATAAGGATCGGCGCCCCTATCCCCATAAGCTGTGCAACGCGGTCGAAAGCTATCGCCTACATACCGAAAACACCCATCGCGCGATCGACGATACGCTTGCCGCCTTTGAGCTTCTTTCCGAAATGGGGAAGGAAAAGGATGATCTTTCCTCTTACATCAACCTCTTCGGGTACAATCCGAAGTACGGCGTATCGGGCCCGAGAATTTCTTCGATCACCTATCGCCCGCAACGGTATGACCCGAAAAATCCCCTGTACGTAGAACAGGAAATTCCGATCTTTTAAAAAGTTTTGTTTTCAAAAAAGGAATATTAACCAAGAAATTATCCACAAAGCGGCTAAATGCAGAGGATAGAAAAGATAGAAGAAGTATTTCATGCGGTATCTGCCCGGCTTTCCGTTATACAGGGCGATAAGCGGGATCGAAAGAAAGGCGTACAGCTGGATCCAAGAGGAAATGGCGAGATAGACCTCGAGCGTGATCAGCAAAATGGCGAAGCCCATAGCCATAAGCTTTCCGGGCTTTCTTTTGAAAAGCGAGATAAGGAAGGGGGTAACGATCCCCGCAAAGCCGTAATCCACGCTGAAGTATTGACAGAAAACGTAAAATCCGAAAAGCAACGCAAGAAGTAGCAACAAATAAAGCGAAAAATCCTTGTTCTTTCTTTTCTTGCAGGCGTTTACCGCACGCTCCCCCACCTCCATCAGGATCAGCGAGCAGGAGAAGGTTACGAGGATGCACATGGTCGTAAAATCACCGACAAAACCGTATATCAGCTGACAAATAAGCGCTAAAACAAAAATGCGCAAGAAGTATTTCCATCGAGAGCGCGTATACCGAAACCCTTCGGCGATGAAATACGCGAAGATCGGGAAGCCGATGCGCCCGATGACGCGCATCCAGATCGCTTCGGGGAAGAAGAAAAGCCCCGTGTGGTCGATGATCATAATGACGACCGCGATCATCTTTAAAACAAATCCGCTCATAAAATTCCTCGTTTTTGAATGATACCCCGATTATACGGGAAAAGACGCCCTTTGTCAAGGGGGGGACACACCGAGAACCAAGGAGAAACGATATGAAAAAATGCCGCATCACGGTCATGGCGATCACCACCTATCCCGAGCTGATGGAAAGGTATGAAAACCCCATTCTTCACGCCTGTGATATGAAAAAGGGGCAAAGCTTCCTCTCAGAGAACCGAGAGCGGCCCGCGGGGCTTTGCGAAAGCGCCTGGGAAAGCATGCGCCCTTTTGTTGAAGCGCTTGCCAACGGGGGCGGTAATTTTTACGACGGGTGGATGAAGGATCCCCATTCCGCCATGATCTCGTGTAACGACGGGTTCCGCCCCGTCAGCTTTTATATCGAAGCGATCGAAGGAGAAGAGAATGAAAAAGAATAACGAAAAAAAGAAATCCCCCCGTTTTGGAAACCTGATCGTGATCCTTATGTATCTTGCTGTGGGGGGCGTCTGCGGCTTTTTGATCACCGATACGATGAACGCTCTTCCCTTGGGGGAGGATCCTTTTTTAAAGCTGTTTGTGTTCGCCACTTCGCTTTTTCTTCTGGTATGGGTCCATTATCTTTCGATCCTTCTGCATGAAGGGGGGCATCTGGTCGCGGGCCTTTTGACGGGCTACGGCTTTTCTTCCTTCCGCATCGGAAGCCAGATGCTCGTAAAGGAAAAGGGGAGGCTTCGTTTTCGCCGTCTTTCGCTTTTCGGCACGGGCGGACAATGCCTGCTTACCCCGCCGCCGCTTGTCGACGGAAAATGCCCCTATATCCTTTATAACCTCGGCGGATCGCTGTCTAATCTCTTTTTTGCCGCCCTCTTCTTTGGCCTTTCGTTTCATTGCTACACGCTTCCCCTTTTGCGGATGCTTCTTTTGATGGCGGCGCTTATCGGCTTTGCCTTTGCCCTTACCAACGGGATTCCGCTTCGCACGGACGCGGTGAACAATGACGGAAAAAACACGCTTGAAATGCGTAAAAATCCCCGCGCGCTCTATGCCTTTTGGCTGCAGATGGCGATCAACGAAAAAACGGCAGAGGGGGTCCGTCTTCGCGATATGCCGCAGGAATGGTTTCTTTTACCCGAGCGGGGCGAGTGGGATGACGGTCTTCTTTCCAGTGTGGCCGTCTTTTGCGAAAACCGCCTGATGGACGAGCATCGGTTCCCTGAGGCGAAGGCGCTTTCCGAGGCGTTGCTTGCCAAAGGGGACGGGGTGCCGGGGGTCTACCGTTTTCTCCTTTCGGCCGATCTTTTGTATCTTTGTGCCCTTTCGGGGGACCGGGAGGGTGCCACGGCCCTTTATGATAAAAAGCAAAAAAGCTTTATGAAGCAGATGGCGTCCTTCCCGTCCGTGATCCGTACCGACCTTGCGCTTGCGCTTCTTTTTGGTGACGAAGAAAAAAAGAGGCGCGCCGAGGCCCGCTTTGAAAGGGTGAAGAGGACCCACCCGTATACCGCCGATATCGAAAGCGAAGAGGAGCTTATCGGCCTTCTTTATGAGGCGATGGGAAAGGAAAGCGGGCTTTCATAAGAACAAGCACCAAAAAGGCAGATACGAGTCTGCCTTTTTTGCACAATCGGCTCATTTTTCTTGAAAAAAGGGAAGCGTTCGTGTATAATAAAGAAAAAAAGGGGGTATCCGCTTGCCAAGAAGAAACGAAACACCGCTTCATAGCGTTTTGTCGGTCGACAGCGCGAAGCAGCTTTTTCTCACAATGAAGACAGAGGAGACTAAACGCCTTCTGAAGGATATCAAGTTGATCAATTTAGGGAATTTAACCGGGTCGTTGCTTTACCCAACAAAACGAAAAATGATGGTTTTTCCTCTTTGCGTTGCGTGCAATGCTTTTTATTCGGAGGCCCGATGACGAGGCGTAATTACATAAGAAAAAAGAAGCACCGCGGTGCTTCTTTTTCGTTTTTAAATCAGATGGGGAAATATACGATAGTCCGTATGATAACAAACAGCGAAAAGCAAAAGGCGGGCAGGACCAAGGATAAAAGCATCGTGTTGATCGCCTTTTCCGAAAGTCTTGGATACAAAAGATCATAGATCCTACAGCCGATATACGCGCCTGCGAAATTTGTGATAAGATCGGTCGTATCCAAGATCCCAAAGCCCGAAAAAAGCTGGAACAGCTCAAGGCCGCAGGTGAAAAGAAAAAGCCAAAGCAAGCTTGCCCTTCGGCTTGCGATAAAGGGCAACAGCATCCCCGCGGGGATAAAGCAGAGAATGTTAAGGAGAAACACCCCGATCTGCCACCAATTTATGGGGTTAAGCGAATGCACCAAGGAGCGAAAGGGGACAAGACCCCCAAAAAACCGCTCCCATAACGGCAAGGCTCGGTTCCTTTCAATGCTTAATAAGGAATTGATATTGAATTTAAAAACGATCGCCCAGATCAAGATAACGAGGCAAAAGAAGAAAAGAAGGGAAGCATAAATCTTTTGCGCCCGATCGCCATATAGCAGCCTGTCCCGAAGCTTAGACATAAAGCACCTCATAGATAGAGAAAGGTTTATATAGTAACAGTATAGCAGAAGGGAAGGGGAAAAGCAACCGTTGTCCCTTTTTTTATTTTTTGATCAAATCCCTTTCGGCCGTTACCGCAGCGTTTCGCTCTTGCTCGGGATGGCGGGGCTTCGGCAGATCCCAACGGAAGGTGGCCGCCAGCAGCCGCAGGGTCAAAACGATCAGGATCCCCACAAAAAGGCAGACGATGCTATGGAAATAAGGATAAATGAGCGAGAAGACAAGGGCCCCCGAGGCCGAAGCACAGGCGTAAAAGTTCTTGATGAAGATCTTCGGTACGTCCTTTGAAAAAACGTCTCGCAAAACGCCGCCGCCAACCCCGGTTATGACCCCGAGGAGAACCGAGGTGAAAAGGTTGGGGGCATCAATATAGGTAAAGGCGGCGCGCGCCCCGATCACCGTAAAGACCCCAAGCCCCACCGAGTCGGCGAAAAGCATCAGAAGATCGTAATTCCGATGCTTCCTTGAGAGAAAGGCTTGAATGGGGGGAAGGTAAGTAAGCGCCGATACCGAAAGCGCCACAAAAGCGTTCAGCGGATCAACGAGCGCCGTCGGCGGGGTAGCCCCCAAGAGGACGTCACGTATGACCCCGCCGCCGATCGCGGTGGTCATACCCAAGACGCACGCGCCAAAGATATCCATATCCTTTTTTATGGCGGTCAGCGCCCCCGAAAGGGCAAAGGCTACCGTGCCGATCAGCTCAAAAATAAAAAAGACAATATTCATAGCTTCTCCTATAAACATTGTCCTTTTACCTGAAAGATTCTTTCCTTGCGGAAATTGCTTCGTCGGTAGCGCTTGATGGCGCCTTCTTCAATGTGCCGTCCCAAAGCGGTCCTTTTACCTGAAAGCATGACTTCTTCGGTGACCGAACGGTTCTTTCCCGCTTTTTTCATCCGGCGATCGTATAAAATTATTGAGGGAAATTCCTCTCTTTCCCATTATATACCAATGCTATGAAAATAGCAAGCGGAAAGAGGAAAATATGTTTCGCGCAACAAAGCATCCGTGCCGTTATAAAAATCATTCTCCCCACATGTCTTTCTCAAATACAGTTCCATCCTCAACGACGGGTACGGGCATAGACGATTTTTTTGCATCAAATACCAACTTATTGTTAACAACGTTGAAAACAAGTAAGTCTCCGGTCTCTAAAGTTAGAGTTAAAGCAGCTTCGGTAAGCTCGTATGTACCGATGATCTCGGTGTAGCGGGAGAATATATAGCGACACGTATTATCTGTTTTGGAAAGATTGATAATATCGGGGAGAACAGAACTCATTTCGCTCACGGTAAAGTATGTGTCATATGCGAGCAAAGTATAATGCTTGGAAGCGCAGATTTTGCATCTATATATAGTGGTTGATTCGTTTAAGCTTCCCACCCTTTCCCAATATTCAGGTTTGTCACAAAAATGCGTTCTCTTGCATTCAGCACACACATAATGAACCTGGGCTGCTACCCAATTATGCGTGCAAACAGTAGTCTGTTGATCTTTTGTAGTGCTTTGACCTATGTTATCAGGAAAGGTAAAAATATCGCATCCCACAAGCATAGAAAGGAAAAGGAAAGAGACAATCAGGATCGATAATACTCGTTTCATAAAGCGTTCCCCTTTCGTATTTGTTGAATTTACCTATAAACATTATATCACGTTTTAGAGAACATTTCAACTTTACTCTCAACGTATTGTTGCGAAAACAAAAGCCCCCGCATGGGAGGGATATTCGCCTTTGGCGAAGATACGCGCACCCTGCGCCTGGCAAGCGAGCTTGCCGATCTTCGGGTGGCGTATGCGACCCCTCATTTGCTTCGCAAATAGAGGGTTCACGGGCTCCCTGTCCGCCAACGAAAAAAGGCACCCTTTTTGGGAGGGGTATTCGCCTATGGCGAAGATTTTTCGCCGCGCCGCTTGTGAGCAAGCTCCCAGACGGCTTTGGCTCAAATGCGCATACCGCCTTGGCGGTATCTTGCCAAGCGAGCATACGGGATTGGGGATAGTACAAACCTGAGCGATTATTCCTTTGCTTCCCGCGAGCGGCAATACCCTCATTTGCTGGCGCAAATAGAGGGTTCTCGCTACCTCCCCAACAAAAAGAAAAACACCCACAAGGGGTAGGGATATTCGCCGTTGGCGAAGATTTTTCGCCACGCCGCTTGTGAGCAAGCTCCCAGACGGCTTTGGCTCAAATGCGCATACCGCCTTGGCGGTATCTTGCCATGCGAGCATGCGGGATTGGGGATAGTACGAACCTGAGCGATTATTCCTTTGCTTCCCGCGAGCGGCAATACCCTTATTTGCTAGCGCAAATAGAGGGTTCTCGTCCTCTTCCTACCAAAAAGAAAAGCAGGTATGAAGTCGGGATATTCAATCCGCTATGCGGAATTGAAGATACGCGCACCCTGCGCCTGCCAAGCGAGCTTGCCGATCTTCGGGTGGCGTATGCGAACCCTTTTTCGCTAACGCGAAAAGAGGGCTCTTGCCACCTCCCCAACAAAAAGAAAAACACCCACAAGGGGTGTTTTTCTTTTTGGCGGACAGGGAGGGATTCGAACCCTCGGTCCCGTGAAGGATTACCTGATTTCGAGTCAGGGCCGTTATGACCACTTCGATACCTGTCCGTATAAAGGGGTGGCGGTTGCCGCCAACGAAATCTATTGTACCACATCTTTTAAAGGATTGCAAGCCCTTTTTTGAATTTTTCTGAGAAAAAGGGAAGGGAAAAAGAAAAAGCGGAATGGCGAACCATTCCGCTTTTGGTATAAGAGGCAGATTAGCGCTTAACGCGAGCGTTACCGCCCCAGATGCTGAAGATCTGCTCTTCATCGGCAGGCTGGGCATAGTCGGTAAGGAAGGTAGTGGCAAGAGCGCCGCTCGCCCAAGCGAACTGCAGCTGCTTCTCGGCATCCCAACCCTTGATGATGGAGTAGAGAAGGCCGCCAACAAAGCCGTCGCCGCCGCCGATACGGTCAAGAACCGTGATGTCACGGGGCTCGGCGATGTGCCACTCGTTGTCGCTCCAGAGGATAGCACCCCAGAGGTGGTGGTTAACGTTGATGACCTGACGGAGCGTGGTACCGAACACGCTGGCGTTCGGGAACTTCTCACGCACGCAGTTGATCATGGCCTTGAAGCTCTCGATCTTGGAGCCAAGGTCCTTACCGCCGGCCTCGGGACCCTCGATGCCGAGGCAGAGCTGGAAGTCTTCCTCGTTGCCGACGAGGATATCGGCGACAGAAGCGATCTCGGTGAAGATGTCGTGAAGCTCCTGCTCGCGGCCCTTCCAGAAGGAAGCGCGGTGATTGAGGTCAAAGGCGATGAGCGTGCCGTGCTTCTTCGCGGCACGGGCAAGCTCTAAGCAGAACTGGCTGGTCTCGGGCGAAAGAGCGCCGATAAGACCCGAAAGGTGAAGAACGCCAACGCCCTCTTCGCCAAAGAGACGCTCAAGGTCGAAATCCTTTATCGAAAGGGTACGACCAACCTCGCCCGCACGGTCGTTCTGTACGCGAGGGCCTCTTGCGCCGTAACCGCTGTCGGCAATGTTGAACTGGTGACGGTAGCCCCAAGGGCCGCCCTGCTCAACCTCGGGACCCTCAAAGGTCATGCCGCGGCCGAGAAGGTTGTGCTTGATCATCTTGGAGATGGGGCTATCCTTAACGAAGGCGGTCAGAACGTGAGTGGGAAGGCCGAGGTACGAGGAGATGCTGGCAACGTTGGTCTCCGCGCTGGTGACCTGCATACGGAAGAGCTCGGACGAGTAGACGGGCTGACCGTCGGGCGGGCAGATACGAACGCCCATACTGGTGGGAACCACCAGAGCGTACTTGTAGTTTTCTCTCAGCTTCATAAGAAGATCCTCCTATAAATTAGATGGAATACTGGCTGGCAGCGGTGTTACCGCCCTTACCGGTCCAGTTGGTGTGGAAGAACTGACCGCGCTCGGCGTCAACTCTTTCGTAGGTGTGGGCGCCGAAGTAGTCGCGCTGGGCCTGCAGAAGGTTAGCGGGCAGACGCTCGGCACGGTAGCCGTCGAAGTAGCAAAGGGCCGAGTTCATAGCGGGCATCGGGATGCCGTTCTCGATCGCGGCGGCGCAAACGCGTCTCCAACCGGCCTGGGCCTTTTCCATAACGCCCTTGAAGAAGGGGTCAAGCAGAAGGTTCGAAAGCTCGGGGTTCTTATCAAAGGCTTCCTTGATCTTGCCAAGGAATACGCTGCGGATGATGCAGCCGCCACGCCACATAAGGGCGATGCCGCCGTAGTTGAGGTTCCAGCCGTAGGTCTTGGCGGCCGAACGCATCAGGGTGTAGCCCTGGGCGTAGGAAACGATCTTCGCGGCAAACAGGGCGTCCTTAATATCGTTGATGAAGGCAGCCTTGTCGCCCTTGAATTCGGGCTTCGGGCCGGAAAGGACCTTGGAGGCTTCGACGCGCTCGGCCTTCATGGCGCTGAGGCATCTGGCAAATACGGCTTCGCCGATGAGGGTAAGCGGAACGCCCTCGTCAAGCGCGGCGATACCGGTCCACTTACCGGTACCCTTCTGGCCGGCGGTGTCAAGGATCTTCTCAACCAGAGGCGAGCCATCCTCGTCCTTGTAAGCCAGGATATCCTTTGTGATCTCGATCAGGTAGCTGTCAAGCTCCTTGGTGTTCCAATCAGCAAAGACCTCGTGCATCTCGTCGGCCGAAAGACCAAGCAGATCGCGCATCAGGTGATAGGCTTCGCAGATCATCTGCATATCGCCGTATTCGATACCGTTGTGAACCATCTTAACGAAGTGGCCGGCGCCGTTCTCGCCAACCCAGTCACAGCAGGGGGCACCGTCTTCAACCTTGGCGCAGATGGCCTGCAGGATCGGCTTAACGGTGGGCCAAGCGGCAGGCGAGCCGCCGGGCATCAGGCTGGGGCCGTTCAGGGCGCCCTCTTCGCCGCCCGAAACACCGGTACCGATATAAAGCTTGCCGCAGCTTTCGACGTAAGCGGTTCTCCTTGCGGTGTCGGGGAAGTGCGAGTTACCGCCGTCGATGATGATATCACCGTCCTCGAGCAGGGGCAGAAGCTTTTCGATCATGTCGTCAACGGCAGCGCCGGCCTTGACCATCATCATGACCTTACGGGGCTTGGCAAGGCTGTCAACCAGCTCTTCCAGCGAATAGGCACCAACGATGTTCTTACCCTTGGCGCGACCTTCCACGAAGTTTTTGACCTTTTCGGTGGTACGGTTGTAAACCGATACGGTAAAGCCCTTGCTTTCCATATTGATTACGAGGTTTTCACCCATAACCGCAAGACCGATCAGACCGATGTCAGACTTTTTCATTTGCAAGTACCTTCTTTCTTTGTTTTATAATATTTTTTTAAATTTTCAAGAACCGAGTAGGGGATCTGCATATTCCCAAGCCCGTGACCGATGGCGATATGGGGCTTCATGGCGGCGTGAAAATCGGTGCCACCCGAGATTTGCAGGTCAAGCTCTTTGGCCATTTTGCGGAACTTTTCGGCCATTTCATCGGTGTATTCGGTGTAATAGCCCTCCAGCCCGTCAAGACCCGCTTCCTTTAATTCCTTGAGATAGGCAAACAAAGCTTCATCCGAAAGACGGATGAGGTGCGGATGCGCGACGAAGGCGATACCGCCCGCGCGGTGAATAAGATCGATCGCCTCTTTATCAGTGATCGCCTGCCGACCCGAGTACGCAGGTCGCCCGTTGCTGAGATATTTATCAAAGGCTTCCTTTACACTGCCGACGAGCCCCTTGTTAAAAAGCAGCCTTGCGAAATGCGCGCGGCAAATGATATCGCCGCCGGCTACCTCGCGGGCCTCCTCCATCGTAACGGGGAAGCCAAGCTCGTTAAGCTTTCGACAGTTATCCTCGGCGCGAAGCGTGCGAACCTCGCGAATTTTCTTCATCGCTTCCTTGATCGCCTCGGAATCGACGTCGATAAAATAACCGAGAATATGCGTTTCGGTGTCGGACTGTACCGAAAGCTCAATGGCGGGAATAACCTCAACACCGCACTTCTGCCCTTCCGCTACGGCTTCCTTGACCCCGTCTACGCCGTCATGGTCGGAAAGGGCAATGGCCGCAATGCCTTGCTCCTTTGCGTGACGCACGAGCTCACAGGGGGTCATCGAGCCGTCCGAGTAGCGGGAGTGGGTGTGCAGGTCGATGATCTTTTCCATATCAGTCCCTCGTCCAAAGACCGAGAGCGGGGTTACTGATATAGAAGATCTCCTCTCCGTCGATCGTGTGGAACCCGTCGGTCAAAACGGCGGGATCGTATTTCTTGGCGGCTTCGGCATAGGGAATATACTTGAAGGCAGCGCCCTTTACCTCTTCTTCGTTAAGAAGCTCGGTGCAATAGGTGATCGAGAAGCGCCCGTCAGACGAGCCGTGGATGAGGTGCGCGGCAACCGACATGTTCTCTTGCAGATCTTCGTTTTCCTTCACCAGCTCAAGAACTCTTTCACGGCCGACGTAGCCGTACTTACGGATCAGACGGTCGTTTTCCGCGTCCTCACCGAACATCTTGACCCCGGGGGCCAGAATGATCAGCTCGCCGCCGTCGGCAATCGCCATACGGGTGCGGTACACCGCCTTGTTTCCAAGCCAGGTGCTTTTGAATTCGCGCGGGTCAAGGTAAACAACGACCTTCTTGAGCGGCTTTTCCATGTGGTTGAGGTTCTTCTCTTGGCTCTGCTCGACCGCCATTTCGAAAAGCTCTCTCTGGTTGCCGATATAAATGCCGTGCAGGTTGGTCTCATCCCCCGAGTTGGTGGTAACCGTCAAAACGTACATCAGCGGTACCTTCGAAAGGAAATTCTCCTGCGCGTAGTCGAATACGCGACGAACGGGGGAGAAGTCCTTACCCATAATACGCTCCATTCCGTAGAAGGCGCCCAGCATATGGCTGCTGTTGATCATGCTGCTGCCGCCGCAGCCAACAAAGATATTCTTCGAATAGTTGGCCATACCGACAACCTCATGCGGGACGACCTGCCCCGCCGAGATGATCAGATCGTACGAGGGATCCATAATGCGGCGATTGACCTCGACCTCGATCGTTTGATCGACCAGCCCCTCGGAAACCTCGCGAACGAACGAGGCGGGAACCTCGCCGATCTTCATAACGTCGGTGCGCCAGTTGTGCACTAAGATCTTTTCAAAGGGAACCTTTCCAAGGAAGAAGATATCGCATTCCTCCTTCGTCATCGGTACGTGGGTACCGAGGGCGGGCATAACGTCCACCTCGGCGGTGTCCTTTAACATTTCATAATAGTAAGCGGTGATCTTTCCGGCACCCGAATACATACGGGTGTAGTCGGGGGGCAGAAGGAGAACCTTTTTCGGGTTCTTTCCCTCCAGCGATTTTGCAAGGATCTCTTTAAGCTCGTCATCCTTGATCACGCTTTGGCTTTTTACGAACATAACTTGTCCTGCTTTCCGGGGGATGAAACCCCTAATATTACAATATATAGTATAACAAAAGATTATAAAATTTGCAAGGAAAATTAGCAGAGGTGGCAAAATAATGAAGAAAAAATATCCGCAAGAGCAATATTTGCAATATAACGTCCCGTATCATAGCGTGTTTTGCTGTCACAGAACGCAAAAACCACCCGAAAAGAAGAAACTTTGTCGGGTGGTTAAGGAATAGGCGGGGAAATTAAATATGCAAACTAAAAGCGAATGAAAAAAGGAAATGTAGCATAAACCTTTGCTCATTAATTTGCATATAGGAATTATTTTATAACGAGTTTGTATTTTTGCCCATCAACGGTGAACTCCAGAAACAAAGGAGCAGAGCTCTCATCGATTTCTTCGGGGCATTCGATAAGCCATTTTATTCCTTTCGTTTCCAAAAGATCTATGCTGGTGATATTTGCGCTTCCGCGGCTCTGACAGCCATTTAGGCTTTGCTTCCGAAAACATAGTTGAAACACGCGCTCATTCTCATTCGCTTTGTTTCGCCTTGTTTTCGTGACTCCTCGGGCAAAAACGCCACAACGTGGCGTTTTTACCTTCGTCCCATTCACTACCGCTTCCCCTTCGAGCCCCCCAAAAACGAAAAATACCCCGAACCAAACCGCAAGGGTTTAATTCGGGATATTTTGGTGGAGACAGGGGGGCTCGAACCCTCGACCTTACGGATGTGAACCGTACGCTCTAACCAACTGAGCTATGCCTCCGTGACCCATACAGTATAGCATACAAAAATTGATTTGTAAAGGGGCTTTTTCTAAAAAAGGAGAAAATTTTACCCGACGGCTTTATGCCTTTTTCGCCGATAGGGAAGGCTTTTGAAAAAAACTTAATGTTGGGCGCTTTTTCACCGCAAATGTCAAGAGGAATCTTAAAAAAAGTGTGAAAAATTTTCAAGGCCGAGGGCGGTAAGTTCTCTATTAAACATTGTTCGGGCACTTTCACCGTTAAAGAGGCGCCGGGGATAATCGTTGATGAAATCCTGTATTTCC